>JBEKME010000047.1:0-45244 GCA_050008675.1 Terriglobia bacterium
GATTGGGAAGGGGGTAGGTCTACACTACAACGACCTGAAACAAGTGCGCATTCATCGCCAAGAACTTATCCGGCAGGAAAGCCAAAAGTCAGATGAAAATCGCTCCCAACTGCGAAAGTCGGGCTAATCCAAAACCCTTCCAATTTGGAACTGAAGGCGAGCCTGGCGCGAATTTCCACGGCGCCTCGGAAAGGAACCTGGGCATCAAACTGCTGCCCCCTGGTACGGCGTCATAGCGTGCCAGGGTAGGTCTAGGCCCACTACTTCCTTTCCTTCCTGGAATCCTCCTAGCCGGCCATCCTATTGAAACGTCGTCGGTTAATAAGGGTCGCCGATCCGAAACCGGCGATGACGCTAGGCCACTTGTAAGCCTACCACTGTAAACACGCTGACCCCATCTTGCTCCGCCAGGCTGGAGAGCAGAATTCGCCAAGCGGATTTATCCCTGGCCGCAAAGGGCTGGCACTGGATTTGCAATTCCTAATCGCAGCGCCACGAACTCACGAACAAAGAAAGCGTGAGGGTCGCGAAGGGCCGAAGGCTCTACGCCTGTGGTGGGGTGTCGGTCAAGACCAAAAGCTGCCTTGGGAATCCGCCTCAAGACGCAATCCAGGCCAAGGCAGTCCTCCCGTGGCGCGCGGCGGAGCGAGAGGGGTCTCATATGGCAACGCAAGTGGGAGTGGTCGAGAGCGGCAATCGGCTGCAACGCCAACACCGAGTTCAAATTTCGCCAGGGGATGCACTGCGCACCTCACGGATACGCCCACACCCGCCCCGTGTGCAAAGTGGAGAAACCTGCGGAAAACAGGAACCGGAAGGTCATAACTTGTTACTGGCGATGGCCCCGCTGGTCAAGCGAGTGGCGTTCGAGATGCGGCAACACTTGCCCGCTCATGTGGAGATGGATGATCTTGTGGGGGCGGGGACCTTAGGACTGGTTGATGCGCTGCGGAAATTCGATCCCTCAAGGAAGGTGAAGATTGAAAGTTACGCCCGACATCGGATTCGTGGGGGTATCCTGGACGCCCTGCGAACTCTCGACCCTGCCAGCCGCGACATGCGGAGGCGGGCGAGAAGAGTGGAGAGCACCTATCGCGAGTTGGAAGCAATTCTGGGTCGCCCAGTGAAAGATGAAGAAATTGCGCAAGCCTTAGGCCTTAGCCTCAAGGCATGGCACCGCTGGGCGCGAGAAATCCACGCCCTGGGATTTGACGGATGGCAGCGCCGTGAGACAGCGGCAATGGCAGGTAAGCTGCCGGTGGGAGAAGAGGGTAGGATGGCGGCGCTACAACAAGATCCCTTCGAGCTCTGTTATCGCCGCGAGCAGCGCGATCTCTTCAACTATGCCCTGGCCCGTCTCCCCGAACGTGAAAGGCTGATTGTGACCCTCTACTATCAGCAGGATCTTACTATGAAACAGATTGCCGCCCGGCTCGAAGTGGATGAATCGCGTGTTTCACAACTTCACGCGGAAGCCCTGCAACGGCTCAAGACGCGCGTGCAGGCCTCCCTTTATCCACCCAAACGGGTGACGTTGGCGGTTGCGAGTCCGGCTGGCCTCGCCGCCTGACCCTGCCCACTCGTCATGGGTGAACGGGGGAGGAAGGGAACGGCTTGGACGAAAGAACGTGGGCAGGAAGGGAACCTCTTCTCAGGAGGTTCAGCTCTTCTCTGGCGTACTGACCTGAGATGGCGCCGTACAACGTTAATCGTGAGCTTGCCGCAACTGCAAGGTAGTGGTAGCCTCGTTCTCTGATGACTCGACACGAAAACAAGCTCTTCGAAAACCAGCACTTGGTTCTTGACGACGGGGTCTTCGTCAACTGCACCTTCAAGAATTGCAGCCTGGAGTACTCTGGCGGCGACGTCTACGTACAGAACTGCCAGGGCGAGGGTTGCCAACTCGTCTGGCGCGGAGCGGCGCAGCGTACGGTAATGTTGCTTCAGGGCCTGGGCTTGATGGTTGCGCCACCTCCGCCGCCTACGGGTGATCAGGCTCGGCGGGTGCAGTAAGCGCATCCCGAATGCTGCCCCATACTGCTTTCAGTGGTGGCAACGGGCTCTGGTCTCCTTGTCAAGCTGGGGTCCGATGGAGGAGGCTTGACCCATAAGTGTGACCTCCGAATCCAGCCTCCGCTGACCCCTGCCAGCTTACCTTTTTGACAGAGTCCGGTTGTGCAGCAGTGTGACTTGCCGGTGTAACGCGAAGTCAGGCAGCAGGGTGAGTGACGCGGCTTGGTGCAGGCGGTCGGGTTACGCGTCTTCGATCGCGGGCGTTGCAGACATGCCGGGGTTTGCGATGTCCCGCAGTGTGGGATCAGCCATGCGGACTCCATGTATGGAATCGCCCGCAACCCGTCGTGCGGGACCACTGTTGGACACACGAAGATTCGCAGACATTATGAGGTGATGGCTCATCAGGCGGCTCCGGACCTCGCTACGCAAACCAAATATAGAAATTGCTACCTTCCACAGTCGCGAAGCCGAAACAGGGTTGATCACGCTTTAGTTCGGATTGGCAATCGCGTGGCGCTTGAACACCATAATCAACGCCCCAGAGGGTTGACGTGTAATGGGAACTACTGGCAGGCGATCGATTTGGGCGCGTGTCACTCTTACTTCGTTGCAACTCGTAAAGCCCTGCGCCTCCGGACCGGCGCTGACAATCGCTGTCTGGTCCGTTCCCTTGAAAATACAAAACGGATGCCCCCAGGCATCGAGCCTGTATTGCGGAGCAAAGGCGGTCATGAAAACGCTGGTGGACGGTACGGGGGCATTTGTCGCGAGGCGCTGAACCGCGTCGGCGACTGTCAGGGCGTGAAACCAGGTATCGGACACCTCGGCGTAACGCTTGAACTTCCCAGGATCCTTGTGATACGCGTCCAAAAGGCCCTCAGCGCTGACGCCCGAGTTACTGTCATTCAGCAGCGATGCCAGACTTCCTCCTGGCCGAACGTCGGCCAGTTGATCCGTTGATACACCCTCAAGCAGAATCCGGCCCCACGCGCCCTTCAGCGCAACACTCAGCTCGGAACCCCGACCGAGACCCTTGGCCAAAGCCTTAGCCGCGTTTTCGGCAGCTCGATCAGCCAAGTACCAGCCTGTCACTGCTAGCGGCGCGGCCGCAGCCGCGACAATAACGAGTATGCGCAAGGCTCTGCCTCGTTTCACTCGGAGCATTATATCCCTCTCGCGGCTGGCACCGACATCGCTTTTTGACCTCTGCGGCCTCGGAAGCGGTCGGAGGCGTTGAGGTCAGGTTTTGGCTGTCACGTGCTACGTCCTCGAAAAACAGGATTCAGGGTTCAGGCGAATCAGGCGCATCATGGGGTGGGGGCTTAGAAGAAAAAGGAACAGGCTGCTTTGCAGATCGCGCACATCAGAAGGCGATTTCTGCGTAACCCGCAGAAGACGTTAATGTGGTCGTGTCTGATCTGGCCCGCGCCAGGGGCTTTCGCGTGGCGACAACACAAGATGCGGGACAGATTGGAAAGAGTGATGCGGAACAGTTAGAGTCCCGGGAACAGAGGATCGGGATGAGCAGAGAAAGAAAGGGGCGACCGTCGGCAGGCAATGAAGCTGACTGAGGCCGCGGGAGTCCGTGGCGCGACAACAAACAGCCGCAGAGCCAAAAAACAACTCTGCGCTATTTGCTGAAAGCTGTTTGCTTCCGTATCAGCGACCGCAAGGCGCGCCCGACCTTGCCATCGAAATCGCCTCACCTTCGGACAAGCCTGATGACCTCGCACGCAAGGCTCAGCAGTATCTTGCCGCAGGGGCACGCGCGGTTTGGGTCTTGTATCCTGAGGCACAGCTTGCGTATCTTTACAGGCCGGGTGAGCACATCGAGGTACGCGACGAGAGCCAGTCGCTGGACAATGTTGACCTGTTGCCCGGCTTCAGTGTGGCGCTGTCGGCGGTCTTTGGATCATGAAAAGTCGGAGTCAGGATTCAGGATTCAGGAGTCAGGAAACGAGCGAACAGGACCACCACCAGTGTTTCCTGAATCCTGAATCCTGACTCCTGAATCCTGCCCTTTTGCTCTTGACACGAGGCTGCAATTGTAATAGCCTATTATAGTTGACCTATGGAGAACGCCGCCACAGAGCGCGTGAGGGAGCTTCGAAATCGCCCCGGCGGGGGCGGAAAATGGGCACCGAATGCAAAAAAGATACTATTTAGACGGAACGAACCGAAGACTCTGCTGAAAATAAAGCAGTTAGCTTTTTCAGGCGCTCAAAACGAACCGCCTTCTCAGGGCAAAAACCCCCCATCAAAGCCCATAACACGGCGAAAAATCCACCACTTGTGGGGCATTTCCCTGTCTGCGCGGCCCCCCATGAGCAGGCACATCCTTGACGGCAACTCCACATCAACGTGCGGGTTGGGCGCTAGGAGCTTGCAATCATTCTCAAAATGTCCGCTCCGTCAGCAGCGGCGCAGGTCGGGGTTGGGTTGGCATCACGCATGCTCTAGAACAGGCTGCGGGGGAGCATGTACAGCAAGACGCGGGGCCCTAAGGGGCAAAACCATGCAGGACCTCACTTCAAGGGCGCGCGCCCCCCTGCAAAAGCAGCTTGACCAAGCCGCCTGTAAAGGCATACAGTGTGCGGCTCGGTGGGCTTCCGGGTAAGACGCGTTTGTTCGGAGGCTCTGACCAGGAGAGCGATAATGGCTCTTCACGAGCGGATCGTGCTGCAGGTTGGTTGCATCGGCATCCGAGCCGAATTGAACGCCGCTGAGGTCCATGCGGACTACGCCGGCGGCCTCCGCCAGCGTTTGTTCCGACAGAAAAGTGAGCTGCTTGCCAAAGAGGAATTGCGGTCCAAGGGCATCCCCGAGGGAGTGTACCGGAAGCCGGTCCTTCCTGTTCCGCGAGTTGCTCTCCCGCCTTCTCAGTTCCCTTACGAAACTTCGTGCAAAGCGACTGTCAGATTTAGGAGGATGATGTGAACCGGACCCCAGAACGGTTGGCTGAATCCTCAGCAGGGGCAGGTAGCGTACGGTTGGCGTTACTCGATTCACCCGGGGAGGCGCGATGGAACGTCTGTTTTGTGACCCGCGAAAGTGCGTAGGTTGCCATGCCTGTGAGTTAGCTTGCGCTATCGAACATTCCCATTCAAAACACCTTTGGTCAGTGATCTTGAACGGTGAGTCCGTTCGTCCACGACGCGCCGTGCACGTGGTGGGAAGTGAACTGTTCCGTGCAGGCATGGGTGGGCGG
Source organism: Terriglobia bacterium (assembly GCA_050008675.1). Taxonomy (GTDB): domain Bacteria; phylum Acidobacteriota; class Terriglobia; order UBA7540; family UBA7540; genus CAVROP01. The sequence continues at coordinate 5,225 of JBEKME010000047.1, forward strand.
GCCGTCTCGCTCGGGTGCCACCACTGTAATCCGGCGCCGTGTGTTGATGCCTGTATCAGCGGAGCGATGCACAAGGAGAAGGGCGAGACCATCTGCACGGTTTCCCGTTGTGTGGGGTGCTGGATGTGTGTGATGGCCTGCCCCTATGGGGCCATCACGCCCCTGGAGACGGCCCTCAAGTGTGATCTTTGTCCCGATCGAGCCGACCGTCAAGGACGAGCCCGTTATGCCTGCGTGGAGGCTTGTCCGACCGCAGCGCTGGTGGTGGGGACGTTCGAGGAATTCCGGCTGGTATTGGCTCAGCCGGTGGAGCGGCCCTTCATGCAGGAGACAGTAACCCGCTGAACCAGGTAAGGAGGTGCAATGCGATACGTTATTGTTGGCGCGTCAGCAGCCGGGGTAAGCGCCGCTGAGACCATCCGACAACGCGACCCGGCCGCGGAAATCGTGGTGATCTCCGACGAGAGACTGGTTTACTCCCGCCCCCTGCTGTCCTATTACCTGGCCGGTCACCTGACCGAGGAGGGTCTTCTTTATCGTCCCCGGGATTTCTTCGAACGGATGAATATTTCGTTGGTGTTGGACAGGGCCTTGGCGCTCGATCTCGAGAAGTGCCAGGTTGAGGTCGAGCACGGTCCGCCCGTCCCTTATGACAAGCTGCTCCTGGCCACCGGCGCTTCGGCGCGTTTTCCGAGGGCCGAAGGGATGAAAAAGGACGGGGTTTTCGGTCTCCGCCATCTTTCTGATGTGGAAGGAATTCTTCCCAGGCTGGCCGAGGTTAAAAAGGCGGTGGTGCTGGGTGCGGGACTCGTTGGTCTGAAGGCTGCTGCCGGCCTGCGGGAGCGAGGAGTAGAAGTGACAATGTTGGTCAGCTCCCGCCAAGTGCTTTCGCAAATGCTGGACGCGAGTTCGGCACGTTTCTTCCAGGACCTCTTCGAGCAGCATGGCGTGCCAACCATCACCGGAGTCAAGCCCGCCGCCATTCTCGGAAAGGATCGAATTGAAGGCGTGGAAACTGCTTCGGGCGAGGTCTTCCCCTGCCAACTGGTGATGGTGGGCAAAGGAGTCGATCCCAACCTCGAACTGGCCGAGGGCACGCCCATCCGGGTGGATTACGGAGTTGTGGTCGACAAATACCTCGCGACCAGCGTCGAGAATGTCTACGCTGCCGGCGATGTCGTTCAGGCCATGGATGTCGTACGCGGGGAGTCGTGGATCAATGCGCTGTGGCCCTGCGCGGTGGAACAAGGCCGCATCGCCGCCTTGAACATGTTGGGTGAGAGGGTTCCCTATCGGGGTTCCACGCGCATGAATTCGGTTCAGTTCTTCCGCCTGCCCGTGATTTCCGCAGGCTTGGCGGTCCTTACCCCAGGTCCACTGGGCGGTCGATCCGGAGAACATGACTCGACCATCGAAGATCGGCCTTCCCCGACTGTTTACTGGAAGGTTTTCCTCAAAGACGACACTATTGTGGGATTTGTGGTGATGGGGGACATCGAGCGAGCGGGGCTGCTCAAAATCCTGATGGAAAAGCGCGTGAACGTTTCCGCCATCCGGGATGATCTGCTCGGACCCCGACTCGATCTCGGTTTCCTTCTTCCCTTTATTGCAGAAAACCGTGAGCGGTTCGATGAGCCCGAAATGCAAGAGTTGGTTGAAACGGTGGGGGTGTGAACCATGTCCAAGATTATTGCCACAGCCGCCATTCGTGGCGCGCACTACTACATGACACTGGCGCAGCAGCGATTAAGTGAGGCCATTAAGCAGCGCGGCCCGGAAGCACGCATCGCGTATCCCAATACGGGCTACTATCTGCCGCTGATCCTGGCCATGCTGGGGAAAAAGGTTGAAAGGTTGAAAGACTGCCAGGAGGCACTGGAGGAGATGCAGATCCTGCTCCCCGAGGTGCCGAGCGAAAGCCTCTGGCTTCCTTATCTGGGCTCGGCGCTCGATGCGGGAATTGCCACGTTGGTCGCCGAAGAGATCATCGAGGCGCTCAAGTATCTCGATCCTCAATACCGTCCAACGCCCCCGTTCATCGGGTTTACGGACGACTCCATCTTGCGTACCCAGGGCATCAAGCTGGTGGACGGCCGCATGCCGGGATTTGCTGCCTGTGTAGGCGCCCTGCCCACCAATCAGCAAGCCGTGGCCCTGGCGCGTGAACTCCAGGAGAAGAGCATCCTGGTTTTCATGGCTGGAAGCAGCAATGGCAGATCGATGGCGGAGCAGTTGGCGGAAGAGGGCGTCGAGATGGGCTGGGACACTTACCTCGTGCCTTACGGCAAGGAGATGAGTGCTGCCGTCTATGCCCTTAACTTTGCCTCGCGTGCCGCCATGACTTTCGGCGGGGTCAAGCCGGGCGATATTGAGGGGGCGCGTCAGATCCTTCTTTACAACAAGGAGCGCGTCTTTGCCTTTGTGCTGGCGCTGGGCACCGACCCGGAGGCGCCAGCGGAGCAGTTGCTCACAGATCAGAAATACGCTACGGCTGCGGGCGCTATCAACTTTGGCTTCCCGGTGATTGCCGATTCTGCCATCCCGCAAATTCTGCCGCGCGGTATTTGCACTTACGAGCATGTGGTCTCGGGCGTACCGCTGGAGCGCATCGTGCCCAAAGCGGTCGAGGTGCGCGGACTCAAACTCAAGATCTCCAAGATCCCCATCCCCATCGCCTATGGTGCCGCGTTTGAGGGCGAGCGGGTGCGCAAGGAGAACCTCCAGGTGGAGTTCGGAGGTAAATACTCCACGGCCTTTGAATACTTGCGCAAGAGACCCATGGACCAAGTCGAGGATGGGAAAGTGGTGTTGATCGGTCCTGACATCGATCAGGCTGAGCCGGGCAAGGCCATGCCGTTGGGGACCGTCGTGGAAGTAGCCGGTCGCAACTTCCACGAGGACTTCGAGAGCGTGCTGGAGCGGCGCATCCACAAGTTTGTCAGTTGCGCCAGCGGCATCATGCACATCGGCCAGCGTGACATCCCCTGGATCCGTGTCAGCAAGGAAGCCTACCAGAAGGGTTTCCGGTTGAAACACTTGGGCGAGTTGCTGGTTCACAAATACAAGGATGAGTTCTCCGGCATCGTGGACAAAGTGCAGGTCACCATCTTTACCGATGCGGAACGAATGCAGGAAGCGTTGCGGGAGGCTCGACAGGCCTATGGCAAGCGCGATGAGCGAATGGCCGGGATGAAAGACGAAGATGTGGACCGTTTCTACAGTTGCATTCTGTGCCAGAGTTATGCGCCCAACCATGTTTGCGTTGTCACACCGCAACGCCTCGGTTTGTGCGGGGCCTATACCTGGTTGGACTGCCGGGCGGCATTCGAGATGGATTCGCACGGGCCCAACCAGCCGATTGCGAAAGGAAGCTGCCTGGAACCGGCGCTGGGAGTTTGGGCAGGAGTCAACCAATACGTGGCCAAGGCTTCCAATGGGCACCTTCAGAGGGTGACGATGTACTCGATCATGGAAGATCCGCAGACCAGTTGCGGGTGTTTCGAGTGCCTGGTCGCCGTCTTGCCGGAGACCAACGGGGTGATGGTGGTCAACCGTGAATTCCAGGGGATGACCCCTATTGGCATGACCTTCTCGACCATGGCCGGTGAGGTGGGTGGTGGAGTGCAGACCCCCGGCTTCTTGGGCGTGGGCAGGATGTATGTGGTCAGCGAGAAATTCATCTCCGCTGAGGGTGGACTGCAACGAGTGGTTTGGATGCCCCAGGAACTCAAGGATGAAATGCTGGACCGGTTGGAAAAGCGGCTCGAGGAAATGGGGCAACCCGACCTGCTGGATAAGATTGCTACCGAGAAGGACGCTGTCTCGGTCGACGAATTGGTGGAGTTTCTGCAAAAAGTGGATCACCCAGCCCTGGCGATGGCATCTGTCCTGGGCTGAAAAGTAGGGGCGGCCCTCGTGGCCGCCCTCGGGCAACCACAAGGGTTGCCCCTACAACGGAGGGGGAGCAAGCATGGCGAAGCTCACAGGAATCGGCATTTACAAACTGTTGCCTAAGACGAACTGTGGAGAGTGCAATTTTCCCACTTGCATGGCGTTCGCCATGCAGGTTGCGGCTAAGAAGGTAGCCTTGGAGGCATGCCCGTACGTGTCCGAGGATGCTAAGCGGGAACTGGCCGAATCGGCCGCGCCCCCTATGCGCACGGTGACGCTCGGCGCAGGTCCCCGAGCGGTTCAGATGGGAGGCGAGACGGTGCTGTTCCGCCACGAAGAAAAGTTCCACCATCCTACCGCCCTGGCTATTCGGATCAGGGACACGGACGACGTTGCCGCAGAAATCAACTCAATCCACCATTTGAAATTCATACGTAGCGGAAAGCCCGTCAATGTCGAGCTGATCGCCCTCGAGCAGGCGGGTGATGGCAAGTCTTTCCTGGCTGCGGCGAAGCTGATCCGCGAGTCTACGGAACTGCCGGCGGTCCTGATGAGCAGCGATCTGCCGGCAATGGCTGGCGCCCTCGAGGTCCTGGCCGAACGCCGACCGCTCGTCTATGCAGCGGATAAGAGCAACTACCAGCAAATGGCGCAGCTCAGCGCCAAGTACCGGGTACCGCTGGCTGTCAAGGGGGAAACCCTGGAGGAACTAGCGGACCTGACCACTAAGATCAAACAAACCGGTGTGGGAGACTTGGTCTTGGCGCCTGCCGTTGGACGCGTGGGCGAAGGTCTGGCCTGCCTGACCCAGTTGCGACGTCTGGCTCTGGAAAAGAACTTCCGGCCGCTCGGTTACCCCGTGATAGTCCTTACCACAGCGCAGGACGCGGTGCAAGAAGCCCTCCAGGCCATTATTTATGAGTGCAAGTACGCTTCCATCGTGGTCATGCGCGGCAAGCAAGCCTGGCAGCTCCTTCCCGTGCTTACGGCCCGGTTCAACATCTTTACGGATCCGCAGGTGCCCAACGCTGTCGAGGCAAAGGTGTACAAGGTGGGTGAGGCTGGTCCGGATTCCCCGGTGCTGGTCACCACCAACTTCGCACTGACGTACTTCACCGTGGAGGGCGAGGTGGAGAATAGCAAGATACCGGCCTACATCACCGCCGTGGAAACGGGTGGACTGGGAGTTCTGAATTCTTACGCCGATGACAAGCTGACCGGTGAGACGATCGCCAAGGCGGTCAAGGCTTCGGGGATACTGACTCAGGTGCGGCACAAGAAGTTGATCATCCCGGGGCTGGTGGCGGTGCTGAAAGGTGAACTCGAGGATGAAGCGGGCTGCGAGGTGGTGGTCGGCCCGGAAGAAGCGGCGGGAATACCTAACTTTCTGAAGACCGAGTGGAGATCGCAGGTGGGCGGATGAGTGTAGGATCAGGCGCGATCCCAAAGGAGGGGAAAGTACAGGTCACCTTCTGGCCGGAAGGTGAGCGCGTTCGTGTGCCTCTGGAGACGACCCTGCTGGACGCGGCCAAGATTGCCGGTGTAGATCTGGCGAGCTCCTGCGGGGGCGACGGGCTGTGCGGAAAATGCCGGGTGGTCGTCAGGCAGGGGAATGTGACCGCCCAGCCCACCAGCCTGCTCAGCCGGGAGGAGATCCGGCGCGGCTACGTCCTGGCTTGCCAAACCAAGGTGGTCGGCGACGTCGAGTTGGAAATACCCCCCGAATCCCGTGCCGAGGCTGCCCAGATCCTCATCGACGTTGACGCCCAGCGGTTTCGCGCCCTGCACCCGGTAGGAGGGGAAATCGAGGTCCGCCCTGCCCCTCTGACTCGCAAGCTCTACCTCGAACTGCCACGTCCCAGCCTGGACGACAGCCTCTCCGATCAGTCCAGGCTGTTTCGGGGGATTCGCCGCCGGCGCCCCGCGCCTATCATGCAACTGGGGCTCAAAGTGCTGCGAACTTTGCCCAGACTGCTGCGCGAGGCGGACTGGAAAGTGACCGTCACGCTAGGCTGGCGTGGAGGTACTTTGGAAGTGCTCCAGGTGGAGCCGGGTGACGCCGCGCGTCGAAATCTGGGCATTGCGGTGGATGTGGGAACATCGACAGTCGTAGCCCACCTGCTCGATCTGGATACGACCGAGAGAATGGATGCCGAGGCGGTGTACAACTCCCAGCGCGCCTGGGGTGACGAGGTGACGCGACGCATCATCCATGCCGGCGCCCCGGGGGGATTGGATGAGCTGCAGAAGGCGGTGGTAGGTGATATCAACGGGTTGATTTCGGCCCTGGTGCAACGCAATAACATTGCCCTGAGCGACATAGCGGCCATTAACTGTGCCGGCAACACCACCATGACGCACCTGTTACTGGGCTTGGATCCGACCGCGATTCACAAGACGCCCTATATACCCGCCTCCGCCGCCACACCACCCGTTCGAGCCGTAGAAGTCGGTATCCACATCAATGCCCGAGGGCTGCTGTACACGATCCCCAGTATTGGAGGATGGGTTGGGGGCGATGTGACGGCGGGCATATTCGCGGTGGGGTTGCGACGTTCGAAAAAGGTGCAGATGCTGGTCGATGTCGGCACCAACGGCGAGATCGCAGTAGGGAATAGTGAATGGACCATTGCTTGTTCCGCCTCGGCGGGTCCCGCCTTTGAAGGTTCGGGCGTGAAACATGGGATGAAGGCTATGCACGGCGCCATCGAACGGGTGGAGATTAGTCCCGAGGGAGCGGTTCATTACCGGACAGTGGGCAACGGCCGTCCGCGGGGTATCTGTGGGTCCGGGTTGATTGACCTGATCGCCGAGTTGTACAAGGTGGGATTCATTGACCGCTCGGGGCATCTGGCGCCCGGCAAGAGCGAGCGCGTGCGCGAGCGGGACGGCATGTTGGAGTTCGTACTGGTACCGGCCTCCCGTTCGGAAACCGGCCAGGATATCGTGATAACCCAGGCCGACCTGTCCAACCTGCTGAGCGCCAAAGCGGCTATTTACGCAGGTACCGAGGTCCTGGCGCGGGCCATTGGGCTCGACTTTCGGGAGGTCGAGCGAGTCTACATCGCGGGTGGATTCGGAAATTACCTGGACCGGGAGAAGGCGCTCGCCATTGGGTTGATACCGGACTTGCCGTTGGAGAAGATTCAGTTTGCCGGGAATACATCGATTCTGGGCGCTGACCTGGGCTTGCTGTCCGAGGATGCATGGCAAGAACTGCATGCAATTGCTGAGGCGGTCACGTACTACGATCTTATCAATTACCCAAATTACTACGATGAGTTTCTGGCGGCGCGCTTCATTCCGCACACCGATCTGAGCAGGTTTCAGTCCGTGAAGCATTCGCAAGAAGTGGAGGCTTATATCTAGATGGCATTCACCTTGGCCGTGGCCGGCAAAGGCGGCACCGGCAAGACCACCCTGGCGGCATTGCTGATTCAAACCCTCATCGAACGCGGGGAGGGGCCGGTTTTGGCCGTGGATGCCGATCCCAACCCAAATCTGGGTTATGTGCTGGGGTGCCAGGTGGAAAAAACCATCAGCGAACTGCGCGATGAGCTACTGGACCATATCCGCAAACTTCCACCCGGGGTAACCAAAGATGACTATCTGGAGATGGGGATTCAAGAATGCCTGTGGGAGGGGCGCGGAGTCGATCTGCTGGTGATGGGTGCAGGCGAGGGACCGCGCTGCTATTGTGCGGTCAACAACGTTTTGCGGCGATGCATTGACCGCCTGCGTGGTGCGTATCGCTACGTGGTGATGGATAACGAGGCGGGCCTCGAGCATTTATCCAGGTGCACGACCCAGGACGTCGATGTGCTTCTGATTGTCAGCAACGGCCTGCCGGTTTCCCTTCAGGCGGCCTTCAGGGTTCACGAACTGACTGAGAAGTTGGCATTGCGCATCGGAAAGCAATATCTGGTCCTCAACGACGTGGATCCTACCGAGGTGGCTCGGAACGAGGCCAAGGCGCAAGGGACGGGCCTCGAGTTGCTCGGTGTGGTCCCCTCGGACAGCCGCTTGCGCCAGCTCAGCCGGGAGGGAGAACCGTTGACCCAATTGGCGGCGGATTCAGCAGCCCGAAGAGCCCTGCGAGAAATCCTGGGGGCGGCTCTGTCACCCACGGCTGCCGCGCTTCAAAGTTCGAAAGAGACGGCTGTGAGGACAGATCACGGGGGATGAGATATGGCGTTGTCATGGAATAACTGTTCCATCCCGCAGAGCGGGACCGAAGAACCCCCTCTCCCCCAAGGGGACGAGGGGAGAGTTGAGTTGAGTTTACTGGCCCTCTCCCCCTTGGGGGAGAGGGTGGCCCCGTCCTGTGGGGCCGGGTGAGGGGGTCACGCGGCAAACGGTGTAACAGTTATTTCGTGACAGCCCCTAACTGTTCAGTGCTTGAGGAGGAGAGCAAATGGTTCCAGACGCGAAAAAAACCTGGGGAGGACGAGTCAATGCAGTGACCATTGGGGCAACCCAAGCCACTGGGGGAACTCGAGCTTTTACGGTCACCATCGGAGGATCAGCGACACTCCCTTTTTTGGATTTTGAGGGACAGTGCGGCAGGCCCGCCGTCGCCATGGAGATTTGCGACATCTACCCGCAAGAGTGGCCGGACCTGTTAAAGGAGCCATTTGGCGATGCTCTGCAAGATCCAGTGCGCTGGGCACGGAAGTGCCTCGAATTGGGGGCCGACTTGATTTGCCTGCGCCTGGACGGCTGTCTCCCTGAACACGGCAACCGCTCTCCCGCCGAAGCAGCCCAAACGGTAAAGGCGGTTCTACAGGGAATCCCGGCTCCCTTGATCATCTGGGGTACGGGGAATGCCGACAAGGATAACGAGGTATTCCCGGCAGTGGCGGAGGCAGCAGCCGGAGAAAATTGCCTGCTCGGAAGCATCACCGACGACAATTACAAGACTCTGACTGCGGTGTGCACCGCGTACAAACACAAGCTCATTGCGGAATCCCCGTGCGACATCAACATGGCCAAGCAGGTGAACATACTCGCCCAGGACATGGGCTTCCCGGTGGAAAACATTGTGATTTACCCCACCTGTGCAGCCCTTGGATATGGTTTGGAGTACATCTATTCGGTAATGGAGCGGGGCCGGCTAGCTGGTTTGAAGGGGGATAGGATGCTGTCGCAACCGATCCTCTGTGATATCGGGATCGAGGCTTGGGGCGTCAAAGAGGCTCGGGTTTCAGAGGAAGAGGTTCCCGATTGGGGTCCGCTGCGCCAGCGGGCGCCACTCTGGGAGGCCGGAACCGCCGTTGCTTGCCTGCTGGCGGGAGGCGATCTTCTCATTCTGCGTCATCCCGAGGCAGTTTGTGCCGTCAAGAAAACCATCGCCGAACTGACCGGAGCATTGGTTAGCGCGGCTGCGGCTTAAAAGGCTGCTGAAAAAGTGTTGCGACGCGTTCCGGAAGGGCGGGGCTTTAGCCCCGCCGCCAAGCGCGTCCCAACATTTTCAATAATCCATATGTAAGGTGTCGGTACGGCGGGGCTAAAGCCCCGCCCTTCCGGGGCACTGATCAGGGTTTTTTCAGCAACCTGCTGAAGGAGGAAAATCTATGGGCATCATATTGATCGGTGAGCGTATCAACGGTTCCTTCAAGGACGTGGGCCGGGCAATTCAGCAACATGACAAAACCGTGATTCACGATCGCGTCGCCAAGCAGGTTGCAGGCGGCGCTGATTACCTGGATGTAAACATGGGGGCAGCGTCGCGCAAGCTGGAAGATTATGCCTGGCTGGTTCAAGCAACGGCGGAATCCACAACCCTGCCGCTCTCGCTTGACTGCCCCCGCGCCGACATGTTCCGCGTAGGGCTGAAAGCCTATCGAGACACGGTTGGGGAGCGTGCGGTGATTCTTAACAGTACCACCGCTGAAGATAGTAAGCTCATCCCGCTTCTCGAGCTGGCGTCCGAATACAAGGCGGGGATCATCGGCGTGGTGATGGATGAGAGAGGAAGCCCCCAGGACGTGGACCGACGGCTGGAGTTGGGCGGCAAGATCTTCGCGGCGGCGGTAGAAGCCGGTCTCTCTCCGACCGACATCTATCTCGACCCGATCGTCATGCCGGTTAAATTCATGCAGGACCAGCCCAAGAATGTGCTCAATGCCATTCAGCAGTTGACCATGCTTTCCGATCCGCCATGCCACATTTCCATCGGCCTGAGCAACGTTTCCTCCAAAGCGGAAGAGCGCAAACTCATCAATCGCACCTTCATGGTCATGGCAATGGCGATGGGCGTGGATGCGGCGATCCTGGATGTCTGCGACGAGGAGCTGCGGCAGGCCGTGGCCACGGCTGAGCTCCTGCTCGGCATGGAGATTTACAGCGATGCCTACTTAAAAGCTTATCGCCAGAGAGCAGACTCTGGCACTGCGGCTGCGGCGGCATAAAAGCAAGCCGGTAGGCAGAAGGCAGTAGGCAGTACGCCAGGACCAGCGATGGTTGGGCCATTCGCGGCCCGAGAAGAAATTCGGCAAATGTGGTACAGCGCGGCATGGTTGGCGCAACCAAAACGAGATTCTCCGTGTTCTCCGAGCCTCAAAGACCAACACAGAGAGCCCGGAGCATCTCAGTGGCCTCCGTGTTAAAGTTCCTCCGGCCACAGAGGACACGGAGGCATCACTGGATCGAGAAGAAATCTTCGCGCGCCGCGAAGGTGTTACAAATTAGTGCTACAGAGGTCACGGAGAAGACATGCAGACCAGAGATGTGGTGGGGAGCGTTCGAAGGAGCTTAGGGTTCCGCCTTCTGCCTACTGCCTACTGCACACTGAAAACGAGGTTGCCATGAATCAAAAGAGCGTTGATCGTGCTACACAGGAAATGCTTGAGCATGCCCACGAGCAGAGACTCGAGACGGCTTGGGACCGTTGGGAGGAACAGCAGCCGCAATGCGGCTTTGGTCAGCTCGGGGTTTGTTGCCGAATTTGCAATATGGGACCCTGCCGTATCGATCCGTTCGGCGGCGAGCCGCGCCGAGGCACTTGTGGCGCGGATGCGGATACGATTGTGGCCCGCAACCTGGTGCGCATGGTTGCGGGTGGATCGGCTGCCCACTCCGATCACGGGCGCGATGTAGTCCATACGCTTCTTTTGGCAGCAGAGGGAAAGGGCGGCTATGCCCTCAAGGATCCCGTTAAGCTGCGCAAAATCGCAGCCGATTTTGGCGTTGCTCCCCATGGGCTCAGTGATGCGGAGCTAGCCAAGGCCGTGGGAGAGCATGCTCTTCACATGTTTGGTCAGCAGGAGGGTGAGCTCGCCCTACTTTCGCGGGCCCCTGCCCGGCGCCAGGAGCTTTGGCGCAAGTTTGGGATCAGCCCGCGCGGAATCGACCGAGAGATCGTCGAGATCATGCACCGCAGCACCATGGGAGTCGACACGGACTATCGGAACATCCTCATGCAGGGATTCCGTGCTTCGCTGGCGGATGGCTGGGGCGGTTCCATGATCGCTACCGATTTGCAGGACGTCCTCTTTCGCTCTCCCCAACCCCTGCGCGCCGCGGTCAATCTGGGTGTTCTGAGGAAGGACGCCGTCAATATCGTGGTGCATGGCCATGAGCCCGTCCTCTCGGAGATGATCGTGGCTGCCAGCCGCGATCCGGAACTTCTGAAGATGGCCGAGATGCAAGGCGCCAAGGGAATCAATATTGCCGGGATTTGCTGCACCGCCAACGAAATCTTGATGCGCCACGGTATACCGGTGGCAGGGAATTTCCTACAGCAGGAGCTGGCCATCATTACCGGTGCGGTCGATCTCATGGTGGTCGATGTGCAGTGCGTCATGCCGTCCCTGGCCAGTCTGACCAGTTGCTTCCATACGAAACTGGTCTCAACCTCGCCCAAAGCCAAAATGCCCGGGGTTGAACAGATTGACTTCGATGAAGAGCGGGCGCTGGAAGTTGCGAAGGAGATCGTGGGGCGGGCGGTGGAGAATTATTCCCGGCGTGACCCGCGCAAGGTGACAATCCCCGAGCACCGCTCGGACTTGATCGCCGGCTTTACCACGGAATCGGTCTCTCGGTTCCTGGGAGGCCGCTATCGTGGCACCTTCCGTCCCCTGAACGACGCCGTCATCGACGGGCGACTGCGAGGCGCGGTGGGGATCGTGGGATGCAACAACCCGAATACGCTCCATGACTGGGCACACCTCACACTCACTCGGGAACTGCTCAAGAACGACGTGTTGATCGTCAGCACAGGCTGCGCCGCCATCGCGGATGCCAAGTGCGGCTTGCTCCGTCCCGAAGCGGCCTTTGAGAGCGCTGGACCCGGATTGAGAGAGATTTGTGAAACCGTGGGAATCCCTCCCGTCTTGCACGTCGGGGCTTGTGTGGACAATTCCCGCATCCTCACCACGCTTATTGAGATCGTGAGTGAGGGGGGTCTGGGAGAGGATTTTTCCCAACTCCCGGTGGCTGGGTCGGCGCCCGAGTGGATGTCGGAAAAGGCTGTGGCCATTGGGTTCTACTTTGTGGCCTCCGGCGTGATGACTCACTTCGGCACCCCGCACCCGGTGTTGGGCAGCCGTGCTGTGCACAAGTTCCTCACCGACGATGTGGAAGAGATGCTGGGCGGGAAATTCTTCTTCGAAGCCGACCCAGTCAAGGCTGCTGCCCAGATCATCGAGCACCTGGATCGAAAGCGCGCGGAACTGAAGCTTGCGCCTCCCATGTACACCCCCAACAAAACTTGGCAGGGTGTATCGGTGGGCGCTTAATTGACCGGTCTGCCCATTTCCCGAGGAAAATGCCACGGAATTGGGTCTTTGCTCTCTCGTCGGGAGAGGGGAGAATGTAGAAAGTGGAAGCCCTCTCCCCTGGGGAGAGGGTGTCCCGCGACCGGCGTTTTCACCAGCCGGCGCGGGACGGGTGAGGGGTCGGTTGCACGCCGAGGAGGGATCAGATGAGCGAACATGACGAAGTCACCCCTCTCCCGGCTCGCTCCGCTCGCCACCCTCTCCCCAAGGGAGAGGGCTATATTCCCCGTGAATTCAGGTTAGCGGCGAATCCATGCGAGTGAATCCGACTTGGGCTGCCAGCCTTGAAAAGCAGTTGCAGGAGACGCAAGAGGCGCTCCGGGGACGCGACCCTGCGGAAGTGGCCCGGTGGTCGGGTGCAACGTGTGAAGTCGTAGCGGGGGAGACTCGCCTCGAGGTCCGCTTCTGGGATCGCTCCTACCTGATAGCATGGCCGGACTTGGCGGTTCGCGAGAAGGAAGGCCAGCCTTGCCCCGGGCCGTTCCAGGGCTTAATTCTTCAGTACCTCCTCCTGGCGGATGGCACGCCTTTAGAGAACGCGTGGGTCTCGTTGCGCAACTTACCTCATGGCTCCTTCTATGAGCAGGCCTTTCAGTCCTACAGCGGAAACCTGCTGGTGAGGAGCTTTCGCGAAAACCCGGAAGATTTCCGTGCTATCGCAAAGAAACTGGGAGGAGAACATCTAGAGATGGGGGACGCTGCGTTTCGCTTCTGGGCGCTGCCCCGAATACCCCTGGCCGTGGTTTACTGGTCAGGAGGAGGAGAGTTCCCTGACTCGGCGCAGGTCCTGTTCGACAAGTCCGCCAGCCATTACCACCACCTGGAGATGCTGGCGCATCTTGGTGGCATGTTGTGCGAACGATTGGTCCAGGCGCGAGAGAAGCATTAGGCACAGGCAAGAGTGCCTGTGCCACCAGTGGCACAGCCACTCCTGGCTGTGCAGGCCGGGAAACGTCATCATGAAAATCGCGCTCAGCGGCAAAGGCGGAGTCGGCAAAACCACATTGACGGCCTTATTGGCCCGGCAGGCGGCTGCACGGGGACATCCGGTTTTGGTCATCGACGCCGATCCAAATCCTAACCTCCATCTGGCCCTCGGTTTTCCCTCTGCCCCGCCAGCCTTAGTCGGGATGAAGGATTTGATCGAGGAGCGTCTCGGATCGATGGAGGGATTCTTCCGGCTCAATCCTCGCGTGGACGATATTCCGGAGCGGTTCTCTTTTGAAGACCATGGCGTTCGCCTCCTGGTGATGGGCAGTATCAGCCAGGGGGGCGGAGGCTGTGCTTGCCCGCAAAGTGCTTTCCTTCGGAACCTGCTCCAGCACGTCATGCTGGAGCGCTCAGAATGGGTATTCATGGATTGCGAGGCCGGGCTCGAACATTTGGGGCGAGCGACGGCAAGAGGAGCCGATGCTCTCTTGATCGTGGTCGAACCCAGCCAATCTTCCCTGGAAACAGCCCATCGAATTCAGGATTTGGCCGCAGACATCGGCCTCTCTCGCCTGTTTGTCGTGGGCAACAAGGTTCGCGATCCCGAAGAGCGAGAACTGATCGAACAGGGCATGGCCGGTCTGAAGGTCCTGGCTTGTCTTCCGGAGAGTCTTGCCCTGCGCCGGGCCTCCCGCCGTGGGATCGCGGTGCAAGATCCCGATCTCCTCGCGGCGGTCGGCAGCATCCTGGATGCAATCGAGGCGAGATCCGTATCGTGACGCCGTTGCGTAGCGGTGTCATTTGGGTGGGATCCCTTGCGAAACGCCAGTCATTCCCGCGAAAGCGGGAATCCAGTCCGTGGACAGCGCATTTCCGAAGGTTTGCGGAGTGGATTCCCGCTTTCGCGGGAATGACTGCGACTTGCAACCCCCTGTCTCGCAGATGACACCAGTAGTACGCGTTGTCTGCGAGGCTCACCGCATGTTTCACGACAGGGGGAATTAGGGCTTTCAGTAGCGCGCGTACAACGCAAGAAGAGGAGGTGGCATTCGATGGCAAGTTCCGGCAAACCCAGACTTACTACTCCACTAGTTCGTGACCATGGCCACTTACGGCCCACAAGCTGGGAAGAAGCCCTTGACCGCACTGCCGCCGGCTTTCGCGGCTCGGTAGAGAAATACGGCCCGAAGGCTTTCGGCATTTTCAGTTGCTCGAAGACCACCAACGAGCTGAACTTCCTGGCCCAGAAATTTGCCAGAGTGGTGATGGGCACGAACAACGTCGACAGTTGCAACCGCACTTGACACGCCCCCAGCGTCGTCGGTCTGACGGCGGTTTTTGGTTGGGGTGGCGGTACCAGCTCGTATCTTGAGGCCGAGGATACGGACCTGATCGTGCTTTGGGGGTCGAACGCTCGTGAGGCCCATCCTATCTTCTTTCACCACGTACTGAAGGGAATTCACAAGGGCGCCCGGCTCTGGGTCGTCGATCCACGCCGGAGCGATTCGGCGCGTTGGGCGGACGTCTGGCTTGGGCCCGACGTAGGCTCGGACATCGTCTTGGCCAACGCCGTCGGCCGGGAAATCATCGCTTCGGGATTGGAGAACCGGACCTTTATCAAGCGGGCCACCGCCGGGTTTGACGCCTATCAAGCGCATGTCCAACGCTTCACTCTCGAGTACGCGGAGCACGTGACGGGCGTGCCGGGGAATCTGATTCGCGATCTCGCTCATGCCTATGCGCGAGCACACCGGGCGCAGTTATGCTGGACGCTGGGCATCACCGAGCACCATAATGCCGTTGATAATGTGCTCTCCCTGATCAATCTGGCCTTGCTCACCGGACATGTCGGCCGATACGGTTCTGGCATTTGTCCTCTTCGGGGCCAGAACAATGTGCAAGGCGGGGGCGACATGGGCGCCCTGCCCGACCGATTACCCGGATTCCAACATGTCGAGAACGACGAGCTACGCGCCAACTTCGAACGCGCCTGGAACGTGAAGATACCTCCAAAACGAGGGCTTAATCTGAGCGGGATGTTCCAGGCCATGGAGCGCGGCGAATTGAAAACAGTGTATTGCCTGGGCGAGAATCCCGTTCATTCGGAGGCCGATCAGCACCGTTGTGAGCGCTTGCTGAGCGGATTGGATTTCTTCGTCGTGCAGGACATCTTCCTGACCGCGACCGCAGAGCTGGCGCATGTGGTGTTGCCGGCCGCCGCAGGCTGGTGTGAATCCGAGGGGACAGTCACTAACAGCGAGCGGCGAGTCCAGCGCGTGCGCAAGGCCGTTGAGCCGCCTCCAGGCGCGCGTGACGATATGGACATCGTTTGCGAGCTTGCCAGGCGCCTGGGTCACGATTGGGGTCGTCCCAGCGCGGAAGACGTCTGGAATGAGGTCCGGAAGCTTAGCCCGATGAATGCAGGGATGAGTTACGATCGTTTGGAAGCCCTGGGCGGAATCCAGTGGCCTTGTTATGACGAGTCCCATCCGGGGGAGATGTTCCTCCACAGCCGCCTCTGGCAGGAGCCGCTTATAGGGCCGAGGGCACAGTTCAGCGTGGTTGAATTTGATCCACCGGTTGACGTTCTTGATGACAACTACCCGATCCGGCTGACCACCGGACGGCGTCTGGATAGCTACAACACCGGAGTTCAGACAGCGAGTTACCGGTCGCCCCTGCGCCGGCAGGAGGCGCTCGAGCTTTCCCCCGAGGACGGGGCAAAGTACGCCGTAGCCGATGGAGAACGCGTCCGCATTAGCTCACGCCGGGGGGCAGTGGAGGCCTGTGTTCGATATGACACCTCGCTGCGGCCCGGCCTTGTCTTCCTCTCTTACAACCACCCGGACGAGGTGCCGACTAACTTCCTGACTATTGATGCTGTGGATTCGAAGTCGGGCACGGCGGAATACAAGGCTGCGGCCATCCGTATTGATAAACTTCCGACTTTGGAGGTGGGGGCACGGTAGCACAGACGAGGACGGCTAGTATTGCCAATTTTCGACTGTCGATTGCCGATTGACAGCCGAGCAATTCGCCACACCGCTTTTTCAATCGGCAATCAGCAATCGGCAATCGTCGAAGGAAGGAGGCCAAATTGGATATTCATGTGACCGCAGATGAGCCGACGCTCGAAGAGCGTGAGGCCGTCGATTCGGTCTTGGGGAAGGCCGAGTCCGGATGGAGTGGCGGCCAGCGTCACATAGAACTGGAGGGGCGATTCGCGTTCGGAGGGCATACCGACCGGGCGCGGCGTCACCTGTTGCTTCCGGTTCTGCATGCCATCCAAAGGCGGGTGGGCTGGATCAGTCCCGGTGCGCTGAACTATGTCAGCGCGAGGCTCGACATCCCGCCGGCTGAGGCCTTCGGCGTCGCAAGTTTTTACAGCTTGTTTTCGACCACGCCACGCCCGCCCCGGGTCCTCTATGTTTGCGATGACATCGCCTGCCAGACTCGAGGCGCCCAATGTCTCTGCGAGAATTTGGAGCGGGCACTGGGTCCTGCCGGGTCGCCCGGCCCGGATGGTAAAACAACTTGGTTGCGCACCTCCTGTCTGGGGTTGTGCGAGCGAGCGCCGGCAGCTTTATTGTCTGTTGCTGGAGAGCGGCCATGGGAAAAGGTCATTGCTCCGGCCGAAGCCGCGACCCTCATCGACGTTCTGTGCGGTGGGAGACAGGAACCCCTCGAGACAACGCCGGACTCCTTTCGCGCGGAGATTTCCGTGCCGCAGGCCGGACAGCCAGGACTCCGGCTATTGCGCCGTATCGGCCGCAGCGATCCCGGAAGCCTGGACGATTATCGTGTACATGGTGGTTACGAGGCGCTGCGCGCGGCGTTGGCGATGGGTTGGGATTGGGTGGTGCGCGAAGTGGTTGCCTCCAAGCTCGTGGGCCGCGGTGGTGCAGCGTTTCCGGCCGGGAGAAAATGGGACCCGGCGAATCGTCCGCGCTATCTGGTGTGCAATGCAGATGAGTCCGAGCCGGGCACGTTTAAGGACCGTATCGTGATGGAGGGCGATCCTTTCGCGCTCATCGAGGCGATGACCATCGCAGGGTTCGCGACCGGCTGCGAGCAAAGCTTCCTCTATGTCCGAGGCGAGTATCCCCTGGCCGCCCAGCGGCTCGAACAGGCCATCGAGATTGCCCACCGCCGAGGCTTCCTGGGCAGCAATATTCTCGGCCAGGGCCTTCGTTTCGACATTCAGATGTACAAGGGAGCCGGAGCCTACATCTGTGGAGAAGAGACCGCGCTGTTTAATTCCATCGAGGGTTACCGGGGGGAACCTCGCAGCAAGCCACCCTTCCCGACCCAGGCAGGACTCTTCGGAAAACCCACCGTGGTGAACAACGTCGAGACGCTGATCAATGTACTCGAGATCGTGCGGGAAGGTAGCGAAGGGTTCGCGGCTGTGGGCACACCTAGCTCGACTGGTTCCAAGCTCTTTTGCGTCTCGGGCCACGTGGTCCGACCAGGTGTGTATGAAGCTCCGTTCGGGACGACGCTGCGAGAAATCATCGAACTCGCCGGCGGAGTGGGGGGGAACGGGCGCCTCCAGGCCGTGCTGCTGGGTGGTGCGGCGGGCACCGTGGTGTCGCCGCAAGAACTCGACACGCCGCTCACCTTTGAGGGCACACGGGCCATCGGCGCCGCGCTCGGCTCCGGCGTAATTATGCTATTTGATGATAGCATCGACCTGCGGAAGATCCTGCTGCGCATCGCAGCATTCTTCCGCGATGAATCTTGCGGCCAGTGCGTTCCTTGCCGCATCGGCGCTGTAAGGCAGGAGGAGGCGCTCGAACGCCTGCTCAGCGGCCATCCGCTCGGCTCGGTGGATGAAGAGCTCTTGCGCTTGAGCGAGATAGGGCAGGTGATGCGGGACAGCTCGATTTGCGGGTTAGGGCAAACGGCTTCCAGCGCAGTCGAGTCAGCTTTACGCCGCTGGCAATTGTTCCAGCAGCCGGCCCCTTAGATGTTGTCATGGAATATTTGAATTTACTGCCCTCTCCTCCTTGGGGGAGAGGGAGCGGGTGAGGGGGTCGAAAAGCGAACGATGTAACAGTTATTTC
Organism: Terriglobia bacterium; assembly: GCA_050008675.1. Classification (GTDB taxonomy): domain Bacteria; phylum Acidobacteriota; class Terriglobia; order UBA7540; family UBA7540; genus CAVROP01. The sequence goes on from JBEKME010000047.1 coordinate 23,889, forward strand.
GTGACAGCCGCTTAGCACTTTCAAAGCATCCGAGGAGCGAACTCCATGAGCGACCAACAAAGGCAGGATACGATGCCCTCCAACCTTCCACCTCATCCTATGCCAGGTATCATACCTATGCCGCCCGGTCCGCTGCCGGTGATCCCACTCGCTCCGCGGCGGAAGAAGGTGGACCTTACCATCGACGGCCGCAAAGTTTCGGTTCCTGAAGGAACGCCACTTCTCGAAGCGACTCGACAACTCGGGATCGACACGCCGACTCTCTGCTTTCTCGAGACTCTCACCCCGGTCAATGTGTGCCGAATGTGCGTGGTCGAGGTCGAGGGCTCGCGTCCGCTTGTCCCTGCCTGTTCGCGCAAAGTGGAGCCGGGCATGGTAGTGAGAACGGACACGGAGCGGGTGCGGCTCAGTCGACGGCTGGTCCTGGAGTTCCTGGGCTCGTCCATCGACATCTCGACGGCGCCGCAGATTCAGGCGTATATGGTCCATTACGGTGCTCATGCGGAGAGATTCGGTCCTTGCGCTGCGCCACGGGCTGATCGGGATGCGGCGCTCCCGGGGTGCCACACCCCGACGGATGGATCGCATGCCGTTACAGTGGCGCAGCCGGCCAAGATCGACAACGAGCTCTACATGCGCGACTACAGCAAGTGCATCCTTTGCTATAAGTGCGTACAGGCCTGTGGCACGGGAGCTCAGAACACGTTTGCCATTGCCGTCGCCGGCCGGGGCTTCGATGCGCGCATTTCGACTGAATATGCTGTGCCGTTAACGGAGTCTGCCTGTGTATACTGCGGCAACTGCATCGGAGTGTGCCCCACGGGGGCGCTCATGTTTTCCAATGAATATGAAATGCGGCAAGCCGGAACATGGGATGAGTCGAGGCAGACCAGCACCGATACCATCTGCCCTTACTGCGGGGTGGGATGCACCATCAGACTTCACGTTCAAGATAACAGGATCGTCAAAGCCACTTCGCCCTTGGACCACGACATCACAAGGGGAAACCTCTGTATCAAAGGACGCTTCGGCTGGGAGTATGTACACAGTCCCACCGGCGACACCGACGCGCACGCCTGAAGGCGGACCGCTGCATCCTGCTATTCTCCAGGCGGCCATCCAGGCCCAAGCCACGCACTTACTCACCGCAGACAAGCGGCATTTCGGCCCCCATTTCGGCCGCCGCCTCGGGGGCGTTCTGGTTCTTCCTCCGGCGGAGTATTTCGAGCGCCGGAGAAAGGGGAAGAAACCATGAGAAAGAACCCCGGGCCGCCTGGGGACGGTCATTGCCACGTCTTTGAAGAGAAGGACTTCGTCTCATCAGTTATGATATGAGTTGGCAAGTTGTTGTTGCGCATTCGGTTCTGGGGGCAGGCCTGTGAAGATTCGCATTTTGGGCGTTCCGCTCGACCTGGGGCAAGAACGCCGGGGAGTGGACATGGGCCCGTCGGCGGTGCGCGCCGCGGGGCTTAACCAGGCGCTGAAGGACCTGGGGCATCAGGTGGAGGACGCCGGAAACATCCATGTCAGGTTGCCGGAGGAGCAGCACTTTGGTGACCGGCGAGCGAAATACTTGAAGGAAATTGCTGAGACCTCGCAGGAAGTGGCGCAGCGTGTCTACCAAACCCTGGGGGCGGGTTATTTCCCTCTCTCGCTGGGCGGCGACCATTCCGTAGCCGTCGGCACGCAGGCAGGTGTCTCCAAGTTTTACCATGACAGGCAGCAGTCCGTCGGTTGCCTTTGGATTGACGCCCACGCTGACATGAACACGCCGGGAAGCAGCCCCAGCGGCAATGTTCACGGCATGCCGCTGGCTGCAAACTTGGGTCATGGTCCGGAATCGCTGAGCAAGATTTTCGGCTACTTGCCCAAAATCCCGCCCCAAAAGTGCGTCCTGATTGGAGCGCGCGCTCTGGACAGCCGCGAGCGGCGGCACGTGAAAAAGTCGGGCATCCATGTGTTCACGATGCGGGCAATCGACGAACTGGGGATGCGTTCGGTCATGGAGAAGAGCATTGCACTTGCCAGCCATGGGACTGCAGGTTTCGTCGTCTCTTTCGACGCGGACGTGGTAGACCCGGATGAGGCGCCGGGCGTCGGCACGCCCGTCCGTGGCGGCATCACGTACCGCGAGGCTCATCTGGCAATGGAAATGGTCGCCGACAGCAGGAAAATGCTGGCTTTCGAACTGGTGGAGATTAATCCCATCCTTGATGTCATGAATAAGACGGCGATACTGGGCGTCGGGTTGGTCAGCTCCGCGCTTGGGAAGAAGATTCTGTGAAAAAGAAAATCCGCTTGGGAGTCCTTTTTGGTGGACGCTCTGGTGAGCACGAAGTCTCACTGACTTCCGCCGCTTCAGTGATGAGGGCGCTTGACCCGGCGAAGTATGAGGTGGTGCCGGTCGGCATCACGCGCCAAGGCCGATGGCGGGTGGGGTCCGGAGCGTTCAAACTCTTGCCCGAGGCGGCAGTGATCGGCGGGGCAGAGCAAGCGGCACCCTTACAAACTGTGCTCGAGGAAGGCAGGGCGGTCACGCCGTCGGTTGATCCGACCGGCCCGAAACTTCTTGCCCTGGCCAAGTCATCCCCTGCTCCAAATGCTCGCCCGGAAGTGGACGTCATTTTCCCCGTGCTCCACGGCACATTTGGGGAGGATGGAACTATTCAGGGGTTACTCGAGCTCGCAGACTTTCCTTACGTGGGTGCGGGAGTCCTGGCTTCCTCTGCGGGCATGGATAAAGACGTCATGAAGCGACTCTTCCGCGATGCCGGATTGCCCGTCGTTCCCTGGGAATTGGTGCTGCGGAGGGATTGGGAGCATGACCCCGCAGGGGTTCGGAAGAGGATTGAGAAACGGCTGCGCTACCCGCTGTTCGTTAAGCCTGCCAACTTGGGGTCATCCGTGGGGATCACCAAGGTGCACAAGCCGCGAGAGCTCCAAGCCGCCATGGACTTGGCCGCGCAATACGACCGCAAGATCCTTGTGGAGAAGGCCGTCGACGCGCGGGAGATCGAGTGCGCGGTGTTGGGAAACGATAGCCCGGAAGCCTCGGTGCCTGGGGAGATTATCCCCGTCAACGAGTTTTACGACTACGAGGCGAAGTATATCAAGGAAGGCTCCGAGCTGGTGATTCCCGCCCGCCTCAGCTCCCGCCAGACCAAACGCGTCCAGGAGTTGGCGGTCCGGGCCTTCCAAGCCATCGACTGCGCAGGCATGGGCCGCGTGGACTTCGTGCTGGACCGCAAGAGCGGAAAAATCTTCGTGCTGGAAATCAACACCATTCCCGGATTCACTTCCATCAGCATGTATCCAAAGCTCTGGGAGGCCAGTGGCGTCCCCTACCCCAAGCTGCTTGACCGGCTCATCGATCTGGCCCTCGAACGCCACCGCGACAAGACACGCACGCGGTACGAGTACACGCCGCAGAGGTAGTGTGTGGCTTGTCCGTTGTCCGTGGTCCGTCGGAAAAAGGGGACTAGAAACGGTTTCAAAACCCTGTGCAATGGGCTGATGTTGCAGTACGTGGATGGCTTTGGGAGGGGGAGCCCGAAGTGAACAGTGCCAGGGGACGGCTGATCGCGCGATTCACGTTCGCTAGCTCGCTTTCAAACCAGAGCGGCCGTTGCAAAACCAATTTGCTCCATACGATTTTGAAATGAGTTCAAGTGTTCGATCCGGACTTAGAGAGCACCACGGCGACTACGGTCTCGACGGTGGTCGTACAGCGGTTGCGGGACTCGTGGCCATGGGCGCCACCGGCCTTGTTCTTGCGTGCTTCGCTCTCATCCACGCTCGATCAGACCACATCGTGTTGGCGATTTTCGAACTGCTCAGTGGACTACTGCTGCTTCAGACGATCCCGAGCTATCTGTACTCGACTCGTCGGGGAAAGTTCGCGGTCTGGGCCGAGCTGCTGGACGGCCTTCCACTGCGGGGGGACGAGCACGGTCTCGATATGGGGTGCGGTCGAGGGGCCATCCTAAGCATGCTTGCCAAGATGCTCCCGCGTGGCCGAGCCGTCGGGTTGGACCTGTGGAGGTCTGGGGACCAGTCCGGCAACAGCCCGGATGCGACTTGGCGAAACCTCGACGCGGAATGCGTGCGGAATCGCTGTGAACTGGTGACCGCGGATATGAGGGCGGTGCCATTCGCTGATTCCAAATTCGATCTCGTCGTCAGCAGCCTGACCATTCATAACATCAAAGGTGATCAGGGCAGAGGCCAAGCCGTCGACGAAGCTGTACGAGTTCTCAAGCCAGGCGGACGACTATTAATCGCCGACCTGATGTGGACTACGGCCTATGCCAAGCGGCTTCGCGAGCTGGGCATGGAAAACGTTGTCGAGCAGCAGCTCGACTGGCCTTTCTGGTACGGAGCGCTGGGGATGGTGACGGGGCTGGTCACCGCAACCAAACAGACCGATCTTTAGTAACTGCCGCGACTCTCGCTATTGCCTGCTTCTCGTGATCGTGCTACAGCAATTAACACAAAACGAATCCATTTTCAGTACCCTGCCAAGCCGGAGCGGCTAAGCCGAGAGAAACTGGGATGCCCCAACCACAAGGCCGAAGCGTGGGGGGTGGGAAAGAACCGAGTGGCCCTTCTTGACAACCACGGAGCAATATCGTATTTTAACTATCTGGTTAGTTAAATGCCAAAGCGGAGTTCGCACAGGCTCGTAACTCGCCACCCGCGCCATCACAACAGCGCGGCGACCCGTGAAGCCATATTGGAAGCCGCGGAGCGTATCTTTGGGGACGAAGGGCTGGAAGGGGCCCGCACGGAGGCCATTGCTGCCGCGGCAGGCGTCAACAAGGCGCTGCTTTACTACTACTTTCGAAGCAAACAGGGGCTGTACCGAGCAGTCCTGGAAGGCTACCTGGCGGACTTTAACCGTCAAGCAATGGAAGTGCTTTCTTCAGAGGGTTCGGCCCGCTCGCTCCTGCTGCGCTATATCAATCTCCATTTCGATTTCATTGGGGCCCACCGCCATCACGGGCCCTTGTTTCAACGGATGCTGATGGCGGATCAAAAATCCCTCGCGCGGCTGGCGCGGGAGTACTTCTTGCCGCGCTCGAAAGCGCTTCTCGAGGTCATTGAGCGAGGAATGCGGAGTGGGGAGTTCCGGCGTATGGATAGCACCCACGCTGCCATTTCGCTGCTCTCTCTGATTGTGTTCTATTTCAGTTCAGCGCCCGTGTTGCGGGCGATCAGCGGCATAGACGCATATGCCAAAGCCAATCTGGCCCGGCGAAAGGAAGAGGTGCTGAAGTTCGTCCGCTACGGGTTGTTCAAGAATCCGGAGAGCGAGGTGCCATGAAGCGCAAAATACTAATTCTGGCGCTCATTCTGCTGGTGCTTGCCGCCAGCGTGGCCTACTATACAGCCACGACCAAACCGCACAGCATGGTCATTACGGGTATCGTCACCACCAACGACGTCATCGTAAGCGCGCAGATTCAGGGCCAACTGGCGCAACTGCTTGTTAAAGAGGGCGACACGGTACAGGCCGGGCAGCTTGTGGCGGTCATTGAACCGGAGGAATTGCGCGCCGACAAGTCCTTCTATGCGCATTCGGAGCAAGGCACGGCGGCTCAGGTTCAACAGGCGGAAGCGGCGCTTCAATATCAGGAGAAGCAGACCCGGGATCAGATCCGGCAGGCAGAGGCAGCGCTGGCATCGATGCAGGCACAGCAAGCTGAGGCAGAGGCTGACCTTGAACTGGACCGGGTCAACCTGGAACGAACCGAAGGCCTGTTCAAGCAGAGCATCGTTTCAGCTCAATCCCTCGATCAGGCGCGAGCGACCTATGAGGCGCAGAAGGCCCACGTGGAATCTCTCCGCAAGCAAGTGGATGTGCAGCGCGCCGCCGTAGCCCTCGCCCGTTCCAATGAAGACCAGATCACGGTGCGGCGAGACGAACTCCTCTCGATGCGGCGGCAGATGGCGGCTGCGGGGGCACAGAAGTCGAAAGCCCAAGTCCGTCTCAATTACACGGAAATCCGAGCTCCCATCCCGGGCTTCGTCGCCAGCCTACCGGCGCGCCAGGGCGAGGTGGTGAACATCGCCCAGCCTATCCTGGAAATCATCAATCCCGACGATCTCTGGGTGCGGGTTGATGTCGAAGAGACTTACATTGACCGCATCCATTTGGGAGAGAAGATGACGGTGCGCCTGCCTTCAGGAGCCGAGCGCGAAGGCACAATTTTCTATCGCGGCGTGGACGCTGACTATGCAACACAGCGTGACGTCAGCCGGACCAAGCGCGACATTAAGACCTTTGAATTCCGTCTGCGGGTAGATAACAGCGACCGCAGCCTCTGGCCGGGGTTGACGGCCTACGTGATTGTCCCGCTGCCGGAGGCGAAGTGATGAGCAGGATTCAGGATTCAGGAGTCAGGATTCAGGAGAAGAGTAAGGAGCAGAATTATGAATAGTGAATGATGAATGGTGAATTGGGGATGCAGAACTTGCTTTGCGCGCCGCGCCCAGGGTCTCTGACCGCTGCACTTCTTCAATTCACAATTCAGAATTGCCCTGACACCGTTTTTGCAACAGACCAGTGACGGGAGAGCAGTGACAAGTGACGAGTGACGAGTGACGAGTGGAAAAGCAGAACCCGGAAAGCAGGAGGCAGCGGGTAACGCGGGAAAGGGAGAGGGCAATTCAAGATTCAGAATTCCAAATTCAAGATTTAGAATTGCCTCAACACCTGACACCGTTTTTTCAACTGACCACTGACGACTGACTACTGACAACTGACCACTGACCACTGACTACTGACCACTGTTTAATCGGTCTGGAAAGGAACAAGCTCGTGCCCGCGGTTGAAGTTCTGGAAATCAGGAAATGTTTTGGCACGTTTTGCGCGGTTGACAGCGTGAGCTTCAACGTGCAGCTCGAGGAAATCTTTGGTTTGCTCGGTCCCAACGGAGCAGGCAAGTCAACCTTGATCCGCATGCTCACCACGCTGATTCCTCCCACCTCCGGCACCGCGATCATCAATGGTTTTGATGTGGTGCGCGAGCCTGATGAAGTGCGCAGGTCGATTGGAGTCATCCCCCAGGCCATGACTTCCGACCTGGACCTTTCCGCGACCGAGAACATGAACTTCTTTGCCAAGCTTTACGGAGTTGCGCGGGAGCGACGCGGGCGCGTGGTGAAGGAACTGCTGGAAGCCGTTGACTTGCTCGAGTGGGCCGATAAGCCGGTCAAGAACCTCTCCGGCGGCATGCGGCGTAGGCTGGAAATCGCGCGGGGGCTTGTCCATGAGCCCAACATTTTCTTTCTCGATGAACCCACCACAGGCCTCGACCCCGCTTCGCGTATCGGGGTTTGGGAAATGCTGATGAAACTCAAGAAGGGCCGTGACCTCACGATCCTGCTGACCACGCATTACATGGATGAGGCCGACAAGCTCTGCGACCGCATCGCGATTGTGGACCACGGGAAGCTTGTGGCGCTCGACTCGCCGCTGAAACTCAAGGCGTCGATTCCGGGAAACAACATTCTGGAAATCAGCTTTGCAAGAGTTCCCGAGGGATGGCCTGAAACCCTCAAGAACCTTCCGGAAGTGCAGAGCGTGAAGGCGGAAGACCATGTTTACCGCATCGGGTCGAACAACGGGCCCAAAACTACCGTGGCGTTGATGGAAGCAACCCGCCTGGCGAATGTGGAAATTACCTCGCTTTCGGTCCAGAGCACCACCCTGGATGACGTCTTCATGCATTACACCGGCAGGCAATTACGCGATACCTTGCAGGAAGCGGGGACCTACGACTTCGGCTTCATGCCGGCCAAGCGTTAGGGATGCACTCCTATGAACCGTATTCTGGCAATCATCGAACGCGATTTGCGCAAGTTCATGCGAAGTCCCACCCTGATTATCGTCTCCATGTTCTTTCCGCTGGTGCAGTTGGTGGTCCTGGGTTACGCCTTCGGCGGGAAGATCAAAGATTTGAAAGTGGGAATTGTCGATCAGGATCGCGGCATCCCCACGGTGAAGTTGCGGGAGATGTTTGGAGCCATTGCCGCCAACGCGCGAACCTTCAGGACGGTCGATTACACGGACCTCGCGAAGGCCAACACCGACTTGCGGGAGGGGAGAATCAACGCGGTCCTCAACATTCCGCCTGAGTTCTCCCGGCGTTTTCTGGCGCAGGACGCGCCGCAGGTGGCGCTCATTGAAGACAACACGGATAATTTCGCCGTCGACGCGCTGGAGGGAACATTCTCGGATTTACTCGGCGCCTACAATCAGCGCGGCCTCAACCCACGCGTGCCCAGCGGAGTCACGCTTTCCGTGGTGGAGCTTTACCCTTACGTTCCCTACATCCAATACCTGCTTTCGGGTTCGATTGTTATTGCGATTTACATTTCGGCGATGATCGGCGGCGGGATCATCTATATTGACGATAAGGCGCGCGGGCTTCATGAGGGCTATCTTCTGACGCCGATCAGCAAATCGGAATTGATTCTAGGCTTCAACTTGTCAGGGGCAATCAAGGCCTCCCTGGCGGGGTTGGTCCTGACGACCTTGGGATCGATCATCGCGGGGATCCCGCATCCCCTGGATCCTGTCCGCATGTTAAAGCTCCTTCTGCTTATCGCGATTACGTCCATCGCCCTGATCAGCATGATGTTCCTTTTCATGGTGAGGGTGAGCGATCCCTTGGTGCCTCGCGCGATTTTCGGAGTACTCAACACTCTGCTGTTCTTCCCCAGCGGTGCTGTCTACCCCATCTATGGTTTCCCCAAGTGGATGCAGGTCATTTCGAGTGTCGATCCCTTCACCTACGCCGTGCACGCATTCAAGGCCCTGTTGCTCAAGAACACCCCACTGGTCGCGATCGCAGGCGACCTGACATATCTCGCCCTATTCGCCATTCTTTCCATGCTCTTGGCCACCTGGCTTTTCCAACGCACCCTTTGACCTCTCAAGGCTCCGGTGTGGAAGGTTTGCGAGGTCCACCTCTGGCGCTTGGCAAAACTGCTCTTCAGAATTCCCCCGCATCGAATACAATAGAACGGTAGGTGGTAGGTAGTAGGTGGTATGTGGGGTGTTCCCTACCTACCACATACCACCTACCATCTAAGAAATCATCGGAGAGGGCAAAGCCCATGACGCTGTTGGATGCACCACCTCCCAAACCTCCCCTCCATATCTGGAGGTACATAGTCCTTGGCATCTTGATTCTTCTGGTTGCCGAAGGTCTTTACTTCTTTTTTCGAAATTATCCCGAGGAGCGCGCGGTGACACGCTTCCTAACAACTCTCGAGCAAGGAAAGTTCCAGGAGGCCTACCGGCTTTGGCAGCCCAGCCCCTCCTATTCTTTCCAGGATTTTCTTCACGATTGGGGGATACAGGGAGACTACGGTAAGATTCGCGAATTTCAGATTCTGGCCACGAAATCCAAGGGGTCGTCTCTTGTAATCGTCACCATAAAGGTTAACAACGTTGACCCGCCCCTCGACATTGTCGTGGACCGCAAGACGAAAGGCCTGTCCTATTCAGTCTTCTGAATAGTGAATACTAAATTATGAATTGTGAATTCTAAATTGAGGAAGTGCAGCAGTCAGAGGAGCTGAGGGCGGCGCGCAAAGCAAAGTCTGCGTCCGCAATTCACCATTCACTATTCACCATTCACTATTCATAATTCTGCTTGTCACTCGTCACTGTTCTTCGGCCACCGCCCCGAGCAGTTCTTCTTGAGTGATCTGAGCCGTGCCGAATTTCAGCACGACGCGGCCGGCGGCAAGGTTGGCTAGTTCTGCGGCTTCTCTCACGGAGGCTCCGGAAATGAAGGCCAGCGCCAGGGTGGCGAGGACGGTATCACTTGCACCCGTTACATCGTAAACCGGCCGAGGCAAGCTCTTGATTTCCTGCCCTTCCTTATTCGGCTCAAAGAGCACCATTCCCTCGCTGCCTCGGGTAATGAGGAGAGAGGAGCAGTCGAGTTCCGCGCGCAACCGTTGCCCACTGATTTCGAGGTCATGCCGATTGCGTAGGGGTGCGTGGGCCATTAATTCCGCCTCGTGCAGATTTGGAGTGACCACGGTGGCGTGGCGACAAATCTCCGGGTGTTCGGGCTTGGGGTCCACAAACACCGGTATGCGGCGCTGGCGAGCCAGGACTTTCACCTGGTTGCAGAGTTCGCCTGTTACTGTTCCTTTACGATAATCGGAAATAATCAGCGCATCCAGCCGTCCCGCCTGAAGCGCGAAATTCCGGGCGAGCTTTTCTGCCGTCTTCCTTGTTATGGCCTCCGGTCTCTCGAAGTCCAGACGCAGGAGTTGATGCTGAATGGCAGCGATGCGGACCTTGTGAGGTGTCATCCGCCGGCGTTCGGAAAAGAGCGCGCGGGTCGGGATGTCTCGACTCTTAAGCAACGCCCGCAGTCGCTTGCCACTTTGATCATTGCCGACGACCCCGTAGGGAATTGGCCTGCCGCCCAGTGAGGCGATATTAGCTGCCACGTTCCCTGCGCCCCCCGGATAGTCTCTCACGGTGTTGTGATCCTGAATGAGAACCACGGGCACCGGCGCTTCCGGAGAGATGCGGGGGGCTTCCCCGCGCAGGAATTCATCCAGAATGTAATCGCCTAAGACGGCGACCCTTCGTCCCTGGAATCCTCGAACAATGCGCGAGAAGCGGATTTGCTGTTTGTTCATGGTGCCTCTGATCTGCAGGCAGCGTTTGCCTGGTGACGAGTCACAAGCAGGATTATAAATAGTGAATAGTAAATGGTAAATTGCGGACGCGCCGTTCGCTTTGCGCGTCCCGCCCAGGGGCCCTGACTGCTGTATTCAATTTAGAATTCACCATTCACAATTTACTATTCACTATTCCGTACCGGTCCCTGCTGACTGGGCCAGCACGGTCTCCACGGCTGACTTGACCTGCTCGAGACTCACTGAAAGGATACACTCCGGGCGATCAAAGCGGTAGCACTGGTCGCCGGGGCAAGGGTTACATTCATAAAAGTTCTGAACCACCTGCGCCGGAGGATTTGAGGTGTGTCGCGGCCAAGGTCCCCAAATAGTCGAACTCGAGGAGCCGAAGATAACTACGAGGGGCCGTGAAAGGGCCGCGGCCATATGCGCGGGTCCGCTGTCATTCCCAACGAATAGACGCGTGTCAGCCAAGGCAGCAGCGAATTGACCCAGGCGCATACTTTCCAGCCGCCGGATAGGAGAACCTGAAGCATTCTGGATAGCGTCGAGGACTGCACCTTCACCAGGGCCACAAGAAAAAACGGGCTTGAGGCACATTTCTCGCTCCAGGGCGGCGGCGAGTTGCGCAAACTTCTCCGCCGCCCATTGCTTGGTCGCATAAAGCGCTGTGGGGTGAATCATGACGTATCCATCGCCAGATGCGAGGCCAAGGCTGGCGCGCCTGTGTTTCCACCATGCTTTGTGCTCGGCGCTCACAAAGATCCGGGCGCGCGGGATTTCCTGGCGGGGCAAGCCGAGGCAAAAGAATGCACAAGCTTGATGTTCGGCAGTGTGGATGGTGGGCTGGTCCAGGATGATGCGGGCGTCGGGGACTAAGATTTGATAGTGACCCGGCGAGCGGAAGTGCTCAAAGCCGACCTTAGTGCGGGCTCCGCACATCCTGGTCAGGAACCTGCTGGTGGGGCCGCCGTGGAGGTTAATACAAACCGCAAACTTTTTCCGGCGGAGCCCCAGCGCCGCGCTCAGGTGCGAGGCTGCTTTGAGGGAACCTTCGCCAGGGGAGAGAATCTCGTCTACGTCCGGATTACCTTCCAGAAGTTCCCGAAAGCGCGGCTCGACAAGCACGGAGGCGAATAGGTCGGGCCGCCAAGCTTTAAGCAGATGTAGGGCAGGGGTAAGAAGAACGATGTCGCCAATCGAGCGGAGCCGGATGACCAGAATTCGGGAATGGGCAGGAAGGTCGGGGGGGAGGGGAACTGGCGTCATAACTTTAAACCCAGGAGGGCGCCTCCCTGGCTTCACTCCGCTTCGATCTTGGCTTCATCGATCAGCATTACCGGGATGTCTTCCTTAATGGGGTAAACGCGCCGGCATTGGCCGCACTTGAGCCCTTGACCGTCGGGTGTGAGTTTAACCGGCAACCTACACAACGGGCAGACAAGAATTTCCAGCAGCTCTTTCGCGATGGCCATTATCAGCCTCCCAGATGATGCAATTTATCAGGCTGGCGCGGAAATTTCAAGCTTTCATGCTCCATTGTCGTCGTCCTGAGCAGGTCCGGCCCAAGGAGTCACCTCCACCCGCAGCACGCCCGTGACGTCTCGCCACGAAGCTGGGTCGATCTTCCATACGGCGAGAATGGCAGAGCCCTGGTAAACCCGCTCGAAACCCAGTTCCGATTGGGAAATGGTCTCAATGGGGACAATCCACCAGCGGGGTCTTGGCTGGGCGTCCAGGGAGATTTTCACGCGTTGCCATTCATCCACCAATGTCAGGTTGGAGGAATCAATTTCGCCGCGGAAATCCAGTTGCCGCCGCACTCCGTTGGCAGTGAAATAACGGTCAGGAGCAGCCGGGGCCAGAAGGTTGATGACCAGTTCCACGCCCAGCGCCGTTTTGGCCGGGCAGGGCTGGTCGGCAGAAAGTGAGGATTTGCATTCGATCCAGCACGTGGCGCCCTGCACCTTGGTGGTCAAAGTTTTTCGCGCCTCAATTTGCATCACGCAATCGCCGAGCTGGATAGGCGCCGAGTTCTCAAGCCGGAGGACGCCGGGAAGGGTGCGGCCAGCAGACTGTTTCCAGGGTCCACAGGCCAGGACTTCACTTTCGTCCAGGCGCAGCAAACTGAAATCGCGCCAGCCTTTCATGGCGGAGAAAACGTAGGTCCGGAACATGTGTCGTGCGTAGCGATCGTAGCGCAGCAAGGCCTCGAGATTGGCTTCTTTGCTCAAGACCATATCGTGAATGGAAGCGGGCCCTTCTTTGGGGGGTTCCTTCGATCCTACGTGCTTCCGCACCAGGGCATGATAGGCTTCCGGGCGGCGCATCAGGGAGTTCACCAACTCGACGTGCGCTGGTTTGAAACGCAGGCTGGAGACTGTCCCGCCGTCCGCGGGACGAACCACCATCCCGACGGTCGGATGTTCGAGCAGGACCTCTTCCTGCCCATCCATGTCAAAGTCTTCCCGCTTGACACGCATAGAAGGATTGCTGGTGAGGCCTTCGACCTTGTCCAACAAAACCTCGGCCCGAATCAGGTTGCGAAACAAGGCGCTGCGGAGGTGGGGGGCATAAAGGCCGCCGAAAACTCCATGCCAATAGGCGTCGTTGCACTGCGAAGCAAGCACGTGGCTCTGCGCCTCGGTCAGGAGGCGTGCTTTCTCTTCGTCTGTAGGCCGAGCCCCGTTTAGTTCATGCCAGCGCCGGCTCAGAGAGAACATGAGTTTTTGGATTTGATTGGACTCGGGATACTTGCTCAGGAAGTTGCGCCAAAATCCACCCTGAAGGAAGCGCCGGAAGCGTTCTCCGGAAGGCATCTTCTCGGTTTCATCCAGGCAGGCCTTAAACTCAGAGGAGGCTGCTGAGGGTAAAGCCCACTCCATCATTTCCGCGTAAGCAGCGGTGGGAAGATAGACTCGTCCTAGCGGAGCATGAGAAGCAATGTAATCCGAAACGGTGGTCGTTTCCAGCCATTCGTCGGCCCCTTCAAGCGCTTCGAGGAATCTCTTAAGCCAACCGTTCTGGTACACATGGTCGTAAGTTCCTGGCCATACACCAAATTTTTCGCAATCATCTCCCATGGCGAAAAGCTGGCCAGGGTGGTTCCTGCCTTTACGGAGTATCCGCAGAGTTTCCTCCGGTTCCTGGAAGGGGATCGTGTAGCGGAAGGACTTCAAGCTGGGCACCAGGCGGAGTGGCTCACCCTGGTCTTCTGTGATGTAGATCCCGTGCAAGCGTGCCGGCTCCAGTCCCGCTGCCAGAAAATGAGTGTCATCCAGCACCACGTACTCGACGCCGGCTTCTGCCAGTGGACGCGCCAGGCCCGGCTCCCAGACCCGCTCCGCGACCCAAGCGCCTCGGGGCGCTTTTCCCCAATGCTGTTGAAGGTAATCCGCCAACTTGCGGAGCTGCGAGATCTTGTCGGCGTCAGGAATGGACGGCAGTATCGGCTCGTAGTAGCCGCCCCCCAGAAGCTCCACCTGTCCGCGCCCGGACAACTCGCGGAGCTGATCGAAAAACTCCGGGTGGCGTTTTTCCAACCATTCGAGCAATATCCCGGAGTAATGGAGGCTGAGCCGGACGCGCGGATGCTGGAGGAGGATTTGCACGAAGGGCGCGTAAGCCCTCTGGTAAGCTTCTTCGATGACGTGGTCGAAGTTCCCCACGGGCTGGTGGGAATGGATTACCAGAGCGAACGAAACTTTGTTCAAGGTTAGGATTCCTTCCTGTGACGCCCAAATCTTCCCACGTGGCCACTGTGGTTTCCTGACTATTTAGAATAAGATGAAGCCGGGGGATTGTCAGCAAGAAATGTAGTACAGTGCGGGCCGAGGGCCGCAACCCAACGCTAGGTTTTCATTGCCGATTGCTGATCGCCGATTGACGATTGAAAGGACGTGTGGCGACTCCTTCAGCTCTCCCTCAGCAATCGGCACTCGGCAATCGAAAATCGGCAATATTCTTGGCCGGAGGTGAAACGATGGATGTGAAGTCTTTGCTCGACGCTTGTCAATCCGAGCTGCGGCCCATGCTTCAGTGCCTCCGGCAGACCGTAGAGATGGAATCGCCGAGCAGCTCAAAGCCTGGGGTAGACCGGCTTGCACGCTTCCTCGCTGAGGAATGCAGGCAGTGCGCAGGAAAGACTCACCTGCTTAAACATCCGGTAGCGGGATGCGCTGTTTCGGCTGAGTTTTGGGCAGGTGAACGTAAACAGAAGCCGATTCTGCTACTCGGCCACTTGGATACGGTATGGGAGATCGGGACTCTAGCGCAGATGCCTTTCAGAGTGCGCGGTGAGCGGGCATTCGGGCCTGGAATCTTCGATATGAAGTCCGGGATCATCATCGGTCTCTGGGCGATTCGAGCCTTGCAAGCGCTGAAAATTTCGCCATCTGGTCCCATTCACTTCTTTCTGAACTCTGACGAGGAAGTGTCCAGTGTAGCTTTTCGCAAGGAGATTCTGGCGGAGGCGCGGCGCGCGCGCGCCGTGTTAGTGTTGGAGCCGGCCGCGGCCGGCGGCGCGCTCAAGACTGCCCGAAAAGGGGTGGGCGAGTTCAAGATTACCGTTCACGGCCGCTCGGCGCACGCGGGAGTGAATCCGGTGGCTGGCGTGAACGCCATCTCGGAATTGACCCGGCAACTGTTGCGCGTCGAAGCAATGGCACGCCCGCGGCAAGGGCTGACGGTCAACGTTGGCAGAATCGAAGGCGGCACCCGGTCCAACGTTGTTCCTGAGCGCGCCACGGCGTGGATAGACGTGCGCATCCCGCGGCTGCGAGACCGAGCGGTGATCGAGCATCAGGTTCGCAGACTTAAGCCATGCCATCCGGAAGCGCGACTGGAGATCGAAGGCGGCATCAACCGTCCGCCTATGGAGAGGAAGATGGCCGCCGCGCTCTTCCGAAAGGCGCGCGTGTTGGGGCGGGCAATGGGCATGGATCTAACCGAAGCCTCAACCGGTGGCGGCTCAGACGGCAATTTCACGGCGGCGCTGGGCGTCCCAACGCTCGACGGTCTGGGCGCGGTCGGCGATGGCGCCCACGCGCGCCACGAGCACATTCTCATCCCCGAGCTGCCCCGGCGGGCAGCATTGCTGGCGGCTTTACTGGCCACGCTGTAGCACCAGGCTCAGACTTCTTCTCTGCTTTCGAAGTATCTCTGCGATCTTCGTTCGGCCGAGGATGGCTGGTATTGCCAATTTTCGATTGCCGATTGTCGATCGACAGCGGGGCAATTCGCCACATCGCTTTTCCAATCGACAATCGGCAATCAGCAACCGGCAATCGTGAACAAGTCTCCTGCCTTGGGCATGCGCGGTTGATGGCGACCGTCTTCCATGAAATGGCACATCGGTGAAGCGGTCCAACTCGGCGAACCAGAATTTACGTTGACGAACCCAACGGGTTTGGCTTACTCTGAGAATTACTTGCTGTTTTATCGCGGTCACGATGGACAGAGGAGAAGTATCATGGCACGCCCTATAGAAGCTACTCCGATTTTGAAGGGAAAGGATGCAGAGGCGCTTCTGCGTAGGGCCGAAAGTGTTGTTGTCACGAAAGAGCGCATCGCTTTCCTAAAGACCGCTGCCCTTCAAAGCAAGAAAGCCGAGAAAGACAAATAGAGGGCTCAGACGCTAGAAGTGTATGCCTATCACTCTAGATGATCTCGAGCTGGTTCGAGCCGATCCCCAACACGACATCTCCAGGTTTGACTGTTCTGACGATGATCTGAACGATTTCGTAAGAACAGACTGCTTCAATTATCAAAAGCACTACCTCTCTCACACCCGCTTGGCTAAATACCGTGGAGAGATTATTGCATTCGTAACACTCCTGGCAGATTCGATTATCCTAGAAACAAGAGAAAAAGAGAGTTGGCTGCCTTTCCACAAGAAAATCGTTCATTTTCCGGCTTTGAAGATTGGCAGGATTGCCGTACACAAAGATTATCAGCGTCAGGGAGTAGGAGATGCTTTGATGATCTATTGTCTTGGCATCGCCTTTAGGATGAATGAGGAGTTGAATGTAGGATGTCGATTCATCACTGTGGATGCCTACGAAATGTCAGTTTCGTGGTATGAAAAGCAGGGTTTTGTATTCAATGAGCATAAGAAACGGAAAAAACATCCCAGCATGAGGTTAGACATTCTCGAAGACAGGAATACCAAGCCAACCGTATCAGGCGGTTTATAGCTTCTTCGTAGAGCCCCATGCTGGCCCCTGTAATACAGGATTTGAGAGTATGGTACGCTTTCTATCCCCAGCGCTGCAACATGCCATTCTTTGGTCTGCCAAGTATATTCCATGACAGCGCCTTAGATTCTTACCGCCAAACTCCGTGCAGGTTGTCGCACACAATTTTGCGGTATCGCCCTTTTCGACTTTCGACTGTCGACCCTCGACTACCTCATGAGGGCAGAGAATTTCAAATCCGTTTGGCTGGCATTCCCGCAAATTTATCTGAACGCTTTGGTGGATAATGCCGTCTTTCCATAAGAGGGCCGCGATGATCGATGCCGGGCAGGTGATTTTGAGCGAGTCCGTTTCGACAACCGATGCCAGCGGGGGCGAGCTCGAGGCTACAGTTCGGGAACAGGCCCGGCTCGTCTACAAAATCGCGTATTCGGTGTTGCGGAACCATCACGATGCGGAAGACGTTGCGCAAGAGACCTTTCTGCGTTTCCTGCGACACCGCAAACGCTGGGCGGAGATACGCGACCGGCGAGCATGGCTGGCGACCGTTGCGTGGCGGGTGGCGCTGGACCGAAAGAGAATGCCGGCCGAGGTCGCGCTCGAGGAGGCGGCTGAGGTTGTGAGCAAACTGCGGGCAGACGGCGCACCGGCGGATGAAATCGCCGCCAGCCGTCAGATGATGTCGCTGCTGGAGCGGCTTGTCAGTTCACTTCCCCGGGATTTCCGCGAGGCGTTGATTCTCTCGACGACAGAAGAGCTCACGTCGGCGGAAATCTCGCAGGTGCTGGGAATCCCGGAAGGGTCAGTCCGGACCCGATTGCTGCGGGCACGCGAAATCTTGCGGGCGAAACTCGCGGCCCTGTTGGAGCCTAAACATGCACGATGACGAACCAAACCCATTCGTGGACGAATTGCTCGAGGCCTCGCTGAAGCAATATCGAGGCGAAGAGCCACGCTCAGGGCTCGAGATGCGAATCCTGGCGGGGGTTCGGACCCAAGAGCGCGCGGCGCGGCTTCGCTGGTTGGGTTGGGCCGTGGCGGTATGCGCAGGAATAGTGGCTGTTATCGCTTTGACGCTGCATTTCGCCCCCCCTCAACTTCGACAACCCACACCCAGCGCCTCGCTGCCCCAGCCGACCGCAACGCAGCCTGCGTCACCCATGGTCTCTCGACAGCGACTGTTGCTGAGCCCTCGCAGACCTGCACGGGAGGTCCGCAGGGTTGCGACGCGCCGCTCACGGCCGGAGCAATTTCCCACTCCCTTGCCACTCACCGAGCAAGAGAAGCTTTTGCTGGCTTACTTCAACAAAACAGCCAAGCCTGATTCAATTCCAGGAACAGATGAGAATAGCGTTGGCAGCTTAGAAATCCCGAGAATCATTGTTGCCGCCCTGCAAATAGAGCCGCTCGATGACTCTCAACCCGAAAAGGGAAAGTGAGGAGGAACTTATGAGAAGGGCCATATCAATAAGATTGGCAATCGCGGTAATGGCTTTCTGCCTGCCGCTGATTCCGAACTCAGCATCGGCTCAGCAAGAAAAAGGCAAAGAGGCGGCCACGACAGAGCAGAAACCCGTGGTGGCATACCGTATCGAACTTAACGTGCGAGAGATCGAGGCCGGGAAGCGATTGAATTCTCGAAACTACATGATGGTGGTTGAAGATGGCGATTGGGCCAAAATTCGAGTTGGAAACAGGGTGCCGTACCAATCCGCCGAAAAGCAATTTCAGTACCAAAACGTCGGCATGAACATCGACTGCCGCCCTCGTGAACGAGAGGATAGCATAGCACTTGCTATCCTTGTGGAATTCTCCAGTCTTGCACCACAGACAGAGACGGCCCCCACCTTCAACCCCGTGTTTCGGACGGAGAGGACCGAAGTTGAGTCCATCGTGACACCCGGCAAGCCCACACTTGTCGCCAGCATGGACGATGTCGTAACCAATCGGCGTTATGAAATTGAAGTGACAGCGACGAAGGTGAAGTAGCGGTAAGTCCCTCACTCGACCGTGGAGTTCAACGCAGAGACGCCGAGAGGCAGAGAGTCAAACGCCCCGCGGAAAGCGGGTGGCTTGGTGGGTGGGGTCCCGCAAAGCGCGATCACCCCTGGCAACGATTTCGGGGCGGCAGATGATTAGACTTGCACTATCGAAAGTGGAAGTCCAGCTTGAAGTTGCAGAGCCAAGGAATGCGGGGATCAACGTTTTGGCGCTCGAGGATCCCGGGCAAGTTCTCATAGTGTTTTTTTAGGAGGTCAGGATTGGGTGCGTTGTAGAGAGTGACGACGATGGTGTTGTCGCGAACCCGAATATCGCCATCGATTCCCTGAAAGATGGCTGAGGCGAAGTGGGGAGCATCCCAGGAGGCGAAGGGATCTCCGAGGCGCTGGCGAAGCTGGTCACAGGCGGTTTGGGCGATGAGGGCCATGGACATTTGACCAAAGCGGATGTTGAGGTTCAGGGTACCGGCACGTTTCCAGCCCAAGGACTGATAGGCATTGAAGAATTCCTCGACATGCCAGCGTTGAGGGTAGTTGATGGCCAAGTCGAGAACCTCGTCACGGTAGCGTGTAGCCAGAAAGGCTTTATAGTGGAAATTTTGGGGAATTTCTCCGGAGCGCTGCACGAGTTGGCAGTAGGTGGTTTCGGGGTGTTGCTGGAAGTGGAAAGGACGATGCGTGGTGGCCCATCCCGCCCAGCGTGGATGAAACTCTTGCGGCGGGATGGCTTGGAGCGAAGCCGTTAGCTGTTGGGTGTTGCGCATAGGAACCAAGAGATCGAAAGGGGTATGCACCGACAGGGACTGAAAAAGTTCCTCCGTATAGTGTTCCGTATCGGCGAGGACCAGGGGTTTGGATTCTGCCCAGGGGTTCAAGATGCGGGCGGCGAGGTGAAGCAGGGGAGGCGTGATCTGCGTGACCGTCATGGCCGAGGAGGTGAGACAGAAGCAGATTGGCTGATGGGTTTCGGCGTCGAGGCAGAAGAAGGTGGTGGAGACCCTGTAGGGGCGGAGGGTGGTGTTATCACGCTAACGCGGCATCTGCCGTTTGCTGGTGCTAGGCAAGCGGTGCGGGTCTAGCGCCAGGAGGCGGCCTTGGAAGTGGCCGCGGGCACGACGCAGGCAACCGAGGGCGAGTTGCAGCTCTTGCGCATCCCCCACGGTAGGGGCCTGAAGTAGATCGTGGACACTTTGATCGGAAGCGACAAAGGGCAGACCATTGAGGAGTTCGAAGCCTTTTTGGGTCAGGGTGCGGGTGGTACGGAGGTGCACGACTCCCAGGGCGGTTTCATGAGCGAGTTGCAAGGCCAGGCGGGCGGAGAGGTCGGAAGGGGAGGGTCCGGCCCAGCCGCTGAGCAGATCCCAGGTACCCAAGCGCAAGTATTCGGGTACGAGCAGCCAGAGGCCGACCAGATTACCGGAGACCTTATCGGCCAGGAGTTGGCGGACGCCGCGTTCGACGCTGAGGTGGTCGAGCTTTTCGCGGCGATCTTGGCGGACGGTTCGAAAGGTTTCCAGCTCCACGGGGGGACGTTGGGGGTGGAACTGATAGAGTTTTTTTTTGCAGTCCGAACTGCGCAATGACGCGGTCGACGGTGCGTTTACTGATGCGGAAGTTACACTGTCGGAGTTTTTGCGCGATGACTTCGGTGCTGGCTTCCGGATCCAGGAAGCGGTGACGGATGACTTGGCAGACGAGTTCCTGGGTGCGTCGATAATAGGATTTGGGGCCGCGTTTGGCGCGGAGGAGGGCAGGGCCGCCTTTTTGCAGAAAAAGGGTGCGCAGCTGGAAGTAACGTTGACGGCTAAAGCCGAATTTGGCGGCGGCATGGTCAATGCCTTGCGAGCCGCATTCGCCCTCGATCAGCATGGCGAGTTTACGGGTGATTTCATCGTTTTCGGCAATGGGTAAGGAGCCGGATGGACTTTGGATGCGTTGCTTGAACAACTGGAGAGGAATCATGGCGGGCCTCCGCGGCAGAGTGTGCCAGAATTAGTCCATTAAAATATGGCACACACGCTACAGAAAGTCAAGGGGATAACCGCAATCATGACGGAGATAATAGGGATGATGTAAAAGAGAAGCGAGGGGGGAAGCTCGAGCGAGTGTGCCTTAGTTAATTAGACCATTCTATGGCACAACAACCCTCGGAGAGGCGCGTGTTCGCATAACTGATCTAATCATCCGCCGGCCCGAAATCGTTGACCCCTGGCGTCGCTTTGCGTCCGTCCCGGTCGCCGCCCCAACCCCGAAGGGGTTGAAATTGAGTAGCCGTGGGCAAGGGCACGGTTTTGGTGCCCGCCGCCCACGGATGGCACCCCATTAATCATACCGACCCCGTAGGCAGCGATTTCGGGGCGACAGATGATTAGATCCGTTATGCGAACGCTCGCCGCTCCCGTGGGTTTTTGTGCCATAGCAAGGTCTAGTTAAAGATGGCACACATTCCACCCACTCCCTGCTCATTCCTAAGTCTCCCCCCTATCAT
>JBEKME010000048.1:0-45028 GCA_050008675.1 Terriglobia bacterium
TCACAATGATACGCAGATCGGGAAACGCCTTGGGATTTCAATCGCCAATCGGCAATCGACAATCGGCAATGAAACCCCGGTCTTTGGTTGCGGCCACTAGGCCGCGCTGTGCGCTCTGTGGTGAATTCTTCCTTCGCGCCAGGAGAAGGGGATGGCCCCAAGTCCCGCTTTCACTTCACTCTGAGCCGCGCGTCAATTAGAATAGCGGATGGGCTGGGCAGTGCGGCTTTCGGTCGCAAGCGAAGACCAGCTTTTGATTGTTGATTGCTAAAGCGGCAATTCGAAAATCCGCGAGATGCTGTCCTTAGCCAGGTCCAAGATAGGGTGCGGCGCTCGATGCTGCTACCGACTCCGAAGCGGGGAGATCCTATAGTAAAGAACACTCGTAATGTCTCTGTGCAACGCTAGTTCACGCTTGGCTATATTAATGTTAGCGCTCGCGGCGGCCAAAGCAACAGCGGCTGTTCAATTGAAGGGCAGTATCACCGACGAAAATGGAGTCCCAGTAAGTGGCGTCGAGATTGTGGTGAAGTCTCCGGGCGGAAGCGCTCAACACGCCTATTCGGACGACACCGGCCATTTTGAAGTTCTTGTTCCCACGCCGGGCGAGTACCTTGTAAACCTCAGCAAGCCTGATTATTTCCGCCTCACCGACCAGCACGTGCCATTGCAGGAAGGAACCAACGAAGTCTCCTTTACCCTCAGCCACGAATTTGAGGTGCACGAAAGTGTCGAAGTCCGTTCCTCGACCAAGCAAATCGATCCCTTGCAGCCCGAGCACCGGGAGACTTTGGATGCCCAAGACATTCTGGATATTCCCGCCTACAGCACGCATGATCTGGCAGCTTACTTACCAGCGATTGCGGGGGTAGTGCAGGACAACTCCGGGGCAATCCACGTGGCCGGAGGACGATCAGGGGATGCCGAGTATTTGCTGGACGGTTTCGAAATCGGTGATCCGGTGACGGGCGAACTGACCAGCCGGTTAGATATAGACAGCGTGCGCGAAGTGCAGGTGGCGAGCGGTCGCTATGGCGCGCAGTATGCCCACGCCGCCGGTGCAGTGATGGAGCTCAACACGTATGTCGGCGACGACCGATGGAGATTCGGGACCACAGACTTCTTCCCGGCCGTCAATCTCCAGCAAGGTCTGCATCTTGGAAATTGGTACCCGCGATTCAACTTCTCGGGTCCGTTGCACAAGGGCCGGGCCTGGTTCTCCGACGGCATCAGCATTCAGCACACCTTTTCCTTGATTAAAGAACTGCCCCGCAACGCCAACACGCAACAGCAATGGTCAGGGGACAATCTCTTCCGGGTCCAGATGAACCTGACGCCAACCAACATTCTTCAAGGGAACTTCCTGTACAACGTGACGGCGGATTCCCATCTTGGTCTCAGCCTGTTTACTCCCCTTTCCACCACCACCGATTGGCACGCCCGGCGCACCTTTGTCTCTGCCAAGGACCAAGTTTTCTTTGGCAGGAACATGTTTGAGCTGGGTGCGGCCATAGACGATAACACGGGCCATCTCGCCCCGCTCGGCGCTGAGCCGTACATCATCCAGCCTCTCACGGCTTCAGGTAATTACTTCGAGGGATTGCAACAGCGCAGCCACCGCCTGCAGTCTATCGGTCAATTGAGTCTTTCCTCCCTTCACTGGAACGGCACCCACGAGGTGAGGGCGGGCTTCAACGCCGATGGATTGGCTTTTTCTCAAGGGGCGGTGCGCAATCCGATTCAGACGCTCAGCGCCGACAACACCTTGCTGCTTCTCACCACATTTAGTGGAACGCCTTATTATCGCCTCAGCAATACGCAGTTGGGTTTTTACCTGCAAGATACCTGGCGAGTCCTTCGCCCTCTGGTCGTAGCGATCGGAGGGAGAGCGGATTGGGATACCTTAGTGGGAAAGACAGTGCTCGGCCCGCGGCTGGCCGCCAATCTCCTCCCCTTCCGTGATGATCGGACCAAAATCTCAGTAGGCTGGGGAATCTACTACCGGCCGATCAACATGGCCCTTTGGGGTGAGGGGCTCGATCAAGAGCGGACTGACACCGTTTATGACCAAACCGGGACGACGCCGGTCCTGGGCCCTGCGATTACGCAGTTCTTGTTGCCTTCCAGCGGCCTTCAGCAGCCGCGCTTCAACACCAGCAGTGTCGAGTGGGAACAAAAGCTGGGGTCCAATACCTTCACGGGCGTTACTCTCCTGCGCCGTGTGGAAGGCGATGGATTCGCTTATGAAGACATCCAACCCGCTCCCCTGGGAGGGGTGTTTCTGTTTCAGGACCACCGGCGCGACCGCTACAGTTCCGGTGAGGTTTGGGCTCGCCGGGTCTTTAGAAACAAGGCCGAGATATATGGGGATTATACCCGCTCCAGCGCCCGCAGCAACGAAGCCCTGGATTACTCCCTCACAACTCCCTATTTTGTTCCCCAGGCCCCGGGACCGCTCTTGTGGGATGCCCCGAATCGCTTGATCTCCTGGGGGCGGTCCCCTATTCCGTTTTGGGGCTTGTTCCTGACTTATCGGGTTGAATACCGGTCGGGTTTCCCGTTCGATGACGTGAATGAACAGCAGCAACTCAAATACGCGCCAGGCCAATTCCGCTTCCCCAACTACTTCGAGCTGGACGTTGGCCTCGAGAAGCGGTTCCGGTTCCACGGCCAGACGTGGGCTCTCCGCGCTAGCGCCATCAATGCCACCAACCACGACAATCCCAATGCGGTCAACACCTTTGTCAGTCCCTTCGCTTTCGCAGGGGGCCAGGGCAGAGCTTTCACAGGACGCCTCCGCTTGGTGGGAAGCAAATAAGCAAGTATAATTGCCAGGGCGCCATGAGTTGGTTTGCATTGCTCCGCAGGCCGGAACCCGAAGTCTAGAACGATTCCGACGGGGGGAGGGCGACACCTCGACATCGGCCCGGCTTAGGGCGTCCCGCCTCGTGGACTCCCGGGTTTTCTCATATGAGCGCACGCATCGGGTTTTCATCCGGGTTCGGCGGGCTACGGCGCTGGCAGCACCGCGCCAAGCCTCACTCGCCTAACGCGATGACCGTCGCCATTCTTACCCTCGCTTGCCTCGCCGGAGCCGTATGCCTCGTCGCCAAGGAGAAACCGCCCACTACCTACCAAATCCCCCTGCCGCCGAAGCCGGACTTCTCCCAAGTGGACTGGCTGGTGGGGGAATGGACCGGAAGCATCACTGACCGGAGAGCCCCAGGTGAAATCCGCTTGTCCGCCAGCTATGAACTGGATAACCGAGTCATGCTCCTACGCGGGGAAGCATCTTTCCAGGCGACCAAGACTTCCCCGGCCATGAAAGAATCATGGATGGGCGTCCTCACCTCGGACCGGGGAGCAGTCGGCTTTTTGCTGCGCACCTTTTCCAGCAACGGTTTCATCACGCGATACCGGGTGACGGTTGAAGGGCAGGAAACACACATCAATCCAGAGGGAGGCGAGCAGCCTCCGCCGGGATGGCTCTTTCGCACGGTCATCAAGCGCATAGACCCTCAGGAGTTTGTTGAGACAGTTCAGGCAGCACCACCGAACAAACCCTTTTTTGATTATTACACCGCCAAGTTGAGCCGCGTAAGGGTCGAGGAGAAGGCGAAGATATCTCCAGCCACACCCCAATAGAGAGGCTCGGTGTAAAACTACAGGCCGCTGGATCCACTTCCAACGCCAGGCGAGGAGTGATTTGGGGCTCTTATCGAGATTGAAGAGGGCCCAGGTGGCACATTCGCCTTGGCAAACAAAGAGGGAGCTCCATGTCTACACGCAAGAAGGTCATCCTTGGCATCCTGATCTTCCTGGTCCTCACGCTTGTTGCTCTTGTGGTCATAGTTCCCCTGCTCTTCGATGTGGACCGCTATCGCCCGCAGGTCGCATCGCTAATCGAAGAGCAGACGGGCAAGCCCGCTGAGATTGGGCATCTTGCTCTCACCGTCTTTCCAAGCCTTTCCATCCGCGTGGATGATTTCGCTCTCAAAAACCCCTCGGGATTCCCCCAGGGTTACTTCGTGAAGGCTCAACGGATTTACGCCGTGGTTGACGCCGGTGGGCTTTGGGACCACCAGGTGGTCATCAAATCGCTGGACCTGGACGCGCCTGCAATCAGCCTGCTTTCCGACGTCAAGGGTAACTGGAACTTCCAGAGTAAGCCTTCTTCAGCCAAAGCCGCCCCTGACCCGCCGGGGCAAAAGCCCTTGTTTGCGCTGGGAACCATCTCCAACGTCAACATCACCAAGGGCAAGCTAAGTGTCGCGAACCTTTTGCCCTCCGGGGGTTCGGGCCCGGTTTTCATTGAAGCGGATGGCGTTTCGAGCCAACTGCGGCAGGTCGACCTCAACGCCCTCACTGAATCTGCCTCAGTCCACCCCGATGCTGTCCCTGGTAAACCCGAAGCGGTTTCTGAAGCTGGTTGGCTCACGTCTGTCGCCTACGCCACCGACCAGGGCGCCAAGCTCGTGGCGGAAGGAAGGCTCAAGATGGACTCTTTGCATGTCATGAATCTGGTCGTGACCAATGTTAAATCCAAACTCCGTCTTTTCACCAAGCAAGTCTTCTTCGACGGCCTGGACTTTAAATGTTATGACGGCCACGCCGTCGGGAACCTTTCCTTCTCGTTAGCAGGCCAGAACCCCCATTACAACACCGATGCGAAACTGGGCGGCGTGAACGTGGCGAAGTTGCTGGATGCATTCCCGGATGCCCGTGGGAAAATGACCGGCACGCTCGAGGGAACTGTGAAACTTGATGGCCAAGTGAGCCACTCACCCGACCCCCTGGCGGGAATTCGCGGCTCCGGGCAAATGACCATCCGCAATGGGAAGTTGCCCAGTTTGCAGTTGAACAAGAATCTGCTGCAACTGGCCCGGGTTGCGAAGATGGGTCCGGCCTCCGGCGATCCTGGTTCCTTCTCCTCCATCGCCATAGATTTCACCATCGCAAACAATCGGATTAACACCACCAAAGCCACTATCGTTGGCAACGGAGTTGACGTGGACGGCTCCGGGAGCCTTGCCCTGGCCGGGGAAGGCAGCCTCGATTATCAAGGCGTGGCAAAAGTTGCCGCCAGCCAGAACGCCCTCACCAGTATTCTAGGAGGCATTTCAGGCGCAACTGTTGCCAATGGCAAGATGATTTTCCCCTTCAATCTAGTTGGGACATTGCGAAATCCCAAGTTCACACTGAAGTCAGGCGGCGCCGGCAGCCAATTGGGCGCCATCACGGGAGCGCTGGCGGGCCAAAAGGGTGCTCCGGGTCAGCAACAGCAGCCTGCGAATCCTGCGCAAGGCGTAACCGGGCTCGTTAAGAAGAAGAAAAACCCGTAGACCTCGATGATCCGTGATTGGACGCGAGGAGGATGAACCGATGACAACTAAACGACCTGTAGCGCTGGTGACGGGGGCTTCGGCCGGTATTGGAGCTGCTTATGCCCGCCGGCTGGCCGCGCAAGGGTACGACCTGCTCCTGGTGGCCCGGCGCGTGGGTCGCCTGGAGGAATTGGCCGCAGAACTCACGAGCCGCCACGGCGTGCGGGCCGAACCTTTGCCCGCCGACCTCACGAGCGACGCCGACCTGAAAGCGGTCGAAGACCGAATCGCACACGAGGAGCATCTCGAATTCCTGCTTAACAACGCCGGTTTCGGGAGCGGAGGACGATTCTACGAATCACCGGTAGAAGTTCAGGACGCCATGCACCGCCTGCACGTGATGGCCACCCTGCGCCTCTCCCACGCGGCGCTTCGCAAAATGACAGCGCGCGGCAAGGGCGCGCTGGTTAACGTCTCCTCGGTGGCGGCGTTCATCTGCCGGCCTGGCAGCCTCAGCTACTACGCAACCAAGGCGTGGATCAACTGCTTCACCGAAGGGCTCTACCTGGAATTGAAGCAGGCCCGCTCGCCGGTGCGCGTGCAGGCGCTCTGCCCCGGCTATACGCTGACGGAGTTTCACGACGTCATGGGATTCGACCGCAAACGAGTTCCCGCAAGCTGGTGGACTCCCGTCGAGCAGGTGGTGGACGCTTCCATCGAGGGCCTCAAGCGCGGCCAACTGTTCGTGGTGCCCGGCTGGCGCTATAAGTTCATTGTCGTCCTGCTCCGCCTCATACCACGTCCCCTGCTTCATGCCACGAGTGAATGGGGCAGCGGGTGGGGGGAAAAACAAGGGTGAGAAAATTAGCCCGGCGCGTCCGGGCCGAATGCGTCTTACTTTAAGGAGGGTTCATGGCTCGATACTCATTGCGGCTTGGCCTACTCGCGCTCGCCATTCTGCTTCTTTTCCAGACTCAACCACAATCCACCCCTGATGGCGAAAGCCTCCAGACTTCATCACCGGGGGATCCGGCGGCGCAGGGCGGGAAGCATCCGATCCATTCTCTGCCCTACACACCGAGCCTCGATCTCGACTCGATGGACCGGACCGCCGACCCTTGCGTCGATTTCTACCAGTTTGTCTGCGGCACATGGATGAAGACCAACCCCATCCCGCCCGACCAGCCGAGCTGGAGTGTGTATTCCAAACTCGCCGACGAGAACGAACAATTCCTTTGGGGCCTGCTGGAGGAGGCTGCCGACCCGGGTCACCCCCGCAATGCCTCCGAGCAGAAGATCGGCGACTTTTTCCAGGCGTGCATGGATGAGCCTGCCATCGAGAGGCTCGGCGCGACTCCCCTCCAAACCGGCCTGGGAGAGATTGCCGCGCTGAAGTCGAAGTCAGAGCTGGGGAGGTACCTCGGCCAGGAACATCTAGCCGTCTGGGGCAGCGGGATGCTCTTCGGCTTCGGCTCCAATCAGGACTACGCGGACTCATCGCAGGTGATCGCCTTTGCCGAGGCAGGCGGACTCGGCCTCCCGGACCGCGATTACTACACCAAGGCCGATCCCAAGTCGCAGGAGATTCGCGGCCAGTACCTAGGCCACGTGCAGAAAATGTTCGAATTGATGGGCGACACGGCGGGCGCGGCTGCCGGGGAAGCCAAAACGGTAATGGCCATCGAGACGGCGCTGGCCGAGAAGTCCCTGACGCAGGTGCAGAAGCGCGACCCCTATAACCTGTTCCACAAAATGGATCGTGGGCACTTGAAAGCCCGCACGCCGGACTTCGACTGGGACACGTACTTGGCAGCACAAGGCTTGCCGGACGTCGCGACCTTCAACGTCACTGAACCGGAGTTCTATCGGGAGATGGACCGGCTGATCCAGAGTATAAGCCTCGACGACTGGAAGACTTATCTGCGCTGGCATCTGGCGCACGCCTGGGCTCCTTATCTCTCGCTGAAGTTTCAACAGGAAAACTTTGGTTTCTACAGCCACACGCTGCGCGGCGTCGACGTCATGCAGCCGCGATGGAAGCGCTGCGTACAGTGGGTCGATCGCGATTTGGGGGAGGCGCTGGGACAGGTGTTCGTGGCTAAAACGTTTGGCCCCGACGTCAAGGCCCGCACCGTGAAGATGACCCGTGAGATCGAGGCGGCCATGGAGGACGACCTGAGAGGCTTGCCGTGGATGGGCCCGGCAAGCAAACAGCAAGCCCTGGAAAAGCTTCACAGCATCGTCAACAAAATCGGCTATCCCGACAAGTGGCGCGATTACAGCTCGCTTGAGATCGTGCGAGGCGATTTCGCCGGCAACGTGCGCCGCAGCACCATCTTTGAATCCAAACGGCAATTGGCGAAGATCGGGAAACCCGTCGATCGCGGCGAGTGGGAAATGACTCCACCCACCGTCGACGCTTATTACGATCCGCAGATGGACGATATCAATTTCCCGGCCGGCGTGCTGCAGCCGCCCCTCTTCGATCCCAAGATGGATGACGCTCCCAACTATGGCAACACCGGGGGAACGATCGGGCACGAGTTGACCCACGGCTTCGACGATGAGGGACGCCAGTTCGATGCCAAGGGGAATCTGCGCGATTGGTGGACCAAGGAAGACGCCGCCCAATTCGACACGCGCATCGCCTGTGTCCGGCAACAGTACGCGCAATACATCGTAGTGGACGATATCCACATCAACAGTAAGCTGACCAGTGGCGAAGATGTGGCCGACCTTGGCGGGGAGTTGCTCGCCTACATCGCGTGGAAGAACGCGACCAAGGGACAGGACCTGAAGCCCATCGACGGCTTCACTCCCGATCAGCGCTTCTTCATCGGGTTCGGGCAGTGGGCCTGCGAGAACGAGCGGCCAGAAAATCTGCGTGTGAACGCCATCACCAATCCACACTCACCCGGCAAGTACCGCGTCAACGGCATCGTTTCCGACTTGCCCCAGTTCCGGCAGGCATTCGGCTGCAAGCCCGGCCAGCCGATGGTGCGTGCAAAGATGTGCCGTGTGTGGTAGTCGTCCGACTCAGCTGCGCTACCATCCCCCGCGAGATTCCAGCCTCGCGGTTTCTTCGCGAATCCGTTCCCAGGCTCGTTCCACGTGACGAGATTCGGTATAGGTCTGGCCGACGCAGAAGCGGATGATATAACGCCCGTTCAGCTTGGTGTGGGTCAAATAGAGATCGCCACTTCGATTGAGGGAATCCAGCAACGCTTCGTTGAAGGCGTCCCCCGCGCGGTGGCGAAAGCACACCAGGTTTAATGGAGCGGGGGCAGCCAGCTCGAATCGCCTGTCCTGTTGCACCCAGGAGGCAAACTCCTGGGCCAAGGCCACGTGGCGGCGAACGTGGTGACGCAAACCCTCCACCCCGTAGTGCCGAATCACGAACCAGAGCTTCAACGACCGGAAGCGTCTCCCCAGCGGCACCTGCCAGTCGCGATAGTCGATGACCGCGCCCGACTCGGTGGCCTTGTTGCGGAGGTAATCCGGCAGAATGGATAAGGCATCGATCAGCGCTTTGCGGTTGGCCACGTAGAAGCAGTCGCAATCGAAATTCGTGAACATCCACTTGTGAGGATTGAAGCAGTAGCTATCCGCCAGCTCCAGGCCCTCGTTGATGTACCGGAATTCAGGGCAGAGCGCGGCCGTGCCGGACATGGCAGAATCAACGTGAAGCCAAATGCCTTGCGCCTTCGCGATCCGCCCGATTTCCGGCAAAGGGTCTAGGGCGTTCGAGGAGGTGGTCCCCACGGTGGCGCAGACGATGCAGGGAATCTTCCCGGCCCGCCGGTCTTCGGCGATTTGCCACGCCAGAGCATCCGGGCGCATGGCCAAGCGAGCGTCAACATCAATGAGGCGCAGGTTTTCGTCGCCGAGTCCGGCGATCCTCACGGCTTTTTCGATGGAAGAGTGAGCCTGGGGAGAGGCATAGGCGACGAGTTCACCCTTGCAACCTTGCTTATTGCTGGTGTAGCCGGTGGAGCGCTCGCGGGCTGCTAAAATCGCGCAGAGTGAGGCGCTGGAAGCGCTGTCCTGAATAACGCCTCCGCCTGTTGATGTGGAAAGGAATTTGTCCGGCAAGCCCAGCATCTGGACGAGCCAGTCGAGCACGTGAGTTTCGAGTTCGGTGCAGGCCGGACTGGTGGCCCACAGCATCCCCTGAATTCCAAGCCCGGACGACAGCAAGTCGCCGAGGATCGCGGGAGCCGACGCGTTGCAAGGAAAGAAGGCAAAAAAATTGGGCGATTGCCAGTGCGTTATACCCGGCAGGATCAACTTTTCAATATCTCCCAGTAGGGCTGCGAAAGACTCGCCGCTCGCTGGAGGTTCCGGCGGGAGCGAGGCACGGATTTCACCCGGCTGTACTCGAGCCAACACCGGGAAGGACTCGATGCGCTCATAATAATCAGCAATCCAGTCAATGACCGCCCGACCATTCTGGCGGAATTCCTCCATGGTCATGTGGTAGCTTTTCTCGTTCGACATCCCCGTCTCCTCCGCATGCGTCACCTGCCATCCATACGGCGCCCGCCAACAGGCGCCCCTAAAAGCTCCCAGGCTTCGCCCCTTCCTTCAGATAGGTCCAGTAGAGCTTAGCGTAATTGTTGATGTTCACCTGCAAGAAAAGAGTGTTGACGGTGACCTTCCGCCGTGCGCCGGAGCCCTCGCCGGTGGCGAGGTTGACGGTCCCCCCGGCGCCGGAAAGGGTGATGTTCGCGGCCAGCGTTGCCGTGGTCTTGGCCGAGTTATCAGGGCCGTTGGGCAGCGTGAGGAGCAGGGCATTGGGGCCGGGTTGTGTAACGCCCGCATGCTCCAGCGGCTCAACATCCCACTCCGAGATGGGACCGGCCGGGCTGAGCGACGCCTGGACCTTGCGCGGCCCTTCGGCGGTGACCTCGATTCGCAACACGAAGGTGTCGCCCTGCCGGATGCGCGGCGGCGGCTGATTCCAGACGGCCTCGAGGTGGAATCCATCCTTCTTGCTTTGGAAGGTCAAGCCTTTTTCGTCAATCTGCCAGTGGGAGGTGGGCGTCGAGCCTGTGTTGCCGGAGACAAAATCGTTGGTGTTGGGATCGTTAATCTCAAACTCCGGCTTCTGGAGTACCCAGACGGCGGCGCCAGGCAGGGGTGGGAACTTGCTACGAGCCTTGAAGGCCTCGCTGCCGAACATCGCGCCGCAGACGAAGTCACTGACTTCCACCGCTCCCTGGGCGCCTTTGTTGTCTGCCATCTTGGCGGCCATCTCGCCCCGCAGCCCGCCCAGGACCACGGCCTCGCCCAGCGTGGTCCGCGCCGTTGCACCCAGCCAGAAGTAGTAGTGGCAGCCGCCGTTCCACTCAGCCGCCGACTCCGCAGGCTTCGCGGGAGCGCTGGCAGCTCCCGGCTCGGTATCGAAGACGCCGTTTGAAGGATCGTAAAGGTTCTCCGTGTACTTCGTTATGAGCACCTGACCCGCCGGCCGCAAGGGGCCATCTGCCTGGCGCCGGCGGGGCACGTTCAGCAATTCTGGAAGCATCTTCCCGCCGCTCGAGCCGAAGCCTAGCATGTCCCGAATCATGGGATAGGCGGGATCGCTCGCGGGATGACCAGCTTCATTGGTGCCCGGGCGGCTCCCATCGAGATTGTCGCCCAGCCACGCGTCAGGCCGAGCCAGTAGACGCTCGACGTTGTGGATCGTCAGCAGAACGATCTGAAGATTGGCGTTGCCGCTCGAGTCGGCGCAGGAGTCCAGGCCCATCGTCAGCAGGCGGTCGATGCCGAGGCGCTCGCCGGCTCCGCGCTTGGCGACAAACTCCTTGATTCGCTGGTAGACGCGGACCTCGCAGCCCGTGCGCAGGGGCGGGACGGAGGATCGGCCGTCTTCGTTGACGAAGTACTGAAGCAGCCTGAACTGGCTGCCGCTGTCGTCAGGCTTCAACCCGAGCGCTTTCCAGAAGTTCTCGGTGTTGTACTCGACGTGGCGCCTGCCACCCTGCGTCCAGTCGTCCAGCACTTTCACTAAGTGTCCGGCGCGGGCCAGACAGTCAGACTGCGAGATTCCCCGAACCTCATCGGGTCCGCCCCTGGCGACGCTCGGCCCGGTCCAAGATACGCTCACGGCGGCCAGAACCAATGGAACGAGGGTATTGCCTTTCATGGCAGTGCTCCTTCGAGGACTCGTCCTCTTCTCGATCTCTGGGGACAAGACAACGTTCACCGCTCGTTTCTCCCCAAGTCTTCCCTCGCATTCTACGCCGTAGCCGACGGCCTGTCATCCGTGTTGTCCCGCCACTGCGACAAGGCTTGACATCAATGTGCTTCAGGCTTATGCTTTTGTGTATGCGCACCACAATCGATCTGGACGACCTTCTACTTGGCGAACTGAAACAGCAGGCAGCGCACCGCGGCCGCACCTTGCGCGAATTGGTGAACGACCTCCTGCGCCAGGCCATGGCCGCTCCCGAGCCGAATGCCAAGTATCGCTTCAACTGGAAACCCCATCGTGGCGGGCGCATCCAGCCCGGAGTCCGCCTGGACGATCGCAACTCACTATTCGACCTCATGGATGGCCGCTGATGCGGGGCGTTGACACCAACATTCTGATCTATGCCCATCGTGACGAAACGCCGCAGCACCGCAAGGCGCTGCAGGTTCTCCGCGAGCTCGCCACGGGCTCCGAACCGTGGGTGTTACCCTGGCCCTGTATTTACGAATTCCTGCGGGTCGTGACGCATCCCCGGGTGTTCCACCCGCCGACTCCCCTCGGTGAGGCTTGGCGAGCCGTGGAATCGTTGCTCGACTCGCCTTCCCGTGTCCGGCTGGCCGAGGGAGAGCGCCACCGGGAGATTCTGGCTGAACTTCTGCGTACCTCTGCACCGGAGGGCAACGTGTTGCATGACGCCCACATCGCCGCCTTGTTGATCGAGCACGGAGCCTACGAGATCATCACTGCCGACGAGGCGTTTCGCCGCTTCCGCCGCCTGAAGGTGGTCAATCCCTTCCGTCCCAGTCCGTGAATTCTTCAACGAATTAAGGGAGACAACGCTACTCGCTCGCTTCCTGTTTCCTACTCCCCGCTTTGCCATCGTGCTATATTGGGAGTCGGGAAGTACGTGCTTGGGGAGCGTGTTTGCAATGACGCGTGAAGGCCTGCTTTCGCGAATCACCGTTAATCCCAACGTTTGTTTCGGCAAGCCCTGCATTCGCGGGCATCGCATCTGGGTATCGCTGATTCTGGATTTCCTGGCCAGCGGCATGAGCACGGAGGAGATCCTGCGCGACTATCCCGACCTCACCCCTGACGACATCCTCTCCTGCATCGCATACGGCGCCGAAATGGCGCGCGAGCGCTACGTCGACATTGCCGTCGAAGCCCCTCGATGATGCTCAAGCTAGATGAGAACCTCGGCCGCGTCCGCGAGTACCAGGAACCCCCCAGCGATTAACGCCTCCCACCTCCAATCTGCAATCTTCAATCGGCAATCCTACGGGCCCCCAGTCCCCAGCCCCGAATCCCGAGCCCCTAGGCCCAAACCGGGCCGGGGCCGGTGGAGGCGAAGGGGGAGATGGCGCGCATAGCGCGCAAAATCCTTATCCATCGTGAAGACCGTCCAGTTGCGGCGCAGGGCGACCGAGCAGATGAGGAAATCAACAGCGGAGCCGCTCACGCCCGCGGCTCGGCAATGATTGCTGGCGAGAGCCGCTTCTTCGTAATCCTCAACGCCCAACCGGGAGTCCTCAAAGGCTCGAAGGTCCTGCCGCAAGCGCTCATACTGACTTCGGCTGCGAATTCCCGACAGCACTTCCTGCCGCACGGGACCGATCATCTGGGCGCGGCCTTCGCGGATCAGTTCCGCCAATTCGTCCCTGACAAGTTTTTCTTCCGCCCTGAGGCTCCGGGAGCGCCTGCGCAAAGCTAGCGACCACACGGAGGTGTCCACCAAGACCGTCATGAGCGCCGCCGCTCAGCCTTGTAGTCGTACCGGGGGTCGTAGGTAATGGTGCCGAAGCGTGGCAACAGCCGCAACTGCCGCCGATGTCTTATGTATTCATCGAGCGCGGCCGTGACGGCTTCTTTCTTCGTCTTGTGACGACCCACTCGGCGCGCCCTTTCGATCAAGCGGTCATCAAGAGCGAGATTTGTAGGCATGCCGGCTCCTCATTGTTCTCTTTAATGCTACACACAGTGATGTGTGAAAGCAAGTGTGAGCAAACGCAGGTGGTGGTGTCATTTGCGAGAGCTAGTCATTCCCGCGAAAGCGGGAATCCACTCCGCCAACCTTTGGAAATGTACTGTCGTCGACTGGATTCCCGCTTTCGCGGGAATGACCGGCAGATCGAGGAGATCCGCATTCCAAATGACACCAGCACCCAATCGCAGCCCTGGTTTGCTCCGGCTTATTTCCTTTGCGGCGTGAAACCCAGCCGGATGGCAGGATTCATTACTGGGGGGCCGTGCCCGAACTGGGAGGGCGCGCGCTTCGCGTGGTGACGTTGGAAGACGGGGAAAGCCCTTGGCATCATGGTGAATGGCATTCTCATCTTCGACACGATGGACGTCGCGAGCGTCCTTGCGGACTCCTGCCTGTTTGATTGGATTGGGGATGGCAAGAATCTGGTGGAGAAGTACGCTGAGACTCACCCCTTCGCTCCCGGAACAGACGAACACTTCCTTTTGCAAGCTTATTGCCGAGCTCAGTACAGGCTAGTCTTACCTCAGGCAATCAGGCCAGGGGCCGCAGTCTATTGCTTAGACACGCTTTCCAACGAGTATATCGTGCTCGTGGATATCGGTCTCAGCCAGACCATAGTCCGTGGCATGCGGGGATTGTTCGCTACGCGAACCGTCCCGCTGGGCGGCTATTGGATGACCACCGGTGCACCCCTCCCGGTGGGCGACAAGAGGACGGGCGAAACAGTGATTAGAAAGATCGAGCGGGGGAACTTGCTCGAAGACAGGACTCCGGCCGGCGCGCACAAGCTGGCCACCGCCGTAATTCGTGCGTGCTTGGATTGCGGGGCTGCAGAACATATCCGGTACGAGGGTGGCGACGACGAAGAAGAAGAGGAAGAGCTGGACACCGTTAGCCCTGCACCAGAGATGAGAAGCACGCGTGGCGTCGGTCGCAACGAGCCTTGCCCGTGTGGAAGCGGCAAGAAATACAAACGCTGCTGCTTGCGTAAATGAGCGGCGCGTCGCAGGTTTTCCGCTATCAGAGAGTTCCGGCGGGCGCGACTTCCCTGAAGGGATGTTTGCCTAATCCTTCAGAGACGCCCTAGCTGGAGCAGCCTTCTGCCAACCAGGGAGTACCAGGTCATGATCGCCAGCCCACCACCGCCGGCAATGACCAACCCCACATTAAGGAACGCGGGCACGGAGGCTAAGATGATTTCAAAGACTATGAGCAGCACATTTCCCAGAATTCCTGCGTAAGCGGTCGCTTTGCTGAAGGCCTTGCCCCTCAGCATGACTACGGAGATTACCAAGCTGGCAAATTCGATGAGGGGAATGCCAGCGCGGGTTTGTCCCTCAGCCAGCATCGCCTGCCCTGCCGCGGCTAATAGCGATCTCTGCGCATCAGTGGTAGCACTTGCGTATTGGCCGCTAAGGGAAAGCATCGAGAAGGCCCTATTGCTTGCGATGTAGACCGCTATCCCCAGGAAGAAGAGGATCGTGCCGAACGCCCCGAAAGCTTCGTTGTCTCGCCTGAGGGCGGAGTAGATAGCGAAAATCGTCGGGGCTAATAGGGCGGCTCCAATGAGATTCAAGAGACCAAGGTTGCGGAGCCCAAGAAACCAATGGTTCTGAAAGAGTGTGAACCAGTCGATGACGGTTACGGTACGTTGCGTCAGGCGTGCCACGCCCGGCAGGAAACCGATGAGGACTTCGGCGAGCGGCCCCACTGCCACAATCAGGGCAGTGATTCCGCCGACTTTGTAGAGACCTTTCCAGCCGGGCTCTGCCGTTTGGGCATCAATAACCTGCTTTAGTCCCGATTGCGACACTTAGTTCTCCCAATCTTTAACGCGATGTGACTCTTACGCACTCCGGTTACTGTGACATTGCCCAGAAGGCGGTCGAGTATGGTGGCCAGGCACGCGGCCTCCTTTACCCGACTGGCTCGGAAGTCGGATCAGAAACAACGCAATCGCCCCCGACGGTACGCATGCGTTCGGTAACCCTCGCCAGCCGGAGGAAGGCCAGGATCGCCAGTGCCGTGAAGATGATCGTCTGTGCAGCGTGGATCCAGAACCATGCGCCCCCACCACCTTCCCAGAGCAGCCGTCGGTTCGCGTCGTGCGGCCACACCAAGCTGAAGAAGATCAGGAGCCCCGCAACGTGGACCGGGATGGCTGGCAGGATCGAATCGGTGAGGTAAGCCGTCGCACCGAACGCGACACCCACGAGAAAGTAGAAAAGGAGCTTGGGCAAAAGGAAACCCTGCGTCGGACCGTGCGCAAGCGCAAACAGAACCGATGAGATCACCACTGCGATCGGGCCACGGAACTCGCGTTCCAGAATGACCTGGCAGTAACCCCGGAAAGCGGGTTCCTCGGTGAGGGGGGCAGCCAACGAGCCCATCAGAATCATCAGCGCCACGGTCAGCAACGGGTACCGAGAGAAATCGGGAAGGGCATTCCCGGGCATCTTCACGAGTTGGAACATCACGATCCAGTATCCCGCGAAGGCCGCGATTGACATCACACCTGCCAGCAGTGCCCAGCCGAACGCCTGGGCGGACACCGGATTGGCCCGTAGAAGGCGGCGCCGCGCCTGCGAGGTGCTGCGCGGCCAGTACTTGCCACCCAGGTACAGCCACATCAGCCCCAGGACAAGAGCCATTACAGGGACCGCCCAGGGGACTGCTGGACTCGTCTTGAGATTGCTGGCGACCAACGCTGCCCAGACGCCTGCGCCGAACACGATGATCAGGAAGCCTAGGATTCCGGACCAAGCCACCGCCATGATCCGACCAGAGAGAGAACGCATGCTCTTCGTGCCTCCTTGATGACGGCCATCCCGAACCAGAAGTTCTGGGCTCCTCAGAACCCCTCCACGGATACTCCGGTCCCCTCGAACCGGCCAACGGACCCGGTCCGGGACTAGCTTCTTTTACACTGCCGACGGCTCTGCTGGCAAGTCAGTTTTAGTTCGGCTCTCGTTGACATATGATATGTCCGGTCGAATTGAGAAGTGAAATATCCGCTTTTCAGGCGGTCCGTGGTAAGGCTCATGCTGCTGGCGGTCCTGTCCTGGCAGTCCCACAACCGAAGCGGGGAGTGAAAAATCGTGCTGTCCTACATTGACGCAATTACGATTTTCGCCAGCCTGACGCTGGTTGTGTACGCCGTGACGCGGGCGGCGAGTAAGAGCAGCTCGGGTAGCGAATATTTTCTCGCGGGCCGCGACCTTCGCTGGCCATTCATCGGCATGTCGCTTTTTGCCTCCAACATCTCCGCCGAACATGTCCTGGGGCTGGCTGGAGACGGTTATCGCATCGGAATGGTGGCCGGAGGGTATGAATGGGTGGGCGCCTGGGACCTCATCATCCTCGCCACGATTTTCGCCCCCCTTTATCTTCGTGAAAAGATCTTCACCATCCCGGAATTTCTCGAGCGCCGATTTGGCTGGAGCCTGCGCGCTTTCCTTTCCGCCAACTTGCTGGTGATCAATGTGTTCACCAAGAACGCCATTGACCTCTGGGCGGGATCGCTCCTGTTCGTGGTGTTGTTTGGATGGAACCAGACCCTGGTGATGGTGATCATGTCGGCCTTCACGGCCCTTTACACGATGAAAGGCGGATTGCGCGCCGTGGTTTACGCGGACATGGTCCAGGGGACATGGCTTATCCTGAGCAGCGCCTTACTGACCATTCTCGGGCTGAGGGCCGTGGGGGGGGTATCCGGCCTGCTCAGCCACGTGCCTCACACCGCGATTCAGATGGTTAAGCCTCTCAATAACGACTTCCCCATCACCGGTTTCCTCGTCGCCAATTTACTGGCGGGGATGTTCTACTGGTGTATGGACCAGACCAACGTGCAACGTGTCTTGGGCGCCCGCACTCTCCAGGACGGCCAGCGGGGGGCGATTTTTGCGGGCTTCCTGAAGCTCATGGTTCCCTTCATTCTGGTGCTCCCTGGGTTGATCGCTCGAGTTCTTTACCCGGCGCTGCCCCGCTATGACGGAGCTTATCCCAAGCTGGTCCAGGGTCTTTTGCCCGTGGGTCTGCGCGGGCTGGTGCTGGCGGGCCTGATTGCCATCCTGATGTCCTCCATGAGCGCCTGCTACAACTCCAGCGCCACGCTGGTGGTGCGGGATTTTGTGCTTCGCTTTCGGCCAGCCACCCCGGAACGCCAACAAGTGGTGATTGGCCGTTGGGTGACAGTGCTCATGGCGGTTCTGGGTGTCCTGGCTGCTCCGCTGGTCGGCCTTTCAGTGACCATCTGGTATTACCTTCAATTCATCTCGGCCTACCTTTCCGTGCCCATGTCTGCGGTGATTTTCACCGGCTTGATGTGGAAGAGGGGCAACACGAAGGGAGCTATCGGAGGAGTGGTGGTGGGGTTTTCAGTGGGGCTGGTCTTCTTCCTTGACCAAGTGCTGGGCTGGAAGTTGCCGGTGCTGTCCCACCCCCTGTTGCACTCTTTCATGCACCGGACACTGGTGGTGTGGATCATTGCTGCGGCGGCGATGATTGCCATCAGCCTGGTCAGTCAGCCCGCGGACCCCAACAAAGCCACGCGTAACGTATGGGGGGAATTCACTGCCCCTGGCAGGGGATTAAGTGATTACCGTAAATGGGCCGGTGTACTCTTTCTGTGCACGGTGGCCCTGTGGCTCTCGTTCCGGTAATTTGACGAATTGCGGGAGAACGCACATGAATCTCAAGAAGTAGGGGCACCCCTTGTGGGTGCCCAGGAGCGGCAGGGATGATTGCGGGAGAACGCACATGAATCTGGATGCGAAGTGGGTACCGATGAAGTGGCCGTGCGGGCCTTTGGAAATCGCACGCCGAAGCAAGTCGCAGAGTATCAATGCTGACCTCAAGGAGACGCTCGAGGCTTGGCGGCAACCCTCCACCCTGGAATTGCTCAAGGGAACGCCCATCAACTGCCTCATTGTGGACTGGGCTTATGGCGAGCCCGAGGATTCAGCTCAGCCGCAGGCCTTGAAGCCCCTCCTCGAAGCAGGTCGCCGGCTTGGGATCAGCTTTGTGGGAAAGGTCGCCGCGAAGGAGGGTTCAGGGGCTGCCGTCGCCGCTGGACGCGCGGCCGGGCTTTCGGCAGTAATGCTCGGGGATACATCCGGCCAATCCTTTGACCTCCCGGCCATTCTGCAATTCCCACGCGACAAGGTCGCCTGGGAAACAGCTTCAACCATCTTCAGCTCGAGGGAAAACGTTTGGCCTGGAGTGAGTCTCGAGACCATGGAAGGAGATACCGCCATCGCCGGCCCAACGGGTATCCCTTGGGTGAATTCGAATGGGTGGTTTTCGCTGCTGGCGGGCGAGTTGGCTCGAGGAAAAACCCTGTGGCTGGACTTCGATCCGCCGGACTCTTCGAATGTCCTCCACCCTGCCGACTATGACTTAGCCATCGCAGACAGCCAGGCGTATGGGAGCCAGTGGATCATCTCCTTGGACGATAAGCTTCGCGCCGCACTCCCGAAAGGAGATTCCCAAGCAAAGGCTGTTTGGGAAAAGATGTGCGAAG
The DNA here is from genome assembly GCA_050008675.1 of Terriglobia bacterium. Lineage (GTDB taxonomy): Bacteria > Acidobacteriota > Terriglobia > UBA7540 > UBA7540 > CAVROP01. The sequence continues at coordinate 19,029 of JBEKME010000048.1, forward strand.
CGCTCGCTTTCTTCGAAAGTCACAGGGAATGGGAGACATTCGAATCACAAGGCATTCTGGCGGTCATTTCTGATTTTCGTGGGGAGAACGCGTTCTTGAGTGGAGAAGTGTTGAACCTTCTCAACCGCCGCCAAGTTCAATTCCACATCCTCGAGAGATCGAAGTCGCTGCCGGCGCCCACGAACGGCTTGAAGGCGATACTCTGGCTCGACAAACAAGCGCCCAGCGCGCAACAACATTCGATGTTGCTCGCCTTTGCCGGGCAAGGGGGATTGGTGATTGCTTCCGCCTACTGGGGCCCTCCGGAGGTGAAGCCAACCAAAAAAGACCCCCTCGCTTCTGTATAAGATGTATAATGTCAGCCAGGGTCAAATCGCAGTGGCAGAAGAAGGTTTTCAGGATCCTTATCAGGTGGCGGTGGATACTCATCTGCTGGTGAGTCGCCGGAACGATCTCGTGCGCCTTTACAACCCGGCGTCGACGAACTGCCATTCCAGTATTGATCCCGGGCACAGAAAACGACTCGTTCAAGTGCTGAATTACTCCTCCGAGCCAGCCGATTCCGTCACCCTCTGGATGAATACTCGGGCCCGGTCGGCAAGGCTCTGGAGGCCTGGCACAAAGGATGCTCTCACCGTCCAAGGCGTCGCTGCGGCGCCGGGGACAGATTTCGGACTTCCCCCCATCTCCGTCTATTGCGCACTCGAGTTTGAGGGTTCAAACCTATGATGACCACCGCTTGTTCCCGAAGGAAGTTCATTGCCGCGATGGGTGCAACGGCCGGCGCCTGGCTGGCTCGTCCCACAATGTTCCTGGCTCGTGCTGCTCCGGCAAGCCGGGTAGCGGTGGGGACGTGTCACGAGTATGGCCCGGAAGTGGTGGGCGCGCTTGGCAACATGTTCGACCAGTTAGGGGGACTGCAGGGACTGGTTCGAGGAAAAACCGTCGCTATAAAGCTCAACCTGACCGGAGTCGCCACCGACCGGTTGGGGTACACGCCGCCGGGAATCACCCACTGGGTTCATCCTCAGGTCATCGGGGCAACGGTTCATCTGCTTGCCAAGGCGGGAGCGCATCGCATTCGCCTGCTTGAGAGCCCCATGGTAACCACCGAGCCGCTGGAAGAATTCATGCTCCAGGCCAACTGGGAACCGCGAGACTTCCTGAGCGCGGCGCCGCGGGTGGAATTTGAGAACACCAACTACCTGGGAAGGGGCAAGGAGTATTCGCGCTTCTGGGTTCCGGGTGGCGGCTTGATGTTCAAGGGCTACGATCTTAACCACTCCTATGAAGACTGCGACGTCTTCGTATCGCTGGCCAAACTGAAAGAGCACACTACCGTCGGCATCACCCTTTCGATGAAGAACTGCTTCGGCATCACTCCCTGCACGATTTACGGGGATGGCGCTCCCGAGGATGAGCCGAGCCTTTTTCCACGCGGCGGCCGTGGGCCTTTCCATGAGATGAATCGGTTGCCTGCGAAGAGCGCGCCCCCGCCGGTTGATCCCGATGCCCCGAAAGATCCCGGCTACAGCGTGCCTCGAGTGGTGGCGGACCTGGTGGCAGCACGGCCCATCCATCTGGCAATCATCGATGGAATCCACTCCATGAGCGGTGGCGAAGGTCCCTGGAGCGAGGGACGACGCCACGTCCAACCCCGCCTGCTGATCGCGGGAACGAACTGTGTGGCCACAGATGCGGTAGGCATGGCGCTCATGGGATTCGACCCCATGGCGGACCGCGGTACTCCTCCGTTTGAAACTTCCGATAGCACGTTGCGGCTGGCGGAACAACTGGGCGTGGGTACTCGCGACCTTAACCAGATCGAGGTGTTGGGCACTCCGATTGCTAAAGCGCGTTTCAACTTTCGCAGCGTTTGATACCACGAAGAATCTCGGAAATAGTGCCGAGTGTTGTATACTCACTCCGACCGAGGAACCCCCAAAGCGGGCCCCTGGTGGAAGGTCCAAATCCCGAAAGGATCGCCACAGCCATGAAATGCACCTTAATGCTCTGCCCCTTGCTTTCCCTCGTGGCGTCGATGGTTCTCGGATGGGCTCAGTCGCCTCAGCCCCCGGCGCCGCTGATCTCGCCAGAGGTACACTCTGACAATCGTGTTACGTTCCGCTTCCGCGCTCCCAATGCTAAGGAGGTCTTGCTTGCCCGCGAGGGTACAGAGCCTGTGCCCATGCAGAAAGACGAGCAAGGTGTTTGGAGTGTCACTACCGATGCGCTGGAGCCGGATCTCTACGGTTACTCGTTTGAGGCCGACGGGGTCCGCTTGCTCGACCCCTCGAACCACCTGATGAAGCCCAACCTGCTTAACACCCAGAGTCTCGTGCACGTGCCCGGACCGGCCTCCCTGCTGTGGGAGATCAATGACGTTCCACACGGCGCCATCCACCACCATTTCTACAGGTCGGGGATCGTGGGCGATGATCGGGACTTTTACGTTTATACTCCCCCCGCCTACAATCCCAAAGCCAAGAAACCTTACCCCACGCTCTACCTTTTGCACGGTTTCAGCGATGACGCGAGCGCCTGGACCGCCGTCGGGCGCGCGCACGTAATCCTCGACAACCTGATTTCGCGGGGGAAGGCCAAGCCCATGATCGTCGTCATGCCCCTCGGCTACGGCGCGCCGGAGATCGTCTCCCAGGGCTTCACAGCGTTTCGCGACGCCAGCCTTCGCCAACGCAACTTCCAGAAGTTTCGTGACGCCCTGGTCAACGAAGTCATTCCCCAGGTCGAGGCGGCTTATCGGGTCTCAAAGGACCGCAAGTCCCGAGCTGTCGCGGGGCTATCAATGGGCGGCGCGGAGTCCCTCTTAACCGGATTGAACACCCTGGACCACTTCGCCTGGATCGGCGCTTTCAGCTCGGGTGGACTTGCCGAGGACTTCAAGGCGGACTTCCCGGCGCTCGACTCCAAAGCTAACACGCAACTGCGACTGCTTTGGATCGCTTGCGGTACGGACGACCATCTCATCGACATAAACCGCAAGTTCCGTGACTGGCTCAAGTCGAAGGCAATCCAGCACACCGATATTGAGACGCCGGGCGCCCACACCTGGATGGTCTGGCGACGCAACCTTGCCAACTTCGCCTCCCTCTTGTTCCAGAAGAATGCGCCTTGAGTGCATTGTACGAGCAGGCTCGCCGCTTCTATTCAGACAAGATGGGTCCGTCCTGATTCACCGGATGATTGTAGGGTACTTCGCCTATACGGCCAGCGTTCCTGGCTGTTTCAGCAACGGCAAAACCATCAGTAGGATCAAACCTCGATTCGCCGGTCTTTTCTGAGCGGGTTTCGAGCGATCGCCAAACTACGGTCGCGAAGCTTTTCCAGAAGCTTGAGCTTTTCGGAAAAGGAAAGCGCTCGGAGCCGCTGGCGCATGGCGCGTTTGCTTTCCAAAACTTTGCGCATCCAATCGCTCATGGATTGCCTCGCCCCGATGGATCGGGGCCTCGAAGGAATTTAACTCCAAATTGCTCCCATTTCTCAAGCAGTCCATGCCTGGTTCGGCGTCAGTGTGAGCAAAGGGCTTCCTTGGGGGTTCTCCAGGGACACAAAAACATCAATATCAAGAGTCGCTGAGGGCTCGAGATAGAAGGTCGCTCCCACCGCGCCACCGATGGCGTATTTGCCGATAATTCTCTCCGCTTGCATCCGATTGATGACTTCAAGTGTGGCTTTCATCGCCAACCCTGACGGGTGAGAATTGTATTCAATGTGTATAATCCCAAACTGTGGCAAGCCCAGGCAAGCTCACAGGCATGACGCGACGAAAATTAACCAGGCGAACAGACGTGGGTGCTTTGCCCGCGAAAGATCTAGCCGTATTGCTGGCGGACGTGCGGGAACTGATTGTGCAATCCCGTGAAGGCGTGGCTCGCGCGGTGGACGCGGGGCTTGCCACGCTTTACTGGCACCTGGGGCAACGCATCCGGCAAGACATCCTGAAGGAAAAACGGGCCGAGTATGGGGAACGGATTGTGTCCGCACTGCGGACACAATTGGAGCACGTAGCGCAGGGCCCGCTCTCCGGCCCTGCGGCTCTTCCAGCGGGGCGGGTTTTTGCCGCGCCGCCAACAGGGCAAATTGCTTTAGGCTTAGCCCCACACCGAATGCGGTTTGCAAGAACATCCAGGCCGTGCCGCCTAGTGCGCGTCGCGGTGGAAGAGCCGCAAGGCCGGAGAGCGGGCCTTGCGCTACATTTCTCCAAGGCGCCGGACCGCGAGATTGTCGTATCACTGCTACGACAATTGGGCTGGACCCACTTCCTACGGCTTATCCCGATTAACGATCCGTTGAAGCGCGATTCCTTGACCTACTCTTCTATCATCGAAGACTCCGTCGCCTGATCGCCATTGACTTGAAGATCGGCCAGTTCGAGGCCGCGGACAAAGGCCAGATGGAACTCTATCTGGGCTGGCTCAAGCGGCACGCCGGTGAGCCAGACGAGGCTGAACCGCTGGGCATGATCCTGTGCGCGGGCAAGAGCACGGAACACATCGCCTTGCTGGAACTCCAGAAGAGCGGTATCCACGTGGCCAGCTACTGGACGGACTTGTTGCCGAAGAGGGAACTGGAACGCAAGCTCCACGAAGCGGTGAGGCTGGCGCGGGCGCGGCTGGGGGTGGCAGAGGACTGAGCATGCCCGAACGAAAACAATCCCCCGTGCTGACCTGAAGATCTGCGCTACTGTAGACCTGAACGCTGTTCGGCCCCAGGGCGAGCGCCGTCGTTGCCGCCACAATTGACCAGGGGTTTGGCATCAAGGGAAAAGCCCACGGACACGAAGGCACTGTCTGTGGCTTTTCGCTAGCGAGACTGTGTGTATGATGAAAATGAAAAAAGGTTCTTCCGCAAGAAGTAACGACCACCGCATCCGCAAGAAACTCATCTATGTGAAATCTGCGGCGGAGATCCCGGATTTCAAGTCGGAGGATGAGATTGCCGCGTGGTACGAGACCCACAGCACGGTCTTGATCCAGGACCAGCTTGAAACGCTGCCCGCCAGAGTGGGCGGCAAACTTCGAGCTCGCCTCGCCGCCCGTCGCGGCAACGGGAACACTCTACCCCGAGGCCAGCATCGCACCCGCTCTGCCCAGTCCACCTGATTCCCCGGAAATCATGCATGTGTGCGCCACCCTGCGTGCTGGCATGTGCTGGCTACCGAGTGTCCTCCACGCTTCCCGGCCACCACCAGGCGACCTTCGAAGCCGCCGGGCTTGTACTCGGTCCTGCGGGCCGGCCGTTTACGGATTATTTCGAGACCTGCCGTCGCCAAAGAAACGTCATCGACTACGACTATGCGGAAGTGGCCACCGAATCAAAATGGAGGCGTAAAGCCACCTCTACATCAAATTGACCCTGCCCGGCGCGAGAGGCGTATCGCGATGCGGTGTATAATCCCAAGATGACCGACTGGTGCGCGTCGAGGAATTGCCCGTGGCGGTTCCCGGATGACCGGCGTATTGGATGCGCAGGAAGATGCAGATGATTGACGAGAAGAAGATTGCCGACTTAGGGGAAAGGATTGCCCGCGAGTTCCAGCCGGACCGGATCATCCTCTTTGGTTCCTACGCTTACGGGAAGCCGCGGCTGGACTCCGACGTTGACCTTCTGGTGGTGCTGGATTTTGACGGCAAGGGCTTTCGGAAATCCCTGGAAATCCTGAACCGCGTTGACCCTGATTTCTCCGTTGATCTTGTGGCGCGCCGTCCGCAGGATACCGTCCGGCGCTACGAGGAGGGCGACCCGCTGATCCGAGAGGCCCTGGATCATGGGAAGGTGCTTTATGAACGGCACCGCTAAGGAGTGGACGGCCAGGGCCGAAGCCGACTTCTCAACCGCAGCCCGCGAACTCAAGACGCCCGAGTCCCCCAATCCGATGCGGTTTGTTTTCACGCCCAGCAATGCGTTGAGAAATTGATGAAGGCGCTGCTGATCCACCTTGGCATCGTCCCCCCAAGAACCCACGATTTGACGGAACTGGACCGTTTGCTGGGCCCGGTCTGCGCCCAGTGGTCCTGGCTCGTGCAGGAACTGCGCTTCTTGACCCGCGCTTCGGTTGACTTCCGCTATCCGGGAGAGTCAGCGGACCGGGAAGAGGCGATAGAGTCTCTCGATATCGCCACCCGACTGCGCGAGAGGTTACGCGTATTACTGGGGCTTCCCGCCTGAGAATCATGTTAGCGCCCACTGCAAGGTGTCCCGACCTAGTCGGCAGTTTTGTTGTTTTCCCATCATGCTGACCCTTCGCGTCGCCAAGGGCAGGCTCTGAAAGTCAGCGCTACACTTGCCTCTTGAGGATGGGGTCGAGCTTGCTCGAGTCCAAAACTCCGGCTTCAACGAATTGCTGGATGCAGGCGAAATCCTTGGCGCGAGCGGTTCGCAGGGCTATGCCGGCCAGATGCTCGGCGGTGACCACCTAGGTGCGGACGCCTTCCACTTCGGTCTCGACGGCCTGCTGGAGCGCTTCCTCGTCCAGAGCGTCGCTGGGAGGGAGAAACTGCACCGGCCATCCTTCAATAACCAGGTACTCCTTCTCGGCTTTGTAGCCGCGCGAAGTGAGGTTCTCCAGCGGCAGCAGATCGGAGAGGCGGTAAAGGCCTCGCCCGAGGCTCGCGAGGCTCCCAGAGTCGCGCATCCCGTAGAGCATTTCCAGGTGAATACCGAAGCGTAGTGCATCTTTCGTTCTGATCACACCTCCATGTTGCCGGAAGATGCTCCGGGCGCGCGAGGGGCGGTCTCGGCTTGGTCGTCGTGAGGACACGCCCGATAGTATTACCGGCAATTGAGAATATCTGGAGGTAAATTCATCGGAGGCACGGTGGCCGCCACGAAGGGTTGACAGTTGGCGTAGGGCCGAACGGCGCTCGGCCCCGGGGCGAGCGCCGTCGAAGCAGCCACAATTGACCGGAGGTTTGGCATCAAGGGAAAGGCCACGGACAGAAAGGCACTGTCCGTGGCCCGCTGCCGGGAAGCGCGTCGCCTCAATATTGCACCTTGAGAAGTATTCTGTGCCGGGGGACGAAAACACGATTGCGTTCTTTCGTGCTTTTGTTATATCCTGCAAGATCGGGCGTGAATCACCGGGACATGATCGCCGGCAGCGCCGGTTTTGATCTGGTTACAAAGCGAGGAAAGGCAGCCTGACACGCATGGCAAGGGCCTCTGTACCGACTAATACCCCCGAGGATGCACCGAGACCGACGCGGAAAGCTGACAAGCCGGACGCGGCCAGGGCGATGCCGCTCAACTTCAAGGTGTCGGCGGACTTCCGGCGCGAGTTCAAGACCTACGCTGCCCAGCACAACAAGAAACTAAATCAACTGCTCTACGAAGCGTTCGCCGCACTTAAAACGAACCATGCTGATTAGCACGAAAACACAAGACCGTATTTTACGGCATTCGGGGGAGCGTCCATCGGTAGTCGGGCGTATTCGCTTTTTGTTCGCCATTTAGCTATAATGCTAAAGATGTGCCAATTCAGGCCCGTCGAGTCTTGGTGGGTGTATTAAACGGACAACATCCGAGTTTTCTGTGAACGAGTAAGGGCGCATGGTCACAACGAATAGCAACTTGGATTCTCCGGCCGACTTACTCACGGCCGCTTACAAGCAGTTGGCGTTTGACCAAGGCGCACTGTTATTTGCAATGCGTGAGCCCCAGTCTGGGACATTGGAAGACTGGGTTGATAGGGGCGATTGGCAATCATTGGCGGCGCAAGTCGGCGCTGAGAGCATCTTCTTCGTTGATCGCGATCCTGTGGTCGTGTTCGCCAAGACCGAAGACAGTTCACCGGAAGTTCTAAGGACACTTTACGAACGTATCTGGTGCATGTCCCGCCCTCAATTATTATTCCTTGCCAGCCCAGGCCAGCTCACGGTATTTGATCTCACCAAGCCCCCACCGAGACCAGACGAGGCTCTTGACGATCGTGATCGTTGGATCGCGACCGCAAGATCTATCGCTGAGGTGCAGTCAAAGCTAAGTGCCTATCACCGGGAGCGCATAGAGACCGGCGTGGTTTTCGGGGAAAATCGGTTTCGCAATTCGGTGAATCGCTCGGACCGTGCACTTATCCGTGACCTTAAGACGGTCCGGCAACAATTGGCGACGATTGCCCTTCCAGGGGGGGTAAAACACCCGGAACTCCGGCATCTCCACTCATTGATTGGACGTGCCATTTTTATTCGCTATCTCGAAGACCGCGAGATTCTTCTCCCGGCATACTTCGAAAGGATCGCGGCGGGCCGAAATGATTGGACAAAACTTCTCGCTCAACCTCCTGCCGCTCCTGCGTTGGAACCGAGATTGGCAGAATTGCTTTTTCCTCGTGTCCTACAGAACAAGGACTTCACCTACGCGCTGTTTGATCAGTTGGCTCACGATTTCAACGGTGATACCTTTCCGATTGATCAAGAAGAGCGCGACTGCATTCAGCAAGCACACCTCGACAAATTGAGGGGCCTGTTGCTCGGTAGTACGTCTGCTCAGCAGGAGTTGTTTTTCTTTGCCTACCGGTTTGATGTTATCCCGATCGAGCTGATCAGCACGATATACGAAGAGTTTTATAACGAGCGAACAGGCAAAGACCGTAATCAAGGCTCACATTACACACCACCAGCCTTAGTCGAATTTGTCCTTGCGCACACGCTTACTCCGGAAGTTCTTGCGAAAAGACCTCGCGTATTTGATCCAGCATGTGGCTCAGGAATCTTCCTTGTGGAATCTTTTCGGCGCATGGTGCGGCACCTTCGCGGGGAACAAAACGGAAAGCGACTTAGTCGTCCTCAGCTTCGTAAGATCCTCCGCGAACAAATCGCCGGCATTGACATCAACGAAGAAGCTGTTCGTGTTGCAGCATTCAGCCTATATCTTGCATTCCTCCACTATCAAGAGCCACGCGAAATCAACGACGAACGGAGACTGCCATATCTTAAGTGGGCGCCTGAAGAGGAGCGCAAGCGGCGCGAACTGGAAAAGCCCGGAGCACAGTTTTTTGATGTGTTGCTCCACGCAAATTCCTTTGTGATAATCAGCGGCAAGTGTCCAACCGAGGTTACAAAACGCTTTGGCCCGGCCAGCGCCACAGTCGTCGTCGGTAATCCGCCGTGGGGCTATCCCAAAAAAGAGGATCTCGATGGCCAAGAGGCCATGGCGGAAATAGTGAAGTGGTGCGACGCCAAGAAGGGTCGCCCAATAGGCGATAAGGAACGGTCACAGGCATTCATTCACCTGACCCAAGCACTGTTGCAAGAAGGCGGTAAAGCTGGATTACTAGTGTCTTCCGGTGTGCTCTTCAAACATCATGAGAACAGCCGCAATTTCCGGCGTGAATGGCTTGCATCCGCGCGGTTGGAACACGTGGTCAATTTCGCCCACGTTCGCCAAGTCTTCTTCTCAGGCTTGCAGCGCGAGGCTAAGGGCATCTCCCCATTTATCTCTGTCGTATTCGAAAAGAGGCCGGCTGAGGAGCCAACGGATAGTCGCTTCCAGTATTGGTCAGCAAAGCGGACAGCAATGGTGGAGAACACACAGTCCGTCGTGCTGAACCGTGGTGACATGCATTGGCTTTCGCAACGCGACTGTGTGGCGAACGAAAAATTGTGGAAGATTTACTGGTGGGGCGGCCATCGGGACGAAGGGTTAATTGGAAGAATCGAGGAATTTCAACGCCTGTCGGACCTGCCGAAGCACATTCCAGGCGCGACACTTCAATCAGGGAGAGGTTTTGAAGTGACATCTACTGGGAGTCCCAGCGGCTGGTTAAAAGACTACCTTGAATTGCCGGCCAAGCTGTTGACTAAATACGGCCGACAATCGCTCAGCGACTTGCGCGCAGTTCCCGACCAAGTGTATCGAAAGGGGCTGGAGGCTATTTACAGCGGACACCGACTGCTTGTTGCACGCGGTATTAAGGGAGATGGTCTCATAACTGCGCGCTTCGAGACAACGAACTATTGTTTTCGGAACTCGATTCATGGAGTTCGTTTTGAGGGTATCGAAAAGTGGCAGGAAGCTGTTGTAATAGCGGTTTTCTGGTCTTCACTTGCGCGCTATTACTACTTCACCACGACCGGTTCCTGGGGGCTGTGGCATGACGAGATTCACTTGAAAAACATTGAGGACATGCCAATTTGTTTTCCCAAGGACAGAAGCCTCCGTGACCGCATTGTGCGGATTGTCGAAGAACTTCAAGGCCTTGACTTAAGACCAGGAGGATTGGAACTCGCGGGCGTAGAAGCACAACGGCGACTGCCAGATCTGGAGCGTCAGATCGACGACGCCGTCTTTGACCTTTACGAACTGAATGCCGCCGAGCGGGACCTGGTGCATGAAATGTGCACCGTTGGGTTAGATCTGTTCTACCGAAACCAAAAGAGCAGCGCACTGCGTGAGGTGGTTCGCCCGAAGCGCAGTAGTGGCACGCTGGCTGGTTTGTCCCAGGCCAAAGACGGACTATCTGCATATCTCCGCATTTTCCTCGAAGCCTGGAACAAAGAGCTAGCGCCAGATGGAGAATTTGTCTGGCAGGTACTATCTCCTCCATCCCGTGCGCCACTGCTGGCAGTGTCTTTCACGACACATTACAAGAAAGACCCCCTTCCGAATGTGGCAGGAGACGAGGTGGCGGCATGGCATGAGGTTTTAGCTAGATTGGAACAACCCTCACGAGTTCATGTGAATAGCTCTCGAATCTTCATCGACACTTTTTTCCGTCATGTGACTGATCGCGAGGTTCTTTTCATCAAACGCAACGAACAGCGCTTCTGGACACGTACCGCCGCCCGCGAGGATGCCGAGTCCGCGCTGACCTACCTGATGAATCTAGAGGATGTTACTTGGGGCGGCGAACGATGACACAGTCTGGCCCACGGCTCCAGTCACGTAATTTGTGGGCAACCCGTGTGGCTAAGTGCCTTTCCACCATCGAGCGGGCGCTATGGCTCCTCCGTCAAATTCACGATCTCCCCGAGGCGGAAGTTGACCTAAACCGTCACTTATATTTTTGTTTGCTTGCGGCGAGTCGTGAGTTGTACCCAAACGATGAAATCGCACCAATACCTGAGTGCAATAATCAGCCCGATCCCGACGACGAGGCGCGAGCAAAGCGCGAACAAAAGCGACCTGATTTTCAATGGATTTATCTGGATCGCTATGAATCAGATCCCCAGCGCAGCAGCAAGCAGTTCGTTGTCGAATGCAAGCGGTTGGGCAAATCACGTAGTGTTAAGTGGATTCTCAACTTGAACTACACCAATAATGGCATTGCACGGTTCCGGGAACCTGAACATGCCTATGCGAAACGGTTTCCGACTGGCGCAATGGTTGGCTACTGGCAGAGCATGCGTGCAAATGAGGTTCTAAGCGAAGTCAACGAAGGGTGCCGCAACAAATCTTTGCCAGACCTGATTCTCGTAGGAGCTTGGAATCCCGGCGGAACAAGTCGTCTTGAGCATAGCTTCGAACGACCTTTTGAGATATCGCCTTTCATACTATATCACTTCTGGATTGATTTAAGGTCCCAGGGGACCGCTGGGTAGAGGCGTGGCACGGTTACTGCCGCTTTTTCACTATCTTGGCGACGATGATTAAATTGAAAACATTCGTTGCGGAGTCGGTCTTTCCTGAAGACTTCTACGAGCGTCGATGGGAGGGCTATGTGGTGGAAGAAATTGTTCGGCTGCTTGGCGGTAAGACATCCTATAGGATCGTTATGAATGCGCGTCTGCTTCGTAGAGCAATCAGGACCGCATCGGAAAACGCGTACGACATCTTTCACCTGTCGTGCCATGGCGACGAAAGAGGAATCCAACTGACCGATGCGGAAGACATCTCCTGGGAGGACCTGGCCGGTTGTTTCCAAAAGGCGGACCATATGCCAGCCGCGCTCGTTCTTTCCTGTTGCGTTGGTAGTGACGGTGGCATAGCTCGCGCCTTTAAGGAGTGCAACCGGAGGCCTGAAGTGATCTTCGGTGCCGAGGCAAAGGGAAAACATGCCCTCACTTTTCCTGGGGCCTGCATGAGCTGGCCAATCCTTTACATCAAACTGGTGAAACGTGGCATGACTCGCCAAGCCTTCATAGATGCCATAGACAAAATGAACGGAATCGCGCCGCATCGGTTTGTCTATCGCCGTTGGGACGGAGATAGGTATTTGCGCTATCCAAGAGCTGCGTAGCCGTCGTTAGCAGGGCAAACCAATTTAATCCGGGCAAGGGAAATTGCAGAAGAGCGGGTTCAACGGCGGGTAGCCACGGACAGCGCCCTTCTGTCCGTAAGCATTTATCAAGGCCGGGCGGCTTGAGGAACGGTGCCCAGCAGCAATCTGCGCACTTCCGAAGCCAGCCCTATAGCTTCCTGCGTAGTTTGGCGGTCGGGCCAGAACTCAAAGTCGTAGCGTACCTCGACCGCATAAGAACTAAGTATCGAATTCATCGGGCATAGAGTGTTTTCCCCTCGCGCAGGGCAGTGGTGACGAAGGCGTTAGGGACTCCCGACCAAGCTTCGACCTCCTGCGGGGTCCACACGACCACGTCCTTGGCCGGAAAGACGCCCACCAGCGCGCGCAAGTAACGCGACGCCCGCTTATAGCGTGGCAAGCTCGAATCCTCAACGATCAAGACGTCCAGATCACTCCCGGGCCTCGTCTCTCCGCAGGCTTGCGATCCGAACAGAACGATCCTCAACGGCGAGCCCGCCGCCAGGATGCGGCGCACGACCTCTTCCAGAGTCTCAGCGGTGATAGCGGGGTTGTCCAGCGGTATGCTCATCTATAAATCCTGAAGCGTCAATACCGCTCAGAATAGCATACCCGTCGCGCTCCGACCAACAGTAACGGAGATACGCGCGCGGGACTCGGGTTTGGGGACTCGGGACGGGCAGAAGGCTGAGCGGCAAGCGAGCATAGCGGGGAGCTGATTCGCAGGTCCGAGGTTTGTTAATGAATTAAGGAAGAGCCGCCCCGATGAAACGGGGCGCTACCCCGGGCGGGACGGCGCTGAGGCAAGGTAGACGGCAGACAGTAGGCGGTAGACTGGCAGAAGGCGGCGAGCGGGGGCGGCTACGAAAGACAAAGCGATCATCGGTTTAACGGGTGGATGGCGGAGTCAGTAGGCAGTACACAGTAGACGGGCCACGCCTCGTGGCGCAGCCAGCTCGCTAACTTAAATCGAGAGCCATCTTGAGCGCGTAGTTGAGCTCTGCAACCTTCGATCTCGAGAGCGAGCCCACATAATTGGTGAGGTCTGACTTTCGTATGCTCACGAGATTGTCGCCCATGATCCAGCTCGCTGGTACTCCAGGACTTCCGCAGCCTCCGAGTTCAGTCGATCCGCAGCAGCGTTGATTCGTTCCAAGTCGCGCGCCTGCATCTTCCTTCGGGCTCGTTCTCGGAAGTAGTTGCGGAGCACTTGCTCGATAAGAGCTGAGCGCGAGAGCTTGGAACCGGCCAGATCGTCAACCTTCGCGAGTATGTCCGGTGAGAGTGTTATGGAACTCTTCTCCTTCATACCACCATACTACAATTCCGGGAGTACTCAGACGAGCGGAAAAATCAGAAGCCGGTGAAGCGGTGGGTGGTAGCGGGGCCTTCGAGGATCAGGACCGCTCCCTCATCACGGTTGTGCAACACCAGCTTGCGCGGCTCCCCCTTGGAGATTACTCTACCTGTTCCGTTCCTGAAGCCTAGCGCCTTCCTGGTGCAGGGCGTCACCACGTTCCCAACGGTTAAGGCGCTCCACCCGCTTGGCACTCTCCAATCGCAAGCCCTCGACAAAGTTTTCGGCGGCCTGCTGCATTGGTTAGGGCACGTGCGGGAACAAGCGTAGCGCAGGGCCCGCACTCCGGCCCTGCGGCTCTTCCAGCGGCGCGGGCTCTTGCCGCGCCGCAGTAGCGCTGACCTTTAGGTCAGCACGAGATGACACCGCATACACGCCGACCCCGCAGGGCGGGGTCGGCGCTGCAATTGCCCGACCGCGTCTCGAACCAAGCCACCTCTGAACTTCCGCCGGTCCGCCCCGCCCAATGCGCCTCGCGGTGGAAAAGCCGCAAGGCCGGAGAGCGGGCCTTGCGCTACATTTTCTTCCGGCAGGGGTTCGGCGAGAAAAACCTGCGCCGGATGATTCAGTTCGCCAAGGCGCAAGGTAGAAAAGAACTCTGTGCCAAAATGCCACACATTTAGCCCGGGCGCGGGCACTTTGTCCCTTGGAGTCCCTGTAAGAGCTTGATTTCATTGGGCGAAAATAAATATTCACAGACGTCCCAACATTACCCACTGTCCCATTTTCATCTGATAGCCTAGTAGATTTGGCTTCCGGACGAACCGCTGGCGGGGCCGGCAGAAACCGAGAACCGGGCTGTGGCGCCGCTTCAGGAGCGGCGTTCAGGAAGCTCGCCCGTCACCGACGGGCGTCTCTGAAAAAAGGAGAATACACATGGCTAGCAAAACTGAAAACCTGACGGCGGCGCAACTTGAAGCGCGGAAAGAGAATGCCCGGAAATCCACCGGCCCGCGCACGGTGGAGGGCAAGAGGCGCTCGAGCCAGAACGGGCGCAAGCACGGCCTCTACTCGAACGCCAACTTCTTCTGGGACGCCGCCATTGCGCTGGGTGAAGACCCGCGGGACTTCGAGCGTTTGTTGAAGGGCCTGGTCCTGGCGCGCCGCCCCGTCGACACTCTCGAGATGGTGCTGGTGGAGGACATCGCGCTGCTAGTCTGGAAGAAAGCCCGCCTGGACGGGGCGGAAGCCGCCGTGCAGGTGTGTAACCTGCAAAAGCACGATCTGGAGCGGCGCAAGCAGTTCATCCAGGTGGGGCGAGCGATCAGTGGCGACCCAGAGTCCGAGGTGCGCGAAAAGGGCCTGCGCAGAACCCTCGATGCCCCGGGCAAATTCGAGCAAGTCCTTTCCACTTTGGAACTCCTGGTCGAGATGCTGGAGAAGAACGATTTCTCCTCCAACATGCAGGAATCCCTGCGCGCCGTATACGGCACGGATCCAACCCTGCGGGGCGCCGCACTCCACACCTACTACTCCAAATTGTCGAAGATGAAACCGGGGGGCCAGGAGTTCGAGGATATCAAGAGCTTGATGACGGCGGGACTGGCGGAAGAAATCGCGGACGCGGGACGCGAGTACGAGCTCTTTCTGAACGAGCACGTGGAAAACACGCGCGCGGCACGAATGGCCGCGACGGCGCCCTCACATGCTCAGTGGGCAGCGATCATCCGCCAGCAGAATGCCCTGCACCGGCAATTAGAACATAAGATTCGTTTGCTGGAAGAGATCCAGGAGAAGCGAAAGAGAGAAGAAGAGCGCTTTCTCGACAACTACGAAGCCTCCTTACGGCGGAATCCTTCGGACGCACCGGGCGGGGGTCGGCAGAGCTCAAATCGAAAAAAGATACTAAATAGAGGGAACGAACCTAAGACTCTATTGAAAACAACGGAGTTAGCTGATACTGCCCCCTCAAAACAAACTCCTTTTTCCCCAGGAAAATCAGCGATCAAAGCGAAAAAAAGGGGCGTTTCAATGCAAGAAACAGCAGGCACAGGCAATTCACCCGCTGCCGGCGGCCAGTCCCCGGAACGGTCCGATGGCACGGACCTGATTTGTAGGGCGGCAGTTCGTTCGAGGGGGAATAGCCGGAGAGCCAAAGAACAGATCTGCGCCACGCGCTCGCGCCGGAACGGGCTCGGATGTGTTATCGTTAGCAGGTTGGTGAAGAAGCCAGGAGTCGGGATTCAGGAGCCAAGAGCCAGGAGCCAGGATTCAGGATTCAGGATTCAGGATTCGGGATTCAGGGCTCAGGAGCCAAGAGCGGCAGACATGGGAAACGGGAGGGCTGGAAAGCGAGTGCTGGAGAACGGCTCTTCCCTTGGCATGTCGTTCGCAGAGAAGTCAGAAGCCAGGAGTCTGGAGTCAGGAGAAGAGTAAGGAGCAGAGTTATGAATGGTGAATTGGGGATGCAGAACTTGCTTTGCGCGTCGCGCCCAGGGCCTCTGACCGCTGCACTTCTTCAATTCACAATTCAGAATTCACAATTCAGAATTGCCCCAGCCGCCAGCCCCATTTTTTCAAACGCTGGAAGTTGAAGGCTGAAGAAATAGGCGACTGCTGAAGGTTGGCAACGGACAACGGACAACTGACGACTGACTACTGACGACTTTGCACAGTCAAACACCGATGTCGCATCGGGAGAGTGGCGAAAAGCTCGAGGTGGTTTACGGCATTCATGCTGTCATGGAGGCCGTGCGCACTCGCCCGGTTGACCACGTGCTGGTCACGCAAGGCCAGCACAACCCACGCCTGCAGGAGATCATTGATGCCTGCCGGGCTCACGGCATTGGCCTGCGCTTTGCTCCCCGGCCGGCGGTGGAGCGCGCGGCGGGTAACACGCAACATCAAAACGTTGTGGCGGTGTGCACGCCTCGAACCTATGACGACATCCAAACTCTTCTGGCACATTGCGCGCGGCCCCTGCTCGTTGTTCTTGACGGAGTGGAAGACCCTGCCAACCTGGGGGCCATTGTGCGCACGGCGGTGGCAGCCGGTTGTGACGGGATTGTGATTCCGCAGCGCCGCGCCGCAGGAATATCGCCCGCCGTGGCGCGAGCTTCGGCCGGGGCGCTCGAGCACGTGAAGATTGCGCGGGTCACCAACCTGGTACGCACGCTGGAGGAGATGAAAGAGCGCCGGGTATGGGTTTACGGATTTGAGGCCCAAGCCGGGAAGTCTTACCTTGATCTGGACTATGCGCAGGGCTGCGCGCTGGTGTTGGGCGGAGAGGGGGCAGGCTTGCACCGCCTGGTGCGGGAAGCGTGCGATGAACTGGCGCATATCCCCCTGCGCGGCCCCGTGCCTTCGCTCAATGTTTCCGTGGCAGCCGCCGTGGTACTCTATGAGGCCCTGCGACAACGCGCGTGAGAGCCGAAACTCGAAAATCGAAACTCGAAAATCGAAAATCGCAGTGAGTTTCGAATTTCGGTTTTCGACGGCCGGCAACGCCAAGGCGCATGCGCACATCCTATGAAAAAGCGGGGCTACGCGAGGAGGAGCAAATGCCTGTGAATTCTACTTCTAATTTTCTAAAGTCCGCCTTAACCCTGGTTCTCGCGGGGGGCTTTTGTGGCCTCAGCCTGTTTCCCTCTGCCCGCGCCCAGGAAGGAGTAGCCGGCGATAACCCGGTGGTCTCGAAGCCCAAGCAAGAGCCGCCTGCTGACACCAAATCGTCCAAGAACGAGTCGCAGATTCGGGTCACGTCGAACTTGGTGACAGCGCCGGTGACGGTGATTAATTCCAAAGGTGACTTTGTTTTCGACCTGGAGGAAAAGGACTTCGAGATTCTGGACAACGGCGTGCGCCAGCGCATTGAACAGTTTGGTCTGGAGCAGCACAGGCTGGCGGCGGTCATTGTGGTGGAAGCCAATAGCACCTCGGAGCCGCTGCTCGCCGAGGTCCGCCCCCTCGGTCCGGTTTTCTCCAGCCTGATGCTGGGGCCACAGGGAGAGGCTGCGGTGATCACTTACGGCGATCAGATTCGAGTTGTCCAGGACTTGACCCAAGACAACGATGAACTGGAATCCGCCCTGCGCGGCCTCGAGGCGCATGGCAGCGCGGCTCATCTCACTGACGCCTTGGCGCGCGCCATCTCGCTGCTCGAAAGCCGGCCGAAGGAAAACCGCCGAGTGATCGTAGTTTTTTCGGATGGCCATGACTTGGGGAGCGAAACCCGTAAGGAAGAGGTCGTGCAACGCGCCGTGAACGAGGGGATCACGATCTACGGTCTGGGATTCAGCCCGGGGCGCGCGCTGCTGGCCAGGCAACCGAAGGCTCCCCCACCGAACCCCCTGGACGACAACATTGCACGCCCCTTGCCTCCGGGCACTGCGCCCACTCCCTCGAACGAGGAGAAAACCTATGATGTGCCCACGGTCCCGATCGTTCCACTCATCCTGGCGAGCGGGGAAATGATCCGCTCCACGGTGGCCAAGAGCGCCCTGGAGTTCTATGCCGGGTACACGGGCGGGGTGTGTTATGCGCACTGGTCAACGAAGAAGGTGCAGGATGAGCTCGGCCGCATTGCCGATGAAATCCAGAGCCAGTACGAAATCGCTTACGTGCCTCACGCGCCCAGCAGCGAGAACGGTTTTCACCGCATCCAAGTCCATGTGCACCGCAGCGGGGTCAAGGTGCGGACAAAGGCAGGATATTTCTTAGGCGGGACCAATCCTTAGCGGCCGAAACTCGAAAATCGAAATTCGAAACTCGAAACTCGAAAACCGAAACTGGAAACTCGACTCGAAATTCGAAACTCACTGCGATTTTCGAATTTCGGTTTTCGATTTTCGAGTTTCGATTTTCGAATTTCGATTTTCGGTCCCTTACGAATAATCCTCGTAGGGCATCACCTCGACGCGCTTCCCTGATTTCAGCTCGATCTCGGCAAGATAAGGGCGCATCGAAAGGGGATCGACTCTCAAAACCACCACCTGAGTCACGCCCTGCTTTTTGCAGACAATGGTGAAATATTGATTTTGCTTGCCCGCAATCAGAGTATTGGGGTAGGTCGTCCACTTGAGCTTCAGCTTGCGCACGCGGCGGCTCACATCCGGGCGGAATTGCATCAGCGTGATCGTCGAAAAAGGCATAACCACCGAGCCCCCAGGACACTTGAAAACCAGACTCTCCAGCGTGACTTCCAACTTGCCTGCACAATCTATTTCGATTTTCTCGGTTCCGCCCGCATATTGAAAAACTGCCTCCCTGGTGGGTTCAATTCCAAAAGCCGCGCTCGACGGAACAAGTATCATGAAGACCAGGGGCCAGATCTTCCGGGTTCGTTTTTCCCAATCTAATCTCATTAACCATTTGCTCCACAGGCATCAAGGGCCACGCCGGCGGTTCACCTCCGGCTCACTTCCCAATTCTAACGCGGGATTACCCTCCGGGGGAATATTTCTCTCGCGACCACCTCATGCTGCCCCGGGCCTTCACCGCCCGCTCGGCGAACGCGTGCCTGCCTGGGAGGGGGCGTTGTCGACAGGGACGTCAACCTCAAGGTACCAAGGAACAGAGAGAGCACCCCAGCGCGCCGGCCGGAACGACCACCGCTCGATGCTCTTCCTTGCCCCTTCAAACAGAGAAGGAATGCCTCTTAGGATTTCCGAATCGATCACTTTGCCTTCCGCGTTTACGAGCAAGCGCAAGCGCACCGAAGGATCAGTGGAGGCGGTCTTCTCCGGCCTCGCCAATACTTCTGGAGGTTTGACTTGACGGCGGAAGTCGGATTCCGCCTGCGCGGGAGGAAGATCTATTTTCCTTAGCCGCAGCGTGAAATTAACCTCCACCGCAGTCGCGAAAGAGGTGGAATCACCCTTTGCCACAAACGGGCGGTAACGCCACGATCGAACCGAGTTCAGCACGGCCGCCGCCAGCAGGGGGTTGCCGCTTAGCACGTGCGCCCCCGCCACCGAACCGGCGGCGGAGACCACAAGCTGCACGCGAACTCGGCCCTGAATGTAGTTCACCTTGGCCAGGGCGGGGTACTCCGGAGGGACTTGGTTCAAAAGCAGGCGGGTAGCTCTTTTGGCATCCAGGACCGGGAGTTGCGGCTCTCCCTCTGCACGCTGCGCCCAGGCGTGCGGCAACTCAAGAAGGCAAAGCAGCGCGATGCTCATGCCTTTCAAGTAACGCCAGCCCGATTGGTGTACGCTAGCCATCGGCCTCAAAAATGACCTGAGCGACAACGTAACGGTCAGAGTGTGAAATCGATACGGCGGTGCGTGTAACTCCCATGCGGCGGGCTATTTCCTCCGCCTGACCCCGGAGGATCAACTCCGGCTTGCCGCTCGGCGAGTGAGTTATTTCCACGTCCACCCAGCGTACCCCCTCACGCCAGCCGGTCCCCAAAGCCTTAAATGCCGCCTCCTTGGCCGCGAAGCGGGCGGCAAGCCGCTCCGCCTGGTTCTTGAACTTCCCGCAATACGCGATCTCCGCGGGAGTGCACACGCGCTTGGCAAAACGCTCGCCGTGCTTCTGGAGAGCTTCCTCGACGCGAGAGGTCTCCATTATATCGACGCCAGTCCCAACAATCATGACCAAGAAGCCGGTGGGCGCGCCGGGCTCAGCGCGCTCTCTTAACAGCGCCGGTCCCTTCCTTGTGGTTCGCTGCGCGCTCGTAGGCCCTGACGGTGTAGAAAATGGCCTTGTCGAAAAAATGGTCCAACACGCGATGGAGTTCCTGCTCCTGGTAAAGCTCCACAGCAGAATCGACCAAGCCGGCAGCCCGAATATAATCTCGCATCTCTTAACTCGCAGGTGGCTGCCTTGATGTGGTCAGATTCAGCCTAGCAGAGCGGCGGTTAAAGTTCAACCCGCCCGGCCACCTGGCAGCAGTTTCGGAAAGCCAAGTTGGTGGGCGGGGTGAGGGGTAAGAACTGGGTGCAAACGTGCGGCGTCTGCCGGATTTCTCTCTGCGTTGCTAAGTCCAATCTGCGGTCTCCTGATGACCGCCGCCCCCAAGCCCGCATTCCGGCTGCCGTGCTATTGTGGGCGGTGGTGCTGGGACAGTGGCTGCGCCCCGCACCCCCCGGCAAAGTGCCTATGAAATTGGCGGTCTCCACCAGCGCCCCACTTGGGGCGTGAAAACCGCTCTCCGGTTGGCCCTCGGTCACCTCCCGATTCCTGGATTGCGAAGCCGCCAGCGCCCGAGCCAGTCGGCTTGACTTGCTTGTCCACGGCACCTATAATTCTCAACGAGATACGTCGATGTCTGGGAATCTCATCCTCGTGGCTGACGATGATCGTGTTCTCTCCAGCTTGCTCACAACCTTCTTGAGGGGACAAGGGTTCGAGGTGGAAGGCACTTTCGACGCAATTCAGACCTGGATGGTGGCTCTTCGCACTCGGCCTGCGGCCATTCTTCTGGATATCAAGATGCCCGGAGGCACGGGACTCGACGTGCTGAAAAAGCTGAAGGGTTCGACCAAAACCAACGGCATACCGGTCGTTACCATGAGCGCCATTGACGACCCCACCCTCCCCACAACAGCGAAATCGCTGGGGGCGGAAGAGTTCATGGCGAAGCCCGTGGACTTGGCTCACGTTTACCAAGTGCTTTGCCGACTCTTAGGAAAAACTTCCCCGCCCTCCACTCCCACGGCATAAGAAGGCGTGAAAAAAACGATTGCATTAACCACCGAGACACAGCGCGGCACGGCCGCAACCAAAGACCAGGTTTTCATTGCCGATTGCTGATTGCCGATTGTCGATTGAAGAAGTGGTGTGGCAACTCCTTCCAATCTCGATCAGCAATCGGCAATCGAAAATCGGCAATTCCCGCCATCCTGCGCCAAGCGATGATCGTAGAAAATCTTCGCGCCGCGCCATGAAGTTGGCCGCTTGTGCTACAAACGGAAGTTGCGCCACAATCCTGTAGGGAAAGTGAGGATGCGAGCATGCGTGCAAAACTATTGATCGCAGTTATGGTGGGGCTTGGGTTGGCGGCAGGAGCCGAGACAACGTACCGCGTCTGGCCTTCCCAGCCGCCCTCAGACTGTCCCTTCGAACCTTCGCCCTCAGTTGTGGGCATTGCCTTCACGGGCAGGCACATTCGTTACGCCAATGCGGACACCTGGTATCCGTCGTGGGCCTCCGACGGTAACATGTACTCACCCTGGACCGATGGTAGTGTCGGCGACGTCAAGTCAAGCTCCGGCGGTGAAAAAGCGACGACCGGCCACGCCACCATCGTCGGCGACGATCCGCTGAATCTCAAGATCGTCAATGTGGGCGTCTATCCAGGAAACCCGGCGCCGTACGGAGGGCGCTATCCCTGCGGCAGCCTCGTGTACAACGGGGTGTGGTACTACGGCACGTATTGTCTCCTCGAGACTCCCGGCAAGGGGCTCAACTGGGATGTGCTCGGACCTTTGGTGGGTTTCCGTTACTCGACTGATTTCGGCAAGACCTGGCATGACACGCCGCATACGCCTTCTCAGCCGCTCTTCGGTGAGCCAACGAAACCCGGCGGCAAGGTGAAGATGGGCGCGCCGCATTTCGTGGATTTTGGGAAAAACATGCAATACTCGCCCGACGGCAAAGCCTATCTGGTAGGGCACGGGGCTATCGACCCCGACCCCAAGCCAAGAGATGCTAACCTCAGTTGGATTACCGCCGACCAGATCTACATGGCGCGAGTCACGCCCAGCATTGAGAACATGAACGATGCGGCGAAGTATGAATTCTTCGGCGGCCATGATGCTTCCGGGCGGCCCATCTGGACGCGGGATTTTTCCCGAATCAAACCGCTGGTGGATTGGAACAACAACGCCGGCTGCGTCACCATGACCTACGACGCGCCCCTGAAGAAATTCCTGCTGGTGATTACGGACGGCGGAAACACGATTTCAAGATTCAACACGTACATTCTGGAGTCCGACCACATCACCGGTCCGTGGAAACTGGCGGTCTATATGCGCCATTTCGGGGAGCAAGGGTACTTCGTCAACATCCCCTCGAAGTTCGTCGGCAAGGACGGCCGTTCCGCATGGCTGTGCTACGCCGCCAACTTCACCAACGGCTATCTGCATACGAATTATCGCGACGCTCCGCCCGGCAGCGGATATGGGATGACCTTGCAGGAAATCCGGCTGTTGGGCCCGTCAGACAAGGCGAACCCGGAGCAGCAGTGGGGGGGGTCAGGAGTCCCGCCGCGGCGGACTCCTCTCCAGGACGTCGGCGCGTAAATGCTTGGCTTTGAACGGGTCGATTACGCTGCTCATCGTGACATCCATGCACTCGTCTGCCATGCTGTGATTCTGAGCGAAGCGGAGCGGAGCGAAGAATCTCGCTCTGGACTTCTCTGCGGAGCAACAGCAGGGCGAGATGCTTCGCTGCGCATAGAACGTTCTTGCTTGACAATGGATAGGAGCCAAGAATATCCTCGCAGTTAGTACATATCAACTTACGTCTTTGTTGGTACTGTCATGCGACGCCGCGCAACAGGCCGCTGGCCCTCAGACGTGCGGGAATTCGCGCCTGAAGCCCCCACTGCTCCACCCCCGCTTTCGGCGACGGACAATCGAATTCGGCGCGTAGTCGAGGTGATGGAACAGGAATACAGCTCTCGTTTGACTGCAAGCCGGCTGGCGAAGGTCGTGGGCGTCAGCCGCTCCCGGTTCGAACACCTGTTCAAGGCCGAGACCGGAGCAAGATTCAGGCCCACCCTCCGTGAGATCCGCCTCTCAAAGGCCCAGACGCTTCTCGCGAAACCGATCCTCAGCATCAAAGAGGTCGCGTGCCGGGTTGGCTTCCTAAGCACTCCGGCCTTCTCGCGAGCCTTCGTGAAACGGTACGGCCAACCCCCTTCGCAGTGGCGTCGTCGCCAGACGGAAGTAAGGGGTAGCACGTTTGGATAACAAATAGCACATTTGGTCAATTGATTAGATTTGACAATAAAATTCCCAGGGTTAAGCTAAATCCATCGAGCCTGGGTGGACGCTGGCCGGGATCGAGAAAGGTCGCTAGCATGATCGGCCGCGTCGCCTGGAGCGAATAGGGGTCTCAAAGTTATGCCGATGAGCACCGGAACTGAGCCAGGGGCGGTTGCGCGCCCAACCAGGATCGAAACACTCGCGAACGTTATGACGGTCGTCGTATCGCTCTTGCTCTCGGTGGTTCTGGTCAAGCAATTTCTGCTGCCTCCTCGCGCGCATCGAGCAGCCGGTCCGCAAACGGCAGTGGGCACAAACCTGAAGGGTTCCCTGCCAGGCGTCGATTGGGGAAAGAATGGCCGTACTCTCATTCTCGCCATTTCAACAGGTTGTCACTTCTGCACCGACAGCGCACCCTTCTTCAAGAGGATCGAGAAGGAAAGGCCCAGGGACGTAAAGCTGGTGGCCGTCTTGCCGCAACCTGTCGAAGAGGCGCGGAAGTACCTGGATGGCGAGGGGGTGCACGTGGACGAGGTGCGGCAGGCATCCCCTCAATCGATCGGTGTGGCCGCCACGCCAACGCTCTTGCTGGTGGACGCCCGCGGAAGAGTCTCGGACCTGTGGCGGGGAAAGTTGCAGCCGGGCGATGAAGAGAAAGTCATAGCCGCCTTGAGGGGCGACGTATCCCGGTAATGGGTTCCCAGCCTGTGGAGGAAGGGAGAGCGACCACGTCAAGGACATTTGAGCGCTTAAATGAAATCCCGCCACGCCGTGTTGCGATGGGTTGGGGGTCGTCATCAACGCTAGCGAAAGGAGCACCTCAATGCAAAAAGGACTGCAATGGCTTAGTTTGGTTGCGTGTTTCCTGCTGGGTACGGTTATCGCTTGCGTACTCTTCGTCCGCAACTGGGACAAGGTAAGCGTGGTCCCGGTTGTCCGGGCCCAGGAGGCTTTGACGGGTGGGTCGAAGTTCGTGGAGATTGAACCAGACATCCCCCGGGAGGCGGCAAGGGTCGTCAAGGTTACTATCGGCAAGCAAGTCATTACGCCGGGGTTCTTCA
The DNA here is from genome assembly GCA_050008675.1 of Terriglobia bacterium. Classification (GTDB taxonomy): domain Bacteria; phylum Acidobacteriota; class Terriglobia; order UBA7540; family UBA7540; genus CAVROP01. The sequence continues at coordinate 43,539 of JBEKME010000048.1, forward strand.
ACCGCTTGAAGGGGCCTTCCGGGGTGCCGTTCCAGGCTGGGGATGACTGGCTGAAAGGACTGACGTTTACGATCAAGAACAGGAGTTCAAAGAAGTTCGTGGAACTTGATATGCGCATCTGTTTTCCCGACACCGAGGCGACAGGACACGAGATCTGTCAGCCCATCGAACTGGGACGAATACCTGAGATTGACAAGCTCGGCGAGGGGAGCGCGCGCCCCCTTGATTTCAGGCCCGGTCAAGAAATGCAGATCTCCTTCGCTCCCTACGCGGACGAGATTCGAAAGAGAATTGAAGAGCGCCAGCCATTTTCCACGATCAGCAGGTGCTTCATCAACGTGGCCGTCGGGTACCTCGAAGACGGAATGCAATGGTTGCTTTCCGACTATTCTTTGCCCGACCCTAGCCACCCTGGCTCATTCAAGCCGGTGGATGACTCGGAGGTGCCTGTCAAGGACAAGCGAATGACATACGCGCCGAATGAAGCTCACGACTAGTTTTTCGCTGCCTGCTGCCGCTCGGCTGCGAGAAAGGAGCTACGCTCTATGAGAGGGGTTACTTCTTTACTGAGAGTGTGGATTTTCGTCGGGGCGCTCCTCTTGCTCGTATCATATCCCAGAGGACCCCGAGGGCAGGGCGTGACGCTCGGTGGGGGCACTCAGGACGCCGCTGCCCCCATGGGCGAGCCGGGGGACTGCATCCAGCCCGTAGCGGTGCAAGGCCAGTGCCCCTCGGGCTGTACAGTCACTAAATTCAATCAATATACCACACAGGGTGGGACCAACGGAACCTTCTATCTTCTCGATAATGGCCCCGCGCCGTGCGGCAAAGCCGAGCAGGGGGAAAGCTGCAATCCCCCGCTCCAGTATTATCCGGTCGGGGACTTTTCTGACTGCTGTGCGGCCCTGGGAGATGACTGCACCGGCGTTGGACACAACTACATGAATTGCTGCGATTCCTCTGACTCGTGTATGATGGGCACGTGCTGCATTCCCACTGGCGGAGATGGTTGTCAAGGTGACGACAACGCCTGCTGCGATGGTAATTGCGTCGGCAACACCTGTCAGTCCTCAGGCGGCGGGGGCGGGGGGTGTGGCTCCGATGACGATTGCCCCCCGGACAGGTGTTGCAACCTCGAAACGGGCGATTGCACAAATTGTTCGCAGGTCGTTGGAGCTCCGCAGTCTTTAGACCGGATGTCATCCCCAAGCCGCCTAGGGTCGGCGACCGCGGGTGGCGCATCGAATGACCCGTCAACTCCCCCAAGTTCGTCCGTGAAATCGCAGCCCCCACATACCCGTGGTCTGCGCTAGCCTGCGGTGGGTCCTTGTCAAGAGACACGTAGAGGTTCGTTCTTCCGCCCCTGTACTACTAACGCCGAATTTCTTGTCGGGCCGCGAAGATTTTTTGGTCATGCAGCCTTTGAGAGTTGACTTACGCTCGCCTTTCTGGCGGCAAGACTGGCCGTGATGATCTGGCGACCGGATTTG
>JBEKME010000049.1:0-43722 GCA_050008675.1 Terriglobia bacterium
ATTGGGAAGGGGGTAGGTCTACACTACAACGACCTGAAACAAGTGCGCATTCATCGCCAAGAACTTATCCGGCAGGAAAGCCAAAAGTCAGATGAAAATCGCTCCCAACTGCGAAAGTCGGGCTAGGGGCTGGGGGCTAGGGAGGAGTAATGGCGCCAGGGGTGAGGTGACAGAAAGAAAGCCAGAAGAACGGAGCATGGGGAGTCGATACAAAGCAATTCAGAATTCGTAATTGCTCCAGCCTTGGGCACCGCTTTCCAATGACTCAATGAATCAATCGCTGAATGCCTATGTGCCCCAGTCCCCAGCCCCCAGTCCCTAGCCCCCTTTCTCGTCGCTGCCGCCCGTCACCATCTTGCGGGGCGGTCCACGACCAAATCCGGGTGCTCGCGCCTGAAAGTCTCAGCGATGTGGCAGGACCAGCAAACGGGCGAGTGAGTTTGGAATACCTCCGGCAATCTCTCCGCCGCAATCTTGTCCCAGCAAACGGTTTTCTTCTCCGGGTTCAGCAGGGCCGGCACGTGTCCAACCCATTCCTCAGTTACATTCACGGGTTCACCGCAAATGGCGCAGGTCTTGCCCGCATACCAGTTGGCAACGATGCGGCGAACCAAGCAACCTTCCGGAGCCGCTTCGATCTGTTTCAGGCAATCCTGCCCGCATCCCTGCCGTTCCGGCCAGCGGGAACACTCGCTCAGGCGAAGCTGCGGTGTACCAAAGGCCGCATCCCTCGCCAGGGGTATGGCGTCCAAATCAACCGCGGCAGGCTTCTGAGTTTCAGGGCAAGTGACCAGCCTCTGTCCTCGCAGTTTAGAGTAGGACCGCAGGCCTCGAAACAGCAAATACCCGACGCCGAGCGCAGGAAGCGCAAATATGACCCAAAGAAGTCCAAGATTCACGGGTGCCTCCTCTCTTCCCCTAATTGACCATTTGCAGAGCACGTTTCTCTCCAAAACATCGGGTGACGGCGAGCAGGGCCATTTGCGGGGCACGGGCATTTTGAAATAGATCCCGTTCCAAATGACACCACCAACAGAGATCACTTGGGTGGCCGATTTCGCTTAGTATGGGAGCGTGTAGCGTAAGCCTGTTTTGCAGGTCTGCGACTTTTGCCGGGTATTCTTGAACGAAGTAAGGGGCCAAACCAGGTTGACAAAGCCAGCTTCAGTGCAAATTTTGCCTTCTCCGAGCAGAATATGGCGTTTCGAGCACATACGTTCAGAGTTCAACAACGCTACTCAACCCTTTGAGAAGATTCGGCATCCCAATTATGCACGAATAACGGAACGCCAATTGCTCGGGCTATAGTTGGGCGTGCTGCGAACCTACAGATGCGCAACCACCTTTCCGCACGGAAGTCGCCCGTGAGACGAGGGAGCGCCGGGCGGATGTGGGCCAAGTGGGGGGCCGGCCCGAGGAGTGCGATCTTGCGCCGCTCTTCCGAGAAAGCCATAAGGACATGTAACCAGCCACAAGCTCCACTACTCAGGAGGATGACCAAATGAGATACCTGATGGTTGCTACCCTGATCTTGACCCTGCCGGTCGAATTTCTTCAGGCTAAGCCAGGCAAGGTAGCTGACCGGCTCGAGAACGCCGCCATGGTAATGTACGAAATCATGAACACGCCTGAAAACTCGATTCCGAGAGACCTGCTCAACAGGGCGGTCTGCGTGGGCGTAGTCCCCGGGCAGAAGAAACTGGCTTTCATTTTCGGGGCGAGCTACGGGCGCGGGGTGCTGGTGTGCAGGCGAGGCGGCAACGGCCCCTGGGGCGCACCTTCGATGATTGCCGTGCGCAGTGGTAGCTATGGGTTTCAGTTGGGAGGATCGGAGACCGACCTGGTTTTTGTGGTGATGAACCCCAGCGGGATTCGCAAGCTGCTCAGGAGCAGGACGGAACTTGGCGCCGATGCCTCAGCCGCGGCCGGGCCGGTCGGACGGACAGCTTCTGCCTCCACCGATCTGATGATGACCGCTGAAATTCTGACTTATTCCCGGTCCCGGGGCTTGTTTGCCGGCGTCTCTCTCAAAGGAACTGCCATTACCCAGGATGGGGAGGCCAACGCGCGTTTGTATGGCCACATCGTGGACCCCAAGGAGCTTCTCATCGAAGGCCAGGGCGATGTTCCGCCCGAAGCAAAATCACTTGTCGCCGGACTCGAGAAGTATTCACCTCGGGGTGGGGAAGCGTTTGCCGCCACCCAAGCGCCGAAACCAGAGAGTGCTCCTGCTCCGAAACAAGGGAGCGCTCCCGCGCCGAAACAAGAGGGCCCCCCTGCGCCGAAACAGGAGAGCGGTCCTGTGGAGTGAGGCGTTGTAGCCAACCTCACGGAGTTGGGCATGGTGCGCCCACTTTCGCTTTTCGGAATTGACGCCTGCCTCGTACCTTTCTTTCAACTTATTGAGCCGCCGGTCATTCCCGCGAAAGCGGGAATCCAGTCTGACGACAGCACATTCCCAAAGGTTTGCGGAGTGGATTCCCGCTTTCGCGGGAATGACTGCGGCTTGCAACGGCCATGTCTCGCAAATGACACCAGTACCCAATGTTCATCAGCAATCAGCAATCAGCAATCGGCAATCGAAAATCGGCAATTCCAGCCAACCTGGGCCAAGCGATGACCGCAGAAATTCTTCGCAAGAAACGAAGAAGTTTGGAACTAGTGCTACAGAAGCAGCGTGCTTTGTCCGAGTTTCCCCGCACCCTGCAGTGACTTAATACTACATCGTCAACTCTTGAACAGCGAGTCGAACTTCTTCTTGGCGTCGTCGGTCTTAGAGGCGGGGCGATCCGCGCTTGCCATTAGGGTTGGATTAGGTCGGAAGTAGTCACAGTAGTTGGCGGCTTCTTTATCGCGGACCGATTCGGCCTGCGTTTCCGCGCATTGATTATGTTTGCCGGGATCGTAGAATTGGCAATTGCGGCAGGCATGCAAGTCGGCGTCGCACTTGGGGCAGACGTGGAGCGTGCCCACACGGCTTCCGGATGGATACGCAATCTTCTCGCGGCACTTCCAGCAATTGAAAGGCATAGTGACAGGTGACGAGTGGCAAGTGACGGGAAGCGTCACCGCCAGTCTTCCATAAATCTGCTTGGCTTACAAGTCTGCCGAGAAGCGAAAACGAAGAGTGGCGAGCCACGGACGGCTCATCAGTGGAATTCCCTACGAACCAACAGGCATCTTCCCCTTTGGCCTTCGGAGGATGAACACCAGCGGGATGAGGAGCAGAAACAGGATGCCCATCACCCGGAATACACTCAGGAAGCTCAACAACGCCGCCTGCTGTTGCACCAAGCCATAGAGCATCGCCAGGGCGCGGCGACTCGCGGTGGCGGGGTCGGAACCGCCCCGCAAGAACAACCCTCGAGCCTGTTCCAGTGCTTGCCGGGTGAAGGGGCTGTTGTCCGTCACATGCGCGGCCAGCAGAGATTGATTGAACTGGGAACGCCGCGCGATCCAGGTGGTGACGAAAGAAACGCCCATGCTAGAACCGATATTACGCACGACGCTATAAAGGCTCGTGGCATAGCCGGTCTCTTGCTTTGGAATCGGATCCATGGTCAGAACCGTGAGGGGGACGAAGACGAAGGCCAAGCCGGCGCCCTGGTTGAGCAGGTGCACGAGGATGTCCCAGGTGCCGGAATCAAGGTCCATGTGGGAGTAGCCGAAGAAAGCGAGACTGGCGACCGCGAAACCGAACACGAGCATCCAACGCGCATCCCAGCCTCTGCCGAGCAGGTATCCCACCAGCGGCATGCAGAATGCTGTAGCAATGCCGCGCGGGCTGGTATAAAGCCCGGCGATCGTAGACGTCCAACCGAGAAGGGTTTGCATGAACAAAGGCAAAGTGACCAGGCTGCCGTAAAGCACGAACCCGAGCAGCGTGACCAACACGATGCCCGCCGCAAAGCTTCGATACTTCAACAGCCGGAAATGAACGATGGGCTGTTCCGTGGTCAGCTCCCGGATGACGAAAGCCGCCAGGAAACCGGCTGCCAGCACGGCCAGGGTGATGATGAAATGGGAGCCGAACCAGTCTTCTTCCTGGCCTTTGTCCAGCATGATTTGTAGCGACCCCATGCCTACCGCCAGCATGCCAAAACCCCAAAAGTCGGCGCGCAACTTACCACGGCTAAGGTAGGGCGGATCGGAAATAAAGAGGCCGATCATGATCAGGCTGGCGATGCCGACCGGAAGGTTGATATAGAAGACCCAGCGCCAGGAATAGGTGTCAGTAATCCACCCGCCGAGCGTGGGGCCAAGTATGGGGGCGGCTACAATGCCCAGCCCCCAAAACGCCATGGCCTTGCCGCGCTCCTCACCAGGGAATTCCTCGAGCAGCACAGCCTGCGAAAGCGGTTGGAGCCCTCCACCGGTAGTGCCTTGGAGCACGCGAAAGAAAATCAGCGCTGGCAGACTGGGGGCAATCCCACACAAAAGGCTCGAGACAGTGAAACCCGTGACGACGGTCAGCAGCAATCGCTTGCGGCCAAAGTAGTTCGCGAGCCAGCCGGTGATGGGCAGGATGATGGCGTTGGCTACCAAGTAGGAGGTGAGAACCCAGGTGGCTTCATCGACGCTGGCCGAAAGGCTGCCGGCAATGTGCGGCAAGCTGACGTTGACCACCGAAGTGTCCAGCACCTCCATCACCGCGCTGGACATCACGGCAATCGCCACCAACCAACGACTCGCTGAGGATCGGGTGACCGCCACGCTGCTCATACCACCCATCGGATCTTAGCACTTGCAGAATGCCACACTATACGCCTCGTGTAGAGTAATGTTAAATGTAACCGGTGAGGCGCTGTCGAGTCATTGAAAAATGTAACCGGACGCGCCGTTTAGGATGTAACCCAACTCTTCGCGCCTAACATGTCAAAGGTGTACAATCCCCATGTGCCAGGTCAGCAACGCTGTCATGGCCTAAGTTAGATTTGGCGGACGACGAACGCCAGGGGGCAATCTGAATGCCTCTGGGCCTCAATCAGTAACCTTCCCGCCGCAGAGATCGCACAAGAGGCTATGTCTTCGCCCTGCGAGCGGCGGATGGTCAGTTAGCTTGAACAAGAATCCTGCATCGTGAGGTTAACGCAAATGAACCTTCTAACAACGTTGAAAGGCTCGTTGCTTGAATCCTTCTTCCCTTCCGCATGGGACTTGGCGCAGTGGGACGCCTGCGTGGCCGACGATCCAAATGCCATCTTCGATCGGCAGCCAAAATGGCACCGGGACTTCTCAATCCGCATGGCCGGCGACCTGGCGGATTTTGACGTGATGTTGGGCCATGAGCTGGCCAGGGAAATTCGGCGCTGCCGCGAAGCCGGCCGCAAGCTGGCTCTGATTCTGCCTGTCGGCCCCATGGGCATGTACCGTTGGACGGTCTATTTCCTGCGCGACTGGAACATTCCCTGCCAGCACGTTTACGGTTTCAATATGGACGAGTGGAGCGACAGCGAGGGCAACACGCTTCCCGGTAACAATCCAGGTGCTTTCCAGAACGCCATGGAGACCGCCTTCTACACCCCTCTCGCAAACCTCACCATACCGGCGGAGCAGCGCTTTTTTGCCACCAGACGCCTGCTCCCCGAGTATCCGGATCGGATCGGCGCATTGCGCAAGGAAGGGGCAAAGCTGGTAGTGGTTTATGGCATTGGGCGCGCCTGTCATATTGCCTTTTGGGAACCCCACTTTGGGCTTGAGTTCGCCAACGACGAAGATTGGCGAAAGCAGACTCATCGTTTGGGCGCTAAGCTGCACCCGCTGACCATCGAACAGAATGCCATTACCAGCTTCAAAAGTCGGACGACGCTGGTGCCTGCCTTCGCCAACACCATCGGACCGGCCTTCTTTACGCGCGCCGACTACGCCATTGGCGGCGCGGATGGCGAACTCGGTCGCGGTATGCAATGGCAGGGTCTGTCGCTGTGGGTCACACTGCGGCACCCCACCAGTCGTCATGTGCCTTCCACCTGGATGCCAACGCAGCCGGGTGTCCTTTACTTTACAAAGGCCCTTGCCGGGCCTTTGGTTGCAGAGGTCAACTGAGGCCCTTAGCCACCTGGGGGATCGTGGACCGGGTGGCGCAGACAAAGCAGAAGCTAGAAACTGGAAATTGGAAATTAGAAACTGGCCGCGTTGTTTTCTAGTTCTGATTCTTGGCGACGCTTCACCTCGGACCAACGAGCATGTCCTTGCCCGTCGGACGTGATAGCAGTTTCCAATTTCTAGTTTCCAGTTTCCTGTTTTATTATTGTGTGGGAAGGGGTTATGAACATGTCAAGGTGTAAAGTCATACGCAAGATTCTCTTTCAGTTTCTGATCGTGGCGGTAGTGGGTTGTGCTCTCGTTCGGTCGGTTCACGCGCAGAATGCGGCCAAGGAAGCAGTGCCGACCTATGGCGACCCGTCCGTGGCGACCGATAAGCGGGTGGATGATCTGGTTTCGCGGATGACACTTGAAGAAAAGGTTTTGCAGATGCAGCACACCGCTCCGGGTATCCCCAGGCTCGGTATTCCATCCTACGACTGGTGGAGTGAAGCGCTGCACGGTATCGCGCGATCAGGGTATGCCACCGTGTTTCCACAGGCCATCGGAATGGCGGCCTCGTGGGATACCCATCTCGTGCGCCGCGAGGCCGAAGTCATCGCCATCGAAACCCGAGCCAAGTACAACCAAGCGCAGCGCGAAGGCAACCACAGTATTTACTTCGGGCTCACTTTGTGGTCGCCGAATATCAACATCTTCCGCGATCCCCGCTGGGGGCGCGGTCAGGAGACCTACGGTGAAGATCCCTTCCTGACCGCAAAGCTGGGAGTGGGCTTCGTGAACGGCTTGCAAGGCAACGACCCGAAGTATCTGGAGGTGGTCGCCACGCCCAAGCACTACGCCGTGCACAGCGGACCGGAGACTAAGCGGCACGGCTTCAATGTCGACGTCTCGCCGCACGACCTGGAGGATACTTATCTTCCGGCATTTCGCGCCACCGTTACCGAAGGGCACGCTGACTCCCTCATGTGTGCCTACAACGCCATCGACGGCGCGCCGGCCTGCGCCAACACCTTCCTGCTCGAGAAGACCCTCCGCGAAGCCTGGGGCTTTCAGGGCTATGTGACCTCCGACTGCGGAGCGGTGGGCGACATCAGCACGGGACACCACTTTACATCGGACAACGAACATGGCTCGGTGGTGGCGGTGCGTGCTGGAACCGACACAACTTGCGGCGACGAGTACGTCGCGCTGGTGCAGGCCGTACACGACGGCCTGATTCGAGAAAGCGAGATCGACACGGCGCTCAAACGCCTGTTCACGGCACGCTTCCGGCTGGGCATGTTTGATCCGCCCAGCGCGGTTCCCTTCAGCCAGATTCCGATGTCCCAGGATGACTCGCCGGCGCATCGTCAGTTGGCGCTCGAGGCGGCGCGCGAATCCATGGTTCTGCTCAAGAACCAGGATGGACTGCTTCCCTTCAAGGCAAGTGTGAAAAGGATTGCGGTGATCGGGCCAAACGCCGAGGCGCTGGCCGCCCTCGAGGGCAATTACAATGGCACCCCGTCGCACCCCGTCCTGCCTGTAGACGGTCTGAGCAAAGAGTTTGCAGGCAAGGCGAAGGTGCTTTACGCGCAGGGCTCGGCCTACGTGTCGCAACTGCCCGTGCCCGTGCCCAGCACAGTGTTCCATACTGCCAGCTCCGGGTCTGCACCGGGCCTCAAGGCCGAGTATTTCCCCAATACCGACTTTTCCGGCAAGCCGGCGCTCACCCGCATTGACCCGCAGATCCAGTTCGACTGGGACGCCGCCCCACCTGCGGCGGGAATTCCCCTGTCAGCCTTCGGGGTGCGCTGGAGCGGCACGGTGACCCCGCCTGGGGTGGGAGACTATACCTTCAGCCTCGGCGAGCCTCACTGCTGGCCCTGCCAGGACCGCGAGACTTATCGGCTCTACATGGACGACAAGCTGGTGACCGAAGGTGCGTTAGGTGAAGACATTGGTAACTTAAAGGCGCCACGCTTCCAGGCACACTTCACGGATACCCAGCCGCACAGCTTCCGGCTGGAGTACGCGCACCGGTCGCCGCGCTTCGCGGCCGGCGCTACGCTCAACTGGCAGCCGCCGGCCGAAGCCCTGCGCGACGAAGCCGTGAAAATTGCCCAGCAAGCCGACGTGGTGGTGGCTTTCGTGGGGCTTTCGCCGGATCTTGAAGGCGAGGAGATGGGCATCCATGTTGAGGGCTTCAGCGGCGGCGACCGCACGGACATTGGCTTGCCCCGTGCCCAGCAGGATTTGCTCGAGGCGCTGGCGGCCACCGGCAAGCCTTTGGCAGTGGTGCTGTTGAACGGCAGCGCGCTGGCGGTGAATTGGGCTGAGCAGCATGCTGCCGCTATCCTCGAAGCCTGGTATCCGGGCGAGGAAGGCGGCACAGCCATTGCCGAGACGCTGGCGGGGGCTAACAACCCTGGCGGGCGACTGCCCGTCACCTTCTATGCTTCGCTCGATCAGCTTCCGCCCTTCGACGATTACTCGATGCAGAAGCGGACGTACCGATATTTCGGCGGCAAGCCGCTCTACGCTTTCGGCTACGGTCTAAGCTACGCGAGCTTCATCTACAGTAATCTCCGGCTCTCATCCGAGAAGCTGCAAGCCGGCCAGCCGCTCACCGTCGAGGCCGACGTCCGCAATACGGCCGGGATCAGTGCCGATGAGGTCACGGAGCTTTACCTCGAGTACCCGCCGTCGCCAGGCGCTCCCCTGCGCGCGCTCAAAGGATTCGAGCGCGTCCATCTCGCTCCGGGTGAGACCCGGCACGTCGCCTTCAAGCTCAATCCGCGGGACCTGGGCCAGGTCACAGAAAAAGGCGAACATAGGATTATGCCCGGCAGCTACACCGTCTTCGTGGGTGGTAGCCAGCCCACGGAAGGCGCCCATGGCCTCGAGGCAAAGTTCCAGATCACTGGCGAGGTAAAGCTGCCACGCTAGTGTCCTAACTTGGAAGCGGAGGGCTTCGATCGCTCTGCCGGAGGGCACAATTGTTCTTATGCTCCCTCAGCCTTCCCTGCCGCTGATCCCTTATGAAGTGAAAAAGAGTTAGCTATGCGTTCCATCTCGTAAGCCGATGAGACTTGCTCCGGATAGTTAACCACTTGCAGATCAAACGTAAAGCGGTTGCTAGCGCCGGAGGCGTCGGCGAGGCCTTCCGCAACCCGGCCCGCGACTTGATTCATATCAGCTCCACAGGTGTTTGGCAGGACCATAGCGAACCCAGCCGAGGACAAATGGTAGAGTGAGTCATCCGTGCGCAGCTTGCGGAGGAGCACCCTGGCTGCGTCCCCCAGCGCTACCGAGACCTCCGCTGGGCTGTCGAACATGTGGGAGGGTTTCAGACGCACAAGTACAAGAGAGAGTGGCTCGCCGGTCTGCGTGGCACGGCGAAAACCCATGATCAGCCGATCCTGAAAATGACTGAAACCCGGCACGGTGCCCAGCAAATCAGCGCTCGCCTCTTGGCGAAGGTGTACCATTTCCGTTTTCTGCTCGACCAAGTTCTTGCGCAGTTGGTGAACCACATATTGCCGGTTCAACAAGTAGGCAACCACGAGCACACACAACGCACAGAAGCCAAAGAACAGAGTCCGTGTAGTGTGCCCGCTAGGGGTTGCGTTACTGCCAAAAACGGCAGGATACATAAGCAAGGCCATACCCGCTCCTAGGACGAGAATCATCCCCAGCGAAAGCATCGACAACTGCCAGTGACGGCGATCGAGCGTCTTCGGGTCGACCTTGTCAAAGATATCCATTGAAGACCTCCTCGGGAGGAAAACCGGACGCACTCTCTGTCTTTAGCAATTCGATGGCATCAGAACTAGCAAGCGTTGACCGCACCTTGTATAACACCTGTCCCCCGCAGTGTCAACCCAATCGTTCCAATCGTTCCAATGGTGTCGGTTTCGAACGAACGGCTGCGCCGGTTTAATCTAACTTGGAAAGCGGATTCGCTCCTTCCGCACCAAACCAGTCGAAGCTCGCGGTCTCACCTTCCAGACTCCACCGCTTGGGAGACATCGTTTCCATCCAGTCGAGCGGCTCCGCTTCCGGCTGAATTCGCGCGGCAGCCGCCAGCGCCGTTTTCAGCATCTTCTTTTCTTCGCCCGTCACCGTCGCCGGTTCCGCCGAGATGAAGAGCACCGTTCCGCTCTTCGTCACGAGGTCCAGCCACTGGCGTGTCATGCCCAGCGGCACAGCTTTCGTGAACGGAACGCAGTCCGGATCGGCCAGGAAGAACGCCCGATGCTGCGGTAAGCGAAACCCCAGCGCATTCACGCCCATCTTTCGAGTTCGATTCCAGTCGCGCCCGCTGGTATCGTCACCGATCCGCTGCAATTCAAATATTCCCGCGCCCAGATGCCCCAGCGTGTTGCAACCAATAATGAGGGCGTTCCCCGCCGCCGCACGAATGGCGCGATAGAACTGCAACACAATTTCCGCCGTGGTCTTGCTGCGGTCCGCAAAGTGCCAACCTTCGGAGGTAACCTCCGCCCCCATCTGAAAGCCCCACTGGCCCAGCATGTCGAAGGTGGAAAAATCGTGCTTGAGCAGTTCGAATCCCCAACCCACCACACCGCGCAAGCCCTCTTGGATGTGCGCCAGCGCCTCCGGCACGCTGGGATCGATCACCAGGGGTGAGGGCTTGTACGTGCCTGCGGTGGGATTCACGTTCAAACGCCATGTCTCCGGCAGCGCCTCGACGGTGAGAAGCGGCCTCACCCAGAGCCCTGGCCGCACCCCGCGTTTCTTCATCTGGGCGGCGATCCCCGGCATGTCAGGGAAACGGCAATTGTCCTGCGTCCAGGGTCCAGCGCCCTCCGCCGCTTTCCCCCAACCCATGTCGACCACCATGAAAGGCGGGTTGGCGCCTGAGGACGACAGCTCCGCGAGCTGTTCCACGTCGCGCAGAACATTCTCCGCCGTCATGTTTTCGCCATACAGGTAATACCAGTTGTTCGAGCCATAGATGGGCTTCTCCGGCAAGCGAGGGTGAGCGCAGAGTTTTCGGCAGAAGGATTGCGCCGCTTGAAACGCTGTGGCGCCCCCCCGGCCTTCCTCGGCGACGACTTCGGCCGCTGCAAGCTCGCGGTCGCCCAGTTGTACGCCGCTGCCTCCGTTGCGCACGTCGAGCCACAGCGAGATTCCCACCGGGTCCACCTGCCAGAAGCAGAACGCACCCCCACCCGTCCTTACGCCGAAGCCATGAGTCACGTGACCGTTCGAGGCGAGGAAATACCAGGGCATAATCCGTTCGCCCGCAAAGCCGCGCCACTCCAGATCGCCGTAAGACCGCTCCCAGTGATCGCCCAGAAACCGCAGGGTCTCCGGCAGCGGACCGGACCATCGCAGGTGCACGCGGGTGAGCGAGGTTTGTGGGGATGAGACCTTGATGGAGAGCTCACGGAGTCCAAGCTGTTGCTTGGGCTCGGTGGCGATTTCAACATCGTCTGCACGCCAACGCTCACCGGAACGTTGGAGATGAAGTGGCGGCCTACCCTCGGCGAACGCCGCCACGTGATCGGGAGGACGTATGATGTCAAGGAAGGTCGAAGCGCTACCCCCCGCCCCGCCACGCGGGGAACTGGCAGCCGCCAGCGCCGCGACTCCGTAACCAAGAAAAGTCCTGCGAGAGTTGTTCATGCGATCCGTTGCCTCCATTCTGCAAGCGAATTACCGCGTCGTCACGAGCGCTCAGCATGACAGATCCGAAAGTAGTATAAGCGGGGATTTCCACTTCGCGTTCTCGGCGCTAGTGGTATCGCAAAGAAAAATCGACCTACTACCAGCATCAGTAACGGACTACAGCGGTCTCATCATCCGAAAAAGTGAATTTCCAAGAGATAATTAGTTTCCATGAATCTTGTGGCGGAAACGGTTCACCAGACCGCGCATCGCTGTTCAACCGGACGCACCATGGGATCACCGGCCTTGCAACTAAACGCCTGATAGAATTCGGGCAAATTACAAAGGGGACCAATGACGCGATATTTGCTGACCGGATGCGGATTCGTGAGCACAAACTGGCGTTGCGCATCGGGACGAATTTCGTCTCCGCGCGATTGTCCCCAGGAGATAAAAAACTGTTGTTCCGGCGTGAAGCCATCCTGGTTGGGCGGGCGGGGCTTGCCTTGCATTGATTTCTGGAACGCGAGATAGGCAAGCTTTACGCCACCAAGGTCGCCGATGCTCTCGCCCAGCACCAATTTGCCGTTTTCGTGCAAGCCGCCATCCACAGTGTAGCCGGAAAACTGGTCGACAACACACTGTCCACGGCTCTGGAATTCCTTGTAGTCTGCGGGAGTCCACCAGTTCTTCAGTTCGCCCGTGCTGTCATACTTGGCGCCTTGATCATCAAAACCGTGCGATATTTCGTGCCCGATCACTGGGCCGATGCCGCCGTAGTTGGCTGCATCCGTGGCATTCACATCGAACATCGGTGGTAACAGAATCCCCGCCGGGAATACGATCTCATTCAGTTGCGGATTGTAATAAGCGTTTGAAGTCGGCGTGGTCATGCCCCACCGGAGGCGGTCCACAGGCTTGCCAATCAGTTGTGCGTCATCGCGGACGCCAAAACGCCGCGCCTCAACCACGTCGTTCCAATAAGATTGCCGGGTGATTTCCACGCTGCTGTAATCCTTCCATTTGTCCGGGTAACCGACTTTGGGGTTAAACGCGGAAAGTTTTTCCAGGGCCTTCTGCTTGGTATCGTCGCTCATCCAGGTGAGCGTCAAGACGTCGTCATGCAGCGCCAGCAGAATGTTCTTGACCATCTCTCGCATGCGCGCCTTTGCTTCCGGAGAAAATGTTCTTTCGACGTACTTTTTTCCCAAAGCCTCGCCCAGATTTGCATCCGTCGATTCCACGCACCGCTTCCAGTGCGGTTTCATTTCTTTGGTGCCTTGCAAGTACTGCTGGTTAAAAGCGAAATCTTCCTGGACGAAGGGTGTTGAAAGAGCCGGAGCAGCCGTCAACAGCACCTGCCACGTCAAATAGGTTTTCCAGTCAGCAAGGGAAGTTTGCTGCAGTTGCCGTTGGAACTCCTGCATGAATTTGGGCTGGTCAACGTTGAGCGCGACGCGGGGATCGACGTTCAATGCCTTGAAATACTCTGGCCAGTTAAAATCGGGTGTGAGCTTCTCTACCTCATCCAGTTTCATCTTGTGATCCGTGGCATAGGGATCGCGCAACTCCACATTCGTAAGTGATGCGCCAGCCAGGGAGGTTTCCATGCGCATCACAACTTGTGCCGATGCCGCAGCGGCTGCCTTTTCAGAACCCGCCAACACGAACATTGCCGCAACATGTTCCACGTACTTTTGACGCGTTTCTTTGGACTTATCATCGTCTTTGAAGTAGTAGTCCCGGTCAGGAAGGCCGAGGCCGCTGGCACCAGCATCCGCGATGACTTGCTGCGGGTTGTGGGGATCTTGCACCGACCCGAAAAAGAATGGTGCAAAAATAGCTTCCTCGTGCAAACGAGCCATGGCGCGCTGCAGATCAGCAACCGAGCCAATGGATCGGATGAGCTCAAGTTCCCGCTCGAGCGCCTTTACGCCCTGAGCATCAATTTGCTTCTCGTCCATGCAAGCGCCGTAATAATCGCCAATCAAGCGGTCCGTAGATTTTGGCGGGGCACTGGAGGAATGAGCGGCAGCTTCCTCGAGTAGGCCATGCAGCACCTCCTTGGTGGACTCGCCAGCCGCCCAGCGTTTGCTCCACATCACCATCGAAGGCGGTATGGGGTTGTGCGCCCGCCAATTGCCGTTTGCAAATTCATAGAAGTCTTGGCACGGATTGGCTTCGCGATCGATGTCGTTTATGTCGATCCCGTGCAAGGGCTTGTTCTGGGCGAAAAGCGAGGAGGCACAGAAAAGCGTTGCCAAACCAAAATGCAGAAGTCGCATGAGAACCTCCGATGTGCGCTCGATACCTGATGGCAGGGAGGTTACATGAGAAGTCAAAAAATATCAATACACCAACATACACTGTCACACCAACAGCGCTAAGATTCAGAAGAACAGGATCCAGGAGTCAGAAGACAGTAGGCAGTAAGCAGTACGCAGCCAGCGCAGGGCGCAGTCGGGCGGGCCATTCTGGAAATTCGGATTAGGAGAGCGTTCAGATTCGAAGGGTTTAGCCGCCCAAGTTATGTTTGACAGGGAGGCGCTAAGGATGCAATTCTCACAGGCTAAATCTATTAAGAAAATCGTAGAGATCAAGTGGTTTCAAATCTAGGCGACCGGGGCAGTAAGCATGAAGGGAGTTCGCGATGCGTAAACCGTTGGTTTTCCCATTTCTGGCGGCTTTGTGGATGGCAGGTGTTTTCGGTCAGACGACCGGGGCGGCTCAAAGATCCTGCGACAGCCTGGCGCAGCTTGCGCTAGCCAACACGAAAATCACCTTGGCCCAATCTGTACCTGCCGGAGCATTCACCCCGCCTCCTGCCCCGAATCCCATGCCGGGGATGCAAGCAAGCTACAAGGATCTTCCAGCCTTTTGCAGGGTTGTGGCAGAAGTTTCGCCCACGGCTGACTCCGCTATCAAGATGGAGGTTTGGATGCCGACCACCGGCTGGAATAGCAAATACCAGGGCCAGGGCAACGGAGGCTTCGCGGGCATGATTGGCTATCCTGCCCTGGGGGCCGCGATAAAGCGAGGCTATGCCGCGGCTGGCACCGATACCGGGCACACCGGAGGCGACGCGGCGTGGGCCTTGGGCCACCCCGAAAAGGTGATTGACTTCGGATATCGCGCCATCCACGAGATGACTCTGAGGGCCAAAGCAATCATCGACGCCTTTTACGGCGGCAACCTCCAGCACTCGTATTTCGCCAGTTGCTCGGATGGGGGCCGTGAGGCCCTGATGGAGGCCCAGCGCTTTCCCGAAGACTACGAGGGCATCCTTGCCGGCGCCCCCGCCAATTTCTGGACACATCTGCTGGTCGATGCTATGTGGGTTAACCAGGCTACCACGCTGGATCAGGCCAATTACATTCCCGCCGGCAAGCTCCCGGCCATCGGCGCCGCTGTGCTTGCTGCCTGCGATGCCCAGGACGGTGTAACGGACGGTATCCTCAATGACCCGAGGCAATGCCACTTCGACCCAGCGACGCTGCTCTGCAAGGGGGCCGACTCCAACAGTTGCCTCACGGCGCCGCAGGTGACCGCGCTCAAGAAGATCTATGCCGGGCCGCACGATTCGGCTGGACACCAGATTTTCCCCGGCTATATGCCCGGCGCCGAGGAGGGTCCAGGGGGCTGGGCGGCTTGGATCACCGGTCCGGCGCTCGGCCGCAGCCTGCTGTTCTTTTTCGGAACACAGTTCTTTTCAGGCATGGTGTACGAACAAGCAGCTTGGGACTACAAGACTTTCAATGTCGACCAAGGCACGAAACTGGCCGACGCTAAGACGGCCCGTGCCCTTAACGCCACCGACCCCAATCTGAAGCCCTTCGGGGCTCGCGGTGGCAAGCTCATTATGTATCATGGTTGGAGCGATGCCGCGATCCCGGCGCCCAACACTATCGACTACTACAACAGCGTGGTGGCGACGCTGGGCCAGCGCGCTACAGACACCTTCTTACGGCTTTTTATGGCGCCGGGAATGCAGCACTGTGGAGGCGGCCCAGGGCCGAATTCCTTCGGACAAGATGCTAATGCCCCGCCGCATGACCCTGAGCACAATATTTACACTGCTCTCGAACAGTGGGTTGAGAAGGGCGTCGCGCCTTCAATGATCATCGCGACCAAATATGTGGACGACTCCAACCACGCACAAGGCGTTAAGATGACGCGTCCCCTGTGTACGTACCCGCAAGTCGCGAAGTACAAAGGCGCCGGCGAACACCAACGATGCTGCCAATTTCGTGTGCGCGCCAGGAAATAGGTGATTGCAGCAGGGTGAGGCGGACCCGTTCTCTGCGCCCGCGGACCTTTCTCGCCAACAAGGGGATATGCCGATCACCACAGAGACACAGAGGCACTGAGAACTGAAAAGTACGATTTCGGGTTTAAAGGCGGAGGGCTGATAGCTGAGAGCTGATGGCTGAAAGCTGGTAACCGACCGGTCGCGGCGGGAGCACGGACAACGGACAATGAACTACTGCCTACTGCCTTCTGCTTACTGCCTACTGAAGTAAGTGGTGCGGAAGGGGGGATGATTGTGCCGTGTCAACTGCCTATTATCCATCAATGGCTTACGAGAGTTCAAAATTTATTTGCGAGGCTTTAGCTATGCGGTGGGTATTAGGGAGGAGGAGACAGGTTAAGGCTGCGACACATCAGCCTTCCTATACCAGGTCTCCGCAGGAGACGACATGGCGAACCGAAAAGCTACCCTCATTCGCTGCGCAAAAGTCCCCGGCCTGGGTTGGCTTCGGGGCAGCCTCGTCAAGACGAAGAACGGTCGCATCAAGCCGGACTACATGATGCACAAGGAAGGAACAATCCTGCTTGAATCGCCCCGTAGCCGAACCCAACAAAAGTGCGATTACCCGTAAGCGCCACGTTCAACTCACACCCTGCTTCAGGTATTCCCTCTCATCCTCAGGATGACAACCGTGGAGCGTTTTTCCGCAGCCTGTGAAGCCGCGTCGCTTCAGGGGCTAAACAGGCTGCGGAAAAACTCTTCGAAACTGTCATTCTGAACATGTATAGCCGAAGACCGCTATCCGTGATGTCAGAAACGCAGCGCATGGCAAAGTGGGTTCGCCCTCTCCCAAGGGGAGAGGGTGGACCGCGACGGCGCTTTCACCAGCCCTCGCGGGCCGGATGAGGGGTTGGTTGCGGGGCGAGGACGGCTCAGACAGGCCCGGCCCAAGCTGCTCAATGGAAACGAGTAATGCGTCGAGTTTCTGGAGAGCGAAGCGAAGAATCTGGCCCTGTGCATTTTCAAGAAGATACGCGGAGCGAGATCCTTCGCTCAGGATGACAACCGTGGAGCGTTTTTCCGCAGGCTGTAAAGCCCCGCCCTTCCGAGGGTCATAAATAATATCGGGAATTAACGCAACTAAGCACTAGGCGCGATGCCGCGCGGAGGCAACAGTGAACCGAACCGGCGGGCGCCGGTCGGCGAAAAGCCGCGGACCTGCAAAACAAGTCCGCGCTACGCTTGCTCGCCTTTATCTTGCGATTTCTCCCCCTATTGGGGGTATCATAGGCAGAACTGCGGTTCATTAATTTGATGCCTCGACGAAAATCTAAACGCCCTCCCACGATGCCCGGGCCTTCCCCAAGTAAATCCGAATACCTGACGCGAAAGCAGATTGTAGATTCCAAACTCCGTGCCGCTGGCTGGCGCGTCGCCGCCTTCAAACCGAACCGGCCTCTCAGCGCATACGACAACTGTGCGATTGAGGAGTTTCCAACGGAAAGCGGGCCTGCGGATTACGCTCTCTGCGTTGGCGGCCAAATCCTTGGCGTCGTCGAGGCAAAGAAGCTCACCCTGGGTCCCCAGGAAGCCCTAACGCAAGCCGAACGCTACTCACGGGGGCTGGCGCCAAGTCCGTTTGACTTCAACGCCTTTCACGTGCCATTCCTCTACTCAACAAACGGCGAGGTCATCTGGCATCACGACGTTCGCCATCCCTTGAATCGCTCCTACCAGGTGGCAGCGTTCCACACCCCCGAAGCTCTGCGCGAATTCCTCGGGCGCGACGTTGAGGCTGCAATCGATCACTTACTCACGCGGCCCAATGACCATCCACGTCTTCGCCCGTACCAACGCGAGGCAAACGGCGCCATAGAACAGGCGATCGTAAACCGCAAAAGGCAGATGCTTGTGGCAATGGCGACAGGAACGGGAAAAACCTTCACGATGGTGAACGAGGTTTACCGGCTGACCCCATATCCCCATCCATGCCTTCGACCTTGTGATCGCCGACGAATGCCACCGAGGATACACCACCTCGGAAGTCGCAATCTGGCGACAGACTCTTGACCACTTCGACGCGATTAAGATTGGCCTCACGGCTACCCCCGCCGCCCACACCACGGCCTACTTCAAGGACGTAGTGTTCCGTTATGAATATGAGAGAGCGGTCCGCGAAGGCTACCTCGTTGATTATGATGTTGTCGCGGTCAGTTCCAACGTCCGCATGCAAGGGGTGTTTCTCAAAGAGGGCGAAAAGGTCGGCGTCGTTGACCCCGAAACCGGGGCGAAGCAGCTTGACCTCCTGGAGGACGAGCGGCAGTTCGACACGACCGAAATCGAGGAAAAGGTCACCTCTCCCGACTCCAACCAAAAAATCCTCGAAGAAGTAAAGAAATATGCCCTGGCGCATGAAGCCGACTTCGGCCGCTTTCCCAAAACCCTCATCTTCGCGGTCAATGACCTGCCGCATACGTCGCACGCAGACCAGCTCGTGGACCTCGCCCGAGACGTATTTGGGCGCGGAGATTCGTTCGCGCAGAAGATCACGGGCCAGGTCGACCGCCCCTCCAGCGGATTCGCGAATTTCGCAATCGGCAACTGCCGGGCGTCGTCGTGACCGTGGACATGCTCTCGACCGGAGTCGATATTCCCGATCTTGAATTCATCGTGTTTCTCCGCCCAGTGAAATCCCGCATCCTCTTTGAACAGATGCTCGGGCGCGGCACCCGGAAAGGCGAGCACTACCCGGACAAATCGCACTTCGTGGTCTTCGATTGCTTTGGAGGAACGCTCCTCGAATACTTCAAGAACGCCACCGACATCACCGCAGAACCTCCCGAACCGGAGATTCGCACAATTGTGGAAGTCATCGAGGACATCTGGCAGAACCGCGACCGGGATTACAACATTAGGCGGCTCGTCAAGCGTCTCCACCGCATCGACAAGCAAATGTCAGCAGAAGCGCGCGAAATGTTCGCGGCGTACATTCCCGCCGGTGACCTGGCCAAGTACGCGAAGGAGCTTCCCGCCCAGCTTCGGAAGAATTTTACGGGCGCCATGACCCTCCTCCGAGACCTTGCTTTCCAAGACCTCCTGATGAACTATCCCCGTGCCCCGCACACCTTTCTCATCGCCTACGAAACGCAAGGCGGCTACGCTCGGCATGGCCCGTCGGCGCTAACCTCCCGCGCTCCGAACCCAGGGCCTATTGTATTCGACAACCTTATCGGCGAATTGGGGTAGCAAATCAGCTCTGGCATGCAGGATGAAGAACTAGTAAAATGCTCCCCAAACGTTGTTAGACCCCACGAGGACACCGATGAAGCAGGTTGTCATCGAAAACCCGGTCATCAACTCTCCGTTCGACGAGCCAAAGCGGCACTTCAAGTTCACGGATGAGGGAATCACCAACGAGATCGTTGGGAAGCGGCGCGTCAGCTCTTACTTCATCCCCATCGCCAAACCCAAGAAGAGGGGGAAGCAACTTGTCCTCCACACGGAATGGACCCAGGACCGCGTCGAGGAGAACAAATTTATCAACGAGGTTCGCGCCAAAGTCGAAAAGTGGCGGCAGGGCGGCCACCTCGGGCTAACGAAAACAACTGCGCAGCTCTTGGACTACTGGTGCAATCCCCAACGCGATAAGAAGCTCTTCTTCTGTCAGATCGAAGCTGCCGAAACGGCCATCTACATCACTGAAGTCGCGGGCAAGTACGGCGACGCCTGGATTGAAAACGATCTCCGGCGAGGGAACGAAGACGCCAACCCGCTCCTCTTCCGCGTCGCCTTCAAGATGGCGACCGGCAGTGGGAAAACCGTCGTTATGGCGATGCTCATCGCCTCGCACGCCTTGAATAAGTTGGCCAATCCTCAGGACGCGCGCTTCTCGGATGCTTTTCTGATCGTTACTCCTGGCATCACCATCCGCGACCGCCTGCGCGTCCTGCTGCCAAACGACCCACAGAACTACTACTGCGAGCGTGACCTGCTCCCCCCCGAATTGATGGAAGAACTACAGAAGGCCAAAATCATCATTACCAACTTCCACGCCTTCATCCCCCGGGAACATACCGCTGCCGGAAAGCTCACCAAGCAGATTCTCAATAGGGGAGCGGAAACGAGCGCCTTCACGGAAACGCCCGACCAGATGGTTCGCCGCGTCTGCCGCGAACTGGGCAGCAAGAAGAACATCGTGGTGATCAACGACGAGGCGCACCACTGCTACCGCCGTCGAGTAGGGGGCGAAGAAGAGAAGCTCACGGGCGACGAGCGCGTGGAAGCCCAGAAACGCGATGAGGAAGCCCGCATCTGGATTTCCGGCCTCGAAGCGGTAAAGGCCAAACTGGGGGTCAAGGTTGTTTACGATCTCTCCGCTACACCCTTCTTCCTTCGCGGGTCTGGCTACTCGGAGGGGACACTCTTTCCGTGGGTCGTTGCGGACTTTTCGCTCATCGACGCAATCGAAAGTGGCATCGTCAAAGTGCCACGGGTTCCGGTCGCGGATGACAGCATGGTGGGCGAGCAACCAACCTACCGGGACATCTGGCTGCGCATCCGCGAGCATCTCCCGCGCAAGGGCCGCCGAACCGAAGCTGTCAGCGGCGAACCCAAGCTCCCTAAGGAGTTGCAGGGCGCCCTCCACAGCCTGTACGGCAACTACGAGAAGTATTACCGGCTATGGGAGCAGAACGCGGAAGCGCGTGTCTACGGCCAGACGCCGCCAGTATTCATCGTAGTTTGCAACAACACGAACGTTTCCAAGCTGGTCTTCGACTACATCTCAGGATGGGAAAAGCAACTCGCCAACAACAAGACGGTCTTGGTTCCGGGCCAACTCCCCATCCTCAGCAACGTCGAAGGCGGACAATGGCTCAGCCGCCCCAATACCGTACTCATTGACAGCGAGCAACTCGAAAGCGGCGAGGCCATGAGCGATGAATTCAAGAAGATCGCCAAAGTGCAAATCGAAGAATTCAAGGCTGAGTATCGGGTGCGTTTCCCCGGTCGTGATACTGAGAAACTGACGGATGAAGATCTGTTGCGCGAGGTCATGAATACCGTAGGCAAGCCCGGCAAGCTGGGCGAGCACGTGAAATGCGTAGTCAGCGTTTCCATGCTGACGGAGGGCTGGGACGCCAACACCGTCACTCACATCCTCGGCGTGCGGGCTTTTGGCACCCAGCTATTGTGCGAGCAGGTCGTCGGACGCGGGTTGCGAAGAAGAAGTTATGTCCCGGAGACCTCCAGGGTTCAGGTCAACCGCCATCAGTTTGAGTTCCAGGCTTTTCCCACTGAGTACGCCGAAGTTTATGGGGTTCCATTCTCTTTCATCCCTGCTGCCGGTTCAGCCAAGGACCCCAAGCCAGGGCCCCCGCCGAAAAGAGTGCGGGCGCTGGAAGACCGGATCGCTTACGAGATCGCTTTCCCGCGCTTGTTGGGTTACAGGTTCGATTTTTCCGGCGAGCGCCTGGCCGTGGTCTTTTCGGAGCAATCGAGGCAAGCGCTTTCTACGGCCGACGTCCCCACCCGCACTGAAAATGCGCCTATCGTGGGGGAGACGAGCATCCACACGCTTGACGACCTCCACAGGAAGCGGGAACAGGAGGTAGCTTTCCTCCTGGCCAAGCTGGTGCTGGAGAAGTATTTCCGCGACGACGCCGGCAACACCAAGCCCTGGATGTTCCCGCAGATTTTGAGCATCACGCGCCGCTGGCTCACCGAGTGCGTCACCTGCAAGGATAACACCTTCCCGCAAATGCTGCTCTTGATAGAATTGGCGCACGATGCTGCCGATCGCATTTATAAGGCCATCGTGGCCTCGACCCACCAGGAGAAAATCCTGAAGCCCATTCTCCGGCCTTACGATGCGGTGGGTTCCACCCGCTACGTGGACTTTGACACCACCCGCAACGTTTACGCCACGCGCGAAGACAAATGCCACATCAATTTTGTGGTGGCCGATACCGAATCCTGGGAACAGAAGATGGCGCAGACTTTGGAAGATATGGATGAGGTGATCTGCTACGTCAAGAACCAAAACCTTGGCTTCACAATTCCTTACACGATCAATGGCGAAGAGCACAATTATGTGCCCGACTTTATCGTTCGATTGGACAGCGGGCACGGCCGGGAGAATTACTTGAACCTCATCGTCGAAGTCAGCGGTGAGGCGCGCAAGGACAAGGCGGCGAAGGTTTCAACAGCACGCGACCTTTGGGTCGAAGCGGTCAACAACCACGGCGGGTTCGGTCGCTGGGGTTTTATCGAGATTTCCGACCCGTGGGATGCGAGGAATACGATTCTCACTCGTCAGGGTTCGCGATGAAAGCCACTCTCGAAATCATCAATCGGATGCAAGCAGAGGGGCATATTGGCAAGTACGCCATCGGCGGGGCGGTGGGAGCGACCTTCTATCTCGAGCCCTCAGCGACTCTGGATATTGATATTTTTGTATCACTGAAGAACCCCCAAGGAAGCCCCTTGCTCACGCTGGCGCCGATCTACGACTACCTCACTCCGCGCGGCTATAAAACCGAGAAGGAATACCTGATCATCGAAGGATGGCCGGTGCAGTTTCTTCCTCCCGGCGACGCTCTGGAGGAGGAAGCGCTCCAGCAGGCCGTCGAAACCGAAGTGGAAGGAGTTCCGACGCGGGTGATCACCGCCGAGCATCTGGTCGCCATGGCCCTTAAGACAGCCCGCGCGAAAGATTTCGCTCGCATGCTGCAATTCGTTGAAGCCGGAGTTCTGGACGCGGACAAGCTCGACCCAATCCTCAAGAGGCATGGACTGCTTGAGAAATGGGAGCAGTTTGGAGTTAAATTCCTTCGAGGTAATCCATGAGCGATTGGATGCGCAAAGTTTTGGAAAGCAAACGCGCCACGCGCCGGCGGCTCCGAGCGCTTTCCTTTTCCGAAAAGCTCAAGCTTCTGGAAAGGCTTCGCGACCGTAGCTTGGCGATCGCTCGAAGCCCGCTCGGAAGAGAGCGGCGAATCGAGGAAACACAAGGCCGTCAAGGTTTCGACGGCACACGATCTGTGGGTCCCGGCGGTGAATAACCACGGCGGATTCGGGCGCTGGGGGTTCATCGAAATTTCCGACCCCTGGGACGCCGCGAACACCATCAGGAAGGCGATGTCCGAATGCTGACGAGCATCAAAATCCGCAACTTCAAACGCTTCGCTGATGTGGACATCGAGCTTGGCAAAGCCGTTGTCCTCATCGGGCCCAATAATTCCGGCAAGACGACGGTCTTGCAGGCGCTCGCCTTGTGGGACATCGGCCTCCGACGCTGGAACGAGAAGCGCAAGGGAAAACCGTCTCCTGAGAAACGCCCGGGAGTTACCATCAACCGCCGCGACCTGGTTTCCATTCCAGTTCCCCACGCCAACCTTCTGTGGCGAGAGTTGCACGTGCGGGATGTGACACAGGTCGAGAAGGACGGCAAGCGGTCCCCTAAGACGCAAAACGTGCGGGTCGAACTTATCGTGACTGGCGTTACCCGCGAAAAGCCCTGGTCCTGCGGCCTGGAATTCGACTATGCGAACGAGGAATCCTTTTACTGCCGGCCACTCGGAACGAGCCGTGGCCAGGAGCGCATGCCCGTGCCGGACGAGGTGGGAGACCTGCGCGTGGCCTTCCTTCCGCCCATGTCGGGATTGGCGGACCGCGAATTCGTAAAACAGCCGGGCGAGATCGGCGTGCTCATCGGCCAGGGGCAAACGGCCCAGGTGCTGCGGAATCTCTGCTATCAAATCTACGAGAAGAGGAATGGCCAGTGGGAACATCTGGTGACACACATTCGCGAACTCTTCGGTGTGGGTCTTTTGGAACCTCAGTTCACCGCCGAGCGTAGCGAAATCACCATGGCGTACCAAGAGGCGGGCAGCAAGCTCGATCTCTCCTCTTCGGGACGCGGCCTGCAGCAAACATTGCTCTTGCTTGCCCACCTCTACGCAAACCCTCGCTCGGTACTCCTGCTTGACGAACCGGATGCCCACCTGGAAATCCTGCGCCAGCGCCAGACTTACAACCTCCTGACCCAGGTGGCCGAAGAACAAGGCTCGCAGATCATCGCCGCCAGCCATTCCGAAGTAGTGCTCAACGAGGCAGCAGGTCGCGATGTGGTGATTGCCTTTGTGGGTAGGCCCCATCGCATGGACGACCGGGGTTCTCAGGTCTTGAAGGCCTTACGTGACATCGGGTTCGACCACTACCTTCAGGCCGAGGAGACCGGATGGGTTCTGTATTTGGAAAGCCCTACCGATCTTTCTATCCTGCGGACCTTTGCCAAGACGCTCGACCACGATGCGCAGCAGTGCCTGGAAAGGCCATTCGTGCACTACGTCGAGACGAACCTACCCCAGCGCGTCCGAGAGCACTTCTTTGGCCTGCGAGAAGCAAAAAACGACCTTGTCGGGATTGCCATTTTTGACCGGCTCGAAAAAGAGCTGCAAATCGGCGGGCCACTCGAGGAAACAATGTGGAGCCGCCGGGAAATCGAGAACTACTTCTGCACGGAGGACGTTTTGCTTGCCCACGCGCGGCACGATTTGCCCGATGACCTGTTCGGCCGTGCGGAGAGCCAGCAACGTGAGCAGGCCATGCGCGAAGCCATTACAGAAGTGACTGAGGCATTGAGGACCCTCGACAAGCCCGGTCCGTGGTCTCCGGACATTAAGGCAAGCGACGAGTTTCTCGACCCGCTGTTCAAGAAGTTCTATGAGAAGCTAAAGTTACCTCTCCAATTGCGCAAGTCCGAGTATCACATCCTTGCCAGCCTCATGCCCAAGGACAAGTTGGATCACGAGATCAAAGAGAAGCTTGACGCTATAGTCAGAGTCGCTAAGCAAGCAAAGCCAAGATCGGAATAGCCTCATGACGCGAAATAAAGAACCAGGCGGTAAGGTCGCCACCATCAAGCACAAGGACAAGCGAGCGAACATTCCCACCGAAGAATTGCGGGACTTTGTGGCGGAGGATGAAAAGCAGCCGAAGAAAATGCTCTACCCGCGCGACCCTTCGCTTGACCCGCAACTGGTTTGGAAGGGCAAGGACGAGCAGGATTCGCGAGACCTCGAAATGCCCGTGGTGCCCATTTACATTCAGGAGAAAATTCATCCCCAGGCGCTTATCGAAGACTTCCGGAGGACCGCCAAGGAAGGACAGCCTGGCCAGGCCGACCTGTTCTCCGATTTCAACGGCATCCAGTTTGAAGAGTTGATTGACTTCTATCATCACGAGCAGAACTGGGCCAACCGCATGATCCTGGGCGATTCGCTGCTGGTCATGACTTCGCTGGCCGAAAAAGAAGGGCTCAAGGGCAAGGTCCAGATGATTTACATTGACCCGCCCTACGGCATTAATTTTGGCTCAAATTGGCAGGTGTCAACCCGCAAGCGAGATGTGAAGGACGGCAAAGCTGAGGACATGACGCGCCAGCCCGAACAAATCCGTGCCTTCCGCGACACGTGGAAGCTCGGCATCCACTCCTACCTCGCCTATCTCCGCGACCGCCTTACCGCCGCCCGCGAATTGCTCACCGAAAGCGGCAGCGTCTTCGTCCAAATCGGCGATGAAAATGTCCACTTGGTGCGGTGTCTTCTCGACGAATCGTTCGGAGCTGAGAACTACGTCGCGGTAATAAACTACACCAAAACATCTGGCCAGACGGCGAAATACCTACCTGTGACCACAGATTACATCCTCTGGTACGCCAAGGATTCCGACGTCCTGAAATACCGTACTATCCACTTGGAAAAAGCGCTCGGCGGCGAGAGCGGAGGTATGTACCAGTATGTCGAGCTATCAGATGGTCAGCGGCGGAGGCTGACAGGTGATGAAATATCTGGCTCCTCCCCACTTCCAGCAGGTGCCAGGCCTTACCGTTTGGGTGATGTCACTTCTCAACGTCAAGGACGACCGTCAGGTCCTGGGACCGCAATGTACTTCCCGGTGGAACTGGACGGAAAATCATACCTTCCTCCTGGGGCGCGGGGATGGACAACGACGAGAGAGGGAATGAGGCAACTGGGGCTTGCGGGGCGCCTGGTTGGTCAAGGAGAGAGACTGTCGTACTTACGCTACCTTCAGGATTTTACCGGAGTGGAACTTGACAGCACTTGGACCGACACGGCGGGCGCGACTGACAGGGTCTACGTTGTCCAAACCAACCCGACGGTAGTTGAGAGATGCACCCTAATGACGACCGACCCTGGCGACCTTGTGCTCGACCCGACGTGCGGCAGCGGCACGACGGTTTTTGTCGCGGAGCAGTGGGGGCGGCGCTGGATCACGATTGACACTAGCCGCGTGGCCCTCGCCCTCGCCCGTACGCGTTTGATGGCCGCCAAATTCCCTTACTACCTGCTGGCCGATTCGCAAGAAGGCACTCAAAAAGAAATGGAAATCACGGGTCAGATCGTAGGGGCGGGCCCTGTGCCCGCCCAAGTGCGCCCACAAGGGGCGCCCCTACAAGACATTAAAAAGGGCTTCGTCTATAAGCGCGTGCCGCACGTTACGCTCAAATCCATCGCCAACAATCCGGACATCAACAAAGGCATGACGCGCGAGCAGATCGACGCCGCCATCGCCCGCCACGCCGATACCGAACTCCTCTACGACCAGCCTTATGAGGACCCCAAGAAGATTCGCGTCACTGGTCCCTTTACCGTGGAGAGTCTCTCGCCTTATCGCCTGCTCTCGACCGAAGAGGAACGCCCCGCCTCCGAAGCCGAAGCTCGCAGGGAATCGTCGGACGGGCAATTCGCCACAATGATTATCGACAACCTGAAAAAGGCGGGCGTACAGAACACTTTCAAGAACGAGCGCCTGAGGTTCGACCGGTTGGAGTCCTTCGCCGGGACCTGGATTCACGCCTCGGGCGAATATACGGAAAAGGACGGCAAGACGCGGCGCGTGGCCGTTTCGATCGGTCCCGAACATGGCACGGTGGGCCTCGATCAAGTAAAGGAGGCCGCCAAGGAAGCAGTCCAGGGTGTGGGGTTCGACCTCCTGATCGTTTGCGGCTTCGCCTTTGACCCGCACGTCTCGGAAGAAGCCAAGCGCTATGGCAAGCTGATGGTGATGCCCACCCGCATGAACTACGACCTGACGATGGGCGATGACCTCTTGAAGAAAACCGGCGCCGGCAATCTCTTCATGTATTTTGGCGAGCCGGACATCGAGGTGAAACCGCAAAAGGACGGCAAGCTCGTGGTGAAAATCAAGGGCCTGGATATTTACGATCCCACAACGGGGCAGATTCGCAGCCACTCGACCAACGACATCGCCTGTTGGTTCATCGACACGAACTATAACGGCGAGAGCTTCTTCGTTCGCCATGCCTACTTCACGGGTGCCGAAGAACCTTACGACAAGCTCAAGCGCGCCCTGCGCGCCGAAATCGACGAGGCCGCGTGGTCAGCCCTCTATTCCACCACCAGCCGCCCCTTCGACCCGCCAACAACCGGCAAGATCGCCGTCAAGGTCATCAACCACTATGGTGACGAGGTACTGAAGGTTTACGACACGAAGGAGGTTTGAGGCCCTCGTCATCCCGCGCGTGGGGAAGGACGCGAGTTGTCTCGTTCAGGATGACCCGCACAAGGGTGGGAGGCATTATGGCTTCCAATCCAGTCCGAGTTGGATTCATCGAGAACCGCGGACCGAATACTCTTCTGAACCTACTTAACTCGGAACTGCCAAGGGCGATTGATGTCCGCATAGCGGTAGCTTTCATTACATTTTCAGGACTTGAGGATCTTCTCCCAACGCTTCAAGGGGTGGCATCACGAGGAAGAGTTCGAATCCTGTGTGGGCTGTACCAGGGTTTCACGGAGCCAAGGGCCCTGCGCACTTTGCTGCGGCTACAGCAGCGTTCTGGTGGAAGATTTGAGGTCCGACTGTCAAAAGACGTGAGATTCCACCAGAAGATCTATATTGTCGGGCGCAAGACAACGGCAACCATCATCGTGGGCTCTTCAAACATGACAGGTGAAGGACTGCGCAGTTCCGGCGAATTTAGCATCGGGGGTGGCGCATACATCGTCTTGTATGTATGCGCCCGGCCGCCCAGGCCGTGGACCCGTGGGTGTAAGGCGGATTGCCGGGGTCGCCGACGTAAAAAGCAATGTCGGCGCCACGCACGGACTCGCCCTTGTTGTCACCTGTAACCCGCTCCCCGCCTTTCCGGTTTCGGACTCGCTCTTACAGTCCCCAGCCCCTCTCGCGTCGTGACTCCTGCTCTTGTCGCTCGTGACTGTTTTCTCGGCTGAGGTATTGCCTGCCCCAGTCGGCCCAATTTCCTGCGGGTGTATACTCAACCGCATGCTCAGGAGCAAAAACCGCTGCCGCTTGTGCAAAGACACTGATTACCTTTTGGACAGCCACTTGATGCCGCGCGCGCTCTATAGGTTTGTGCGCGGGTTTGTCTCAAGCGACCCCAGCCACGTGATTGTCACCAAGGAGAAATCCTGGCCAAGTCAACGTCAAGTCTCCGATTACCTTCTGTGCTCGCAATGCGAAGCTCGATTTAATGAGAAAGGCGAGAGGTGGGTTCTAAAGAACTGCTATAGAGGCCATAGCAGCTTTGGGCTTCGAAATATCTTGAAAGAAGCAACACCCCTTATGCAAGGCGCCGAGCTGGCAGTATATGCGGCTGCTCACATCCCATCGATCTCCGTCCCGGACCTAGCGTACTTTGCATCGAGTGTAATCTGGCGAGCGGCTGTTCATGATTGGAAATACGGCCATCACGAATTAGAACGACCTTTCCTGGGAGAACGGTATGAAGAGGAACTCCGCCTATTCCTCCTTGACAAGGAACCCTTTCCGACTAATGCGGTTGTTTGGGTGAGCGTTTCCGACTTGGGTCAGGAAGAATTGGTAAGGACCATTGTTTTCCCTTACGGTGGCAAATCAGAAGGGTATCATCTCTACCAGTTCGCGATTCCAGGACTGCGCTTTCACTTTTTCCTTGGCAACAGCATCCCGCCATTGATGCGTAGGATGTGTGCGTTTCATTCCCCCGAGCACCTTATCTACCTCACAAACAAAGTAGACGCGGCAATTTTCAGTGACTTCGGGAAGCTCCTAGCGACCTCAAAGCCGACAACTAAGTTGATCACGGTTTCATAGCGCAAGCCCCGAGTGGCAGGTGGCGCATACGCCGTTTTGTAATGTATGCGACCTGTTGGCAATGGGCCGGAATCCACTGTCGCGCCAGGGACCGCACCGCAGGGTGCCGTGATCGCATACATGCCAAGCGGCGGCATGCATGCGCCACCCGCGCACCTGGGGAACAGCTTCGGAAAAAATCGACCGGTTCCCACCGGCCAAGAAGCAAAGAGCCCTTTCGGACGGCTGTTGACAAAGCTATTTCGTCTTGCGACGTCACGTCGGCAGGGGTGCTGGCGACCCCCGACTCATGGGGAACCCATCGCTTCTTAATCTCTGGGAACATTTGCGTTTCCAAGAGTGCGGCTGCGCTGCCGGCAGTTCTACCCATGGAATCCGGTTCGCTGATTGCGGACATGCCAAACCCCGGGGCGTCCGCGCCACCCCCGTCCTCAGGCACTTACCCGAGCGGTCGTAAAATCCAACACGTCGAGACACGCCTCCATGTCCTTCAGGAATCGTGATTGTATTAAAGGCCTGTTGTTTACATCGCAAATTGAATATGAGAGATAGAGCAGCTCTTTGGCGCGAGTCATTGCGACGTAGAGTAGGGCGGCTTCCCTTTCCACTTCTTCGTCTTCAGCAGCGGAATAAAGCGGGAGGGCCCCTTCGTAGAGCCCCAATATGAACACAGCTCGGAATTCGTGTCCCTTCGCGCTATGAAGAGTAGAGACTAGAACCGCATCGTCAGCACCGACACCGTCAGCACGGTAGTGCAGCGCCTTCAGCCCCGCTGACTCCAAGCATGCCAACAATTCGTCCCTGATAAACGCAACACGAGACATGCAGCAAATCTGTGAGGGAGAAAACCCATGCTTGGATGTCAAGTACTTGATCTCGCGCGCAACCAGTTCGAGTTCCTTCTGCAAGTCAGGACAGATTAGAACGGCGGGCCTCTCCCCAGACATCGCCGAGGGAATCGCGTCTAGCTGGGATGCATCGGGGTCTTCGTCAAATCTCCCGATACCCTCCGCGTTTTTCAGGGCCATTGCCGCGGCGATAATCTCCCAGGTGTTTCGATAGTTTTTACGCAGGATGAAGCCTCGGCCAGATACGTTGATTCCGATGCTCTTTAGAGATTGGCCGCGCTTGTAGATTTGTTGCGCGCCATCTCCGACAAGGAACAGACTGCCTGCGCTGTCTCCAATTGCTTTCACAATTCTAAGCTCTATGTCAGATAAATCTTGGATTTCGTCCACCACAACAGCCGCGTAGTCGATTTTGGACTGTTCGCCCTTTTCCAGAAGAGAGCAGGCTATCCGGGCCTGCTCCCGCGCGTCAAACTGTTTCAATTTTGTAACCTCGGCGACGAAATTCTTGTATATGTCGAGAATCAGGGCTCGTTGGTTCGGCCCGAGACGCCTCCCTCGTCCGAACCTCTCGACGCTCAAATACGAGTCCGCGTCGCGATGCAGAAACTTTCCAAAGATGAAGTCCATCTCGTCGGAGAGGAATTGTACGTCGGGGTCCTTCGATGAAAGCGCAGCAGCCGTCGCAATGTTCATGCAGAAGTTCGCTTGGTGTAGCTTCGGAAGAAACTTCTGGACGGCGCTGGCCCAAGCTTCTTCAACAATTTCGTCCCTCCACATGACGGGAACACCACTGCGGAACTTGATGTATTCCTGACACCATTTACCCAAGGTTGCTACCTGGATTCGTTCGAACTCTTGTTTCGTGCAGAGTCTTCGTAACAAGCGGTCGACAAGCTCGCAGAGCGAACGATTGTAGGTGAGAAAGAGAACGGACTTCGGCGATCCGGAGTCGACGAGCACTCGCGCGGCGGCTCTGGCTCTGTGGATGGCAACAACGGTTTTTCCGGACCCGCTAACTCCTCTTAGGCGGGCTGGCCCGCTGAAATCTCTCGCCACCAAGGTCCGCTAATCGGGATGGAGATAGAGCATCCAGTCTTCGAACGGAAGCTCTTCAAATGCGCGCTTTTCCTCAGGAATATCCTTCAGAAAGATGAAGGTATCCGTGCAGGACATGAGAGCTGGCATCTGGGGACCACCCAATGCTGGTACGAGTTCCCTTTCATTTAGGAGTAAAGCCTCTATTTCATCTCGTTCGCTCCTACTGCCGGTGACGCACGCGAGCAGTGTCGCAGCCGCAATGTCGGGGATTCGCTCTAAGAAACGCATCATTTCGATGGAGTCTGGGTCACTGAGGGAACGTGCAGGGGAGAAGTCCTCAGCAGATAACCCCGCATTTGCGAGCTGGGCGTCGGTGAGGCGGCTAAATACCGGTTCGGCGCTAGGTCTCTCTGTTTCGGCTGCCTTCATTTCTGGCGAGCGGACGGAGTTGACCGCCTCCTCATCAGCGGTGTTCCAGCGTAGCTCTTTGAGACTATGGCGGTTCGGATCGAAGATCCAACCCTTATGTGTGTTTAGAAAGTGGTCGGTATCATCGTGCGAGCCTACAAACAGAGCCAGAAACTCGTTCTCTACATTCTCTACGTTCTGCAAAAGGATTCGGTACCCGTCAGGAAGCTCATACTTGTAACAGTTCGGAATTCGAGCCTCTGGCCTGAAATTCTTAGAGACCTGTACGCCTGATTCAAGTTCACCGAGGACTGCCCACGCTTGATTGTACTGAGCCTTCTTGCCGGCTGATTTCAAGGCCATCAGGCGGGTTTTGAACTCTTTGGATAGGATCATGATGTCAGCCCCCTCGCGCGTCGTCGGGTATCTCTTGACGAATGGAGTGCACTTGACAACATCCGTAGTAGCGAGCAAGAGGCGGAGCCAGTAGCCTATATGCTGCAGTTCCGCGGTATTGGTTCCACCATTTGCACTTTACTACACAGAGATGAACCGGGACTTGCATTCTGGGATCCCAGGAAGCTCAGATTCTACACCCAGAGGCCTCGTTTTGGAACGTTCCGTGTGGCGCAAGCTAAAATGTTACACGCTATGGATACGGGTCAGGTGATGAGTCGAGCTTCGAGAAGAGCTTTTCCTTCAAATCCCTCACCACGCTCGCTGACCTGCGATCCCGCAGGGCGGGATAGGCTTCGGCATCGCGGATACGTTCTCATCCCGCAGAGCGGGACTGTCACCTATCGCTCTGGCCCTCGGACGGCGCCAACCCACCCACCCCGCCCGCTTGTAGCGCAGGGCCCGCGGTCCGGCCCTGCGGCTCTTCCAGCGACGCGGGTTCTTGCCGCGTCGCAAACAGGACAATCCGGTTTAGGCTTGGCCCCGCGACGAATACGCTTTCCGAGAACATCCAGGCCGCGCCGTCAAAGCCACGGCGCGGTGGAAAAGCCCACTTGTAGCGCAGGGCCCGCGGTCCGGCCCTGCGGCTCTTCCAGCGACGCGGGCTCTTGCCGCGCCGCAAACAGGACAATCCGCTTTAGGCTTGGCCCCGCGCCGAATAGGGTTTCCGAGAACATCCAAGCCGCGCCGTCAAAAACTGGGGACAGGCCACAGGATACAAATAACGCGAAGCCGCGCCGTCAAAATCACGGCGTGGTGGAAAAGCCGCAAGGCTGGAAAGCGAGCCTTGCGCTACATTTTTCTAGCGGTGCGGGTTCTTGCCGCGTCGCCAACGAGGTAATCCGAATTATCATGGGCCGCGCCCTCAAGAACTGAGGACCGGTTACAGGGAATAGGGGGAGCAATCGAAAATCTAAAATCCCCAATCGAAAATCCGACTGCCGCCAGAGCCTGGCTCCCTGCTAACCTGCGCGCAGCGGTCATTAAAACGAGCCCACCTGCGAGAGGTGCCACACCCGCTGAAGCGTGTGCGTATGCTCGAAGAGATGCCGGTCGGCGGTGACCAACGGGCAGTCCAGTTCAACTGCCAGGGCCAGGAAGGAGGCGTCGTAAAACGTGAGGTTAAGCTGGCGGCCTAAACTCACAGCGCGCTTTAGCAACGGCGTGGCCGGCGGGGCCACCACAAATGGGAGACTTTCCAGGCCGTCGAGGGCTGCTTCGAGGGCGGTCAACCCCAGGCGGGTCTTAAGCAGCAGGATGTTGCCTACCTCATATAGAAGCAGGGCGGGGACATGCACTTCTACACGCCGCCGCTCAATCTGGTCGAGGAGCTGTTTGGCCTCCTTCAGCAGCTCTTCGTCACGCCTCTTGAACCACTTGATGAGGACCGAGGTGTCAACGACGATCTTTGCGCCCATAGCGGCTATCGCGATAGTAACGGATGATGTCAGTCGAATCCCACTGGCCCACCCAGCGCTCCTCCAGCTCGCGCAAGGGAGCCACCGCCTCCTTCCACGATCGGCGGTCGCGGCTCTCCCCGAACATGCCCCGCAGTGCCTCGCGGATCAGCCCACTTCGTGATCGCCCCTGCGACCGTGCAGCCCGATCTACCTTCTTGAGAAACTGACTGGGGAAAGAAACCATCACCTTGGCCATTGGGGCCTCACCTCGCAGCTAATCGTAACACCCGCACAGGAACGAGGCAATAATTTTTATATAACGCGTCCGGCCGGGCGGGTGGCGCAGTTAACCGGCCAATAATCTGAATCACACCCTTAAGAGGCGCAGCCGAGAAGCGTTATTCTCTTCCAGTTGGATTTTTTCTTCAGGAGGAGGGGCTCCGCTTCCGGCTCAGATCTTGGCAGGTCAACGCCGACGCAGAGCCCCCACGGGCTACGATCCTCTTTATCCCACTTTCCGCCCCGCCGCGCAAGCTGGAAAGCGATGGGGCCGCAGGTTGCGCCGAGGTCATCCTGCGGCGCTGCCCGGTGTGTGAACGCGCTTCCATCATCGGCCCTGGACGTCGCCGCAAGCAGGCGCACGATGAGGATCACGACTGGATCGAAATCCGGCGCGGTTGCTGCCACGGTTGCGGGACGACCTTCACCTTGCTGCCGCTGTTTTCTCTCCCTTACACCCATTACAGCTTGCTGGCTCGATGTCAGGCGCTGCGGCGACGCTTCCTGGAGCACTGCTCCTGGGAAGAGGCGATGCCTACGCTCAAAGACCCGGATCGCCTGCCCGACCCCTGCACGCTCCGCCGCTGGTCGAGCGGCCTGGACCCCTCCCAGCCGGCTCGCTCCTTTCTTCGCCGAACCCTCGCCCGCCTCGCGGCACAATAGGGCGTACGGGTCACAGGAGGTAAGCATGTCTGAGGTGATCATCCGTCCGACGATGAAATTCATATACCTCGGATACGCGGCGGGATCTGCGCCACCCGCCCACAGGCCCTTGAGTCCTACAATCAACTTTTGCCATGGTGGGAAGCGGCTTTCAATGAACGGATACGACCAAGGGGGTGCGATGTAGAAGTGATGCTTGGTAGTGAGGATGACAGCACTCGCGCCACCTCCCTGAACAAGCCAGCGGTCAGGAGACAGAAGAAAGGGCTTCAGGGGCTGGGGGCTGGGGAGAGGAAGCGAGTAGCGCCCCGACCTGCCGGGCGCGGCTTATGCTGGGTTTCCACGGACCCCGAACCTGCAAAAGAGGTCCGCGCGCAAGATGGGAGGGAGCCCGACATTCATGGGTCGCCGAGGCGGGCGCCTGCCCTGCGTGCGTCCTACCGGCTCCAGACTCCTGAAGCCTGACTGCTGCATTTTGTCCCTTGACAGGTGGAGCGGAATAGGCTAGGATAGTAAGTGGGGTTGTGGAAGAAACAGGGTTCAGATGACAGGTGACAAGCGCTCGGGCTAGGGCAATGCTGAATTCTGAATTGTGAATGGTCAACTATGGACTGTGAGTTGTCTTCTTACTTCTGGCCGCCGTCGGAACCCCGGAGGGGTTGACATTGAGTAGCCGTGGGCAAGGGCACGCTTTTTGTGCCCGCCGCCCACGGATGGCGTCATCAACGATCCTGCCGACCCTGAAGGGGTCGAACTGTTCGGCCCCGCCAGGGCCGAGAAGGTTTCCTACGCACCGTCACTCTTTCTCCCATGATTGCCTCGCGTACAGGATATCTGTACAATAGTTTTGGAGGTGACCCATGCCAGTCGAAACGACCTATACGAGGTTGCGCCAAGGGCTCGCCACGGTACTGAATCAAGTGGCAAATGACCAGGAAGTGGTGATTGTGCGGCGCAAGGGGGCGGGGGACGTCGCTCTGGTGCCCGCCGAAGAACTGGCTGGCCTCATAGAAACTGCCCACCTCCTTCGTTCGCCCAGGAATGCGCAACGACTGCTCAGGGCTTTAAGGCGCGCCGAGCACCGCAAAGGGAAGCCTGAGCCCCTCGAAAAACTTCGCCACGCCATGAGACTTGGCCCCGGTGAGTGACCACGAGGCGGTGTTCCAACCCGAGTTTCGCCAGGACCTCAAGTACTGGGTGCAGACCGACCGCAACACGGCGCTACGTGTTCTGGAACTCATCGAAGCTGTTCTCCGCGATCCGTTCAGCGGCATTGGCAAGCCCGAGCCGCTCAAATATGTGCTGGCGGGCTGTTGGTCGAGGAGGATCACTCAAGAGCACCGGCTGGTTTATAAGGTGAGCGCACGCCGCATCGATTTCCTCCAAGCGCGATATCACTATTGACCATGGCACAGAGGTTGTTCCAAATATGAGGACGACACTCATCATCGATGAGAATCTGCTCGAACGCGCCAGACAACTGACCGGTATGCGGAAAAAGACCGCATCGGTGCGTGCCGCGTAGTGGTGTCGTTTGGAATATCATCCCTTACGAAACGCCGGTCATTCCCGTCCCGCCGTGGCGGGAGGAATCCAGTCCGTGGACAGCGCATTTCCAAAGGTCGGCGGAGTGGATTCCCGCTTTCGCGGGAATGACTGCGGCCTGGAGCGCGCGTGTCTCGCAAATGGATTCCCGCTTTCGTGGGAATGACTGCGGCCTGGAGCGCGCGTGTCTCGCAAATGACACCACTACCGCGGGCCGGCTAAGAGGCTCCGGGCAGCCGGTCTGTTGTATACTTATGACTATGTAACGTTCCAGATGAGTTATGTCGAACTGGCAGCCGATGCAATACAAGGACTATCAGTGGATCGTCGCCGACCCTCAGCTCTTGGGCGGAAGGCTGGCGATTCGTGGCACCCGGTTGTCGGTTTCTCTAATCCTCGAATGCCTCGCGGGTGGCATGTCTTTGGCAGAAATCGATGAGGCATTTGACCGCGCTTTCCCTCACGAGGCTTTGCCCGAGGTTCTAAAGGTCGCTGCTGACCTTACGAATTCCGTTCATGTGGCTGCTTGACGCGAACGTGGATGTGCATCTGGCTGCTGTCTTCAGGCAGTGGGGTATCCCCTGTGACACCGCTGCCCATCGCGGATGGAAGGCTCTGTCAAATGGCGAGCTGGTGGCGACGGCTTTTGCTGAGGGCTTTTGCTGCCTGCTCACTCGCGACCAGCTTTTCGGGGAATCGGCCGCGCAGGCGCTGCGTGTCCGATCCCGACCACGGGGTGCTGCAATGT
This sequence comes from Terriglobia bacterium, assembly GCA_050008675.1. Taxonomy (GTDB): domain Bacteria; phylum Acidobacteriota; class Terriglobia; order UBA7540; family UBA7540; genus CAVROP01. Next base: position 36,439 of record JBEKME010000049.1, read on the forward strand.
ATAAAACGTTACTGGTGAGAGAACTCATCGAAGACGGCGAGAGGCTTTTGCAGGGGCTTGAGGGGCAGGGGTTCCCTCTTTGCGCAGCACTCTGGTATTACGTGCCGGAGCGCATGATGTGGAAACTGGTCATCGTCTCTGACGTTGCGCCGGATCCGCTTGAAGCCCACATGCGGATTCAGCAAGCCATGACGGCCTTGAAGGGACTCAGTTTTGCTTTGGACGACATCCTGGTGATGAGACCGGACTCCAGGGATTTCCTGGATCTTCGCAGGACGATCGAGGGAGTTACCCGAATGGCTGCGACACGCCAAAGAGCAACTCTGGAGGGTGTGGATTTCGAGGACGCCCACATCTACCGGTGGCCAACAGACTAAATGTGGTCACTGCTGCGTCTTGATCCTCTTCGGCGCTGGAAATCCCCCACATTTGCAACTACATCGAGGAACATGACGGCCCGGCAACGGCTCGGCGTCTGGCACTCATAATCTACCAAGGCGTAGGTTCCCTCGCGCAGTTTCCGCACCGCGGCCGTCCAGTCCGCAAGCTGAACACCCGCGAACTGGTGTTTCCCGGCCTGCCCCTTTTGGCTGTCTACCACAGCCGAGACATGGCGTCAGCGTATGAACAGTCGGCGGTGTCTATCAAACCTGAAAGCCGCAGACCCGAAAGCGGGGCTTGCGGTACCCTCCCCAGGCTCTGGCACCGACGCGGGTATTTCCTTCGGCTGTTCGTCTGATTTGACAGAGCCGGGCGCGGCTTCTACTCTGGCAAGAGCGGTTGATGACGAATCCCGCTCAGGGAGCCGGTCATGACGATTGAACTCAAACCCGAACAGGAACAGCGTATCGCGGAAGCCATACGCTCCGGCGCTTACCAGTCGTCTTGGGAATTGACCGCGGGTTCGTCATCGAAGGAAAAGCCCACGGTCACGAGGGCAGTGACGGTTGCTACCCGCCAAATGCGACAACGAGGACTCATGAGCGGAACACCCTTTTCCGCTCTACAAAGATAGAGTATTCTTGTAGCACCTAAAAAGGTGCTGTTATAGGAGCATGCTCATGCTTGACATTACCAAGGACATCCAGTCGCTGACGACCTTCCGCCACCGATCCGGCCATTTCATAAAGCAGCTAAAAAAGAACAAGCGCCCCGTGGTGCTCACAGTGAAGGGGAAGGCAGCGGCCATTGTACAGGACGCCGAAGCCTATCAGCGATTGCTCGATATCGCCGCCCAGGCCGATGCAGAGGAAGGCATCCGTCAGGGCCTGGAGGATGCGAGAAAAGGAAAAGTCCGCCCTGCAAGGGAGTTTTTCGACGAGTTCGAAGACCAGCATGACATATCTCGTTAACATCACTGCCCGCGCTGAGCGCGACCTTGCCGATCTGTATGGGGTAATCAATGCTGAGCATTCCGACGCAGCCCTGAAATGGTACCGGGGACTCAAAGAAGCCATCCTGAGCCTGGGAGATCATCCGAACCGACACCCTGTTACACGCAAGAGTGACAAGCTGAGGCACTTGCTCTATGGCCACAAACCTCACATCTATCGTGTGATATACCGCGTCCTGGAGAGACAGAAGCATGTTGAAGTGCTCCACATCCGCCACGGCGCAAGGAGGAAGCTCAGGTCGTCCGATCTCGCATAAACCTTCCAACCTACCGGGTAACAGCCAAAACCAGGTGTGATAGCGTAAAAAACAATTACTGCGGGAGACAGCGCGCTGAGAAGAGCAAACGGCCTGCCCCTGCGCACGATGAGCAAGCGTAGCGCCCACCTGTTTTGTAGGTGCGCGGCACTTCGGCACGACCGGTGAGAAGAGCCGCAGACCTTGAAAAACAGGTCTGCGCTACCAGACTGGACCCCGATGTCCGCAAGGCCTTTCGCAGTGAAAGAGCCGTTAATGACGCCTTACGCTTGGTGATCGAGTTGCGCAAGGTGGGAAGCTACAAGCGCAGAGATTACAGTTCGAATGGAGCCTGAGGTTGTGTGACCCGGAGGCAGCCACGGTCAATTCGTCTTTGGAATTGACCGTGGGTTCGTCATCGAAGGAAAAGCCCACGAGAGGGCTGACCGTGGCTACCCCCTGCCCGGCGCGGCACGCAAGAAAAGAGGTAGCGCAAGGCTCGCTCTCCAGTCCGTCAGCCGACGGACGGCTCTTCCACCGTGGCGTGGTTTGGGCGGCGCGTGAGGATTCGGATTACCTTGTTAGCGGCGCGGCAAGAACCCGCACCGCTGGAAAGGCCGCAGGGCCGGAGAGCGGGCCCTGCGCTACCACGCGGGTACAAACCTCGTTCTCCTGGACCCCGAAGTCCGCAAGGCCTTTCGCAGTGATGGAGCCGTTAACGACGCCTTACGCTTGGTGACCGAGTTGCGCAAGGTGGGAAGCTAAAAGCGCAGGGATTACAGTTCGCATGGCGGGCGCCGGCCTGCGGGAGAGCGCCCATCAGCGGCCGTCGTTGGTGGGTGCCAACTTTCGCTCCCGCCTGGTATCCTAAATAGGAGCGCAGTGTCAGGTTCTTCGCGGGTCGATGGGCCGTTGAAGTTCGGGAGGCGGGAGATGGCCATGAGTTATTGGGGGAAAGTCTCGAAGGGAACGGTGGTTCTGCCGCCGGAAGCCAATCTGCCGGAGGGCTCGGAGGTCCGCGTAGAACCCGTGGCCCCGAAAACGCTGGCTGAACGCCTCAAGGACGTCATTGGGACGGTCCAAGGCGGGCCTCCCGACTGGGCGGAGAATCACGACCATTACATCCACGGGACACCCAAGAAGTGAAGCCTGTATTCGCCGACACGTTTTACGAGCTGGAAACTGGGGTCAAAGAAGGAAGGATCTGGATCGGCACTCACGCTGAGTACGACAGGATTGCCGGCTAATCCGCGTTGGCTAATCCGCGCTTGACACCTAGGTCTGTCGCTTCTACGATGGGAAGCGCATGGAAGTAGATTTCACCCCCGACCTCGAAGCCAAACTGGCGAGCCTTGCCGCCCAGCAGGGCCGCGACACGAAAGCACTCGTGCGGGAAGCGGTAGAGCGTTTCGTGAACTACGACGAATGGTTTATCCGGGAAGTGGAGAAGGGTTTAGCCGCCGCCGACCGGGGCGAGTTCATCGAACACGAGGAAATCGGAAAGCTCATTGATCGCCGGTATCCCGGCTAATGCGCATTCGCTGGACAGAGCCCGCCGCCCGCGACCTCACACACATTTGCGACTACATCGAGGAACACGACGGCCCGGCAACGGCTCGGCGTGTGGCACTCACAATCTACCAAGGCGTAGGTTCCCTCGGGCGGTTTCCGCACCGCGGCCGTCCGGGCCGCAAGCTGAACACCCGCGAACTGGTGCTTCCGGGTCTGCCCTATTTGGCTGTCTACCGCATCCGCGAGGATGTCGTTGAAATCAACCGCATTCTGCATGGCGCACAGAACTGGCCTTAGGAGCGAGCGCGGACCTGCGCCTTTGAAGTCTGCGGTTCTTACTCAGATTTGCGCTTCCGAATGCAAGGGCAAACTGGCAATCGTTAACCCGAAGCGGCGGGGGGCCGTGTTGCATGGCGAGGCACGCAAGAAAAGATGTAGCGCAAGGCTCGCTCTCCAGCCTTGCGGCTTTTCCACCGCGACGCGGGGTCGGCGGCGCGGCTTCGTGTTACCTATGCCCCGCAACCTGTGCATAGTTCTCGCCGGCGTGGCCCATGAAAATTCGGATTACCTTGTTAGCGGCGCGGCAAGAACCCGGACCGCTGGAAAAGCCGCAGGGCCGGAGTGCGGGCCCTGCGCTACCACGCGAGTACAAACCTCGTTCTCCTGGACCCCGAAGTCCGCAAGGCCTTTCGCAGTGATGGAGCCGTTAACGACGCCTTACGCTTGGTGACCGAGTTGCGCAAGGTGGGAAGCTACAAGCGCAGAGATTACTGTTCGGACGGCGCCTGAGGTTCTATGACCCGGAGGTAGCCACGGTCAATTCTTCTTTGCAATTGACCGCGGGTTCGTCATCGAAGGAAAAGCCCACGGTCACGAAAGCAGTGACCGTGGCTGCCCCGCTCGGAATGTTTAGAGGATCTGGTCCAACACCAGCGTTTCAAAGGACTCCACCCGCTCAAAGACCGGATCATTTGTAATCAATCCAGTCGCCTTGGCGTGTGCGGCGGTCGCGGCCTGAAGAGCATCAGGAGATTGCAGGTGGTGTCGGGCACGAATCCGCCCTGCAAGATCGGCAATTTCCAGATCTGGGGCAATCCAATCCAGGTTGGGGTAGGTGGAGAGTAATCCGTAGAATTCATCCACCCGCGATTCGTCAAGCTCGCGATAAGGATGAACCAGCAATTCCATCATGGTGATGGTTGACGTGACCGCCTTCGAACCGGGTCGTGCGAGCCAGGAAAAAATGTGATCCGTGAGGGCAAGATATCGGGAGTTCGCTTCTAATTGGTAAATGAAGACGTTCGTATCCAGGGCGACCCGGCGGTGACGCCGAAGAAAGGTGCGGAGACGGTCTATTCCCAACTCTGGCGTTCCTTTTGAAGATAATCGCGGGGATAGGCGCCGCGAGCTAACCCTCGGATCGCGGCATGATGGGATTTGGGCTTTTGCAGGGCAATGACCCTCTCTCCACAAACCACCACCATGAGCTTATCGCCGGGCTTTAACTGTAAAGCCTCGCGAGCCTCCCGTGGGATGACAATCTGGTTCTTTGTTGAAAGTGTCGCTTCCGCCATCACTTTACATCATAGCATAAAGTAAAGCAGGCGGCGCAATGCGCGCTTATTCCCCTCCTGGATGAGGAAGGCGCAAGGGGTTGGTTGATTGGGCAGGGTTAGCCACGGTTAACTCGTCTTGGGAATTGACCGTGGGTTCGTCATCGAAGGAAAAGCCCACGGTCATGAGAGGTCGCCGCTGCGACACCGTGGCTACCCGCTGTTGACATGCGTTACGTGGCGCATTACAGTACAGGAATGATCCGGTCGATCCACCACAGGGGACCGAAACGCCTTCACGAAGACGACGACTCGCGCGGCGTGATTAGGGAACACGCGGAAAAGCTGCGTGACATTCTGGCGCGGCTGGATGCTGCCGGTACGATTGCGGATATGGACGTGCCGGGTTTCCGGCTGCATCCGCTTAAGGGCGAGTACAAGGGTTTTTGGGCGGTGACGGTTCGCGCTAACTGGCGGGTGATCTTTCGCTTTGCCGACCGCGACGTGCTGGACGTTGATTATGTCGATTACCACTGAAAGGAGACTGGAACCATGCCGATGAAGAATCCACCCCACCCCGGCGGCTTTGTGCTGCGCCAGTGTATTGAGCCTTTGGGCTTGACGATCACGGCCGCCGCCGCCGCGCTCGGAGTGACGCGCACTACCCTGTCAGAACTGGTGAACGAGAAGCGCGGGGTTTCTCCCGAAATGGCCGTGAGGCTGTCTAAGGTTTTCGGAGGCAGTGCCGAAAGTTGGCTTACGCAGCAGGCGCATTACGACCTTGCACAGGTTCACGCCGACCGCATCAAGCTCAAGCGGCTGGAATTGACCGTCGGTTTGTCATCATAGGAAATGCCCACGGTCACAAAAGAAGTGACCGTGGCTACCCGCTTTGAACCGCGCCAGCATGCGGAGGCGTAGCGCGGACCTGTTCTGTAGGTCCGCGCCAGCGGGTCACGCCCGAAGAGCCGCAGACCTTGAAAAACAGGTCTGCGCCAGCCCGCGTGATGTTTCAAATTCGACCGTTCGTGAAACTAAAAAAGCGTCAGCGCCAGTCTTGCGCTCCGTGATAGATGTGCAGGATTTGGACGGCTTCAGCTTTCACTGCATAGACCACGACGTAAGGGAGCGGCGTCAGCGCCAGTTCTCTTGTGCCGCTGCGGTGGCCGGGTCTGCCCCGGTCAGGTGAGTTTTTGAGAAGGCGGATACGGCGGTAGATTGTCCGCACGGTGGGTTCTGCGAGGTGCGGATGGTTCTGTTGCAGATAGTTCTTGATGTTCTGTAAATCGTCAGCGGCTGGGAGGGTCCACCCGATGCGCATCAGGGCTTGAACATCGCTTCAAGACGAGCGTCCATTTCTTCTTCTTCGATAAACTCCCCGCGCTCGGCTGCCGCTATTCCTTTTTCCACGGCGGCAAGGAAGCGGGCTTCTTCGTCGAGATAACGGGTAACAACGTTCGTCACCAACCGCTCGGGGACGGTTCCGGCTTTGGTGGCGATGTGCGCAAGCTGCGCTTGCTGCTCGGCCGTGAAATGTACTTCCATAGCCTTCAGAATACGAGAAAACCTGCTCCAAGGCAAACGCAAAAACCATTTCGCGGGTGCCTCATAGGTGCCGCCGTTTGGCATGTATGTGGTCATGGCACTCCGCAGTGCCGTTTCCGGGGCACCACTGCACTCTAGCCCAACTGCCAAGAGGTCGCGTACGTCACAGAACGGCCGGTTTCCCGGCTGGAAGCTGCACCCTCTTAAAGGCGACCTGAAAGGATTATGGAGCCTGACGGTCACGGGAAACTGGCGGTTGATTTTCCGCTGCGACGAACGGACCAACACCGCCAGCGATATCGACCTGATCGACTACCACTAGAAGGCCGAAATGCCCATGAAGAACCCGCCCCATCCGGGCGACCTGATTAAAACCGAAGTCATCGAGGCCCTCGGCCTCAGTGTGTCGAAGGCGGCGGAGATTTTGAAGGTGCGCCGCGCCACGCTCTCCGATCTTCTGCACGGTAAGGCCGCGCTGACACCGGAAATGGCCCTGCGCATCGAAAAGGCCTTCGGCCCGGATATGGATCACCTTCTCCGTATGCAGCTTGCCTATGACGTGGCCAAAACGCGAGAACACGCGCGGGGCATCTCGATCAAGCGATACGCCCCGGCCTGAAGCCGCGCATCCGGCCTACGCGAAGGCCGGATTTCATGTGCGCGGCACGAGCAGGCGTACTTCAAGCGGCAACATAAAGCTGTACTTGGGTCTTCTCGATGGCCTGCCGAAAATAGGGATTGCGAATCGGGCCGGGTTCGACCAACTCGACCGGCACACCAAAAAGGCGCTCCAGATCCTCTTGCAGTCCAAAGTAATTGTCAGCATGCTGGGCGGGACGCACCGGCTTGAACTCGACAAGAAAATCGAGGTCGCTGGACGCGGGGTCAAACCGGCCGCTCGCTGCCGAGCCAAACAGAGCTAGCCCGACTTTCGCAGTTGGGAGCGATTTTCATCTGACTTTTGGCTTTCCTGCCGGATAAGTTCTTGGCGATGAATGCGCACTTGTTTCAGGTCGTTGTAGTGTAGACCTACCCCCTTCCCAAT
>JBEKME010000005.1:0-143106 GCA_050008675.1 Terriglobia bacterium
CTTCGGCCCGGTCCGGCCCGTCGCCGGCCTAAGCCGCTTGTCAGCTACCAGACTTACCGACAACTATCTGGGTGGGACTTCCACCCACTGGCGATCCGCGCCGTTGGGGCGCACACAACATTCCCGCGTCGTTCGGTCAGAAAAGGAAATTCTCTTCAAGGTTGGTGGGGTTTCTTGGGCGGCAGGACAAATTGAGCGAGTGATGCTGGCACGCGCTGGCGGCGGGCAGGCCGTCGGCCCCCCAGCCCCTAGCGCCTGTTTTTCATTCCCCACCTACCACCTACCCCCATAGGCGTTAAGATAAGGACCATTTCCATCGTTCCGGCACCATTCCCGTCCCGCGAAGCGGAACACCGTGAGTAGTCCCGCCACGCGGGATGAAACCTACGGAGAGAGAAGCCCAGAAAGTATTTCGGCCCCGGAGGGGCCCCGCGCCTGCGGGATCAACCCGTCGGCTGACGGGTTGCGTAAATCTGTGCGGTCCCGTTATCCGCAGGTTAAAACCTGCGGCTATTCACCGCTGGCCCCTGCCGGGGCCATTTGAACACGGCTTATCTTAACGCCTATACGACCTACCCCCTACGACCCACGACCTACCTTGTTTGTTTTCAACAACATTCCCGCGTCGTTCGGCCAAAAAAGGAAATTCTCTTCAAGGTTGGTGGGGTTTCTTGGGCGGCAGGACGAATTGAGCGAGTGATGCTGGCACGCGCTGGCGGCGGGCAGGCCTTCGTCCCCCAGTCCCCAACCCCTAGCCTCCAGCACCTCTTCTTGATTCCCCACCTACCACATACCGCCTCTCCAGCCATACGCTACCACTGTAGCCGATTGGCTGGAGTTTGTCAAGTCTAAACTGTTAAGCCCGTTTTTTCTCTATCTCGGACCTTTCCAGGTGTGGCGCGAAGGGTGGCGTGCAGCGCTCGCGTCCGGGGCGTCTCGTGGTTCCTTTGGGTATGGTCCCACACTTATGAAGGATCGGGCGGACGGCAAGGGGATGGTAGACGATTTTGATGTCGAGGTCCGCAACAAGAACCTGGACCGTACGTGGCTCGTGGATGAGCTTTCGGGCGGGCAGTTCGTACTGGTCAACGAAGCCGTTAACCTGGGCATTGCGATCTACGACATGCGGCAGGGCGAAGGCATTCGTTACGAAACGCTGTTCCGGGACGAAACGGTGGGAGCCCTGGATGCCGTCAATGGCAAGGAGTACGTGCGCCTGCTGCGCCGGGCCATGGACCTTGGCGGATTCCACCAAGTCATCTTCATCTGCCACACGCCACCGGTTTGGGAACTGGCGGATAATTTACTATCAATAGGCGGGGGACGCGTGGTCTTGGGCGCCCGCTTAGCGGTTATTGCTGAGTGATCGGATGAGGGAACGGACTTACCGGGCTGCTTTGTCCTCGGAAAGTGCACTGGAAATAATGAGGGAAGGGGTCCAGAAGGGCTGGTGGGACCCGCACATCTTCGCTGAGTTTCGGAACCTGCTCACCACTAGTGGTGGCAAGTTGCCGACCGGTGGGAACTAGCGATCCTATTCAGTATCACCGCCATCATGCCGGCCAAGAAGGTGCCGCAATTGCCTCAAGCCTTACAAACCTGAAATCTACTCTTTGAGACCGCGGCTGATGTAGTCCCTAATAGTCTCCTGATCTTCGGAAGTCAGGCCGTGGAATTGGACCCCAATGCGGTCCGGCGGTTCTTTGTGAACAACCTTTGCTCGCAGGCTTAGATGCTCCTGGCCCGGCGACAATGTAAAGTCTAGGTTGATTTCCTCACCCAACTCAAGCCCCCTCGACCATTCGAGCAGCATTCCGCATTCACTGATGTTGACACTACACAATTCGGATTGCTCATTCCCCCAACGGCACGTTACCGTCGTGCGAAACGGCAGCCGAACGTAACGCGTTTTTTCCCTCAAAATGGCGTTGCGCATGGCGAGGAGAAGGCCGCGCAGCTTTTCAGGATTGAAAGGTTTGGTGAGGAAGAAGGTAACACCTGCCTTATACCCGTGGCGCATCGTTTCAACGTCTTCGAACGCGGTAATCATCACAATGGGAACCCTGCTGTTCAACCGCGAGGCTCGGATGAGGCTTGTCAATTCGAAGCCATCCATGTTGGGCATTTGCACATCGACGAAAACGCCGTCAAATCTCTGCTTATTCACGCATTCGGCTGCGTGCCGGCTATCTGCCAGGGCCAAGACTTCGTACCCAAGCGGCTCGACCAGACTTTCGACCAAGTCCAAGGCTGCCGGGTCATCATCCACAACCATAAGTTTCATCGACATGAGCCCTTCCGTCGCAGTTGCTTAGGGATTATGACTCCTTCAGCAACAGTTGGTCGACTTGCAACCTGAGCGCGGCAACATCGATGGGCTTGCTGATGTAGCCATCGAAACCTGCCATCAGCCCTTTTTCGCGCTCTTCCTTCATCACACTCGCGGTGACGGCCACGACGCGAAGGTTGGCGAAGCGGGGATTCTGACGGAGCTGAGACAAAACGGCGAAGCCATCCAGAATCGGCAGTTGGATGTCGAGAAGAACCAAGTCAGGATCTGTTTCTTCGATCTTCTGCAGGGCTTGCCGTCCATCGCTCGCCTCGATTAGCTCGTAGCCGCGCCCCGACAAAACTTCGATCATCAATTCACTACTGGCCGGATTGTCTTCTGCAACCAGGATTTTCTTCATGACCGGAGAGACTGCCCGTGGAGTGCCAGGTTAAGCTGCGCGACAAGCCCTGGGCCCCACCCAGTACCTTTCTGGAAGCAGGCGCAGGTCTCTCGCTGGAGAAACTCAGCCTCCGCGTCCGTCAATCCTATACCCGTCAGAACAAAGATGGGAATCTTGCGCAACCGGGGATTCTCTTTAACCCGGCGGAGCAACTCAAAGCCGCTCATTTCCGGCATCATCAGGTCGAGCACAATAGCATCCACGTGAGTGCGCCAGAGGATATCGCGGGCTTCTTTTCCGTTGTGCGCCAATAGCGGAGAATAACCCGCCGCACTGAGCACTTCCCTGATCACCCCCAAGACGGCAGCGTCGTCGTCGGCCACCAGAATCGCAGAGAGGGCGGTTTTGGAGCCCGACAATTGCCCGAGCAGAGCCTTCAACAGCATTTCTTTGGACACCGGCTTCACGAGGGACTCAGCCGCGCCCATGGCAAGAAACCCGCTCTTGTCGTCCACTATGGAAACGACCACGACCGGAATGTGGGCCGTTGTCGGATTTGCTTTCAATTCTGAAAGGATCATCCAGCCGCCCTTACCTGGCATTATTATGTCTAGCGTTATGACATCCGGCTGAAGTTGTTGGGCTTTGGCTAGGGCTTCATCGCCGGAGCTTGCGATTTCCGTCTTGAAGTTTTCGCCGACGAGGTGACTGACCAAAAGCTCGCGAGCTACAGGTTCATCGTCCACCACCAAAATAAGAGGCTGGGCACGGACTGAACGGATGGGGACAACACCCGAGGCTGCGTCGCTGAATTTCGGAATCGGATGTCCCTCCGGCAGGGTGAAGCTAAATCGGCTGCCTTTTCCAATCTCACTCTCAACCCAAATTGTTCCTTCCTGCTGCCCCACCAGTCGCTTGCAAATAGCCAGCCCCAAGCCCGTTCCCTCCGTGACGCCGCTGGTAGTCTGGCCTACCTGCCGGAATTCTTCAAAGATGGCTTCGCGGTCTTCGGGCCGAATCCCCACCCCCGTGTCGGTAACCGAAAATCGGACGAACTTCTCTATCTTAACAGAGTCAACTTTCACTTGGCCACCCTCCGGCGTAAATTTGATGGCGTTACTCAGGAGGTTGTAGATAATCTGCTTGAAGCGTACTCGATCGGCATAAAGAGTCAGACCGGGTTCCAATTCAGTGCACACCTCAATGTGTTTCTTCATGGCCAGGGGCTTAATGACTGAGAGCACTTCCGGTAACGCCCCTTCGGGTGAAAAGTTCTCCGGTTGAAAGTTGAGCTGCCCGGCCTCGATCTTTGAGAGGTCCAGGATGTCGTTGATGAGGTCCAAAAGATGTCTTCCGGCCTGCTGAACGTGCTTCACGAATTTCTTCTGTTTTTCGTTGAGCGGGCCGCTCGTCCCATCTTGAAGTAAATCAGCGAAACCGATGATGGCATTAAGGGGGGTCCGAAGCTCGTGACTCATGCTGGCCAGGAACTGGCTTTTCAACCGCGTCATGCGCTCCACTTCGCGGTTGCGTTGTTCGAGCGTTTCGTTGACCGCGGCGAGCTGGGCGGTGCGCTCGGCCACGCGTTGCTCCAAACTTTCATTGAGTTTTGTAATCTCCTCCGTCCGTGTGGCTACTTCCTCTTCCAGGTGTTCTCGGTGCAGTTCCAACTTCTGATCGCGATGTTGGATTTGAGACAACATCTCATTAAAGCCTTCAATGAGCAGGCCCAGCTCATCCTCGTTTTGTTTGACCGCGCGCACGGAATAGTTCTTTTCCACCGACACCATATGAGCGGTCTCGGCGAGATGCAGGATGGGGCCGGAAATCACTCGTTGCAGTTTCGAAGCGAGCGCGTAGGCGGCGCCCAAGGAAGCCAGCATGACGAGAACAATGACCCCAAAGTCCAGCTTGAGGCGGGAATATATGGCGCCCAGATCGGAATCGATGTAGACCGTTCCGATTCTCTCGCCATCCAGGATGATCCCGTAGAATAACTCGATACGATTGGACCCGAAATGCGCGCCGTCTTTTTCCAATTGGGGGGCGGAAAGGTCGCTCCCTGCTCTGCCTCTCCGGTATTGGACGAAGGCTTTTCCGTCTTTGCCATAAATGCACGCAGAGACGATGTGAGGCATGGCGCTCAAACCGTTCAGGACATCTTTGGCTGAATTGTGATCGTTAAAAGAAAGGGCGGCGGTGCAATTGGAGCCAATAATTTGGGCGAGTGTGGAAAGGTCGCGAGCCAGGGACTGCCGGGAGGTGAAGAGGTCGTAACTGACGAATACAGTGGAGGCCAGCGCCAGAGCAGCTCCCGCAGTCAGAAGTATGATTAATTGCAGCTTTCGTTTAATGGATAGGTCTCGATAGGCGGTCACTTCAACTTCTCCCTCCCTGACCTGGCTCTTTGACAATTCGCGCCAAAACGAGAAGCTTCGAGCTAATTTTCAATCGGGCACGCTCGGCAGCGTCAACGTTCACCTCGATGTGCACTTTGTTGTCTTCCACCGTGAAGTTGATCATGCCGCCCAGCCTGGTGAACCCCGCGGATTCGCCGACGGTCAGTGCGCTTGAACCGTTCAGGGCGGCCACAATCCCGGCGGCCCGTTTCTTCTCCGTGGCAGGGACAAAAACGAGTTGGCAACTCTTCAGGGTGTCGCTCGATTTCAGCGTCTCAATCTCGACCCGTCGTCCCCCTACGGATCGGGTTTGTAACTCCCGTATAAGGTCATCGCTGAAGGGGTCATTTCCCGCGACGCATATCCTCAGGGGCGTGCTCGCATCGCGGTACGAGTCGGGCGGCCATTCAACAAACTTCGTGAAGTTGTACAGGAAGGCAAGTTTGACCGGGTATTCCATCCTCTCGTCATTCTGCGAGAGGACCTCCTGGGCGGCATTGAAGAAGACCCCGCAAGCGATAAGGAAGAGGGAAGCTTGCCGGATTCGGCGCCTCCCAACCCTGGCCAGGAAGCGCCAACCCCAACTTGATCCCACCTCGTTGTGCTTCGGTCGGCGGATATTCATCATGTGGCCCTAAAATCGGTATCCGACTTTAATTCGGAAGGTTCGCCCGTCCTGAAAGATAATGTCCTGGCGGTGCTCCTGCGAGCCCGGGTCGCCATACCTTTCGTCGGAAAGGTTGTAGAGGCTTGCCGAGACCTCGAATCCCTTCAGCGCCTTTGGGCTGAAGAGCGTGAGGTTAGGGACGAGGTAGCCGGCAGCATAATTCCCCGCCAGGGTTCTTCTTTTGCTGACGTACTGAAGGTTCATGCTGGCGAAGAGTTGTCGATGGAAGAGCGGCACGCTCAGATGGGCTTGAGCCAATTCGTGTGGAGAGTTGGTGAGAGGACTCCCGTTGCTCACGTTCTTAGCATCCTCATAGCTGAAGCTGCCCCCGGCTTCCAGGCCGGAAAGCAGCTTCTTATTGAGCGCCAATTCCAGCCCTTGCATATTAATTTTTTGGCTGTTGCGGTAAACAATCAGCCCCGTGACCGGGTCATCCTCCTCGCTGATGAGTCCCCGGATGGGATAGAAGTAGCCGGAAACCGTCAGGCGGAAATCGTTGTGAAGGGACTGCTCGAGCACCAGTTCGCTGGTCTTAGCAGTTTCGGGCTTCAGGTGCGGATTGGGCTCGCTGCCACCCCCGTACTCGTACAACTCGTAAGCATTAGGCGCACGAAACGCATGACCGTACAGGAGTTTGATCGTGGTCTTCTCAAAGGGAGTATAGATAAGGTCCACACGCGGGTTGGTGGTACCGCCAAACGTCGAATATTGGTCGTGGCGCAGTCCCAGGTCGAGAACGAGATTGCTCCGAATGGGAATCGAGTCCTGGGCAAAGAGGGCCCAAATGGTGGAAGACCTTCGGTCGTTCAAGTACTGGAAGTACGGTTGGACATCATAGTTCTGCTGATCCTGCTTAAAGTTATCGCGGTATTCCGACCCTGCGATCAGGGTCTGGTTAGCCCAGAGCTTTTTGGAAACATCGAACTCTGCTCCCCAGCGCTGCCCAAAACCCAGGTCTTTGTTGACGACTCGCGAAGGCCCGCCCGACGCTGAATTATCATCGATGTAGGTGCCATCATACGTGTAGTGGTCATAGTACAGACGGGCCTTGTAACCCCAGTCGCCGCCGAACTTATGTTCGTACTTGAGGTCGAGGTAGCCTGGGGCATCAATGGTGTTCGTCCCGGGATCATTGAAGATGGTGCCGAAGGAAGCCGTGGGGATCGTCTTATCCCTCCATCCGTAGGCTCCTTCGAGCGTCAAGCCATGATAGGAGAGGTCCGCAAAGATTTGGCGATACTGATCGCCATCGACGTGTTGCGCGATGCCATAGTTCGTCGCGGGAGTGTCAAACTCCGGGAAATACAGCCTCTCGTGGCCCCGGCTGTCATAAAAAGACCCCGACAGCAGCAGCTCCAAACCGTCCCGGAAGCGGTTGCTGTAAGTGACGCGAGTCTTGAACGTGCCGTAACTCGCCAACTCGGCGGAAGCGGTAAGATTTCTTGAGTTGCGGGCCCGCTTGGTAATGACGTTGATGACCCCCAGGAAGGCATTGGCTACATACAGGGAGGAGTTCGGGCCGCGGATCACCTCCACCCGGTCAATCAGATCAACGTCAATCGGGAACTCCGTTCCGATCAAGGCCTGGTCATAGACGTTGTCGTTCAAGAGGTGGCCGTCCACCAGCAGCAAGATGCGGCTGTTATAATCTCCCGGGCGGCCAAAGCCGCGAATTCCCACGTAGCTATAATTGCGGTCATAACTTATGTAGAACCCAGGCACATTACTGAGGATGTCCGCCAGGGTGCGATAACCATACTTCCGGATGTCATCGGAGGTGATGATCGTTATCGAAGCCGGCGCCTCCGTAACTTTCTGCCTGTACCCCGAGGCCGCGTACACCGAATCGATGTCGACCTTCATCAGGTCTTCGATGCTCGCTTCGAACAAGTCTGGGGGGACTTGCTTGTCCTGGGCCAGCACGCGCACCGGATCTAAACCTATCATTATAAAGGGAAAAAGTAAGATGAGGCCCCGCAAGATCTTCACCCAAGGGGAGTAGCGCGGCGATATCGTCACATGAGCCGCTGACTTGCCTGCTGTTTCCCCAGATGTCCCTACTGACTGCATTCCAGGTGGAGTCATACCTCCTCCCGTAAGTATGCTTCCTTCATATTCCTCTGCTCGACAAGTTGCAACACTCTAAAGTACTAGTCGCCTCGGGAGGAGATTGCGCGATTGACGTCACATTGCGCTGGTGAAGCGCGACTGAGTTATCACCCAGCTTCAGGTCTGAATGGGATGGTGGACCGTGGGGTGGCACGGGGATGAACCCACACCAAATCCAGAAAGCGGATTTGCCATGGCTACGACTGTACGACATGTTGACAGATTGACAAACTCCCGGCGCAGCGGTATTGCTTGACCGTGATCAGGTCACTGTGGAGCTATCGCCCTCCAGGTGAGCGCCGCGGTGAGTCGCAACCCAGACTGCGTGGGGGTGCGTGACAGCCGGAAGGGGACTGCAGCCATGGACGCGATTGAGGTGTTGAAAACACGCCGCTCTGTCCGCACCTACAAGGGCGAACCGGTGCCAAAAAAGATCATCGAGGACATCGTCGATTGCGGGCGGCTGGCCGCCACGGCTATCAATATCCAGCCATGGGAATTCGTCGTCGTGACCGATCCCGGGATGCTGCGCAGAATTGCTAAGACCACCGACTATGGGAAGTTCAATGCCGACGCGCCGGTGTGCGTGCTCGTCCTGTGCCGGGACACGAAGTATTACCTCGAAGATGGCAGCGGAGGCCAGTCGGAAGCCGCTCCTGGCCGAGGTAGAGACTCTGAAACAGCGGCTGCGCAAAACCGATGCTGAGATCACAGAAACCAAACGCCAGATCGGGAGGGATGAGAGCCTTCTGACGGGAAAGAAGGACCTCGCCGATTTGACGGAACGAGGCGCCACACTTGGTACCCGCATCGAAGAACTCCATCGGCAGATCCGGGAGATACAGGGTTCTGGAGACCTCCAATCGTGAGACTGAACGCACGGTCCAGGTTCTGGATCCTGCCACCTGTTTTTCATTTCCCAACTACCATTTATCTCCTTTGTTTTCATATACATTCCCGCTTCTGTGCAGAGTCTTCCACAGTCGTCCTTTGTTTTCAACAACATTCCCGTGTCGTTCGGTCAAAAAAGGAAATTCTCTTCAAGGTTGGTGGGGTTTCTTGGGCGGCAGGATAAATTGAGCGAGTGGTGCTGGGACGCGCCGGCGGCGGGCAGGCCTTCGTCCCCCAGTCCCCAACCCCTAGCCCCCAGCACCTCTTTTCGATTCCCCACCTACCACATACCGCGTTTCCAGCCATACGCTAGCACTGTAGCCGATTGGCTGGAGTTTGTCAAGTCTAAAATGTTAAGCCCGTTTTTTCTCTACCTCGGACCTGTCCAGGTATGGCGTGAAGGGCCGCATGCAGCGCTCGCCTCCGGGGCGTCCCGTGGTTCCTTCGGGTATGCTTCCACGCTTATGAAGGATCGGGCGGACGGCAAGGGTATGGTAGACGAATTTGATGTCGAGGTCCGCAACAAGAATCTGGACCGTACGTGCCTTGTGGATGAGCTTTCGGGCGGGCAGTTTGTGCTGGTCAATGAAGCCGTCAACTTAGGCATCGCCATCTACAACATGCGGCAGTGCGAGGGTATTCGTTACGAAACTCTGTTCCGGGACGAAACGGTGGGAGCCCTGGATGCTGTCAATGGCAAGGGGTACGTGCGCATGTAGCTCGCTTGACGCTTACGTTGAAGCGCGAAAGCCATTTATCTCGGGATAGCGGGCCACTATAATGTCAATCCCGGGGTGGTTTCAACTGCGAGTCCAATTCTTGAGCCTTCTTGAACTCTGCTTTGCTTTGTTCGAGCAGGCCCTGGCGAAGCAGCAGTGTCCCGAGGTTGTAATGCGCCTCCGCGAAGTCCCCCTTGAGTCTCACGGCTTGTTCGATCTGGTTCATGGCGGACTCCAGGTCCCCCTTCTGCAGCAAAAGCCCGCCCATATTATTGTAAGCTGCGGCATTCCGCGGCTCGATCTCCAGGACCTTGCGAAATTCGGCCATCGCATTCTTGGCGTCGCCCGTCTTGGACAGTGCTACGCCGAGGTGGTTATGGGCCTCGGCTGAGTTGGGATCAAACCGCACAGCCAGTTGGAATTCGTGCACGGCTGTTTTCGCGTCACCACCCGACATCGCCTTCAACCCCTCGGCAATATGCAGGACGGTTTTTGCGTGTCCGATTTTTGCTGAACGGCTTGCCTCCTCCAGCTTGGCTTGGGCTTGAAAATGCTCGGCGGCGCCAGCCTGATCACCCTTCTTGAGAAGAAGTCGCGCCAAGCTGTAGTGCATCCCCGGCGAGTTTGGATCAAGTTGGAGGGCCTCCTGCATTTCGGAGATAGCTCGGTCCAAGTCACCCAGTTTGGCAAGAGACGAACCGAGATGGTAGTGAAACCTTGCATCGCGGGGACTTTGTTGCACAGCGGTCTTGAATTCGGTTGCTGCCGCATCGAACTTAGACTGCATCATGTAGACGATCCCAAGGTTGTAATGAGCATCCAGATAAGCGGGATTCGACCGCAACGCGGCCTGGAAGTGAGGGATCGCCTCGTCCAGGCTCCCACCTTCGGCTAACGCTACGCCCAGGCCATTAAATGCCTCCGCAGAATTCGGCTTAAGTTCAACGGCTTTTTCGAACTCGCCGATTGCATCGAGCCTTTCCCCTCTTTTCAACAGCAGCCGTGCGAGTTCAAGGTGAGTATCGGAAGAGTTTGGATCCATCTTCAGCGCCGTGCGCAATTCCTTCGCAGCCGCTTCGGGCTCATCTTCGGCCGCGAGGGTTACCCCCAATTCTCGATGTGCCTCAACGTAATCAGGTCTGATTTCGATAGCTCTGCGAGTTTCCTCGATGGCTGCTTGCCAATTACCCTTTTCCCTAAGCGCAATACCCAAGTTGTAGTGCGCCTCGGCATAGTCAGGTTTCAACTGCGTTGCTTGCCGGAACATGGAGAGCGCTTCGTCAGACTTGTTAGCACGAACGTAGACTACTCCCAGGTTATTCAGGGCTTCAGGATAATCCGGGCGCAGTGCCAAGGCATTTTTGAAGGCTGCGGCTGCGGGAGTTAACTCATTCGCGGCTGAGAGCGCTAAACCCAAACGGAACTGCACCTGGCTGGATTGTGGGTCCAATTCCGCCGACGTACGAAGTTCGTTGAGGGCGGTTTGGATGTCCCCGTTCCTCAACAAGGCAAGCCCCAAATTGGAGCGGGCGTCAACATAACGGGGGGCTATGCGGGCCGCGTCCTGAAATTCCCGGATCGCCCTGTTAAGATCGCCTTTGCCAATCAGCGCCAAACCTAGGCTGTTGTGTACCTCCGGTAATTCCGAGTTGACCTGCAACGCTGCTTGGTATTCTTCAATGGCCTTGTCGAACTGCTGGGATGCTAAGTACCGATTTCCCGCTTGTTGATGGGAGGCTGCGTTTTGCGCGCCATCCTGCGCCAGTGAAACCATGCACAGGAATAATGCAGTCAGCAAAGTCATATACGTTACTCAGATATCGGAACCTCGAATCCTGGCGTCAAGTCGGAGACTGCGTATTTCACCAGCGCATCAAGCAAGTAAGTGGAGTACGGATCGTTCCCGTAAGTCGTTGAAAGGGAGAACGTGCAGATGAGCAGCTTGCCTTTTCCGCACTTCGCCTGAACGAGAACACCGGAGTTTAATTGAACCCAGCCGTAAAACATACCCGCAAGCACATCCAGGAAGTCTTTCGCGGGGATGCCCTGTACGATCGCGGTAGGAGTCGCCTGCTGGACCTCGAATCCCGGAATGGTATCGAATCCTATTGAGGTGAATGGGGGTCGCGTCTTGCGCACCCAGAGGAAATCGGCGAAATCAAAACCCCGTCCGTTACCTTGGCGGGAGACGACTTCGATTCCCGGCGCCAAGGTCTGATGGCCGTTGGCCAGCAAGATGACCTGGCCACCGGCTTGCAGTTTTCTCTTTACCTGGCTGTCGAACGTCGAGGTAATCAGCAGGGGCAACGCCTCCGCTTCAGAGGGTGCAATGTAGCCGCGGGTATACATTTCATCGGCCAGCCGCCGCAGATTTCCTGATGGGTCGTAAAACGAAATGTGGGGGGGCTGTTCGGGTCGCGCCGCGGGGTAAACGTAAAACTGCAACGAATTCTCTGCCAAGTTCTTCTCTCCCGAAATTAGTTCCACCGTCAACACTTCTCTCGTAGGAGCAGACGTGGAGGGGACCGCGAACTCTACCTTGCCGACCGAAACGACAGAGGCAATAGCGTCGCTGGGCAGCCGCAACGTTCCAGCCAGCAGTGTGCCATCGACCTTCCAAGAGATTCTTGCTGCGGCAGGAATTTCCTGACCGTAGTGCGAAACAAAAATGTTTACCTTTGCGCTCTCACCCGCGGAATAGTTCGCTTTATCCGCGCGAAGTACGATCATATTATCGCGCTGCAGCTTGCCTAATAAGCCGGCAAAAACCTTGGGATTTCGCCACATGTCCAGCAAACCATTCGGCTCCCAGTTCAGGTCAGTGAGCTCCGTGACGACGTAGCCCTGGATTTCCGGATGTAATCGGATGGATTCGATCTGGTATTTCAGCGAGAGGTATTCGTGCCACTCGGTGGCATCCGTCAGAGCATCGAGGCTGGGGAAAACAGAAGAGTACTGGTAATCAACGTATCTCTGATCGATCCCGCCGGGTTTCGTAACCTCGCGACCCTCAATCTGTCCCAGAAACCCGAAGTCACGCGCGAACCACCAGGGTTTGTCACGTGGTAAGTGTGGGAGTCCCCAGTTACCGAACTCAGAAAGCACGAGTGGTTCGTCACCCTTGGGGGAGGCGTCACCATAAGGGCCGAAAAGCCAGTGCGGACGCCGAGCTTGCTCCTCCACAAACCGGTCAAAGTCTGTGGCGTAGTCTGGAATGGCGGAATAGGTATGGCAGTCGGCGATGTCAGTGGCCATATGAAAGTTGTCATACCCCCATGCGCCGCTGTTATCAACAACCAGCCAACCGGGGACGATTTTCTTCGCTTCCAGATAAGTTTCCTTTAGCCATTGGCGGTCAGGGGCTTGGCTCTCGTGGAATCCCCACCCCTCGTTGATGATACTGATGATGACAATGCAGGGATGATTCCAGTCGCGCTCCACCATGCCGCGGAGCGTTTCCATCCCACGGCGTTTGGAGTTTTCCGTGAGTTTGTCCCAATTGGGGATTTCGTCCCAAACCAGAATCCCCACTTCATCTGCCGCCTGGAGGTAACGCGGGTCCGGCACTTTGATATGGCAACGCAGCAGATTCAGCCCAAGCGTTTTCGCCTTCCGCATCTCGTCCTTGATGTAATCAAGCGATGGAGGCACGTAGATTGTGTCGGGATAAAAATCCTGGTCAAGCGCCCCGCGAAGATAAAACGGGTTGCCATTCAGATAAAACTTTCCATCTCGCGTTTCGAAGGTGCGGAAACCGAAGCGATAGTCCCGAGAATCGCCCGAGCTCAGGCTGGCGCGCAGGGTGTAAAGCGCCGGGTCAAGAGGACTCCATACTCGCGGGTTGGGGAGATTCCCCGTAAACTGCGCATCCGCCAGTGTGTTGCTGAGATCCCGGGATTGTTGCCAGACAACTTTGCCGGAGGCGTCACGTATTTCCACATTTACTCTGGTTGAGCCGCCAGTCTGCGCTCCTGAGGCCGGCTTCACCACGGGGATGTCGATTTTGAAGTCTCCATTCGCGGCGGCCAGCGCGTGAACGGTGCCCAGTCGAATACGTGGTCGAATCTGGATTTCGACACTCTGCCACAATCCGCTGGTCTGGACATACCAACTCTGTTTTCCGTGGGGAATTTCGGCGTAGGCGATGCCTTCCACGACGCTGGGCTTCTCTCCGGGATCTACAACCCGCACCGCAATCCGGTTCTTACCCGTGCGGAGGATGGAAGAGATGTCAAACTCGAAGGGGGTATAGCCGCCTTCGTGCGTCCCAAGCTTCTGTTCATTGACATAGACCTCGGCACGATAATCAACCGCTCCAAAGCGCAACACGGCTACCTCGTCCCGTGTGGGACGTTTCATGGTTACAGAGCGCCAGTACCAAGCCACTCCGGCGTAGTCCCGAAGGTCTGCGAACTCGGACTGCCAGGAAGATGGGACTCGGGTTGGCCGCACATTCTCCACCGAGGAGAGTTTGAGCACGTCCAAGGCGCCATTGGGATCCGCGACGAAGTCCCATTCCCCGTCAAGCGAAATGGTTGTGCTTCGAGCTGCGGCGGATGAGAATAGGGGGCAACAGATGAGCCATAAAAGGAAGAAATATCGATGTATTTTCACCATGTCTTTCTGAATGGGTCTCCGGCTTCCGACCTTTTCACCAGATTGATGCGCGTCCAATCAGTGTTCTGGTTCAATTCAAAGGTCCAGTTGGTCAATCCACTGGCGTGCTGGGCCAAGGCCTCGAAAATGCGGCCAGCGATCACCTGGCTTCCGACTTTGTTAGCGTGGACGCCGTCACAGTGTATAAGCCAGTCTGCTCCGCCCTCAGCCGACCAGACGTCAGCCAGAATGCAACCGAACTCCGTCGCCAGTTTGCGGATGCAGTCATTGTACTTAAGAGCCAGCCCGACGCTCCCTTTGTTATAGGGCGGGTAACTCTTCCAACCGGTCATGTAGTAAACGGTCGTGAGCAGTGTCACAGGCGAACAAGCCTTTTGGACGTCGCGGATGATTGTAGCCATGTCCTCCCTAAAATCGAGGAGGGGCATGCCCGCACGCATGTCGTTCAGGCCGTACGCGAGAATAAAAAGATCCGGTTTGATGTCGATTACATCCGTCTTATACCTTTCAATGGCGCTAGGCTTGCGTGACTGTGCATACCCTGGACTCCGTGGCGAGATGGCGTTTGCGCCGATCCCCTTGTTAAAATACTCAATGGGATGTTCTTGGCAGGTGTTGATGAGCCGTACCAGAACGTCGGCGTAACGATCCTCTTTGTGCTCAAGGAATAGCCCGTCCTCGACTGTGCTCTCACCTAAGATGACGAGACGCTTGAATGGTTCTTTCTTGAAGTCTCCGGGCTTTACCAATGCCGATCGAGGTTCTGCGGTCTGTTCCTGGCCAGCATTCAATCGGTCCCTGCCCATGGCCAGTGTGCTGGTCGCCCCGAGCAGTGTGGCTGGCGCGCTCTGAAGAAAATTCCGGCGTTTCATAAAAACCTCCTGAGAATATCAGTGGATGCCTGTGCAATGGCACCACCATGCCTCCCCCCTCCCATTTGGAGAACTTCTCTAATACTGAACCTGCGTATTGTTTGAGTGCGCACGCAGTAACGTAACGAAATCCATTTTTTGGAGAAGTGCAGTTCTTACTCTGCCCGCAAGGTAATCGGAACCACGGCCGGAGAGACGTTACTGCCTTTCACCATAAATTTCCCTTTGATCGTCCCCGTCAGTCCACGGGGCGTGAGTACCCGCACGTCTATCGCTTTCATCTCTCCCGGCAAGAGATCGAAATAATTGTCACTATACATCACTAAATACGGAGCTTTGGCGGATTCCGCCTCCCACACCGCCGACACTCTCACCAAGTGCGCATAGCGGCTCTCGTTCTCGATGTTTAGGCTCACATTCGCCTCATCTCCCGAGACCGCGGCTGCAACACCTTCCGGGACCTTTAACTCCGTTCCCGCTTGCTCCTTCAGTGTTTCGAATAGAGGTTTCTCCCGCGCCGATAACATACGGCCGTACTCTACGGCTGGTTTCTCTCCCGTCGCCGTCGCCATCATCCGCATGAACACGTCAAAATATGCTTTGCTCTCCGGGTTCACGTACAATTCCTGGTCGACCAGGTATGGGAAAACCACTTGCGGATTCCAGAAGGCATGTTCCGGCACGTACTCCGGTGTGAACCCCGTGAATACGAGCGTCCGTCCTCGCCCGTAGTGTCCTTCCACCAACAGCGGTCGCCCTGCGATCGCCAGGATCTGCGTGTTCCCCGCCTTTAACTCAACTTCGTTGAATCCCGCCAGCCCGTATTTTTTCAGCAGGCTCGTATCCCATCCCGCGCTTTGCTCGCTTGCCCCAATTTCGGTTATCCTCCCCACCCTCATCTCGCCAGCTCGCTGCGGTGCTGTCGTTTCTCCGTAGACAAGATCATTCTGCTTCATTGAATTCACGGGCAGCATTTCCGCCAGCGAAGTGAGCTCCAAGCACGCTCCCTTGCCGTAACCTCCGTGGAAACTCCCCGGTCCCCCTGTGTGGATAAAACTCAACCCTTCACTGACCGCTTGTTTTAGCCCCTCCGCTTCGTCCTTGCTCAACAACTTCCAGATCGAGTCGAATGACGCCAGCCACACCACGTCATAGCTATTCTTGATTGCCGCTGAATCCTTCAAAGCCTTCAGTTGGAGAAAGTCTTCTTCGTCTATTTCCTCCACTTTCATCCCCATCGCCCGCAGCATCGCCACCACCGGCACACTGTACTTTTTCTCTCCAATCACTAGCACCCTTGCCGGCCGCCTCAAAAGCTTTGGCGTCACCTTGATATAAGTTCGGTTTTCCGCTTGCAACTTGCCTCCCACCTCGGTCGCCTGCCCTTTCAACACGTACACTCCCGGTGTGTCAGGCGGCACCCAGTCTACTTCCCCCACCTCTTGACTTGCGTCGCCTGCTACGGTTGCCTCGAAGTCTTTTTTCCAAACCCTCTGTCCTTGCAGGTTCACAATCTCACACCGCACCTCCACCGGCACTTCTCTCCTATATTCATTTACGATCCACACTGGAATCTTCAACTCATTACCCGAAACCTGTGACTCCAGCACCTGCTCGTAGGCAAAGTTCAAATCGAACTGCTCGAGTGCCTGTCGCAAGGAGTAGTAAGCCATCTTGGGAATGCGGTTGTAGTCGACAAACCCCCACTGGATACCAGGGGCGACCTCGGTGTAGGCCCAGACCCTTATGCCGTTGATAGGCTTGTGCACTTTGCGGCGGTAGACCTCACTCGCGTATTTCATCAGGAAGGCCTGGTAGAGTTGCGAGTCATCCACAAGTTCCTGCGCAGACTGAATATTTCGATCAATGAACTCGTCGATGTGACTTAAAATGCTGAAAAGTCCGGCGTACTCAAAGCTGGTCAGATAAGAGTACGCAGGAATACTGATCGGCAAATTAAACCACGTGGGCAGGGTCCTGTTCTTCTCGCCCCACAGATCCTCGGGAGACAAGAATTTCTCCAGGCTCTCAGACGAAGGCAATGCCAGGCTGCCATATTCTGAAACAAAACCGGCTTCAGCGTTGAAGTGCTCGTTGTATCCCTCCTTCACTCCCGTGCCAGCCATCCAGAAGTGTTGTTCTCCAAAGTCACACAGGCTGGGTTGATAGATGACGCCTGCATCCAACTTGGCAACCAATTTCCCAATCTCATCCGAGAAACCTTGATAGTCGTAGCTGGCAAAAGACGTCGAACCGAAGCCCCAGCCCCCGTTGTCTTTTTGATGTGACTCAGCAAAGGCAGCCCACTCGATGATCGAGGGATGGTTGCGCAACGCAACGATGATCTCCTCAACCTGCGTAAGGGCAGATTTTACGAATGCTTCGTAACGGGGGTAAGACGGGTTGAGCGCTTGCTGTGGGCCGAATTGACCAAAAGGAAGTTCAGTAATCACTAGAATCCCCATCTGGTCGCACAAGTCATAAAAGATCGGCTTCTCCACAACCGTGAAGTTCACAATGTGATTAAGATTCGCAGACCGGTACAGAACCAGATCTTTCACATATGTCTCCTCCGTGGGTACGCTTGCGAAGTAATCCGACATCGGATACCAAGCGCCCTTGAGAAACAGACGCTTGCCGTTTAGCCAGTAACTCATGTCCGGATGACGACTGATGGTTCGAATGCCGAATTTCGTGATCTTGGTGTCTGTCACCGTACTGGTCGGCGGTGAGATGGCTGCTACCAACCTGTAAAGGTTCTGCTTCCCCAAATCCCATGTCCACCATAGGTGTGCGTCCTTCACCACCACTTTCTGCCGGAAGGTATTTTCCCCAGGATGAAGAGTCATCGTTTCGCTTGGCAGTGTTAGGCCAACTCCGGAGAAGTTCTCCGGCTCGATCTTCAGTTTCAGTTCAGCCACGACCTCTTGCGCCTCGTAGTTTCTTATCGTTCCTGTAATTTCCAGATTAGCGCTGGCATCCTTGGCCAATCCTTCAGTCCGCACAAACATATCGTCCACCACTGCCCAGCCCGACACTATCAAATTCACGTCTCGAAAGAGCCCCATGGGGAACGCCGCGTTTCCGTACGCCGGAATTCCTCCCCAGTAGGGACCCAAAGCGTAAGGCTGATACGGGAAGGTCACTTGAGTTGGGTCAGGCATCATCCAATCGCCTTTCAGATATTCACCAAATGCCCGATCCATCGGCACCCACGGGCAAGTAACCTTCACGACCAATGTATTTTCTGCGCCAAACTTCACTATTGGACTCACGTCGTAGGAGAATGCCACGTAAGCTCCTTCGTGTTCCCCCAGTCTCTCCCCGTTCAACCACACCGTCGCGTAATAATCCACCCCTTCGAACTTCAACCTCAGAAGTTTCCCTCGCTCCTCCTTCGGCACTACGAACTGCTTCCGGTACCACCACTCCTTTTCGTTTATCGTGCTCAACTCCTTGCTCTGGTAATAGCGGTCCATCCCCTTTAACCCCAGCTCCAGTTGTACCTCGCCTGGGACCTTCACTGTCCGAAAGCCGCGGTCCTCAAACGTCGCCGAGTACACTTTCTGCTTCTCGCCTTCACCCACTGGGTACGACCCCATTTTCCAGTCCCCGCCGCTCAGCAGAACCTCGTGCGTCACTACGATCAAAGATTGCGCCTTTTGGCTCTTACCGGTAATCGGGAAACTGGACAGCATTAGAACTAGAAGAATGGCGTACGTAACGCTTTGCATGTGTCACTTCCAGATCTGACGGTCTTCTTGTCACCTTAAGGTTCTATCTAGCAAATTCAGAAAGCTCTGGTAGCACATGTAAATGGTCCTTGTCAAGAA
Source organism: Terriglobia bacterium (assembly GCA_050008675.1). Classification (GTDB taxonomy): domain Bacteria; phylum Acidobacteriota; class Terriglobia; order UBA7540; family UBA7540; genus CAVROP01. The sequence continues at coordinate 18,780 of JBEKME010000005.1, forward strand.
AAGAGTAAGAAACGTTTCTATTTCTGAGCGCGATGCCAGATATAATTGCAGTACGGCCACCAGGCAGGCTAATATGGAGGGGCAACAATGATGTCTTACAAGATACAGAAACGTTTCTTCTCAGCTTCAGATCGCCATGGTTAATTCGGTGCCTGCAGGTTCCGATTTTGCTCGAATAAGAAATCCCATCATTTTCTCGCTCATTCTTAGGTTGTTACGCCTTGTATATGAACCGTCTCTCGTCCTTGACCGGGAATTCCCACTTTGGAGCTAGAATGCCGCTTTGTTTGGAGGACTGCCACTGTTTGTTGCGCGTGAGCCTTGCATTCTTCAGCCTTCCAGGAAGGCGTGAGGAGTTGCATCGAGCACATACTGCGGCAACGAGCGTGGTCAGAGGGCTGTCGCCCGAACGCGCCCCGGCGACGAGATCATCCACTCTTGCCTCTGGTCGCGCCCGGGCTCCTCTCAGCTTTCGCGATCTGGAAAGCCTTATGATTAGTTCGAAAAGATGAGGGCTTCATTGACCTATATGTGTCTGTAGCACTGAATTGCCTTCTGACGCTATTGGAACTGCGACGTAGAAACTCAATTGGCCGAAGTGGTTCTTGAGAACGTTTCATCAGGAGACTGGAATTCATGAAAATCCGCCTTTGCGCTCTGATCCTCAGCATACTTTCTTTGCTAGATGTTAGTGGGAGTCAAATGTGCGCCCAGCAGGAGGGGAAAACGCTTTGGCAGCCTTACTACATCTCGCCTCGCTCAGGGGAACAGCATTTCTCTTTGTCCGGAAATTGGGACTTGGCTTATCGCGACGTGCCCATTGCCAAGCCTGAAGATCTCAGCCCCGAGTCCAAATGGATTTCCGCGCGGGTTCCCAGTTCGGTTCAGTGGGGATTGTATCTTGCCCGGCAGTTGCCGCATCCCTACTACCACCTTAATTCGAAGCAGTATGCTTGGGTTCCTGACAAGGTATGGTATTACCGTCGGCAGTTTCGAGTCCCCGCCTCCGCGCGCGGCCGATACGTTTTGCTTTGTTTTGACGGGTTGGGATACTACTCAAGAATATGGCTAAATGGTGAGCTGCTGGGCAGGCATGAGGGGATGTTTGGCGGGCCGGAAGCGGAAGTCAGTAAACATCTCCACTTTGAAAGTCCGAATGAACTGATCGTGGAAGTTCAAGCAGCAAGTTACGGAGCTGCGAAGTGGGACGAGAAGTCACTTGAGAGCGTTATCGTGCCGTGGGGCCTTGGTGGAGGCAATAAGTACATTTCCGCCGGTAGCGGGGTTGGAATGAAAGAGTTCTTACCCTTTGGCATCTGGCGAGATGTCAGGCTGGAGATTATTCCTCGGACCAATTTGGAGCGGCCGTTTCTGATCACCAGAGAGGCCAATAGTCGGGAGGCTCACTTCGAGCTAACTGCGGAAGTGCTGGTGAACGCCAATTCCCTCAGCTTCCAGCTCCATCCTTGGAAACCAGATCTCTTGGTTGATTATCGCAATGCTTGGACTTCCAAGCCAATTGAAACACCGCATCAGCTTCAAGTGGAGTTGTATGACAAGGCCAATTCCAGGCGGGTTTTCAGCCAGAGTTACGAATTACAGCTTTACGAGGGGCGAAACTGGGTTGAAAAAGAGATACGAGTAGCTAATCCCAAACTATGGTGGCCGAACGGGATGGGCAATCCTAATGTCTACCTTGTAAAGCTTACGTTGATGGAAAAAGGCAACGCGACCGACAGAATTGAGTTCGACTATGGCGTCCGGACAATTCGGCACGAGCGCAGTGCTGGACCCCGCACCCAGGACCGCTGGGAGAATTGGCAGTTCGTAGTCAACGGTCGCCGCCTGTTCGTGAAGGGAATCAATTGGGCTTGGCCTCTTGATATTCTTTTAACCCTCCCTCGCGACCGCTATCGCTGGCTTCTTGAATGTGCTCGTGCTGCGGGCATCCAGATGATCCGAGTATGGGGAGGAGGCAACCCGGAGACGGAGGACTTTTTCCAGCTATGCGATGAATTGGGAATCATGGTTTGGGAGGATTTCCCCATCGGGAATACGGAGACTCCTGGGTGGAAACAGGACGTCTGGGAAGCTCAAGTAATGCACCTCATTTTCAGCCTGCGGAATCACCCTTCGCTTTCAGTTTGGTGCGGCGGAAACGAGTTTAACCCCTACTCGTTTGGGAACGGTACGACGAGCGGAATCTTGGAGCGGTCCGTTAGGGATTTTGACAGCTCGCGGATGTTCGTTCGCACTACGCCCGATCCTGGGGACTTACATGTCTACGTTGATTTCGACCCGACCTGGTACGGACGCCTCTACCGATTGGTGCCCTTCATAAGTGAAACAGGCATCTTCAACATGCCCGAAGCCCAATCGCTCCTGCAGGTGATTGACAAAAAGGAATTCGACTCTCCTCTGGGCGACATTTTCGGTAAAGACTTTGCTGCGTCACACCCGGAGTTCATTCACCACTTTATGACCTATTCAAGCGGAGAGCCGAGGATAATGTGGACTCGCGCCACGCAGATTGACGATATGTCTTCGCAAACCCTCGAGGGGTTTTGCGATGCCAACCAGATTGCCGCCGCCGAGTTCAGCCAGATCATTTCAGATCTTTTGTCAGCGAACTACCCTGTCACTACAGGGTTAATGCCGTGGTCCTTCACGGTTCCATGGCCTATTCAGTTCTTCATGTTCGTAGATGGGCTCGACCAGCCCACGGCTTCTTACTATTTCCAGAAACGTACCTACGAACCCACGCACATCATGGTCAGGCTTCCGGAGCTAATGTGGGCCAAAGGTGAGAGGATTCCCATTTCGGTTAGTGCCTTGCACGCTCCCCCGACACCTCTCACCGGGCTTTCAGCCTCCGTTAATGTTTACGACGACCAGTTCCATTCTATTTGGCATCAAGAACGCAAGCTCGAGGCAAAACCCGGGCCGTCCGTGGCTACGCTTGAGCTGGGGGATTTCACCATACCGAACAGTTTCGAAGACAAGTTCTTCTTCATCGTGGCAGAGTTGAAGCAGGACGACGGCAAATTACTTTCACGTTCAGTTTACTGGCCTCGTTGTTTGAAACTCATGGAAGAGGCAGAATTCCGGCGGAAGTACCGCGCCTCCCCACAACCTTCGCTCAAATTTGAACATGGGCCGTGGCTACGACCACAAGTGGCCAAGACCCGCACCAAGCTGGAGATGACTGTGATATCACGCAAGGAAATCAACGAAAGCCAAACTCGGTTGCGGGTGCGAGTCCGCAATACCGGATCAAATCCAGCTTTTCTCACTCATTTCGACATCAAAGGCACCCAGCGTGCTTTCTACGGCACGGACAACTACTTCTGGCTGAAACCAGGCGAAGAAAAGTTCCTCGAACTTATGATCCTATGGCGCGATCCGGCCACACGTGATCAGGCGCTGGTGACCGTTGGTGCTTGGAATGCTGAAACCCAGCAAGCTGCACTGGAAGGAGGGCAGAGATAGATTCCGGTGCATATGAAATCAACAGCAAACTGCTTCGGCAGAAGAGAAAACTTGTGAGTCGCAACGATACACCTCGGTTGCTGTTTCGGATGTATGGAGTGGGTGTGGATTTGAAGTAGTCGCTACGGGTGCGAGCTTTTGTGTTTAATCCTCGCCGCCCACCGCACCAATAAGGTGGAATAGTGACGCATTGCCTGGCGGGGCGACCACGATGGTTTACGGACCGTGAAAGTATTCTCAACATATACAGTTGTTCTTGCCTCTTTGCTGATGCTGGTCAGCTTGGCATGGTTGACGGAACCAGTCTGTGCGCAGGGCGGTAGCGTTCCTGGGGGCAAGGATTGGCTGGCACAGGCGAAAGAATTCGAGGCGGCGCGGAACTTTGCCTCGGCCTCCGAGTGTTATGTCAGTTTTCTCAAACTACACCCCGATCGTGCAGACATTTTTCAGCGTCTGGGGCTAGTCTACTACATCTCCAACCGGTTTAGTGAGGCTGCGCTGGCTTTTCAACGCGCTGTGCGCTTAGATCCCAGCACGTGGGCGGCTGAGCTATTCTTGGGTGCAAGTGAATTTCGCATGGGCCACTATGGAAAGGCCCTAGTTTCTCTCCAGAGCGTGCTCAAGATGAAACCGGATCTGCCGGAAGCCCATTTCTGGCTGGGCTCAACTTTGCTGGCTTTGGGAAAGAGTGAAGAGGCCGCAACGGAGTTGGAGAAAGTCCCCGCCGGCTCCTCCGAGGTGATGGACGCATATTACTTGCTGACGCAAACCTATCACAAGACGGCGGAGCAATATTACGGGCAAATCGCGACAGGAAATCCCAATTCCTACCGAGTCCACCAACTTGCCGGAGAATCATTCGCCTGGGAGGGCAAATATCAGAACGCGATTCTCGAATATCGGAAAGCTCTTGAGTTGAAGCCCGACCTGGAAGGGGCTCACCGTTGCATTGCCGAAATGTACTGGGATCAAGGATCATTCGACCGCGCTGAAAGGGAATACGAAGCGGAGTTACGGACATACCCACTGGACGACCAGGCGCGTCTCAGGGTAGCTGAGTATTTCCTGGCACACGGGGAGGTGAGAGAGGCTATTCCTCAATTGGAGTTGGCCCTCCGGGTCAACAAGGATTCCTGGGAAACATGCCGGGCGCTTGGCCAGGCGTGGATGGCAAGTGGCGACACTGCGAAAGCAAGGTCTTGGCTGCAAACTGCGATTCAGATTAACCCGTCCGATCCCTTGAGCCACAGCCTACTCGCCGACGTTTACCGGGCTGCCGGCCGTTCAGATTTAGCTGCGAGTGAAAGTGAAATTTCCCGGAAGTTGTCAGAGGGCGAGAGGAAGTAGGACAACGCGGCCTTCGGCCGCAACCGAAGACCAGGTTTTCATTGCTGATTGCCGATTGCTGATTGCCGATTGACGATTGAAAAAGTGGTGTGGCAACTCCTTCCCATGTCCATCAGCAATCGGCAATCGGCAATCGAAAATCGGCAATTCCCGCCATCCTGGACCAAGCGATGATCGCAGAAAACCTTCGCTGCACGAGAAGAAGATGAAAACTAGTGCTACAGCGCGGCCTTCGGCCGCAACCAAAGACCAGGTTTTCATTGCCGATTGCTGATTGCCGATTGACGATTGAAAAAGTGGTGTGGCAACTCCTTCCCATGTCCATCAGCAATCGGCAATCGAAGATCGGCAATTCCAGCCATTCTGGGCAAAGCGATGATCGCAGAAAACCTTCGCTGCACGAGAAGAAGATGAAAACTAGTGCTACAGAACGGTGCGTGGTGTCGGGACTGGCGCTATTCCTGCGCGTTGGAAGCCTCAATTAACTGACTGCTTGAGGTTGACACGGTCAGTCCCAGTGATTTGCAGACGGCAAAGAAGGTTGGTCGTTGATCTTTTGTTCTTCAGTCTTGAGGTGCTGTAGGTTGGTTGCCCTATCGTTCATCAGCTTCTCAGAAATCCGTGTCTCCTGCTGGGCCTCCTTTAGCCGACCCATCTGGCGGTAGGCAACGGCAAGCATGGCGTGGATGGTGTGGTCAAACGGGTTCGATTTAGCCACCACTAAGAGCTCTTGAATTGCTTCATCGTACCGTTTTTCGCTAAGGAATGCCCGGCCGAGTGCGCGGTGGGCATCCCCCAGCGCGGGGTCGAGCTTCACCGCGCGTTCTAGATAAACCATACCTTCTTTGGTCCTCCCCTCCTTGATTTTGATTGCCCCGACCTCGAAGTTTGCCTGTGCGTGGTAGGGGTTGATCTCTAATTCCTTTTCTAGTTCATCCTTGGCTTCGGGGAACTTCAGCATGCGATAGTAAACGTCGCCCACATTGAAGTGCATGCCTGGAGAGTCAGGCGCGGCTTTCAAAGCCTCCTGGTAGGCTGCCAGGGCTTTGCTGAAGTCCTGTCTCAAACGAAGCTGGTCTCCCTCATGCTCATGAACCAGGTAGTGGTTCGGATCCCTCGCAGTCATCGTCTCTAAGACTTGCTGGGCCAGGGAGTTGTAGAAAGTGCCAACCCAATAAAGTGCGTCGGGGTCTTTCGAATTTCCGGCGAGCCAGGCTTTTAGCGTCCTGATCGCCTCCTTACTTTGCCCCGCAGAAGCATAGGCTCGTGCGAGATCGATCCATGCTTCCTGGTCATCGGGTCTGAGTTTTTGCGCGTTCCTGAGGTGAGTGATGGCCTCGCCGTAAATGTGCATGCGAAAATAGCAGGTGCCAAGAAGCTTTTCGGTCCCAGGCTCCGTAAACCGAAGAACAGGCTTGAGCACGCCCGCCGCTTCTTCACACCGGCCAAGCTTCGCAAGGTTTCTCCCCAGGCCCCGGCGAGCTTCTGAAGATGAAGGAGAACCCCCAAGGATGGCTTCATACTTTTGAATGGCCTCTTCGTAGGCGCCACGATCCTCAAGAGACTTTGCGTCGGCCATGGCATTTTCGGCGGATGCTGGCACTGCTGAGTTCTGCAGGGGAGTGACTGAAAACACAGGACTGGCGAATAGGACCAGAAGAGTGACGTATAGAGGGGAGGGTACAATCGCCGCAATGCGTGGACGAGTCATGCTCTTTGTGCCGCCTTTAAGATTGGTACAGCTTCTCTTTGAAGTCAACATCAGTAGTTCGCTTGCCCTCCCCCCAGTTTTCGGTTGGCTCTCCGCAAAAAGTCCTGAGGTTGGAAGTTTTGTGGTGTTTCATATTTACGAACGAAACGCCAAGAGATCCTCAAGGTCCGTGATCGACTCGTGCAGCAACTCCCGGATACCATCGAACAGCATCTGACGGACTCTGGGGCGAAGAATGCGCGCTTGCCCTTCGCCGACCTGTGACTTGCACCGACGCGGCGGATCCTCGAACTTTTGGTTGCGGCTCTACCGCGCCGTGGTATTCTTATAGAATGGTGCGAGCTTGATGAACTTCGCCGCGGGCGAGCGGTGGCCGGGTCCGTCTCTTCGGGCAAGCAGTGCACTGGAACCCCACTCGGGTGGATTCTGGAGCGGGCGGTTGTCGGCCGACGAGCGCTGGAAATTCCGAAGGACTTCGGAAATAGAGATTCCTAGGCAGCCGACGAAGAGGAGGAACACGTGAATCGACATGAGTTTCTGAAAACTGTGGCCGCAGCGGCGGTATCCGTCGTGGTTCCCCGCTACTCCCGGGCTGCCCAAGAGGCGGCTCCGAAGACTTACACCTACAAATCCGCCGGCGGCTGTGAGATCAAGGCGGACGCGTACGGTTCGGAGGCAAGCATCAGAAAACCCGTCATCGTATGGATTCACGGGGGCGCCCTGATTATGGGCTCCAGAAGAAACTCTCCGAAGTGGCTGGACCCTAGCGGGGAGCACGTGGTGATCTCGCTGGATTACCGCCTGGCCCCTGAGACGAAATTGCCCGCCATTATCCAGGATATCCAGGACGCCTTCCGCTGGGTACGTGAGCAAGGCCCGAAGCTACTGCACATCGATGCAGAAAGGCTGGCCGTCGCGGGCGGATCTGCGGGAGCATACCTAACCTTGATGACAGGGTTCTGCGTCGAGCCCCGCCCCCGGGCGCTCCTCTCACTCTCCGGGTACGGGGATATCGCCGCAAACTGGTACACCCGTCCCAGTTCCTTCTATGTGCAGCAGCCCCTGGTGCCGGAGGAAGTCGCGCGCAAGTCCATGGGCACGGGGTGTGTGTCTGCACCATCAGCGGATGCTGATAACCAACGCGCGAAGTTCTACCTGTACTGCCGTCAAAAAGGGATTTGGCCGAAGGAAGTGAGTGGCCATGACCCGGATGTGGAACCCAAATGGTTTGACCGCTACTGTCCGGTTCGCAATGTGTCGGCGAAATACCCGCCCACGGTGTTGATTCACGGGACTGCCGACACAGACGTGCCGTACGAAGAATCCGTGGAAATGGATGCGGTGTTGTCGCGGTACAAGGTAGAGCATCGATTCCTGAGTGTCCCCGGAGGGGATCACGGAATCAACTCCCTCGCTCCGCCTGAAAGGGCCCGCATTTTTGAGCAGGCCATGGGCTTCGTGCGAGAGCACACAAGTTGAGACTGTGTTTTGCTGCCACACTCGAGCCGGGGGTTACGCTCCGGCCAAGGCTTAGCGGCTGGCCATCACGGCCCGCAGCTTAGCGTCAAAAGCCTTCACGCAGGATCAGACGGCGCAGCTCGCGCTCGATAGCGGTGCCGACTCGCAGACCTTCGAGCGACCGATGCCAATCCCAGTCCGGGCGCAGTTGGCGTTCAGGGAATGAGCGTGGCGCCTTCACGTATCCGCGCTCGATTTGCAAGCCGCACTTGAAAAGTTTCTCGTCTGTTTCCACGGAAATGAAAAACTTCCCGCAGCCGAAGCTGACATGCGAGGAAAGCGGCTTGGCCTCGCGGTTGGCGCGCGGCAGGAATGCAATCCACTGCCAGAAGACGCCGCGCCCCCAGCGCTCCGTCACGAAGCCTTGCTGGTAGCGCGCTTCCAGCGCCAGCTTATCTGCTGACTTGGTTAGCCGAGGCGGCGCCGCCCGGTGTGCGCCTGATTTTAGTCTTTGATCGCGGCTACGCCCGCGTGCGGCTGGTGAAGGATTTGAACCGCAGTCGACAGCCCTTTTTGATTCGGGGGCGCAGCAAAGTGATGGTCCAGGCCGAAGTCCGCGGCCGCCGGCAGTGGCTCAGCTTGGGACGCTTGCCCCACCGCAGCGGATGGCCTACCTGCTATCGCCACATCCTCTACCACAGTCGCGAGGCCTACCTTATCTTCCGACGCAGGAGGGGGAGCGCTGTCCCAGGATCACCGCGAACAGGCACTCGGCCAAACTGAAAGGATTAGATTATTTGCACTTCAGGAAACGGGACAGCCATTTGTAGCTGCTCTTAAACTGCACGCCTTGGGGCAAAGCACGGGCGACGGAGGTCAAATGCAATCCCCCATAGCCATAGCGGACGCCGAGGGCCAGCCGCAGGAAGACACAGGTTAAGCGCGCAAGGTTCTTGCGCAGGGTACGGCGGAGGCGAGGGATGAAGCGCTCGAGCAACTGCGAGATCGCGGACGAGCGAGGCGCCTGGTGAATGTTTCCAAATGTGATGCAAAGAGGCCGGTTAACGCTTCCGATGGATTTCAGCACGTTGCGCAGTGGGCAACGTGAAACACGTCACCCAGCAGTACACCGACTGTGCAGTCGGTGACAAATCTAAAACTCATCTGGTATCCTGCCTGCTAGGTGCTTGGAACGGTCCGCGGGAAGCATTCATTATCGAGCGCGTTGATCATGCAGCATCTGATGCACGAAGAGGAGTCCTCCGAAATGAATAGCAGGCAAAGGGTAATGCGCGCAATCAACTTCAGTAACCCAGATCGGGTACCTATTTCTCATGCCGTGCTTCCGGCAGCACAGCTGAAGTATGGCCAAGCTTTGGACGAGATCTTGGCAAGTTTTCGAGATGATTTTGGCTGGGACTTCATGCGAAATCTCTCCGCAGAAGAATACCCCGCCGTCTATAAGAAGGGAAGGAACGCGGACGATTTCGGGACGGTGTGGCTTTGCGAATGGCAAGGGGTTTGTGGCATTCCCATCGAGTGGCCCATTCGTGATCTGACACATCATGAGCAGTATCGGTGGCCTGAGGTTTTCGATGCTGGCCCTCCGACGGGTAGATTGTACAGCGGGCACATGATAGGCTACGACGACCGCTGGTATGCTCGGGGAGCGTGGATTACTTATTTCGAGCAACTCCAACAGTTGCGCGGAATGGAAAGCTTCCTGATGGACATTGCCACTGAGTCCAAAGAATTCTACCAATTATTGGACGACATGCTGGACTTCAACCTAAGGTGGATTGACAAGTGGACTGGACTTGAATATGACGGCCTGCACTTCGCCGATGACTGGGGTAGCCAGAACGGGCTGATTATCAGGCCTGACGCGTGGCGTCGGATTTTCAAGCCACGATACGCGCAAATGTTCGAGCGTGTCCGTGCGCGAGGCATGAATGTCTGGTATCACTCAGATGGGCAGGTCCGGGATATCCTGGGTGACTTGATCGAGATCGGAGTGCAGGTAATCAATTGTCAAGTACCCGTAGTAGGCCACGACTGGATCGCGCAGAACCTGCGTGGACGCGTGGCTTTTCGAACTGATATAGACCGGCAGCGCATAATGCCGTTCGGTTCACCGGCGGAAGTAAAGGAAGAAGTTCACCGCACGTTCGACGCTTGTGGTTCGTCCAAGGGTGGCATCGTTGCGTGCGGAGAAATTGGTCCGGATGTGCGACTTGAGAATATTCGTGCCATGTACGAGGCCTTCCGCGAATATGGCGCCTATTCGGCTTAAATGGGCTTTCTCGGTGCTAAATTCCGGCGATAAAGCGCAGTAATCTGACGGGGGGGTTGCCCTGAGTCAGGAACCGGCAAGAGGCACTTTGGGTGGCATGAAATCTCAGCCTGCTCTCCAAGGTTGCCAAATGCAGATCTTGCCTGGGAAAATATAGAAGAAGGACGCACATGACTCCTCGGGAGAGAGTGCTCGCGATTTTGAGCGGACGAAAGCCTGATTTAGTACCGTGGTTTGGGGACCTGGACTATTGGGCGACGGCGATGATCGGACGAGGAGAAAGGCCGAAAGACTTCAAGCAGCGTGACGACTATATCGCATGGCATAGGGATCTGGGCGTAGGGTTCTACTTGCAGGGTTACTTCCCGTTCAAAACGATCATGGAGAATTGCGCTGTTAATGAATGGAATGAAGGAAACCTGCGGCACCGCCAGATCGGGACACCGCATGGAACTTTGCAGGAGACTTGGACGTGGTTGACGGATTCATTCGCTGAGGCGCCGACGGAGCACTTGATCAAGTCAGCGGCGGATTTACGCGCCTATCGCTATATCTATGACAACACACACTACGAGCCGGATTACGCCTTTGCCGAGCAGCGTCGCGCGCAGGTGGGCGAAATGGGGGTAGTGCTGTGCTATCTGCCGAAGAGTCCGCTGATGCAGATGATTGCGCTGGACGCGGGTGTGAGTGCGGCCTTTGCAATTTTCGCGGAGGCGCCTGATGAATTCGCACAGACGATCGAGGCGATTCGGCGATCGCACGACTCAGCGGCGCGCATTGCTGTGGAGAGTCCTGCCGAGGTTTTGATGATTCCGGAAAATCTTTCGTCGGAATGCGTGGGGAAGAGATTCCATCAAATGTTCATGCGTGATTACCAAGAAAGCTGGGCTGCGCGCATCCGTGACGTGGGTAAGTTCTCTTGCATTCACCTAGATGGAACGATGAAGGGCTTATTGCGCGAGGTTTGTTCGACGGGTCTGACGTTTATAGAAGCGTTGACGCCCGCGCCGGTGGGAGACCTTGAGGTCGAAAAGTGGGCGGAGTGGAGCGGGAACTCCCAAACAATTCTCTGGGGTGGGTTGCCGGGAATCTACTTTACAGACTTGGTTACAGATGAGGAATTTGACATCCATGTCAAAAGCGTATTGAATGTGATGCGTTCGGCACCACGCTATGTCCTGGGTGTGGCGGACCAGGTCCCTCCTGGGGGTTTGGAACGTCGCGTCCGGCGCGTCGGCGGCCTCACAGAGAAGTTTGGCGTGTATCCATAAGCACACCGGGGTCTCGGACGTTTCGATGAACTTTGTAAGGGTGACTTATGAGAACGATGAGAAATTGCGGCGGCGGGCAGAAGCCCCGCAGCACATGGCCCTGCACTCCTGTTCGCGTGTGCTGCAATGCACTCCGCGCCGGAGTTGCCGCTCAATCAGGGGGGCAAACCAGCGCTCCACCAGGTTGGTCCACGAGGCTCCCGTGGGCGTGAAATGCAAGTGGTCGTGAGGGCGGTTGGCGAGCCAGCGCTGGATGAGCGGCGTCTTGTGGGTGCCGTAGTTGTCCAGAACCAGATGGACGTCCAACTCCGGTGGGACAGCGTGGTCCACGGTATCCAGGAATTGGCGGAATTCGATGCCGCGGTGCCGCCGATGGCACTCCCCCGGTCACCCGGCCCGTTTTCAGGTCCAGGGCGGCAAATAACGAGGTCGTTCCATGTCGCGCATAATCGTGAGTGCGCCGCTCCACTTGGCCGGGCCGCATCGGCAGCAAAGGTTGCGTGCGATCCAGGGCCTGAATCTGGGCCTTCTCATCCACGCAGAGCACCAGAGCCCGAGCCGGCGGGTGCAAGTACAATCCCACGATGTCTCGCACCTTCTCGATGAACAAGGGGTCCCGAGACAGTTTGAAGGTCTCGCTGCGGTGGGGTTGCAAAGCGAAGGCGCGCCAGATCCGGCTGACGGCACTCTGGCTCATTCCGCAACGGCGGGCCATCAACCGAGTGCTCCAAAGGAGTACGACGCCAAATCGAACCACGTGTTGGCCAATGGACTCGACGGCACGAGTAGCACATGCGCCGTGCCTTGCGGAGACTTTGGATTTCAAGGGATATTATGGATATGACCTTATTTCTGGTGGATATGTTCGAGGTAGAAGAATGACGATTCGCGATGTCGCGAGGTTGGCCAATGTCTCTGTTTCCACAGCTTCTGCCGTGATCAATGCAAAGGCTACGGTTAGGGAAGCACTGAGGCTGCGTGTGCTTCGTGCGATTGAGGCACTCGACTATCACCCCGACAATGTGGCACGAAGTCTCAAAGCCCGGTGCAGCAAGACCATCGGCATCGTAGTTCCTGATCTCACCAATGTGTTCTACCCCGAAGTCATACGGGGCATGGAGGATGTAGCACGGGAGAGTGGGTATTCCGTGATTTTCTGCGATTCAAGGGAAGACGGTGAACTGGAGCGTAGCTACCTTCGGATGCTCTTATCAAAACGCGTGGATGGTGTTTTGATTGCCCCCGCAGATCCCTACGGGGCGCGAGATTGCCTGACGCGTCAGCGCATCCCTTTCGTTTTTTTCGACCGGGTGCCCCGGAATTTTCCGGGGACGGCGGTGGTCACCGATAACTTTGAAGCATCGCGGAATGCCATACGATACCTTGTCGGATTGGGCCATGAACGGATCGCCATCGTAGTCTGTCGTCCGAATCTGCCCAATGTGTCGGAGCGCCTTGAAGGGTTCCGCCAGGCTATGAAGGAGAACCACCTCTCTGTTCCTGAAGAGTACTTTCAATACGTGGGCTATCAGTCGGAGGGCGGGTATCAATCTGGTTTGGAGCTGATGAGGCTGCCACTCCCGCCAACCGGGATTTTCTCCTGCAATAACAAAATGACTCTCGGCGTGATGCGTGCGCTTGGGGAGCTTCACATTCCGTGCCCAGAACGTGTCAGCATCCTGGGGTTTGACGATTTTGAATGGGCTGCAAACATTCATCCCCGACTGACGGCCATCGCTCAGCCAACCTACGAAATAGGGAAACAAGCGATGGAGCTATTGATGCGGAAATTGGAAGGTGAAAGAGACAGTGCGGGGTCCGCTGAACCTCATGTGATGGTGCTGCATAATGAACTGAGCGTTCGCGACTCAACGGCGCCACCGTTCCCATTCCCCTTTGTGGAGCCCATTCGGAACACGACACCCGTGGTGGGCGTCAAATAAGGGGTGCCAATCCGGGAAACGTTTGATAGAAGGGTGCTGTATCACCCTAGGCTACCCGCTCAGTCGCAGTTCGAGCGAACACTGCCTGTACTCAATGGCTCGAGGAAAGGCGGTGGTGGGCATCCGGGGACAGGACTACTTGCCAATCAGCTTACGGCGGGCAAAATGAAGTCATCTGGTTGGTGTTCTCTTGCGTACCGGACCATCGCGTGGAGGTTTTCGGACGGAGTCGCGGGTGGCATCTCGCAACCGGTGCCAACGATGTGGAACCGTCCACAGGCCTGGTGACAACTTCTTGACGCTTCGTACACCTGCTCGGGCGTTCCTTGCAGCATATCTGTGACTGTGGCGACATTGCCGAGAATCACGCGGTCCGGCCCTAAGCGGAAGCGCGCTGCCGCGAGGTTGGTCGGCGAATCCAACTCGAAGACTTGAACGGGCAACTGCTTCATTTGAGCTATCAACAGGTCTGTGTTACCGCACATGTGAAGGCGTACAATCACTTTGGGGTGGGCCTTTCGGATGGATTCAACCACCCGCAGTTGCCTTGGAAACAGGAACTGGCGGTAATAACCAGGCCCGATCATGCTGGCGGCTGCGTCGCTCATCCCGATCGTATCCGCGCCGCTCTGGATCTGCGCTTCCGCGTAGACCATTGCAACCTCCGCGGCGAAGTCCAGCAAGTCATTCACAAAGGGGGGATCATCCAGGAAGTCCGTCATGATGTGGGTTAGACCGCGCAACTCCGCGCCCAGAGCGAGGGGGCCTTCCACCCATCCCACAATCGACACTTCTCTGCCAAACTCCTGGTGCATGACTTCGATTCCCTCGATCCGGTCATGCATCCGTCCACCCCCGAGCGGGTCCGGTATTTGAAAGGTCTTCAGCCGCGACTTATCGAGTAAAGCCGCCCTCTCTTCGCATATCGCTGGCCCTTGGTCCTCGTACCAGTTAATGCTTCCTTCCCCCGCTATATCAAACACCTCCCGCGCAGGGTCCGAGCAGGTCATCAGGCAATCGATGCCGAAATCCCGCACAACCTTGCCTTGTGCCTCCGCCATCTTCCTCCCATCCTTCGTGTATTCGATATAGGGGATCCCCAAATGTTTGGCGGCAAACATCATGATCATAGGCTGTACTGGCAAATGGTCAATCGACTTTCCCGCGACAAGTCCGCGGACCCTATCAATGGGACGCATATCTCTTCTCCCTTTCGATGTTTTCTTCAAAAAAGGCCAAGCTGAGCCTTTCGGAATTGGGTTGCTGGAATCGAAAAAGTCGAGCTAATACCTTTCTTGTGAGTAACATGTCGTCATGGCCGGAAGTTCGACGGGGAATGCCACCCCGGGTCCTGCTCGCAGCAGATGCCTTTAGAAGGCATACGCTCCGTAACTACACGACTGTGCGGATCGCGTGAGGTCCTGAAATTCCGGCGACGGGTGAGAGATTGCAGCCACATCCTCACTCTCGAAAAGGAAAAACCATCCATACCAAATTGACTAGGATCATGTCAAGGTAAAAAGAAACGTTTCTGACACTTTGTAATTCTAATCTTATCGAACGAGCTAAATTGTCATAAAATACGCATAAATGACCGTTTTACCTCTCGAATAATTTAACACAGAAACGTTACTATTTTCTTGACATGTACTCTTTTGGGTGTTACAAGTGTGCCCTCAATTATCTGGACGCGTCGGGAATCGACAGAAAGGCAGCTAAGAGGTCATTGAGGAGAAGAACCCAAGGTTGCCTAATAAGGAGGGTATTACATGAACAGGCTAAAGTTGCTTCTAACTGGTGGTCTTGTTGCGATACTCGTGACCATCTACTCGTCATCCACGATCCTGAGGGCACAAACTGCTTTCGGTGCTTTCGTCGGTATCGTAACGGATCAGTCGCAAGCTGCCGTTCCTGAAGCATCCGTTACTGTAACCAATGTTGCTACCGGCATTAGTCGTCAAGCAAAGACCGACCAATTCGGAAACTATAGGGTCGAGTCGTTGCTGCCTGGTGTTTACAACATTATGGCGGAGCATCCGGGCTTCAAATTGACTGAGGTAACTAACACGGTGTTGCCAGTGGTACAGACAATCACCGTCAACATACAGATGCAACTGGGCACCGTGAATCAGAGGATTGAAGTCACTGCCCAAGCTCCGCAAATCGACACCTCAACCGGAACTGTCGGCACTGTTGTCAACAACACAAGCGTGGTCACCCTGCCGTTGAATGGTCGCACTTTTACCAGCCTGATCCTTCTGGTGCCGGGCTCAGTGCCCGCCGGTTCGTTGTTCAACGTGGCTGGTGGCCAGAACTTCAGTATCAGCGGCAATCGTGCTGACGCCAACCTCTACACCTTAGATGGGATATACAACAACGAAGAGTTCTTCAAGCAGATGGCGCTGCAACCCTCGATTGATGCGATTCAGGAATTCCGCATTCAAAGCAATATCACTTCGGCTGAGTATGGGCAAGGAGCCGGAGCCAACATCAACGTGGCGGTCAAGTCCGGGACCAACGAGCTTCATGGATCAGGATTCGAGTTCCTCCGCAACAGCGCACTGGACGGCAGCGATTGGTTTCGGAATTACTACAATCTCAACAAGCCGGAATACCAACGCAACCAATATGGCGGTGTGATTGGCGGGCCTGTTGTCATTCCCAAGGTTTACAACGGGCATGACCGGACCTTTTGGTTATTCAACTACGAAGGCGTCAAGGTACGCAGCGGCAGTACTGTAATCTCCACCGTCCCCACGGCGGCACAGTTTAGTGGCGACCTCACCGACCAACCGCCTGTCTATGACCCGTTGACTACCCAACAGACCGGTACCAACGCTCAAGGCAATCCTATTTACACGAGCAGTCAGATCTCGTGTAACGGGCAGCTCAACGTCATATGTCCCGATCGGATCAGCTCTTTTGTGAAAGACTACGCGGCGGTCATGTGGCCGAACGTCGTTGCGAGCCCCGGAACCCACTCTGTCAATATAGTGAACCCGACTCCCACTGCGACCAACGAGTACCAGTGGACGGCGCGCGTCGACCAAAAAATCCGTGAAAACCTGATGTTCTTCTCGCGCTTCTCCATGTCGGATGGCGCTCTGGTTAGTCCAGACGCGCTGCCCGTCTTGACCAACAGCACGACTAATAACTTCCGAAACGCCGTCGCCTCTTGGACCTACTTGGCCAGCCCAACAACAGTTGTTGACTTGAAGCTCGGTTACAACCGCAGTAACTTGCAACTCTCTGACTCCGATCCTCCCCCCGGGTGGCCTGCCTTCCTTGCTTCGCACCCCATTCAGGGAACGCCGGTGAAGAGCACTCGAGTGCCTTTGTTTCCCCTACTGTACATGGTGGGTTTCAGTGCCCCCAGCCAGACAGGTTACCCATTTCCGACAAACGAATACCAGGCAGTAGGCAGCATATCCAAGGTCAAGGGGCAGCACTCCATTAAGGCAGGTGCGGAGTTAGTCGACATGCGAAACCTGGACGATGGCAACTACACGTCCGAGTTTTTTTTCGACTCTACTCCAACTGCCGATCCCCAGAACATGTCCGCGACTGGCTCGGCCTTGGCTTCTTACCTGCTGGGGTTGCCTTTCGAGGGACTTCGTAATGTGGGAGATACCGCAGCATACATGCGGCAAGCACGCTGGGATGTGTATTTACAAGACGACATCAAGGTTAACCGAAAGCTGACCCTCAACCTGGGATTGCGTTATGAGTATGATCAATGGCCAGTTGAGAGATATAACCGGCTATCGGAACTCGATGCCGATACCGGAGTTCTATTGTGGGCTGGCAACAACCCCGTTACCAGGCAAGGCCCCAACACCCGCCGCTCGATCATGGATCCGGATTTCAATAACTTCGCTCCCCGGATTGGGTTAGCATACTCACTCGACAACAAGACAACTTTCCGCGCCGGCTACGGGATATTTTATGTGGTCAACGATCTCTGGGAGGCACAGGGGCCTCGTGGAGCATGGCCCTATGCAATTAATGAAGTCCTTGCCGGCACGAACACTCCTGGCCCTGTATCTTCTCTCCAACCACTCTTGACGTACTTCAGTCCAGCGGTCCAACCCGGCCCAGGAACTCCGCCGTCCGCGGCTGGCGCTGTAACACCGCACAACCGGACAGGGTACGACCAGCAGTGGAATGCAGGTATACAACGACAACTACCCCACAACATGATGGTGGAGATTGACTACGTCGGGAATCATAGCTTGAAACAGTCCTACGATGGGGACTTCAATGACGCGCACCCAGGCCCTGGCTCAGTAGGTTCACCTGCGCATCCGCGATCGTATACCCAGTATGGCGCCATGAGCTACAATTCTGACTTAGCTAGCTCCAACTACAACTCCCTGCAAGTGAAGGTAGAGAAGCGGTTCTCAAACGGGCTTCAGTTCCTGAGTTCGTACACCTGGAGTAAGGAAATTGACCTCGGCGGTGGCAGCCTTTATGGCAGTTTGTCTCCTCCTAACGAGTACGACATATCGGCCGACCGAGCAGCGGGCGCCTTCGACGTTCATCACTCCTGGACAACCAGCTATGCCTACCAGTTGCCCTTCGGACGAAGCAAACGGTATCTCCCCAGTGCAAGCGGAGTCGCGAACCAATTGGTTGGCGGATGGGAAATCACGGGCATTACACACTACAATAGCGGGCTCCCCGAAAACGTGGTGTTGTCCACGGACCAGGCCAACGTTGGGCCAGCGAGACTCACTCAGCGTCCCAACCTCGTGGGACCACAGTCGAGGATGATCAACCCTAACGATGTAACCCAGGGCTGGCTGAATCCCTCCGCGTATGCGATGCCGGCTCCTTACACCTTTGGCAATCTAGGCCGGGACACAACACGGGCTCCGGGCATGGGTAACTGGGACGTCGGGCTTCTCAAGAACTTCCCCTTGCACGGTGATACAAAAAGCCTCCAGTTCCGCACGGAGTTCTTCAATGCATTCAATCATATGAACCCCGGCGCCTACAATACAACCTTCTGTGAACCCATTGCCACGTGCAACCCAAACTTTGGCAGGGTTACCAGCACACAGACCTCTTCACGTCAAATCCAATTCGCTTTGAAGCTCCTCTTCTAGTCTGACCTTTGGCTTCGGAGAGTTTGGGGGCGTTGCTCAACCTGGGTAACGCCCCATTTTTCAGATATGTGCTTAACCGATGCCTTGGAGGTTGGAGTTCTGCTCTTTGATAGGGGGAGCAAGTGCCATCATGGGTCTGAGGCGTTTTGTGTTTAGCCCGGAAAGAGCTGCCAGAAATCGTCCTCCAGTGGGATACCATCGTTAAGGCCTGTAGCGGCACAGGTATCGTTGCCTGCGGTGGCATCGCCTGTGCTTTTGGCAAAACCGTGACGGTGCTGGCTGACCAGAAGTTCATCTCCTCAGTATTTGCGGTCGTTGTCCATGTGGAGACGGTTCCGCGGAGCTTGGACGCTTACGGGCCGAGGCGGTTTCCTTGCCGGGTGAGGAGAACAAGCTGATCAAGGAAATGCTTGCCAGTCCTCTTGCGGCGATGTCCCTGCCAGCACAGCACTTGCTGGCAAACTAAGGGATTCCCGCTCAGAGGTGCTTT
The DNA here is from genome assembly GCA_050008675.1 of Terriglobia bacterium. Lineage (GTDB taxonomy): Bacteria > Acidobacteriota > Terriglobia > UBA7540 > UBA7540 > CAVROP01. Next base: position 37,893 of record JBEKME010000005.1, read on the forward strand.
ACATGGACCCTGAGTTTCAGAAGGAACTGCTGGAGGAAGTGGAGTTTCCAGAAACAGCCCAGCGATACAATCAAGGAGAGCACCATGAGCATCTTTGAGGAGCTGCAGCAAGCAATCATCGACGGGAAAGCTCCCGTCGCGAAGGAAATAACCGATAAGGGGCTGAGAGAAGGCGTGAAGCCCAGTGAGTTTTTCCCGAAGGCCATAATTCCCGCCATGGACGAGGTCGGGAGGCGCATGAGGGATTGTGAATTCTTTATCCCGGAAGTGCTGATTGCCGCACGAGCGGCTAGAGCCGCCACCGACATTCTGCGCCCGCTTTTGCTCGGCGATGAAGCCTTGAAGGCCGCCGGGACGGTGATCCTGGGAACCGTCAAGGGCGACCTGCACGATATCGGCAAGAACATCGTGGGGATGATGCTGGAAAGCGCGGGTTTCCGCATCATTGATCTGGGTGTGGATGTGCCACCGGGGAAGATCGTTGACTCGTTGAAAGAGCACAATGCGAACTTCATCGCGCTGTCCGCTCTTCTGACCACCACCATGGTCAACATGAAGGCGGTAGTGGAGGCTATTAACGCCGCGGGCCTTCGCGACAAGGTGAAGATCCTCGTGGGTGGGGCTCCGGTCACCGACGCGTGGGCGCACTCGATCGGCGCCGATGGTTTCGGCAAGGACGCTCCATCTGCCGTCGAACTGGCCCGCAAATTCGTACATGTGGGTGAACCCTTTGGCGAAGCTGACGATTCCGCCTCGTAAAGAGAAGGTCTCCCGACATCCACTCAGGCGCGAGCGAAGGCAGGTGCGGATCACAGTTTCCTTATCGACGGGGGATATATGAATCAGCACGCGGGCTTAGGTCTGGCTCTTGTTTTGTTCGGGGGCATGCTGAATGGCAGCTTTGCGCTTCCGATGAAACGCATGCTGGCTTGGAAGTGGGAGAATACCTGGCTGGTGTACTCGCTTATGGGGATGGTCATCGGCCCATGGGCGTTCGCGATGATAACCGTGCCGCATTTGGGCCAAGTGTATCATCAGGCTTCCTGGCACTCGCTCATCCTGGTGTTGGCGTTTGGACTTGGATCAGGCACAGGGTCAATGTTGTTTGGTTTGGGTATTGCTCGAATGGGATTAGCTCTTGGCTTCGCCATCATTTTGGGGACCACCGCGGCGCTTGGGTCACTTCTTCCATTGGCAATCTTGCATCCCGATGCGCTGTTGCAGCGCCAGGGTTATGTGTTAATGGCGGGAACGCTGCTGGTGATATTCGGCATCGGGTTATATGCCTTTGCAGGACTTCTTCGCGAACCGGAAACCACGCCTGCAGCTCAGGACGCACCGCGCTCAGGTTTTGGTGTGGGGCTGGTAATCTGCCTCTCTTCGGGAGTTCTTTCCGCGCTGCTCAACTTCAGTTTTCTCTATGGAAAGGAGTTGCAGGATTTGACTCTTTCTTATGGAGCCAAACCAGGCGCCTCAGCAAACCCTATATGGGCCCTCGCGCTCACTTCAGGATTCATCGCGAACGGTGGGTATGCCGTCTACCTTCTTGCAAGAAATCATTCCTGGCACGTTTTCTCAGCTCCCATGGCTTCTTTCGGATATTGGTTGGGGGGGGCCTTCATGGGCATCCTGTGGTTTGGCAGCATTGCTTTTTACGGCATGGGCGCGGCGGCACTTGGCGGTCTCGGCGCAATCATCGGTTGGCCTGTTTTTATGGCGACCATCATCATTACCGCCAATTTCTGGGGAGCAATAACCGGCGAATGGGCAAAGGCGAGCTGTCGATCGTCTTGCTATGCCTGGGCGGGCATGGGGGTTCTGCTGGTAGCGATTTACGTCATCTCCCTTGCCAGCCGTTCCTGAGTTGTCGATTTAAACTCTTGATTCAAGGCCGCCTTTGCAGAACATTGTGCCCTTTCGGCAAGCCTGCTTAACTCGGCCTTGCCGTCGTGGTAGCGTCGGTCTCATGCCCAGCGGGGGCAAGGAGGATCGACGATGGCCAGAGACGTGTCTGGGATTCCCTCGGACCTAGCGGCAGGCCATTGGCTTCGTGGCCTTGCGCGGCTTCGGAGGCGGCCACAACAGCCCACCTCAGCCGGCGCCAGTGCCAGCCGAGCTTGAGGGATTTGTAGAGGCTGGCTCCCGGCCATGAACGGCCAGGGATGCTCGTCCATTCCAAGCTCCTGTCTTTCTCGGCGTCCTGTTCGTCCATAAGCGAATCTCCTTTTCTGGTCTCTTGCGAACTGCGAGGGCTTCTTTCCGGTCACCCTCACTTCAACCCGAAATCGTAAGTTGAAAACAAAGGAGTTAGCACAAGCCCCTGAAATTTAAGGGGTAACTCACGCAGTTTCAGCAAGTTACAATGCACAAATCCAACTTGCGCGAGGTTCGATTTTCGCAAGGCAACTCATTGTTATGACATCACTTAGGTGATTTTGAGATTTTGAACTTTCGAATTCGGGTTGAAAAGCCGTGACGCCAATGCTATACTCCGCTGCACGAAGTCACGAGGAGTCTTTTAAGAACACAAGGCCTCCTGCCCTTGCAAAACCTCATAGGGGTTCTTTGCCGGCCCTGGAATGACCTCATACAGGCATCACAAAGCGAGGCTGTGGGTGCAGGACTCGTTGCGGGGGGCGCACATGAATCTGGATACGAAGTGGGTGCCGATGAAGTGGCCTTGCGGGCCACTCGAAATCGCGCGCCGAAAAAGGTCAAGGAGTTTCAATGCTGACCTGAAGGATATGCTTGAGGCTTGGGAGCAGCCCTCCACCTTGGAATTGCTCAAGGGAACACCTGTCAACTGCCTTGTTGTGGACTGGGCTAATGGAAGTCCCGAGGACTCAGCTCAGCAGCAGGGGTTGGAGCCTCTCCTCGAAGCAGGTCGCCGGCTTGGGGTCAGCTTTGTGGGAAAGGTTGCCCTGAAGGAGGGTACAGCGGCTGCCGTTGCCTCTGCACGCGCGGCCGGCCTTTCGGCGGTTATGCTCCGATATGCCTCGGCCCAATCGTTTGACCTCCCGGCCATTTTACAATTGCCACCCGAGAAGGTGGGTGGGGAAACCGCTTCAAGCATCTTCAGCACCAGCGAAAACGTTTGGCCTGGAGTAAATCTCGAGACCATGGAAGGAGACAACGCCCTCGCCGGCGCAACGGCTAACCCGTGGGTGAATTCGAACGCGTGGTTTTCGTTGCTGGCGGGCGCGTTGGCGCCTGGAAAAACCCTGTGGCTGGACTTCGATCCTCCCGATTCTTCGAGTGTCGTTCACCCTGCCAACTATGGCTTGGCCATCGCCGACAGCCGAGCCTATGGAAGCCAATGGATTATCTCCTTGGATGATAAACTTCGGGCCGCGCTCCCCAAAGGAGATGTCCAAGCCAAAGGTGTTTGGGAAAAACTGTGCGAAATGGTCGCATTCTTCGAAAGCCATAGGGAATGGGAAGCATTCAAATCGGAAGGCATTCTGGGGGTCATTTCTGACTTTCGTGGGGATAATGCCTACTTCAGCGGAGAGGTGTTGAACCTGCTCAACCGCCGCCAAGTTCAGTTCCAGATACTTGAGAGATCGAGGTCGCTTCCGGCGCCCGCCCAAGGCTTGAAGGCACTACTCTGGCTCGATAAAGAAGAGCCCAGCGCCGAACAACATTCCCCGTTGCTCGCCTTTGTCCGGCAAGGGGGATTGCTGATTGCGGCAGCCTACTGGGGCCCGCCGGAGGTGAAGCCAACCAAAGGAGACTCCTCGCTTCACTATGACATGTATAATCTCGGCACGGGGCAGATTGCAGTGGCAGAAGAAGGGTTCCAGGCTCCCGACCAGGTGGCGGTGGACACTCATCTGCTGCTGAGTCGCCGGAACGATGTCGTCCGTCTTTATAACCCAGCCTCGGTGAACTGCCATTCCAGTATTGATCCCGTCCACAGAGAGCGACTTGTTCAACTCGTGAATTACTCCGTGAAGCCAGCCGATTCCGTCACACTCTGGGTGAATGATCAGGTCAGGTCGGCACGACTCTGGAAGCCTGGAACAAAGGGTACTCTCGCTCTCCAGGGCGTCGCTGCGGCCCCGGGGATAGATTTCAGACTTCCCCCACTCTCTCTCTATTGCGCGCTCGAGTTTGAGGGTTCAAACCTATGATAACGACATCTTGTTCCCGCTGGAGGGACTCGTTCGAGGGAAAACCGTTGCTATAAAACTCAACCTCACCGGCGTCGCCACCGACCGGCTGGGTACTTGCCGCCGGAAATCACCCACTGGGTCCATCCTCAGGTTATTGGGGCCACAGTTCACCTTCTCGACAAGGTGGGAGCGCAGCGCATTCGTCTGCTGGAGAGCCCGTGGTGTACAGCCGAGCCGCTCGAGGAATTCATGCTCCAGGCTAATTGGGAACCGCGCGACTTCCTGAGCGCTGCGGCGAAGGTGGAATTTGAGAACACGAACTATCTGAGAAAGGGCAAGAAATATTCGCGCCTTTGTGTTCCGGGCGGCAGCCTGATGTTCAAGGGCTACGATCTCAACCATTCGTATGAGGACTGCGACGTCTTCGCAGACTCTCGCATTTCAGAGAGTCTGTGGCCTTTCCTTCCGGTTCGGCGGGTGCATACGTGCCGCCCTTTGGCATGTATGCGACCATGACGCCCCGCATTGCCGCTCCCGCGGTCACCTGGGAACGGAACACTATGACACCAAGGCACCAAGGGAATCGTCCTGTGATCGCTTAGTGTCTTAGAGTCTTGGTCGTGAAAGGGCTTGAAGAAGTCCTGGAACATGCGCGGACTTGTTGTCTCTTGACAATTGGCACATGCTAGGCCAGCGTGGCTAGTGGGGAGGAAGAGGAGCCTGTATGTTCAGTCGAAGGGATTTTCTTAAGTCTTCGTCAGTGCTGTGTGGCAGTCTGGGTTTCGCCGGCCGGGCTTCCATTTTTGCCGCCGAGTCGAAACCGTCCGGGTATTTTGGTGTGCATCCGTTTGTGGAACAGCATCCGGAAGCGGTCTTCATCCTGCGGACGTATGTGGATTACAAGACGAATTCCGAGGCGTGCAAGCGGGTGGGACTCGATCTTGGACGGTCGGTATTCGTTCCCATGGACAATACCGGTGTTCCCGTGACAGACAACATTGCTACCAAGCCGAATCTCACTGCTCACGACACAGTCGACGAAAAGAGAGGATTCACGCTTGAGGACACGATGGGCATTGCCACGGACGTGTTCTTCGTCGAGGGTCTGTTCGAATCCTTGAAGGAACTGGGTGTGGCGGGCAGCAGGATGCATACGCGCGACACCAATGGTGGCGGCGTGCTGGACGCCCGCGGATACCTCGCTATGGGCCGGCGGGTGGGTGCCACGGTTCGCGCGGCGAAAAATACCATTAAATCAGAGGACGATGCGAATGATGATAGGGCATTTGTCTGGAAAGAGGTTCCCGGCGGCGTGGTGGGTATACAGCTCCCTTACCTGTGGCCCTTCAATGCGCCGGATTCATGGAACCTGAATGTGGCGAAATTCAAGGCTCACGAAATGGGTATGACCCTCACCTGTAAGAACTGGCAGGGTACCCATGCTTCACCCTTTCAGGAATACTGCCAAAAGTGGCCCGGTATCGATGCGATGCAAAAGGTTGAGGAGCTAATTAATAAGGACTGTATCAACCCCAAAGTTCATGAAGTCGTAGAAGCGAGCTTCAAGCGGCACACCGGCACAATTCCCCGATGGAATACCCCGGATGTGCCGCGGAACGACCCCGACTACAACGAGGCGTATTATTACACTGCCCTGTGTATGGAATTGTGGGCGCACCGGACCATCGACAATCATGCAGCGTCCCCAATGGGGCTTCATATTGTCGAGGGTATCTACGGCCGTGACGGCGACTTCAACTATGGGCCCAATCCCTTCGGCAACGAGAACAACTACGAGGGGAGAGCGTGGGACTACATGACGAACATCGTCATCTTCGGCAAAAGCCCCTACCTGGTCGATATCGTGGGCCATTGGCTGGGCGGTCATGAGCCCGGGAATTTCGGGTTGTTCCACATGGCCATGGAGCGTGGCAAGCTCGACGTGATGAATCCCATGAATATTCCTGTGTATGAGTGGCAGGATGGTGTCGCAGTCCGCCGTCCGCTGACGAGCTTCACACGCACGCCGTTAAGGTCATTCTACCTCCACCAGCGCACGAAAGAGCCGCTGTGGCATCTCGTCGACCAGCCGTTCGACTACACCAAGGTGAGCGAGAAGAAACTCAGCATTCCCGCCAAGCCGACGACGCGTGTGCTCAACCAGCACTATCCCAACGCGAACAATCCGCAATTAGCTATCGAGTTCAGCGTCCCAGAAAGGGGATGGGTGCTCGTAGAGATCCTCGATCAGAGCGGCAACAACGTGGAAGTGATCTCAAACGCCATCTGTGAAGCCGGGTACCACATGGCGGCATGGAACACGGCGAAATACGCTTCAGGCAGCTATAAGTACCGCCTGCGCTACAATGACTACAACGAGGTGCACGACCTTGTCCTGAACAAAGCGTAATGGTCATGTGCCAGCCGCTTATTTCTTCATCAAGTCCAGCGCTGCGCTGGTCATGGATTTCACCCCGGTGCGGAGTGTCGGTTCGGGAACCGGCGCCCACAAACTGGAGTGCAGTCCGGGCAGCGGCACGCCGGTGCGCCGACTCTCCGCAAGCCTCGCCGGATCCACGGCGCCCAAGGTGAACTGGCAAATCGGGATTTGACGATTTTCGAGACCGAAGCGGCAGAAATCCTCACTGGCCATGACCGCTGGCAGCTCCACAACGTTTTCCGGCCCCAATACTTTCCTAAAAACTTCCGCCAAGCGCAGCGTCAGTTGCGGGTCGTTGTAGGTCGCGGGGGTGTATTCACTCTCGCTGGCAGTCACAGTGGGAGCGCGCGATGCCGGAATGCCGTCCGCGGTGGCTATACCCTGGGCCATGCGCGCAAGCGCCGCCAGAATATACTGCCGCACCTCTTCCTTGTAAGTCCGAATGGTAAGCTGCAAATGGACTTCATCGGGAATAATGTTGTACCGGGTGCCTCCATGAATCGAACCGACCGTGACCACGGCCGGATCGAAGGGCGAATTCTCCCGGCTCACAATGGTTTGTATCGCCAGGATGAACTGCGCTGCTTCCACGATGGGGTCTTTGGCCGCTTGCGGCGCTGACCCATGGCCGCCGATGCCGCGGAGGGTAACATCAACGGAAGTCGAGCCGGCCAACGCGTAACCCGGCGTGTATCCGACCTTACCCGCCTCGACAGAGGGGGCATCGTGCAGCGCCAGGACATAATCCGGCCGTGGAAAGCGAGTGTAGAGACCATCGTCAAGCATTGCCTTCGCCCCGTTGATGGCTTCCTCCGCGGGCTGGGCCAGCATCACTAGCGTGCCGCGCCATTGGTCCTTCAATTCCACCAGCATTTTCGCTGTGCCCAGGAATGAGGTGATGTGAATGTCGTGCCCGCAGGCATGCATCACCCCTACATCCCGGCCGGCGTCATCTTTCGTGCGGACTTTGCTCGCGTAAGGCAGTCCCGTCATCTCTTCCACGGGCAGAGCGTCGAGTTCGGTGCGAATGTAGAGCGTTGGGCCCTGGCCATTCTTCAATTCGCCAATCACGCCATAGCCGACCCATTCCGGGTGTCCGGCGTATTTGGCGATGTGCTCCGTAACTGTATATCCCAGAGCGCGGAGTTCGCTGGCGACAAAGACCGAAGTTTTCTCTTCGTGATGGGAAAGCTCGGGCGCAGCGTGCAGCGACTTGTAAGTGGAAAGAAGTGACGGCATTTCGCGGTCAAGCAGGCCATCCAGCTTGGTCCGTTGACTGCGTGCGACCGGGACATTGAGGAACAGGCAGAAAATGGCAACGCACAGAAAAGTAGTATGACGGCTCAAAAAATCCTCCAGATTAACCGCTATTTCCATCTTAGCACCCGACTGCCCCACAGCATACAACCTTCGCGTGGGTCCAGCGCCCTACTCGTCCGTTGCCTGGGTCCAGCGGCTTGGCGATTTCATCGAGAATAAACGGTCATGGCAAGAGGGGACACATCCACCCGTCAGAATGCGCTATACTCTTGTGCGATTTCTCGAGGAGGCTATTTCATGCACCGTTGGCAATTCACTGTAATCCTACTGCTCTCGACGCTTACGCTCGCTGCCGCGCCGGCCGAAGAACCGGTTCCATTGCAAGGCTTCTCATCGAACGCCGCACGGGCGGAGCGAGAATGGGAAGGAAAGTTCCGCTCCATACCCTCTCCCGACAACCTACGTGATTACATGAAGCGTCTTTCCGCACGCCCGCACCATGTGGGTTCACCGTATGACAAGGACAACGCGGAATGGATTCTCTCCCGCTTCAAAGAGTGGGGCTGGGATGCGCACATTGAGAACTTCGAAGTGCTCTTCCCCACTCCTAAAGAACGGTTGGTTGAGCTGGTTGAGCCCACGAAGTTCACGGCCAAGCTGGAGGAGCCGACAGTCCCCGAGGATCCGACCTCCAACCAGCATGACGAGCAGCTACCCACTTACAATGCCTATTCGGCGGATGGGGACGTTACGGGGCCGCTGGTTTACGTCAATTACGGCGTACCCGCGGATTACGAGCAACTCGAGCGGCTGGGGATTTCCGTCAAAGGCGCCATTGTCATCGCTCGCTACGGGGGATCGTGGCGGGGGATCAAGCCGAAAGTAGGGGCAGAGCATGGGGCGGTAGGCTGCCTGATCTACTCCGATCCAAGCGGAGACGGTTATTTTCAAGGCGACGTTTTCCCCGCCGGAGCCTTTCGTCCCCGCCAGGGTGTGCAACGCGGTAGCGTCATGGATGATACCCTCTATCCCGGCGATCCGCTCACGCCCGGCGTGGGCGCAACCAAGGACGCCAAGCGACTGCCGCTCGAGGAGGTCCAGACCATCACCAAGATTCCCGTCCTCCCCCTTTCATACGGCGACGCGCAACCTTTGCTCGCGGCGCTTAAGGGGCCCATGGCGCCGGGGAACTGGCGCGGCGCGCTTCCCATTCCTTATCACATCGGTCCCGGCCCCGCCAAGGTGCACCTGAAAGTCAAATCAAACTGGGATATCAAAACACTCTACGACGTGATTGCGCGGATTGCCGGGTCCAAGTATCCCGACGAATGGGTGGTGCGCGGCAATCACCACGACGCCTGGGTGAACGGCGCCGAGGACCCCATTTCCGGCCTGGTCGCTGAACTCGAGGAAGCACGGGCCTTCGGCGAACTCTTGAAGCAAGGCTGGAAACCCCAGCGGACCCTCATCTACTGCGCGTGGGACGGTGAAGAGCCGGCGCTTCTCGGCTCAACCGAGTGGGCGGAGGAGCACGCGGACGAACTAAGCCGGCACGCGGTGGCTTACCTCAATTCAGACTCGAATGGCCGCGGCTATCTCTTTATGGGGGGATCACACTCACTGGAGAAATTCATCAACGGAGTGGCGCGCGACATCGAGGACCCGGAGAAGAAGATCAGCGTGTGGAAGCGCAGCCAGCTCAGGCGGATCGAGGACGCCAGCTCACCGGAAGAGCGCCAGGAAGCGCGCGAGCGTCCCGACCTGCGCATTGGCGCCCTGGGCTCAGGCTCTGACTATGGCGCATTCGTCGATCATCTCGGCATCGCCTCGCTCGACCTCGGCTACGGCGGCGAAGACGGTGGCGGAATCTACCACTCCGTATACGATGACTTCTATTGGTATACGCACTTTGGCGATACTTCGTTTGTCTACGGGCGCGCCCTGGCCCAGACGGCTGGGACGGCGGTCATGCGCCTGGCGGATGCCGAGCTGTTGCCCTTCGACTTCTCTGACTTCACCGACACCATTCACAGATACTCGGACGACTTGAAGAGGCTTCTGAAAAGCAAGCAGGATGAAGTTCGGGAGCAGAACAAAGAGATCGAGGAGGGAGTCTTCACGGCCACTGCTGACCCGCAAAAGAGCTTCGTGCCTCCGAAACCGGAAGAGGTTCCGCCTTTTTTGAACTTCGCTCCACTCGAGAACGCGACGGATGCGCTTACTCAGAGCGCCCAGCGCTACCGGAAGGCGGTTGAAAAAGCGAATGCCAATGGCGGCGCGGCGCTGGCCAGCGCTCCCTTAAGCCCGCTCAATGCGCTGCTCGTCCAGAGCGAGCGGAAGCTGACCAGCCCTGAGGGCCTGCCAGGACGCCCCTGGTACAAGCATGAGATCTATGCGCCCGGCGTATACACCGGCTATGGAGTCAAAACCATGCCCGTGGTTCGCGAATCCATCGAGCAGAAGAAATGGAAACAGGCCGAGGAGGGGATCATCGAGGTGGGCAGAATTCTCGCCGCCGAGGCCGCACTTATAAACTCGGCGGCGGCGGAACTGGAGAAGGCGATAAAGTAGCCCAGCCACGCAAGGAACTTCCCTACTCGAACCCCTAATCCGGTCGCCGGGGAGGTTCCGGAGTCGGCCGCGCAAGGGTTGAGGGGAGGCGGTCCGAGTGGCTTCGGTCGGTGCTCAGCAAAGCTCCGAGCAGCACTTCCAGCGCGTCGAGCAAGCGTGCGTCGCCACTCTGAATGAGATAGCCGGCCAGCCGAAGCAATTCCAGATGACGCGGCGTGTACACTTCGGCGCCAGGTTGTGGGGGTTTCCCATGGCCGGCGCGAATCATGTCCATAATGCATCTGCCGGAGGGTGTAATCAGGCACCGCATGCCCGCCAGGTTCTCGTCGCGGTCCTGGAAAAACTCAGCCAAGGGTACATCGAGAGCCTCCGCTAGCCTGCGAAGGGTCTTGGGACGTGGCTCAAGGTGGCGATTCTCAATCCTGGAGAGGTACGAGCCGGCAATGCCAGAGCGTTGGCTCAATTGCCGCTGGCTGATGCCCTTCTGGTTCCGTATCTGCATGACGCGCGTTCCAATGCTCATAAATACCTCCCACCAATGCTTTTTCGAGGCTAATCTTAACACAAATGTAACAAAAGTTTAAGCTGTATGCAAAATCTATTGACACTTCTGTGCAGTGAGCTATGTTAGAAGCGGAATGCAAGGAGAACAAAGCGGAGGTGATGTTGAGCGCATATGGTGTGCCGGGATCCTGCTAGCCTTGGCGTTGGCTCGACGCCCAAGGCGGTGCCAGCGGAGGCGAGGGAAGGCGGAAAGCGCTAGCCATCGCGGTAGCCCAAGAGGAAAGATTCGGGGCGCGAGGTAATGAGAGACACCCAACGAGAACCTCATACGCTGGGTGGTCCTGCCTTGGACGCAAGCCCCGGTCGTGGGCACAGGATTCCGGCGTCTCACGAGTTTCGTAGCGATCACTCGCTACCAACAAGCCCACCGACCCGTCCGGGATTATACAGCAACCCCACAATCCTGCCTGATAAGCCCTGAGCCGGACGGGTCTACCCTTTTCTAGACTCGTAGGGCTGCCTCTCCCCAGAACCCCATGTTAGAATGTCGTCTTCCCGCTGGTTGCAGTCAATGAAACCAGATGCGACGCGACGCTTCTTCTTTCGCTGACTCAAGAAAGCTGTGGCGAGGATGAACCCCTCCGAGATTCGATTCGCAGTCGACAGGATGCTCGGGCGGCTGGCGAGAATGTTGCGCTTGCTGGGATACGACACTTTCTATGCGAACGATATGACGGCCGCGCAATTGCTTGCCATGGGACGGAGCGGCGAGCGTATGATCCTGACCCGGGGCGAAACAGCACAGCGGTTTCCGCACCTGGATAAGGTGCTGAGCCTCAAAAGTGAATATCCCCCCCAGCAGCTCCGCGAGCTGGTGGAACGACTTGGCCTGGACACCCGCGCGGCGCTCTGGACTCGTTGCACGTTGTGCAACGCTCCCCTTGAACGCGTGGAGAAGGCAGGTGTGGAAGCGCTCGTCGAGGCTAAGATCTTCCAACTCTACGAGGAATTCTACCGCTGCACCGGCTGCGGTCACGTCTACTGGCAGGGCTCGCACGTAGATCGAATTCTGCGAAACTTGGGGTTCCTCCTAGGCCCGTCGTCCAGATAGAGTTCGTTATCCTTAGCTCCGAACTGACCGTCGCACGCTGGCGACCCCCTCACCCGGCCCCGTCGGCTGACGGGCTGAAGAAAACGCCGGCGGCGGGCCACCCTCTCCCCCAACGGGGAGAGGGCGGGAATGTGAACGAGGGCAACCTCCTGACTCCTCAACTTCTCGACTCCTCGACTTCTCGACGGCTATTCGACCGTAACGCTCTTTGCCAGGTTCCTCGGTTTGTCAATGTCGCAGCCGCGCAACAGCGCGCAGTGATACGCAAAAAGCTGCAAGGGAACGACGGTAAGGACCGGCATCAGAAGTTCGTGGTTCTGGGGAACCTCGATAAGGTCATCCACCAGGGAGCCGAGCTTTGCATTGCCGGTGGTGGTAACAGCGACAATGCGGCCTTCGCGGGCGCGAATCTCCTGCATGTTGGAGATAACCTTCTCGTAGGAGCCATCTTCCGGGGCAATCGCCATGGTGGGGAAGGCAGGATCGATAAGCGCAATGGGGCCATGCTTCATCTCACCTGCCGCGTAACCCTCCGCGTGGATGTAAGCAATTTCTTTGAGCTTCAAGGCGCCTTCGAGCGCAATCGGGTATTGGTATTTCCTGCCGATGTAAAGGAAGTGAGAATAGCTAAAGTACTTCTGCGCCATCTCCCGGATGCGCCCGGATTGCTGCAAGGTTTCTCGAATCTGGTCAGGAAGCTTTTCCAGCCCCCGCAGAAGCGTGGCGCCTTCCTCATAAGAAAGGTCCCGGCTTCGTCCCATCAAAAGCGCCATCAGGGTGAGTATGGTGAGCTGCGAAACGAAAGACTTCGTGGAAGCCACCCCCACCTCGATGCCGGCATGCGAGTAAACGCCGGCGTGGGTCTCGCGGGCGATGGTGCTGCCCACCACATTCACCAGTCCGAGGACCAATGCCCCCTTGCGCTTGGCCTCGCGGAGAGCGGCGAGCGTGTCTGCGGTTTCTCCTGACTGGCTGATGGCCAGCACCACGGTGTTCTGCCGCAGGTTCAGTTTGCGATAGCGGAATTCCGAGGCCAACTCCGTCTCGACCGTCAAATCGGTGAGAGTTTCGAAGGCATAGCGCGCAAACAGGCCGGCATAGTAGCTGGTGCCGCAACTGACAATGATGAGATGGCGAGCCTGTTGAAGTCGCTCCTGCACCGACTCTAACCCGCCGAGCTTGGCTACCCCCTCCGCATGATTCACCCGTCCCCGCAGCGCGTTCTCGACCGCCTCGGGCTGCTCGAAAATCTCCTTGAGCATGAAATGCGGATAACTCCCACGCTCCATCGCCTGTGGGCCCACCTCCAGCGTGGTTGCTTCCCGGTTCACGGCGCGGTTCTCGAGGGTAGTAATTGAAAACCGGCCCGGCTCCAGCCGCGCCACTTCGTTGTCCTCGAGGTACACAACCTGGTCCGTGTGCCGTGCCAACGCGGAAGCGTCGGAGGCAGCGAACGATTCGTTTTCACCCACTCCCAGGACAATAGGACTTCCTCGACGCGCCACAATAATCTGCTCCGGGTGGGCTGCGTGCAGCACCGCCAAACCGAATGTGCCCTGGACCTGCAAGAGTGCCTTCTGGACCGCCGCCTCCAGGTTCCCCTGGTAAAGGCTCTCAATCAAGTGGGGCAGAACCTCCGTATCGGTCTCCGAGCGGAAGGTGTGTCCCGCGGCAGCGAGTCGCTTCTTGAGCAGCAGGTAATTCTCAATGATGCCGTTGTGTGCCAGGTAGATCTTGCCCGTGCAATCCACTTGTGGGTGGGCGTTGTTTACTGAGGGCTTGCCATGCGTCGCCCAGCGCGTATGCGCGATTCCCACCACGCCCTCGGGAGCGTCCTGCCAGACGCGCTGCTCGAGTGCAGCTACCTTCCCTACCGTGCGCACCCAGTAAGCTGGGCTGTTGAGGATGGCGATGCCACTGGAATCGTATCCGCGGTACTCCAGGCGCTTGAGACCATCAATCAGAACTTCCCGGGCGGATTGCTTGCCCGCATAAGCTACAATGCCACACATACATTCGCTCCTCAGCCGTCCGTTGTCAGCGGTCAGTCGTCAGCCTTCAGTCGTCAGTGACCCGTAGGTGGTAGGTAGTAGGTGGCAGGTGGGGGAAAACACTGCTTACTGCCTACTGCCGACTGCCTTCTGTCTCCTGACTTCTGACTCCTGACTTCTGACTCCTGACTCCTGAATCCTGAATCCTGACCCCTACTCACAGATACCCAAGTTCGCGGCCCAAGGCCCGGAGTTCTTCACCGCGCAGGAAAAGCTCCGCCTCTGTAGCCTCGTACCCGTGCTCGAGCGTTCGACGCAGATGCAGAGCGGCAATATCCGCCAGTTGTTGGTCGGTAAGATTCTTGCGATCGCGTTCTCGCAATTCGGCGAGTGTCGCGCAGGAAATGGCGACGGTTGCCTTCAGGCCATCCACCAAGAAAACTGCGTCGATACTGTCACTATGGCGCGTGGCGATGGCTGAGTAAAGGTGAACAAAATGGACTTTGACCGGCGCTTCCAAGCCTTTGGAACTAACCTCAAACGGTGTCACGATATAGCTCATCGTTCCTGATCCTCAACTTTACTGCGGTCTGCCTTCGACGATTTCCAACTGGGCTACGTATTATAACGCATATAGGTTGGCGGCCGTCAGTTGTCAGTCGTCCGTTGTCCGTGGTCAGTTGGCAGTAGGCAGTAGGCAGTGGGCAGTAGGCAGTGGGCAGTGGGCAGTAGGCAGTAGGCAGTAGGCAGTAGGTAGTGGGCAGTAGGCAGTAGGCAGTGTGCAAGCCCAAATTCATAATTCACTACTCACAATTCAGAATTCTTCCGTACCCAACCCCTTTATTTTCAACAACATTACCACTTTCAACGCCTAACTACCTTTGTTTTCTAAAACATTCCCGCTTCACCCCGCGGTGCTCGAGGCCGATCCTTTGTTTTCAACAACATTCCCGCGTCGTTCGTTCATTTTTTAAGTTACTAGTTTCTTCTTTCCCTGTCGGCGATGACATCTTGTCGTAGACTGCGGTAGGGGCCAAGAGTCCCGCCAACTCAAACTCCCTCCAGATTCAGTAGGCAGTAGGCAGAAAGCAGTCCGCGGGGGCGAGGAGGAAGAAAGCAATTCACCATTCACCATTCACAATTCATAATTCTGAATTCAGCAATACGCCTGTCACGTGGCACCTGACACCTCAATCCTGTTTCTTCCCCAACCCCACTTACTATACTAGCCTATTATTTTGGTCGTGTCAAGAGACAGGAAGTCCGCCTCAGGGTTCCGTCAAAGTCGAACTGGCTGAGGTGACCCAGGAACAGCAGGCCCCGGAGGGGCCTTCCGTGAGTAGCCGCAGGTTTCAACCTGCGGATAACATTGCGATGCGAATCACGCCAACCCCAAAGGGGTTGATCCCGCAGGCGCGGGACCCCTCCAGGGCCGATTCGGTTTTTTTGCCACGTTTCCGTGGGTTCCACCCACGGCTACTCACGGTTTGCCCCTTTGGGGCAATTCCCGCCCCGTCATTTCGTGCTGATCGGAGACTTTGATGGAACCCTGGAGTCCGCCTCGAGGGGGTGTTGGGCGTTGACCCTGCGTGGGAGCAGATTTGTTGAAGAATGCCCAACAGGAGCCGCCGACCCAAAGAACAGGTCTTACACGGAAGAACCAGGCTGGAACGTTCCAAGGCGAGGCTGTGGGGTGTATACTCGCAGCCGCTGGGTATCAAGGTGCGAGCGGAGGGAGCAGCGGGGCGGCAAAGGCGTCATGGACTCGCGCCCGGAGGAATGTCATGAGGACTCGCCATTTCCTCAGCTTTGCCAGCAAGGTTACGGCAGCGCATATCATCACCTATTTCATCGCGGGGGCAATCGCCTACCCGCTCCTCACCAAGGGGTTCTACGTTGGTCCCAACCCCATCTTCAAGGTCTTCATGCGTACGGAGGCGGAGCCGGAGCTGTGGGGACATGTAGTGACTTGGTTTCTCCCTGCCCAGTTTCTGCGGGGTTTGCTGATGGCCGCGGCGCTTTATCCTTTCTTCGACACGCTGATGAACTGGTCTTTCAAGAAGCGCTTCCTTTCCATTTCCGGGTTGTACATTGTGCTGGGATTCTGGGCGGCAGCGGTGGCCGCGCCCGGAACAATTGAAGGCATGGTATACATGCGACCTATCTTTACTCCGGTCGTACACCTGAAGGTCCAGCCGGAGATCATCTTGCAGGGATTGGCCTGGGGGGCAATAGTGGCATTTTGGATGGGCCCGTCGCCACTGGACCGCGCTCAGGGGAGTTGAACCAGAGGCAACTCGACCGCACGTCATTCCCGCGTAAGCGGGAATCCACGGCGGCAATGGACCCCCGCTTTCACGGGGGTGACACGACTCCACGGCACAGAAGCAACTCGACTGCACGTCATTCCCGCGTAGGCGGGAATCCACCGCGGCGGCAATGGACCCCCGCTTTCGCGGGGGTGACACGGCTCCACGGCACAGAGGCAACTCGACTGCACGTCATTCCCGCGTAGGCGGGAATCCACCGCGGCGGCAATGGACCCCCGCTTTCACGGGGGTGACACGGCTGCACGGCACAGAGGCAACTCGACTGCACGTCATTCCCGCGTAGGCGGGAATCCACCGCGGCGGCAATGGACCCCCGCTTTCGCGGGGGTGACACGGCTGCACGGCACAGAGGCAACTCGACCGCACGTCATTCCCGCGTAGGCGAGAATCCACCGCGGTGACAATGGACCCCCGCTTTCGCGGGGGTGACACGGCTGCACGGCACAGAGGCAACTCGACCGCACGTCATTCCCGCGTAAGCGGGAATCCACGGCGGCAATGGACCCCCGCTTTCGCGGGGGTGACACGGCTCCACGGCACAGAAGCAACTCGACTGCACGTCATTCCCGCACAAGAGGAGTGCCTTCAATGACCAAGGCTAGTGAAACCCCCGAGACGGAAAAGAAAGCGAAGTGGACGATCCGGCTGGCGCGGGGCGCAGGGTGGTTGGCATTAGGGCTGGTGGTGACTGGTCTGGTTCACCTGTGGCTCATCCGGCCATGGTATCTCACTTGGGGGGCGACGGGCGACGAGATCAGCCGGACATGGCCGGGGGATGAACTCGCACCCCGGCCCGTAAGCCTGGCCACACGCGCTTTGACGATTAATGCGCCGGTCACCGACGTGTGGCCGTGGATCGTGCAGATCGGCCAGGACCGCGGGGGATGTTACAGCTACGCGTGGCTGGAGAATCTCTTCTTCGCTGACATGCACAATGCGGACCGGATTCACCCGGAGTGGCAGACGCGCCAGGCCGGCGACACGGTTTGGTTAGCTCGAAAAGACCGGTACGGCGGACGAGGACGCGTGGTGGTCGCGGTACTTGAGCCCCATCGCGCCATGGTCCTTGTCTCGCCCAGCGACGCGGAGAGAATCTCCAGGGGTGGCCGCGCCGAAAGCGGAACCTGGACATTCATCCTCGAACCCATTAACAACCACGCCACCCGGCTGATCCTCCGCTCGCGTGGCGCCCAGGACGAGAGCTTCGTCGCCATGCTCTTCGGGCGCCTGGTATTTGATCCCGTCCACTTCCTCATGGAACGCAAGATGATGCTGGGTATCAAGCAGCGAGCCGAGAAAAAGCAGGAGTCAGGAATCAGGAGTCAGGAGTTGTGGGGACCCTTCGGGAAATCATTACCATTTTCCCCAGGGAGCGGATCGGGGCTAAAGAACTGCTGGCCAGAATATGGCCATAAAAAGCGAAGGGGCCGCCGAAGCGGCCCGCTCTACCGAAATTCTAGCCCTCGGTTGGGGAATAGCTGATCTCGTAGACCAGCAAACTTCAAATATATGATGCCACAATCCAGCAAAAAGTCACAGGGTCGCGTCAAAGTCCTCGAAAGGTAACATCCCAAAGCGGCTCTGTCGCGTGCTAGTGGGCTTGTTTCATTTTTTCTCTCACAGAGCCGAGTTGGGATCCACTCTACCCACCATGAAACCCATTAGGGTTAGGTGCAGGTGGCAGACTCGGAGAAAGCCCAAATCTGGACTGGACGATGATGCCAGCTTTCTCTAAAGCCTCCTGGAGTACCTTCGCGCTAGGGGGTAGAGGGTCTCCGGGGCCTTTCCCAAACAGCCATATCCCGCGCTGATACCTGCTATCGGTTTCTACACCAGTGCCCACAGCCTGCCACCCCGCGGCCTTCATTGCGCGTTCCAAATGGTCGGCAAAATCCTTGTTCTCAGGTGATGACACCGCGAAGCACACATTAACGTGTCTCTGTACTGATTCCCCCAGCTCCATTTGCAGCACAAATTGTTTCACGCATGCAACTTTTCAGGCGAATCCTACGTCTATAAGAGTAACTCAACTCTAATGACTACCTGGGGAAGCAGGTAGCTTGAGGAGACTTAGGTTACCTGCTTCCTCCTTCCTTCTACAACAACAAGTTCCAAGGCGGCAGCCCCGCGATTACATCCTTCATCTTCCTCCCCAGTTTTCCCCTTGCTCCCTTCTTGGCTTTCGGCCTATCCTGTGCTCGTCTGTTGATGATCCAAGAGATTGACGATTTTCGATTGTCGATTATCGAAACCCGAAACTAGAAATTCGAAACTCGCAAAAGATGCTGCTGCAACACAGCGGAGCCGATTTTCGAGTTTCGATTTTCTGCCCCCACAATCGTCAATCAGCAATCGGCAATTAACTGTCATGGAGAGACTAACATGCATCTAAAACGGCTAACGATCTGCTCGCTAATGGCTTGGATTCTCACACTCGCCCTTCTAGCGGTCCTGGCGCAAGGGCAAGGCGGGCCAGGGAATCAGTCGCCTGCGGTCCAGGCTCCGTGGATGGACAAGAGTCTGTCACCCGACCGGCGAGCCGAATTGCTTGTCGGGCAGATGACGCTCGAGGAGAAGATTTCACTCCTACATGGAGGCGGCTGGAGGGGGTTGATCGGACCTCCCGGCTCACAACCGCCGACGAGATCGCTGGGCGGGGCCGGCTTCATTCCCGGCATTCCGCGTCTGGGCATCCCTGACCTCCAGATGGCGGATGCCGCCGTCGGCGTCACCCGCGGCGCCCGATTCGGCCGGTATTCGACCGCCTTGCCGTCCGGCACATCCGAGGCGTCGAGCTGGGACCTCAAGCTGGCGCATGATTACGGAGCGTTGATTGGCAGGGAGCTCCGCGACCAGGGTTTCACCATGTCACTGGGCGGCGGCATCAACCTGGCGCGGGAGCCGCGCAACGGCCGCCTCTTCGAGTACAAAGGTGAAGACCCGATCCTGGCTGGGAAGCTTGTCGGCCAGGAGATGAAGGCCCTCCAGGAACAGGGCGTCATTGGCGATATCAAACACTACGCCATGAACGACCAGGAGAGTGGCCGTAATTTCGTGAACGTCAAGATCGCCAAGCGAGCCATGCGCGAAAGCGATCTGCTGGCCTTCGAAATCGCCGTCAAGGACTCGGGCGCGGGAGCGGTGATGTGCTCTTACAATCTCGTCAACGGTGACTATGCCTGCGAGAACAGTTACCTTCTGAATGACGCGCTGAAAAAGGATTTCGGTTTCCAGGGCTTCGTCCTGTCGGATTGGGGGGGCACTCATAGCACGACCAAGGCCGCCTTGGCGGGACTGGACATGGAGATGCCCGGCGATACTTACTTCGCCGATGCGCTCGAGAAAGCGGTGAAGAGTGGAGAGGTGCCCATGTCGCGTCTCGACGATATGGTCCACCGCCTGCTGCGCACAGAGTTCGCCGTTGGCCTCTTTGACCTTCCGCCGGACCGCAAGGTGGTGGATGTTTTCGCCGGATTCGAAGTGGCGCAGCGGGTGGCCGAGCAGGGCACCGTTCTCTTGAAGAACGCGCAGGGCCAACTACCACTGCACGCGTCGCGCCTCGAGTCGATTGCGGTTATCGGATCGCATGCGGACATCGCCGTGCTCTCGGGGGGAGGTTCGGCGCAGGTCGATCCGCCAGGAGGAAACGCGGTGCCGCCACCGCCTCTGCCCCCAGGCGCGTCTCCGATGGCCTTCTTTGAGCGAGTGGTGTGGGACCCGTCCTCGCCGCTAAAGGCGATCCGTGCCAAGGCGGCGAATGCCAAAGTGGAGTACAACGCGGGCCTCGACCACGGAGCCGCGGCGGCTCTAGCCAAGGCATCGGACATCGCCATCGTGTTCGTCAACCAGCCCGCGAGCGAAGGGCGGGACGCGCCGAGTCTCTCGCTGCCGGACAACCAGGACCAACTGGTGAACGCGGTGGCGGCTGCGAATCCGCACACCATCGTGGTTTTGGAAACGGGCGGTCCTGTGACCATGCCCTGGATCGACAACGTGAGCGCCGTGCTGGAGGCCTGGTATCCGGGGATTCGCGGGGCCGACGCCATCGCCAACATCCTCTTCGGGGACGTGAACCCCTCAGCAAAACTGCCCCTTACATTCGCAAGAGCGGAAGCAGACATCCCTCATCCCACGCTTACGAAACAGCCGCCGCCGGCTGGTGAGGCTGACATGGCGACCCCGATTCCCGGTGTGCGTTTCCGCATGAATACGAGGCGATTCGAGGTCGACTACGACGAAGGCCTGAAGGTCGGCTACAAGTGGTATGACGCCGAGAACAAGCAACCGCTGTTCGCCTTCGGTTATGGACTTTCCTACACCGGTTATGCCTACTCCGATTTGAAGGTCAGGCAGGGGCAGGCGGTGACAGTAACCTTCAATGTGAAGAATACGGGGGCGCGTCCTGGGGCGGAGATCGCGCAGGTTTACGTCTCGTTACCAGCGAGCGCCGGCGAGCCCCCGAAGCGGCTGGTGGGGTGGGATAAGGTTCAGCTCGCTCCTGGTGAAGCCAAAACGGTCAACCTGACGTTGGATCCTCACTACCTGTCGGTCTTCAACGCTGACAAGGGTGGATGGGAACTCGTGGCCGGCGACTACAAGTTTTGGGTCGGCGGTTCTTCCCGGGATCTTCCGCTGTCGCAAATCGTGAAGATCGGCGATTGAGGAACTGGGGGCTGGGGGCTGGGGAAGAACGGAAGGCAGTAGGCGGTAGGCAGTAGACAGTAGGCAGTAGACAGTAGGCAGGCAAAAACAGGGAATGGGGCCAAGGGGCTGATGCAATTCTGAATGACTTACTGCCTACTGCCCACTGCCCACTGCCTTCTCCGCCTTATCTCCTTCTTTTCAGCTACAATTGGAGGTGGCCCAAAATGCGGAAAATTAGTTATCTTTGTGTGGGACTATTGCTTGGAGGCAGTTTGAGCTTCGCTGGTACTGTGAAGGCTGGCACAAAGACGTTTGTCGGAAACATCAGTGACTCAATGTGTGGCTTGAAACACATGATGCCTGGAAAGAGCGACAAGGAGTGTACCCTGGAGTGTGTAAAAGCTGGCAGTAAGTACGTGCTTGCCGATCTCGCCAGCGGAAAGGTTTATCAGCTCTCCGAGCAGAAAAAACCTGAAGCATTCGCGGGACAGAAGGTAAAGGTCACTGGCACACTTAAGGGCGACACGATTAGCGTTACTGCAATTGAGCCCGCAAAGTGAGCGGGGTGCGTTGTACGGCTCCGGTTGTGGACAACGGAGAATTCCTAGCCACCGGGATAGTGGTGTCATTTGCGAGACACGGGCGCTCCAGGCCGCGGTCATTCCCGCGAAAGCGGGAATCCACTCCGCAAACCTTCGGAAATGCGCTCTCGGCGAACTGGATTCCCGCTTTCGCGGGAATGACCGGCGTTTCGTAAGGGATGATATTCCAAATGACACCACTACCCCGCCGGGTCGGCGGTCGCCCGAAGCTCGAAACCAGGGTATAATTGTAGTACCGTGACTTCGAAGAGGAATTGAGAGCACACTATGGAAACAGAAGGCAAGACCCCGCAGGCGCAAGAATGGAAGGTTCGCCGCGTGGGGGCGGTTACGTTCGCGATTTCAAAACCCAAGCGCAAAGCTCAAAAGACGCGCCAATCGCGGCTCAAGAATAGGCGTCGGGCGCGCTGAGCGTCGTTTTGAAAAGACTCCAGGGCTGGCAAAAGAAGAGAGTATTCCACCTCTTTCGTCAATAGGGGAGGGGTGCCGGTAGTGGGTCAATTTGATGCAGTAGCGGCGAGTTTACCTCGCCAAATGGCGGCGTAGAGCCGCCTCTACATCAAATTGACCCACTACCGGGGCGGCGGACCGTGTGCGGCCCGGGTTGCTTACCCCGTGGCAGGCGCCGCGCAGGCCTGATTAAGGTGGCGACAACCTCTCGAAGCCCTTCCGTGTCAGGTCAGCAAGACAACTTTTGGGCGTAAGATATGCTCTATATAATTAAGAGGTTGTGGCGGTAGCCATAGGAGTGGGCGGGGGTCGTTGAGGAAGGAATTTCAACCTATGAGCAAGAAGTTAGCTTTGGGGATACTGGCGGTACTCGTTGCAGGGTTATTCGCCCTGCTGGCCGCGGCAGCCGATCAACCCTTGAGTGCAGATGACATAACCTTGCTTCTGCTGGCAGGGTCCCCGACCCAAAAGATTGTCACACTCGTTGAACAACGGGGCATCAGTTTCAAGATGAACCCAGATCTGGCAAAGAAATTTCATGACGCCGGGGCCAACGATGATTTGATCGAGGCTCTTACCAAAGCAGGCTCGAAAGCCAATGAGGCTCCATCAGCTCCTGCCGCTCCTGCCGCGTCCGCAACCGCCTCTGCGGCTTCCCAGGAGACGCAATCCGCCTATTCACCCATTCCCACCTCCGAGCCTGCCGATGTGGATCGGAAAGTCGCGGAGACGATGAGCAGCCTGGAGAGCAAGCCGGCTGATCTCGAGAGCAAGTCGGCTGACAACGATCATCCCTACGCGGCGCGATTCTCGCTGGTGGCGCTCTCGGGACAAAAGATTGACCTTGCTGATTACAGGGGCAAAGTGGTGATACTTAGTTTTTGGGCTTCTTGGTGCCCGTACTGCCGGAAATTGATTCCAGAGCTGGTTGGATTTCAAGGCCAATACTACGGGGAAGGGTTACGAGTTGTCGGCATTGCCGTAAGAGATCAGAAGGAGGCAGTACGAAGTTATTGCCAGCGTGTCAATGTGAACTACCCCGTCGCCATGGGCGACGCTGATATACGAAAGCTTTATGGGGGAATATCAGGTCTCCCGACCACCTTGCTCATCGGGCGGGACGGCCGCATTTACCGCAGATTTGCAGGGGCTCCGGCAGACCTCGACCGATTCGAGGAAAGGATCAAGACGCTGTTGGCTCGTCCGGCAGGAGGCCCTGAGGGTAACCAGCAAATCGCCGCCAAGCCCGCCCCCACAACCACCTCGACAACGGCTTCTCCGGTGCTGATTCGGAGTGCTTCCTCAACTGCGCCAACGGCTGCAAGTGAGATTTCCTCGGCGAGTCCTGCCGCATCCGCGCCTGCTCCTGCCCCTTCCCAGCAAACGCCATCCGCCAATACACCTGCTCCCAACTCCAAACCTGCGGACGTTGATCGGAAAGTCGCGGAGACGTTGAGCAGCCTTATGGACAAGACGGAGGCTTCCGCCACTTCTGCCAAGGCAGCGCCTGACAACGGTCTGGCTGATCCCAGCCCGGACCAAGTCCAACGTATCATCCAGGAATTCGCCGCCAAGGAAAAGCTCTTTAAGGCAGCGCGCAACAATTACACCTACCACCAAATCAACAAGGTGCAGGAATTAGGACCGGACAACGAAATCGAGGGCGTTTTCGAACAGGAGTGGGACATCCTCTTCGACGATGCCGGCAACCGGATCGAGCGTGTGACCTATGCCCCCGCGGATACCCTGAAACGGATCATCATGACCAAGGAAGACTACGTTTCGATGCGGAACACTCAGCCGTTTGTTCTGACCTCGGATGAACTCCCGGAGTACGAAATCAAGTATTTGGGACACGTGAAGGTTGACCAGATTACGGCTTATGTTTTCTCCATCCGGCCCAAAGAAATTCAGAAAGGACAGCAGTATTTTCAAGGTGTGGTGTGGGTTGATGACCGGGACCTGCAAATTGTGAAGTCGGAAGGCAAACCCGTACCCGAGTTGAAAACCAAGAAGGGTGAAAACCTGTTTCCACGTTTTACCACCTGGCGCGAGCAGATCGACGGGAAATACTGGTTTCCTACCTACACCATGGCGGATGACACCCTCTATTTCTCCAATGGCCCCGTGCACATCAAACAGATCCTTCGTTACACCGACTACAAGCAATTCAAGTCGAAAGTCCGCATCGTGAGCGCGACTCCCACTGATCGGCCCAACGCGCCGGCAATCCCCATGACGCCAAAACAGTAGCGGGCCTGCTGCCGTACGGTCCCCGTGCAAATGACTACGCGTATAGCCTGTTAATCTTTCAGAATCACGCCTAGCCTCAATGGATCGCTTGCTTGTGCCGCAGCGACGAGACGCTCCGCAGCAATCAATCTTGGTGTGACCCCCCAGATCTGCTTACCAACCACTCCCGAACGCGTCAATAGAAACAGCATCAAGTGAATCGTGCCTGACTGCCGAGCAGTGGGCAGGGGGTCTCGATTCTACCGGAACCCGCAGCAACTCACCTTCGTAGAGAAATTAGGAGGTCTGAAATGCAAAAGCTGCTCAGCAATCTTCGCTACGCGGTGCGACAATTCCGGCGGTCACCTGTTTTTACCTGTGCGGCGGTAATCACCCTGGCTTTGGGAATCGGTGGAACCACGGCAATATTCACGTTGGTTAATGCGGTGATGCTGCGCTCCCTGCCGGTGTCTGATCCCGGGAGACTCTACCGAGTCGGTGAGGGCGACGATTGCTGCGTCGAAGGGGGACCGCAGGACCGCTGGGGAATGTATTCGTTTCCTCTGTATGAACGGCTGAAGGCGGAAACACCTGAATTTGAAGAGTTGGCGGCTTTCCAGGCCGGTGGTGCGCTCCAGAGCGTGCGGCGTGAAGGCGAATTGGCTGCCAGGCCACTGCGCTCGGAGTACGTCACCGGGAATTATTTCTCGATGCTTGGAGTGGGCGCCTTCGGTGGGCGAGTGCTTAGCCCTGACGACGACAGGCCAGGTGCTCCGCCGGTTGCCGTACTCAGCCATCGTGTCTGGCAGGCCAGCTATGGCGGCGATACGTCGGTAGTGGGTTCAACCTTCGTCGTGGAGGGCCATCCGTTTACCGTGATCGGAGTGGCGCCGCCCGGATTCTTCGGTGAAACGCTCCGCAGTGACCCTCCCGATATTTGGATCCCCGTGCAGCAGGAGCCCTTGCTTGACGGCGAGGGCGAGCTGCTGCACCAGTCCGTGCCCGCATGGCTGCGTGCGATGGGCCGCCTGCGGCCGGGAGCTTCAATTGACGGAATGGCTCCGCGCCTCACTGGGGTGCTGCGGCAATGGATGCAGTACGATTCCGGCTATCCAGCCAACTGGATGCCGGACGTGATCCGCATGCTTCCCAGGCAAGTGATCAACGTCGTCCCCGCAGGCGCCGGCGTGGCCGAGATGAAGGAAGAGTACGGGCGCAGCCTTCAGATACTGCTCTCCGTTTGCGGCCTGGTGCTGCTGATTGCCAGCGCCAATGTCGCGAACTTGCTGCTGGCTCGTGCCGTAACGCGTCGAGGGCTAACCGCACTGCGCCTGGCCCTTGGCGCCACACCGCGGCAGATTATTGCGCAGGCTCTCACGGAAAGCGTCCTCCTGGCGATGGGCGGCGGCATTGTGGGACTTCTGGTGGCCGTAGCAGGCGCGCGCCTGCTGCTCACGCTTGCCTTCCACAGCGCACACTTCCTGCCGATCAGCCCCATGCCGTCTTTCGTGGTCCTGGCGTTCTCCTTCGGATTGGCCCTGGTGACGGGAGTCATCTTCGGCGCGGTTCCCGCATGGTTTGCCACACGTACCGATCCCGCGGAAGCCTTGCACGGGTCGGGCCGCGGTACGAGCGATCGTTCCTCTTTCACCCGCCAAGGGCTGCTGATCGTGCAGGCTACATTGTCGGTTGTCTTGGTTGCCGGTGCGACGATGCTGGCGCGGAGCCTAAACAAGCTTGAGCATCAGGACTTTGGATATCAAGTTCAAGGGCGCGTGGTGGTGGGGCTGCACAATCCACCGGCCAGCTATACTGAGGCCAAGCTGGCCGCGCTCTACCGTGAGCTTGAGATACGCCTCAATCGTCTGCCTGGAGTGCGGGGAAGCGGACTGGCGCTCTATAACCCGCTCACCAACAACTGGGGGGAACTCATTTACGTAGCCGGCCATCCTGCTCCCAAAATGAGCGAGGAATCCAACGCATCATGGGACCGAGTGAGCCACGACTATCTTCAGAACTTTGGCATAGCAGTTTTGCGTGGGCGGGCTTTTACCGCCGCAGACAATGAAACTACGGAACCTTTGGCGATTGTGAACGGAGCTTTCGTGAAGCGCTTTTTCAAGAGCGGCGAAGACCCGCTCGATCAGCACTTCGGCCTGGACCTGCCCGAGAATGCCGGCACATTCCGCATCGTGGGCGTCGTGCGGGACGCGAAGTTTGCGGGCTGGGGGTTAGATCGGCCGGCGCGTCCCATGTTCTTCGTGCCGCTCGCTCAAAATGTGGATTACAAGCAGGACCTGCTGAAGAAGGTCGAGCTGCGCTCGCATTTTATCGGCGGAATCATGTTGGTGACCGGCGCCCCTCCCGGCGTGCTCGAGCCGCTGCTGACGAGGACATTGGCGGAAGTCGATCCCAACCTGACCATCACCAGCGTCAGGACTATGCAGCAGCAAATTGCTCTCTCCTTCGATCAGGAGCGTGCAGTTGCCAGCCTCGCGGGCCTGTTCGGCATTATCGCTCTCCTGCTGGCGGCAGTTGGAGTGTACGGCGTCACGGCCTACACGGTTGCGCAGCGCACGAACGAAATCGGTATTCGCATGGCGCTTGGCGCTGATCCCGCGAAGGTGGTCCAACTGGTACTACGCGGCGCCTTTAAGCGCGTGATGATCGGGCTGGTGCTCGGGTTGCCGCTGGCCATCGGCGCCGGACGTCTGATCTCAGCACAGCTCTATGGCGTTACTAGTTGGGATCCATTTGCGCTGACCGTGGCTGCGAGCGCGCTGGCCCTCTGCGCATTCTTCGCAACCATAATTCCGGCCAGCCGCGCAGCCTCTATTTCGCCCATGACCGCCCTGCGGATTGAGTAGCGCACCTCGGGAGCAGCAGCTTTACAGAGTCGCCTTGCGTTGCGGGCTAGCACCAGAGCGGCAAGCTAATCTGGAATCTCTGTACAGCAAAGCCACCTGGCGAAAAGACCGCGACATGATGGCTTGCTTGAATTCGTTGTAGCGTGCTCAAGCGTGTCGAGGTCAGTGGACTTATGGGGTCAAATCCGCGGTGGGGAGAAACTGCGGGAGGCCGCGATGCTGGGTGGCTTGCTCGAAGGCATAGGCAAGCTTGAGCAAAGTCGGCTCGCTGTAAGCTTTGCCAAAGAATGAGATTCCCACGGGCAGACCGAAGACGAAGCCCACCGGGACATTGATGTTGGGGTAACCAGCTACCGCAGCCGGAGTCGAACTTCCGCCTGAGTCGTGGTCCCCATCGACCAAGTCGGTCAACCAGGCAGGCCCTCCGCTGGGCGCCACCAGGGCATCCAGTTGAAACTTTTCCATGACGGCATCGATTCCCTCCTTTCGTGTGAGGCGATGATTCTTCTCCAGCGCCTCCAGGTATTCCTTCTCCCTGAGCGATCCCTTAGCCTCCGCTTTGATGAACAGGTCCTGTCCGAAGTACGGCATCTCCTTCTCCCGGTTGCGCTCGTTGAACTCGATGATCTCCCGCAGGGAATGCACGGGCGCGTCGGGCCCGAGCGCCGCCAGATAAGAGTTCAGGTCAGCCCTGAGCTCGTAAAGGAGCACCTGGAGTTCGGAGTCCGCAAGCTGGTCCATGGTTCCAAGGTCAGCCGGATCCACCATCAGCGCACCCTGGCGCTTCATCTCTGCGATGGCTTGATTCATTAGTTTGTCCACGGCATCGCTGCTACCGAAGGATTTGCGCACCACGCCGATTCTCGAACCGCGCAGCCCGCTCGGGTCGAGGAAATTAGTATAGGCCACCGTCCCGCGGCTCACCTCCGTGGCTGGATCGTCGGCGTCAACTCCGGTTAGAGCGCCCAGCAGGATCGCGGCATCGGTCACGGTTCGAGCCATGGGGCCAGCCGTGTCCTGGCTGTGGGCGATGGGAATGATTCCGGCGCGGCTGACCAGACCGACCGTGGGCTTGATCCCAACAATTCCGTTGACAGACGAGGGGCAGACGATGGAACCGTCGGTCTCGGTGCCCAGGGCCAGGGCGCAGAAGCTTGCCGAAACGGCGGCGGCTGACCCGGAACTCGATCCGCAAGGGTTACGGTCGAGCGCGTAGGGATTGCGCGTGAGCCCGCCGCGCCCGCTCCAACCGCTGGTCGAGTGCGAGGATCTGATGTTGGCCCATTCGCTGAGGTTGGTCTTACCGAGAATCACGGCGCCTACTTCGCGGAGCCTCTTCACCACGAAGGCATCTTTCGGCGGCCTCGCTCCCACCAGGGCGAGCGACCCCGCAGTGGTCATCATCCGGTCGCGGGTGGCGATGTTGTCCTTGATGAGGACGGGGATGCCATGCAGCGGTCCGCGCGGCCCCTTGGCTTTGCGCTCCCGGTCGAGTTCCGCGGCGATGGCAAGGGCATCCGGGTTGACTTCAATGACGGAGTTAACGGCGGGTCCATGCTTGTCGTCGTTCTCGATGCGCGCGAGGTATTTTTCAGCCAGGGAGCGCGCCGTGAGCTGGCCGGATTGCATTGCATCCTGAAGTTTCGCCACCGTGATTTCACCAAGTTCGAATGGCTTCAGGGGTGGAAACGCCGCTGGAGCCGCGCATGTGGCAACCCCGGCACTCCGGGAGAACGAAGGCAGAGCTGCCGCCGTCACCCCAGCGACCATCCCGGAGTTCAAGAACCGCCGTCTATTTAGCTTGGAAGTGGTGTGGGGTTCATTCGTTGGGTCCATGTTGTTTGATTTCCTCCTTTCAACTTTTGTGCCACTCGCCGAAAAACCCCCTCACCCCCGGCCCCTCTCCCCCAAGGGGGAGAGGGGAGAATAAATCCGAGTCCTGCGCCCCTCTGCCCCTTGGGGGAGAGGGGCCGGGGTGAGGGGGTCCGGACTCGATCACAGAACGGTTATTACGTGACTAAAAACCGGCAGCACCTCGGATAGTTTGAATCAGCCCCTCCAGGTCTTCGAGCGTTGTGCGCGGATTCATGAGTGTGGTCCGCAGGTAGACCGTGTTCCGCAACACTGTCTGCACCAGGAAGTACTTTCCGGAAGCCACGACCTTTTTTCTTAACTCCACTTGGTGCGCATCGAGTTTTTCAGCGGCATTCTCGAGGCCCTTGAGCGCCTGGGGCACGTGGCGGAAGCAAAGTATGTTGCTTGCCGGTTCCGTGGCCAGCTCAAAATCGGGCTGGGCTTTGAGCAGGGCTGCGAATTCCCGTGCCAAGTCGAACGTCTTCGTAACCATCGCGCCGATCATCTTCGCTCCGTGAACACGCAGGGCCAGCCACAGCTTGATTCCCAAGGTTCTCTTTGAACACTCGAGAGTGCGAAGTGCAATGTCGAAGTCCGCTTCCTCTGGGCGCCGGCCAAAGAGATAGCTCGCCTCTTGAGAGAAGGCGCCATAGTTGTCTTCACGGTGGCGAAACAGAACGGCAGTGATCAAGCTGGGGGCAAAGAGCATCTTGTGCATGTCCCAAACCAGGGAGGATGCGAGCTCGATTCCCTCCGTGAGTCCGCGATACTTTTCGGAATACAGAGCCGAGGCTCCGTGCGCACCGTCGATGTGAAACCACACTCCCTTTTCCCGGCAGAACTCTCCCATGCCTCGCAAAGGATCGAAAGAACCCGTGGCGGTGGTGCCGGCGCTTCCCACGATGGCAATCACCTTTTTCCCTTCTTGCACGGTTCGCCGGTAAAGGTCGGCGAGCGCGGAAACATCGATTCGAAAGCGGCTGTCCGTGGGAATCACAACAACTGACTCCTCGCCCAGGCCGAGGACTCCGGCCGCGCGCGCCAGGGAGTAATGCGCCTGGTCTGAAACCAGGAGGGCGAGAGGCGGCCCTGCATGAAGTCCCTGCCGCCATGCCGCGCCTTGCGTGGCATGGTTGCGAGCTGCGAGCAGCGCCGTCAGGTTTCCGAGAGAGCCTCCGGAAGTCAGGACGCCGTCAGAATCCTGGGGCCATCCCACCGATGCGCACAGCCAGCGAATGACTTGCCTTTCGATCTGCGTGCCGGCCTGCGCCATTTCGTAGACCGCCACGCTGTTATTGAGCAAGCTCGATATCAAGTCCGCCAGCGCCGCCAGCGGCAAGGCGGGGGGGACTTGGTGGCCCACGTAGCCAGGATGATGAAGGTGAATACTTTGCCGGATGATCTGGGCAAGACAGCGCGATACTTCAGCATCCGCGTCGCCCGCAGAGTCCAGGGGGAGAGCGTCCTGGTATTCCCGCGCGAGTTCGAGCGGGGCGTGGTGAGGAAGTACGGGCAGTTCACCCGCAAGGGCGGAATGAAGATAAACGGCCAGTGCATCGACTACTTTGTGGCCATTGCGCCGGAATAACTCCGGGTCGTAAGGATCAGTGTGCATAAGATGCAATGGTAGCTTAATCCCGCAGGATTGGAACCAGCCATTTGCCGAGAAAACTGGCTGGACACGATGTTGGCCAATGGTGCTACAGGGTTAACCCACGGAACATCGCAAATCACCCTTCGGAGCAAGCACGATTTCGGTTGCAACCGGGCCGGAGTCATTCTAACATTTCGGACAATATCATTCCGTGGGGGGGAGCTATGACCGTTGGGGACCTTATCGAATCGAGGAAAGATATTTACTCAATCGCCGACGACCTCACCGTGTACGAGGCCGCTCGCTACTTGCGGGAGAAACAGGTCCGGTCAGTCGGTGTGTGCGAGTCAAGTGGCAAGCTTCTGGGAGTCGTCTCCCAAAGCGATATTTCAGACAAGGTCGCGGCGGAGAACAAATGCCCAGCCTGGATGCGCGTGTCTGAAATCATGACCTCGGAGCTCACTGTTGTGCCGCCTGAAACGCCCTTGGATGAGTGTGTGCGGCTCATGGAGAAGCACGGCTTTTACCACCTGCCGGTCACGAACCAGCAAGGGCAGTATCGCGGGATGATCTCGGTAAAAGACCTGCTCACGGTAATCGCGTCGGATGAGAAGGCCCGAGCTGACATGCTGGAGGCGTTTGCTTTTCCGCAGCGGTGAAGGGCAGGTGCCAGGTGTCAGGTGTCAGGTGTCAGGTGTCAGGTGTCAGGTGTCGGGTGTCAGGTGTCAGGTGTCGGGTGTCAGGTTTCAGGCCCCTGACGACCGGGTTCGCGAGATAAGGATAAGCGGATGAGCATCAATAGCTATCGCGACCTGAAGGTGTGGCAGAAGGCGATGGATCTTGTGGTGGAGAGCTATAAAGTTGTCAACCTCCTCCCCAAGAACGAGGTCTACAGCCTGGCAACACAGATTCAGAGAGCAGCAGTCTCAATTCCAGCCAACATTGCAGAGGGGCATGGCAGGGAGCATTTAGGAGACTACCTTCATCATCTCTCTTGCGCCAACGGTTCTCTGATGGAGTTGGAGACACATTTCCTTATTGCGAACAGGCTCTCTTACATTACGGAACCACAACTGGAGTCGGTCTTGAACAACGCGGCCGAATTGGGCCGGATGCTGGCCGGGTTAATTGGTAAGCTGAAAGCCCGACGCGAGAGCCCTGACACCTGACACCCGGCACCTGACACCCGGCACCTGACACCCGACACCTGGCACCCGACACCTGGCACCTGTCCGGCCGGAGGATTATTGCCATGCTCAAGCTCAGTCGCCACGACGGCCTGCTCGTCTTGCTGCACCGAATGTTCACTGTGCTGCCGCCACTCATCATGGTTGTTCTTGCACTGGTGGTGCCTGCTGAGGTTCGCGGGCAAAAGGCAGCCTCTTCTAAGATTGAACTGAAAACCACCTCATTCACGCCGGGCGGTTTCATACCCAAGCGGTTCACCTGCGAGGCCGCGGATGTCTCCCCTGCCCTCGCCTGGACTGACCCGCCCCTGGGCACGCAGAGTTTCGCCATCATCGAGGACGACCCTGACGCCCCCTCGGGGACCTTTGTCCATTGGGTGGTGTATGATCTGCCGGCTGCTTACCGCAAACTCCCAGAGGCTCTATCGGGAAACGACCAGATGCCTGGCGGGGGACGGCAAGGGACCAACGACTTTTCAAGGACAGGCTATAGCGGCCCCTGCCCCCCACCGGGAAGACCGCACCGCTACTTCATCAGGCTTTATGCACTTGACGCGATACTGAATTTGCGCCCCGCCGCGAGCCGAAAAGAACTTGATGCTGCCATGCTGGGTCACATTCTTGCCCGGGCGGAATTGATGGGTCGCTACCAGCGGTGACAGCTAAAGGGTAAAGGGTAAAGGCTAAAGGTTAAAGTAGGCTAGCCTTTAGCCTTTACCCTTTATCCTTTAACCTTCAACCTTTACCCTTTTACGTGGTACACCTTTCGTGTGGCAGTCCGTACATTTGACGAAGTGAATGTTGTGCGGGCTTTTGGTGGAACGGAAGGTAGTGTCCATGGTTTCCACGTCAAGGCCGCAATTCGACAGTTGCGGATGACAGTTCGAGCAAGATGCACGGGTCTTCTGGCCGTGCTTCTCATGGCAGGCGAGACAACTCAGCCCTTCGTGCACGCCGATGGGTGTCCGGTCATCTCCGGAGCCAACTTCAAAAGTGGAAAGCGGCGCATGACACTGGTAACAAAGCGTCTGGCGAGGGTCCGGACTGATTTTGACGGCCCTCGCCTCTTCGCGCATCTTGGGCAAAGGAAGGCGCTGCACGGAAACGTGCTCGAGCTCCCGCCGATCGAAGAGCGCAAGAGAAGGCCGGTTTATCTCCTCCGCTGGACTTGCATTCACCGCCTTCACGGCGGGCCGGATCAAGGTGGGGCCCTCACGGTGCATCTGGTGGCAGGTCAGGCAAGGGATTGCGGGGCGGCTGGCGAGCTCCGGCCTCCAGAGGCGCCAGGGACCTCGAGTATCAACGGGCGTCACCAGCTCGCGAATTCCTCCCTCGAAGTGCATCCCGTGGCAGCGCAGGCAGTCGTCCATCAGTAGTTGCTGCCGGTTGTGCTTCTTGTCCAAGAAGATTTCCGCGTAAGTGGCGCTGTGCGAGCTGGCCGCCCATTCGGCATACTCCTCCTGGTGGCAATTCCGGCAGCGCTCGCTGGCTTGTAAAGCGTCCCTGGTTTTCAGCCTGACCTGCTCGGGCACATGCCCGCGAAGGTGGGTGGCCAGGCGGCGAATATTGTTCCAATGGAATCTCGTTTCCAGCGTGAACACATCCCCGTGGCAGGCAGAGCATGGAACATTTCGATGCGCCGAGGTGTGCCAATCCGTATAGGGCTGCCAGATTTCATGGCAACGGGCGCAGGCCCTCCCTTGGGAATATTCGTAGTAAAGGCTCCCAAGCGGAAGGGAAAGCAAGGCAACCAAGAGTGCGAGCAGAAGCAGTTTGCGAAAACGCGACCTGGGCCGGTCAGTTGGCATCGCCACCCCGAGCGAAGAACAAGTCAAAAGGCAAAACGCAAAAGGCAAAGCCGCAGCAAGGATGGCAACGCTCCAAGAAAGTCATCCTTGGGATTCCACTTTTGCGATTTACGTTTTGCCTTTTGACTTGTTCTTCCGTCATCTTGCGTTTTGCCTTTTGCCTTGTTCTTCCGCCATTTTGTCCTCAGCCCCGGAATCGCGTGCCTTTCCATCCTTCCACCAGATGCGCGGAGGCGTAGTAGGCTATAGCCATAATGGTGAGCACCGGATTGAAACCCCCATTCGTAACGTGAACGCTGCCATCCACGACAAATAGATTATCCACGTCGTGCACCTGGCAGTATCGGTTGACCACCGAGGTTTTAGGGTCGTTGCCCATTCTGCAAGTTCCGGCCTGGTGCTGCCCTCCACTCAGGCCCACACGCGGCGGCCGCGGCCATGTGCCCTTCGCTCCAGCCTCCTTGAGCCAAGCCTCCGATTTGGACATGAGGAATCTTGCCACTTCCAGCGTGTGCGGGTGGTTTGATCCTGAGAGACGCGCTACCGGTATTCCCCAGTTATCCTTGACTCGCGCGTCCACTTGAACCCTTGCTTCAAAGACCGGCATCTCCTGCGCCGGGCCCATGACGACGATGCACCGGCGGTACGCCTGGCGCATGAAGTCTTTATGAGCCCTTCCCCAGCCTGGCAGGGTGGGTGGAATCATGGAGGAAAACTGGTAGGGCAAGCGGATGAATTCATTGCAAAGAGCACCACCGCCCACCAAGCCGGGGTTTCCGTGGTTGAAATCAGAGATGGCGATGGAGGCGCCAGGACCAATGTCGTCGTACAGGTCATAATCAAACAGCCCATAAGCGCCCGCATAGCAATGTCCCTGGAGATTCCTTCCCACCCAGTCGGAGCGGTTCCCGAGGCCATTAGGAAACAGCTTGCTCCTGGAATTGAGGAGAAGGCGCGCAGTTTCTGTAGCCCCGCAGGACACTACAACCAGGTCTGCGGACTGTACCTGGAGTCCATCTTGGGAGTCGAAGTAGGCCACGCCCGTGACCCGCCCACGGTCGTCAGTTAGAATCTCCTTCGCCACGCACTCGGCGCGCAGCACACAGTTTCCGCTGGCGAGAGCTTTGGGGATCACGGTGTTGTGGGCGCCGTTCTTGGCATCGACCTCGCAGGCAAATCCCACACACCAGCGGCAGCGCATGCACGCCGGCCGTCCGTTGTAAGGCACCGTGTTCCGTAGCATGGGGATGTCAAAAGGATGCAGGCCCAGCCGCTCGGCGGCGGGTCTCAAAATCTCGTGTTCGCGCCCGGGCGGATGAGGAGGCATCGGCAAGGGCTTTTTGCGTGGGGCGTGGAAGGGATTCCTGGAGTCATCTCCTGAAACCCCAATTTCCCATTCGGCTTTCTCATAGTGTGGCTCGAGGTCCGCGTAACTGATGGGCCAGTCTTCCAGAGTACTACCCTCGACCGCGCCATAGGTGGAGCGCATGCGGAAGTCTTTCTCCATATAACGCCATGCCATCGCTCCATAGCTGAACGTACCACCACCCACGCAAGCGGCGTTATTGCCGTATACACCTTCGCTCGGCAACACGGACCGCTCATGGCCCTGGGCATCCACTACCACGCGACGATAGCGCTCGTCGTCGGGGCCGAAGCCACAACCGAGAACTGAAGTGCGCTGATTGCGGAGATCATCTTTTCGGCAGTCGAACGCCGAGTACCACTTCCCACGCTCCAGCAGCACCACGCTCAACCCCGCTGCGGCAAGCTCTTTGGCCACAATGCCGCCCCCGGCGCCCGCCCCCACCACCACCGCATTAACATGTCTCAGAGCCATTTGATCAACTCGTCAAATCATAGTGCAGGCGTCCGCGAATAGGCGGGTAAGGCAAACCCAGCATTTTCCAGCTCACTCGCCCGCGGTTTCCACCGTGCCGAGGGTCACCGTAAAAGCCTTGCATCGTATGGCTGAGAATGAGGGAGAAGAAATCTTTCGATGAGAGACCCTTCCAAGCTTCTCCCGCCGCCCCGCCCCGTTCGAGTTCCTTCAAGACTTCGTCTTGTCTTTCCGGGCTCAACTCCGTGAATCGATGTCCAAACATCTTGAGGCTCGCTTGCTCGACGCCCCTAATGCCCTGACGGTAGCTGGCACGATGGCGCTTGTACGGACCCATGAGCTGCAGGTCAATGAAGTTCACCACCCCGGCCTCCGTCGCCCCCGGATCCTGATCGGCAGGAATTATGCGCTCGCAAATCGCGCCCACCGTCTGCCCTTCCTCGATCGTAAAAAACCGCCACGGAGTTTTCTTGTTAGTGCAACACACCATTGACCCGGCGGCTGCAGCAGTCGTCACCTGGATAAACTTGCGGCGTGTAATTCTCCTGAAATTGCCCATATCCCATCCTAAAAGAGCCGCCAATAAGAAACCTCTTTCCTTAAGAAATAGCAAGAGACAGAAGGTCCTTGCTGGGGACAAGGGCGATTTTGGATTTTGGATTTTGGATTTTAGATTTTGGATTTTGGATTTCGAATCCTAGATTTTGGATCGCTCTCGCCCCTGCGCTGACTGCTTACTGCTTACTGCCTATTGCTTTCTGCTTTCTGCTTTCTGCCTTGCGCTTTCCGCCTTCAGCCTTTATCCTTTACCCTTTACCTTTTACCCTTTGCCCTTCTGGGAGTGAATATGTCCAATGCCCCACTCAAGATCATCTGTATCCAACTGCTCTTGACCGCGCTCTCTCTCTTTGCCTTTTCCAAGAACGTGCCCGCGCAAGGTGGCGCCGACGCACGCGCCCTGGAGCGCTTGAAATGGATGCGCCAGAACGAAGGAAACCTTTGGAATGTCAATCCCGATGAAGGCGCGTTTCTGCGCGCCTTGGCAGAGAAAGTGCACGCCAAGGAGGGGTTGGAAATCGGCACCTCGAACGGCTATTCCTCGATTTGGATAGGGATGGGCCTGCGCAAGGAGCGCGGCCATCTGCTGACCCTGGAAATTGACGAGGGCCGGGCGAACCTTGCCCAGGCCAATTTCCGAGCGGCAGGCTTGGATTCCGTCATCACACTAAAACTGGGCGATGCGCTCGAGGAAGTTCCCAAACTCCGCGGCCCTTATGACTTCGTCTTTATTGACGCCTGGAAACAGGACTACGTGAAGTACCTCGACATGGTCATCCCCATCGTCAGACCAGGGGGCGTCATCGTGGCGCACAACGTCACCGACCTCAGGGAAGAGCTCACAGATTTTATTCGAGCTGTGCAGACAAACCCGCAGCTAAAAACCACCCTGGAGAATCCCGGCCCTGGTGGCTTTTCAGTTAGCTATAAGCTTCCAGCGAAATAACATCTAAGGCGGTAGAAGGTAGGTGGGGAGGCACCGGGTCGTGGTAATGCCTCAGTTTTGGGCGCGTTCGTCAGGAACGCGGGCTTCTAGCCCGCACAGAGCGCGGCCAAGGATGGCCGCGCTCCCAGGGGTATGCGCCTGAAACTGAGGTATTACGGGTCGTGTCATTTTAGGCTTGACATCTCGTTTGGGCGTGGAGTAAATGATAGCGGCGCAAAACAGTTTGTGAGTCGAGTGGTACCAGCAGAGAGAGCATACTGATTACAGTTTCTTGTATACATATTCTTTTTTTGGGATTCCCGGACGCAACGTGAAACTTGGCCAGAGACACTATCACTAACACAGTCATGTACTTAGGTGCCGTGACTGCTTTGGAATGTCGATTGCTATACGGAAGATGGGTAGCAGCAAGAGTGTACCGGGAGCAGAGGCTAATGTCGCCCTGTCCTCGGACTTGATCGCACTTGAGACCCATGAGGGGAATCTTGGATCTCACTTCTTGTCAATGGAAATTAAGCCCGGACGTGCAAGGGAGGAATGCCCCAAGTTTAGCTTGACAACTGGACTTGAGGTGCTATATGTTCCCCCTTCGCTTCGTCAGTTTTTAACGCTAGTGCAATAATCCCGTAACTTCCTGCGATCGCAAGGCGGCCAATTGATGCTGGCGACCAACCAGTGGCGCGGCCCCGGCTACGATTACTTCCAAGCCGAGTGGCTCAATGCGGCCTGCCGGGACAGATGTGGCAAAAATATCTTGACAAAGGTAAAGGAAAACGGTAACAAGGATTCCCTTATTAGAGGAGCGTCCGGTTGGGGTAGTCGGAAGCTCTTACGAGAGTTTATGTAGAAAGGGGCGCAACGGTCTGGCGGCCTACGTTGCGGCGAAGGCTATGGGCGATTGCTATCAACGAGACTCACGTTCACTCCTCGCCCGCGAACAAGAATCAATTGAAACTTCGATCCACTGGAGGCTTGCCAGCCCTACCTCAACCGTCGCGTGGATCAATCCTACAGGAGGGTATAGATGATGCGAAAGTTGGGAATTGTTCTTGCACTTTTGTTCATGCTGGCAGTCGCTGTGGGCTCTGCCCAGGCGCAAACTCTGGCGACAGCCAATGTGATCGGAACCGTCGTGGACCCGTCAGGCGGCGTGGTGCCAGGAGCGGTTGTTGGGGTGGTCGACCTCTCAACGAATATAACGCGGACATCGCAAACTAACAAGGCCGGCCATTATGACTTTACCGGCCTGAAGGTCGGCGTCTACAATATTACCGTGAAGGCGAAGGGTTTCCGCGAATCCACGATTACGAACGCGACTCTGGAAGTAGGTAGGGATTACACCTTCGACGTGACGCTTGAAGTGGGGGCAGCAACGGAACTCGTAGAAGTCCGTGCCACCGTCGGCGCGGAGCTGCAAACGACGAGCTCCACCATGGGCACGAGCCTCTCGGGTAGCTCGATACTCAACCTGCCCGCCGCGGACCGTGACATCACGTCTTTACTTTACTATCAACCCACCTCCTCGCCGTCTTATGGTGGAGACCCGGGAACCAACGAAACGGGCGGCCAGATCGCCGGCGCCATGAGCGACGAGAACACCTTCATGGTGGACGGCGGCAGCAACACCAGCGTTCTCGAGGGTGACAACGGTTACGGCTCTGCCTACGGCGGCACATTCAGCGCCGGCCGCGGGGTGCTTCCCACGCCAATCGAGAGCGTCGAGGAGTTCAGGGTCAACACCAACAACATGACCGCCGACTTCAGCACGTCCACCGG
Organism: Terriglobia bacterium; assembly: GCA_050008675.1. Taxonomy (GTDB): domain Bacteria; phylum Acidobacteriota; class Terriglobia; order UBA7540; family UBA7540; genus CAVROP01. The sequence goes on from JBEKME010000005.1 coordinate 76,573, forward strand.
CGCCGAAGTGATGGTGGTCACCAGGCACGGCACCAACCAGTTCCACGGCGCGGCCTACGACTACTTCCAGGGCCAATGGCTGAACTCCAACGACTGGTACAACAACTTCGTCGGGGACGCGAAGCCCACGATGCACGCTAACCGCTTCGGCGGCTCCTTGGGCGGTCCGCTGCTGCCAAACTGGGGTGGTGGCAAGACCTACTTTTTCATGAATTATGAAGGCCAGCGTTACCCACGCGCAGGCCCGATTGAGGCCACTGTACCGTCGGACATGCTGCGGGCAGGCATCCTGCAACTCAAAGACGCTTCGGGTAGCGTCGTGCAGTATGACTTTAAGCCTGGGAACACTTCCACTCAATGTGGCCCCGACGGCGGGCTGGCTTGCGATCCGCGCGGCAAGTACCTCAACCCGATAGCGAGCCAGATATGGACACAATATGAACCCGAGCCTAACGACTTTCATTTCGGAGACCGCTTGAACACCTTCGGCTATCGCAGCACGCTGGTCTACCCGCTCCGGGACGACTTCGGGGTGGTGCGACTCGACCACGAATTCGGGCCGAAATGGCGCTTGTTTACCAGTTACCGCATGTGGAAGGAGAACAATCCCAACACCCACCAGGTGGACTACGGCGGCCTGCTCTCGGGCGACAAGAAGGGTCAAGCCGCCTCGGCTTCCAGCATGCCAAATCAGCCGAGCATGTGGGTGACAGGGCTCAACACCACAGTCTCGCCCAGCCTGACCAACGACTTCAACTTCAGCTTCAACCGGAACTATTGGGCGTGGCGTCGGGCGGGCGCTGTACCCCAAATTTCGGGCATTCCGGGGGCGATGGAATTCGGCGAGTCCGCCTCCTTGATCCCCATGAACATTGACACCCAGAATTCCCGTAAGCGGCTCTGGGACGCGCACGATTTTGACTACCGCGACACGCTGACTTGGCTCAGGGGCACCCACCTCTTCCAGTTCGGGGGCGAAGGACGCCACATTTGGATGCACTTCGACCGGTACGACAACGTGGTGGGAGGGCTGACCCAGCTCGTTTATCAACTCACCAACAGCAGCAGCGTGGTAATGGACCCGATATACCTGCCGCAGCCGTGCAGCGGGTCGCTTTCCACCAACTGCCTTCCCGACAGCCAGAAAAGTAGCTGGAAGAGCTGGTATGGCGAGTTGCTGGGCATAGTGGGTCAATCCTCGGTTGTCGCCACCCGCACTGGGGCGAACCTGAACCTGAATCCTCTCGGTACGCCTTTGAGCAGTTTCGATATAGATGATAATTACAGCCTCTACTTCAGCGACACCTGGAAAATCAAGCCTAGTCTGACGCTCGCTTATGGTCTCAACTGGAGCGTGCAGATGCCGCCCTACGCAACAAATGGCGAGCAGGATATTGAGGTGGACTCTGCGGGCAACATTATTACACCAGAGAATTATCTGGCTAATCGCCTGGCAGCCGCGCAGAGCGGGCAGGTGTACAACCCGACGATCGGGTTCTCGCCGATCGGGGCGGTAGGCAGTGGGATGAAGTATCCCTACAAGCCCTTCTATGGGGGTTTCGGCCCGCGCGTTTCTCTGGCGTGGAGCCCCAACATTAACGAGGGCTTGCTGGGCAAGCTGATCGGCGGTAAGTCCACGGTGATCCGTGGGGGGTACGGTCGTTTCTACGACAGGATCAACGCTATAGACCAGATTGCCGGCCCTACGTTGGGCGATGGCTTCCTAGAGCCGGTATCGTGCTATGGCGCCTCGACCTCCGGCCAGTGCCTGGGCCCCAGCGGGGTGACCCCGACCAATGCGTTCAGGATCGGCGTGGATGGGAACGTCGCGCCCTTCCCGGCCATCTCGCAAACCCTGGCGAGCCCGGTGCAGCCGGGCGTTAACGCCCCCTATTCGCCTCTCGCTGAATCGTTGGGCTACAACTTCCGGCCCGGAACCTCGGACCAGATCGACGTCAGTATCCAGCGGCAGTTGAAAGGTGACATGATCCTGGAAGTGGGCTACGTGGGCCGGTGGGCTAAGCACCTTTACCAGGGTTTCGACTTGAATGATGTCCCTTGGATGATGAATTATGGCGGGCAGACCTTCGCCCAAGCTTACGCCAACGTCTGGTCGTCCCTGACAGGCCAAGCGGTGCCGGGCCATTCGAGCCCAGTCTCACCAACCGCCACACAGCCCTTCTTCGAGAAGGCCCTGGCGGGCAGCGCCTACTGCGGCGGCTTCCCGAATTGCACGGCCGCCGTCGCCTCTCAAGAATCCGCCAACATTACCACCAACTCGGTGACCTCTCTATGGCAGGACCTGGACAGCTCGTTCACGTTCGGCCCCACCCTCCTCTCGACCAACCAAGCCAATCTCGCTCTAGCGGACACGACCAACGGCTTCTCCAACTATCAGGCCCTGGTCATTTCGCTGCAAAAGCGGGCTTCACATGGCCTGACGTTCAATGGCAACCTCACTTATGGCCACAGCCTGGGTACTTATTCCATTAACCAGGAATATACCGAAGCCGACTCGACCAATCCTTGGAACCTCCGTACTGACTACGGACCGCAGGTTTGGGACCGGAAAGCCACCGTTAACATCCTCGGTACGTATCAACTCCCCTTCGGCAAAGGCATGCACTGGTCGAGCTCAAACCCAGTGCTGAGCAGAATCATGGGTGGCTGGTCCATCTCGCCCCTCTTCACTTTCGGGACAGGCCTGCCGATGCCGGTCTACACCGGTTCCTGCCAGGAGTTCGGCGAAGGCTTCGCCGGCATCTGCGGCGGGGCCGTACCTGTGAATGTTAACACCGCGAAGCTCAGCAACTCTCCCCACTTCGGCGTTACGAGCAACGGGGTTACCGGCTGGACCGGCGACCCTGCTAACGGGGGGCCGGGAATTAACATCTTCGGGAATAATGCGGCACAGACGTTCACCCAGTTCCGGCCGCTCTTTCCGGGTATCGACGGACGGAGCTTGGCTAGTGGCGAACTGCGGGGGCTGTCGCGCTACAATCTCGACCTCGGTTTGACCAAGGACACTCGGGTCACGGAGCGCGTGGGCGTCCAATTCTACATGCAGATGTTCAACGCGCTCAATCACATGGAATTTGCCGATCCATGCTGGAACAGTCCTTGCCTCAACCTGCTGGATCAGCCCGACTGGGGTGTGATCAACTCCCAGTTCAACGTGCTGAACGGTCAATACACGCGGCAGATCCAGCTTGGCTTGCGGGTTTCCTTCTGAGTTCCACACAAGGAGCGGTTCACAGACCGCCCCTTCCACAGCAGGAACTCTCTGGCGGGTTGGGCCTCACGGCCCAACCCGCTTTTTCTTTTCCCCTGCCCAGCGTTTTAAGTTGTGAAAAAATCGATCGTATTAACCACAGAGACGCCGAGACACAGAGAAGAAGCCCCTTCTTTATCAGTTCTCTGTGCCTCGGTGTCTCTGTGGTGAGAAGCTTGTTAAACGTCTTCTCGCGCCCACGGCCTGACAGGGAATGCCGGCCCCTCAGAGGAATTTGCGGGTAGATTCCGGCTGTGGTGAACCGCCAGGCTTGTGATAGAGTGCGAACTCAGCAGCTTTGAAGGCGCGAAATCGGGCCTGAGTCTCACTTCTTTCTCGCGCACCCACCCTGGGCTGGAGCATTGTTCGCGGAGGTGGTCAGGTGTACATTAGAGTCGGACGTGAAATCAAAATGGAAGTCCGACCTCGGTAACATGGCCCTGCTACGTTCAGCCAAAACCGGTCAGCAACGCCACGGCCGCGGCGGGTCCGGGCGAAGAAGTGGAGGTTCTTCCCAGGCGCCCCTGAGCGGTGGGCTGAAAAAGCAGCAGCCCAATCTTCTCTCCGACGTGAGTGGGCGGCAGAGCTTGTCACGCTTTTCGGACCTCACACTGATTGCCTTTTTGGTGGTCGGCGCGGCTTTGCCCTATCTGAATACCCTGCGCAACGGCTTTGTTTCTGACGACGAGATGCAGGTGCTGGATAACCCTTACATCCGCAATTTCCACCATTTGGCGAAAATCTTTACGACTCCGGTCTCGTCTTACGTCGGCGTGAAGATGGCGAATTATTATCGGCCCTTAATGAATGTGGGGTATCTGCTTTGCTATCAAGTTTTCGGGCCTCACCCTTTCGGCTTTCATCTGGTCAACATCGTCCTGCACGCGGCGGTCGTGTGTGCTGTCTTTCTACTTACGAAGCGGATGTTCCAGGACCGCAATTTGGCATTAATAGCAGCCGTATTGTTCGCAATCCATCCTATCCACACCGAAGCAATCGCCTGGATCGCGGCCGTCCCCGATTTGCAGTTGAGCTTATTCTACCTGCTCACTTTCTGGTTTTTTTTGGCAGTGGCGCGGCCTGGCGGGAGATTTTCGTACTTCGCGCAGCTTGCCATGGCGGGGAGCTTCGTGCTGGCTATATTCTCCAAGGAGCAGGCGGTGACGCTCCCACTACTGGCCACCGTCTACGAACACTTCTACCGCGCCGACCGTGCGGAAACGAGACCAGCTCAAAAACTTTTGCGCTACGCGGTGCTGTGGCTCCTGACCGTTGCGTACCTTGTGTTCCGAGTTCGCGTTTTGGGGGCGCTGAGGTCGGGTCGGAATTACGATCTCACTTGGTACCATGCATTTGTATCCGCGATCGCCCTGGTAGGTCAATATCTTTGGAATGTTCTTTGGCCCTTGGACCTCCGCACGGACTGCCCTTTCCACCCGCCCTCCGGCTGGTTTGATCCAGCGGTCGTTGGGGGGGTGGCTGCCTTGACAGTATGCAGCGCCCTTTTCTTTTTTTTGTGGCGCCGCGCCCAGTCCCTGTCGTTCGGGCTCCTGTGGCTGCTGGTACCGCTGGCTCCGGTTCTGTACGCCCGTTGGATGCCGACCGGTACTTTCGAGGAACGGTATCTCTACCTGCCGTCTGTAGGCTTTTGTTGGTTACTGGGTTGGGGATTCCTGAGATTGCGGACTCGAGCCTCAGCCCGCGGCGCTATCTGGAGCAGGGCACTTGCCACCGCGTTCGTCCTCCTGGTGGCGCTTTGTTCGTTCCGCATCATCACGCGCAATCGCGACTGGAAGAATGACTTGACGCTCTACACGAACACGTTGGCCGCTTGTCCTGACGCTTTCTATGTCAGGGAGTTTCTGGGGGCAACCTATTGGGAAATGGGGGATGCGGAGTCTGCCGAGCGAGAGTGGCATGAAGCGCTCAAAATGGCGCCGCAAGACCCGTATACTTTAGGCGACCTCGGGATGGTGTATCTGAAAAACCAGCAATACTCAGAAGCGGTTGATTTTTTGAAAAAGTCCCTCGAGTTCGATCCGGATAATGCAGCCTCACACCTATACCTTGGCGTCGCGTACATGGATACGCATGCGCTCGAACTCGCGGAGCCTGAACTGCGCACGGCCGTCTCCCTTTTTCCTTTGAATTCCAACGCGCGAAATGCGTTGGGAAAGCTGTGTCTGGAAGAGGGGCGGACTGTTGAGGCCGAAGAACAGTTTCGCCGCTCCGTCGAGGTCGAGCCGAATGTTAGGGGTTACGGCGGGCTCGGACTGATCCATTGGCAGCGGGGAGACGTGAAGCTTGCCGAACAGGAGTGGCGTGAGGCCCTTAGGTTGGCCCCCAACGACTCATCCATTTTGAACAACCTGGGGCTGCTGTGTACCAACCAGGGGCGCTACACGGAGGCTGTCTCCTTCTTCCATAAAGCCATTGAACTGAAACCCGACGACCCTAACCCTCACTTGAACCTGGGAATCGCTTATGGGAAGACGGGCCAGAATGGCTCCGCGGAGGCAGAATTCCGCACCGCGCTGTCCCTTTCACCACAGCAAGACAACAGCCAAGCCCATTTCAAACTAGGCGCACTCTATCTCTCCCAGGGCCGAAGGGCGGAGGCGATGAGGGAGTATCAGGCGGGCCTGAAGAGCGACCCGGAGAACCGCGATGCTCTCGCGGCGGTGGCAAAACTGAGTTCTCATGTTCGCGCTCAGTGACGCTCAAAGTGTCGGCTGTCTGCGACGAAATTCTGCGGGAACCAACATCCGCTTGGTAAGTTAAACGTCTTCTCGCGCCCACGGCCTGACAGGGAATGCCGGCCCGTCAGAGGAATTTGCGGGTAGATACCGGCTGTGGTGAACCGCCAGGCTTGTGATAGAGTGCGAACTCAGCAGCTTTGAAGGCGCGAAATCGGGCCTGAGTTCAGGGCGAATGTTGGACACGCGGTCCTGGGTGCTGAAAACAATGTGCGTCAGCAGGTTGGCAAATGTCTGGGCCATTTTCTTTCGCCCGCCACGGCGGGCTGAACGAAGATTGTTGGTTGGTCCTTGACCCCAGGGCTTACTCCCCTGGGCTATCCAGCCTTGCGGGACGTCCGCCGCGGCGAGCTGCTAGGAACGCCGGTGGGGAGGACCGCCCAATACCTCGCGCACCTTGCGAGCCAGCGCCTCGGGGGAAAAAGGCTTTTGCAGGAATGCCCCACCTGAATCAAGCCCGCCTTGATACCAGAGCGCGTTGTCCGCGTAACCCGAGATGTACAGTACTTTGATCTGCGGGAGCAAATTAGCCAGCCGGCGGGCGAGTTCGCGTCCATTCATCTGCGGCATAACCACGTCGGTCAGCAGCAGATCAATCGGCTCCCCGTACTGTTCCGCGAGTTCAAGTGCTTCCTCACCGCGGCTGGCTTCCAGGATCCTATAACCTTTCTCCCTCAAGACATTTCGCACCAGCGCCCGGACTGCGTCTTCATCCTCCACAAGCAAGAGCGTCTCTGTTCCTTGTTGGGCCTTGAATCCACTTCGCCCGGGGCCCGACTCATCAACCTCCTCCTCGGTTCGAGGCAGGTAAATCTTGAAGGTAGTCCCCTTCCCCACTTCGCTGTATACCCAAATGTATCCCCCGCTCTGCTTGACGATGCCGTAGACCATTGCCAACCCCAGGCCGGTGCCTTTTCCCTTCTCCTTCGTGGTAAAGAATGGGTCAAAAATGCGGGCTTGTGTTTCGGCATCCATGCCGATGCCGGTGTCACTAATCGCCAGCAGAACATAGCGGCCCGGCGGGAGAGGAAAGTGGCTCTGCATAGAAGTGCTGTCCATTTCCACGTTCGCGGTCTCGATGGTTAACACGCCGCCGTTAGGCATGGCATCGCGCGCGTTGACCGCCAGATTCAAAAGCACCTGTTCGAGTTGCCCCGGATCGGCCTTGACAGGCCACAAGCTCTCCCCCAGAATCGTGACCAGGTCAATATCCTCCCCAATTAACCGCTTCAACATCTTCTCGATATTGGCGACCACGGCGTTCAGACCCAGAACTCGCGGCGCCAACACTTGCTGCCGGCTGAAGGCAAGAAGCTGGCGCGTCAGGGAGGCGGCCCGGCCCGAGGCATTCTTGATCTCGTTGACATAGCCCCGCAGCGGTTCGACGGTGCCGGGATGCTCGAGCAGAAGTCCGCCATAACCACTGATAATGGTGAGCAGATTGTTGAAGTCGTGCGCCACGCCGCCCGCCAGCCGCCCCACCGCTTCCATTTTCTGCGCCTGTCGAAGCTGTTGCTCGAGGCGTTTCCGTTCTGTCACCTCCGCCTTGATAGCAATGAAGTGAGTGATCTCCCCGCGCTGGTCCCGCACCGGCGTGATGGTCATCTGCTCCGGGTAGAGACTCCCGTCGCTGCGGCGGTTGATGATCTCATCCTGCCAGATTTCGCCGCCCAGGATGGTTGTCCAAAGTTTCCCGTAATAAGCCTCGTCTTGCTTTCCAGATTTGAGAATACGCGGGTTTTTCCCCAGGGCTTCTTCGCGGGAGTAACCCGAAACACGACTGAAGGCGGGATTAACGTACTGGATGGTACCCTGGGCATCGGTGATCACGATCCCGTCTGCCGATTGTTCGATAGCGGTCATCAGAAGCATTCTTTCTGCTTCCGCCTGTTTGCGTTCCGTGATGTCAATCAATGTCGCCTGAACGATCGCCGGCTGTCCCCTCGGCCCTTCCATCAAGCGGGCATTCATCAGAAGCCAAACAGAGCTCCCGTCCTTGCGGCGAACCGGTTCTTCAAAATTGGCCAGCGCCTTTCCCTGGCGCAGCGCCCTCGATACCTGCTCTCGATCTGCCGGATCAGAGAAGAAATCCCAGACGTTGCGACCGAGAAGCTCCTGGCACGAGTCGTAGCCCAGAATCCGAACCAGCGCGTCGTTACAATCCAGGACGGCGCCGTCCAGATTCGCATAGAAGACCCCGGCGAGGTTTCCTGCAAAAAGCAATCTGTACTTTTCCTCGGAAGCCCGCAACGCCTCCTCTGCCAGTTTCCCCTTGGTGGAATCAATGGCCACGCCGCGGAGTTGGATGGGGCGCCCCTCCGCATCCAAAACCACATGGATTGTATCGTGCAGCCAAACCTCGCGGCCGTCCGCCGCCAGCACCCTGTATTCCAGACTGTGATCTCGCCCCTCCGCAATCGCCTGTCGGCGCGCGCCCACAGCCTGTTCGCGATCGAGGGGATGGAGATGCTGCTCCCAGAAATCAGCTTGGCTAAGCCACTGCCCGACAGGATAGCCCAGGATCTGTTCAGCCCGCTGGCTCACAAAAGTGAATTGATGGGTCTTGGCCTCGGCTTCCCAAACGATCGCGTCAATGCTTTGCACCAGTTCTCGCAGGCGGCGCTCCGAAGCTTCGGCAGCAGTCCGCAAGCGCTCGCTCTCCGTCAAGTCCTCCACGGTCAGCAAAAGGCGACCCTTGCCCTGCTCGTTTGAGATCTGGGTCAGAGTGAGCCGGGCGGGCCGGGTACCGATTCCCCCTGGCGCGGCTAGATCCACCAGCACATCATGCGGCCCGCTGCTTGGCCCCGTGGCGCCCATGATCCGGCGTGGTGGCCCTTCTGCTTGTACGACTTCGGGCAGAGGCCGCCCTATGACTTCTTCCGGGCGCTGATGGAACGCTTCGAGAAACGTTCGGTTGGCGGAAAGCACGTTCAGGTCAGGAGAGAGGATCAGTAAACCCGCCGGAACATTGTCCACCATCTGCTGCGCAAACGCCAGGATGGCAAGGATTGCCTGCTGGTGTGCCACCCTCTCTTCCAGGGCGCGCGCCAGCATCTTCCGCCGGTACCCGACCAACACATAGGCGAAAACCAGAACAAGGCACGCTCCCACCATCGCCTCAAGACGAGCTCTTTGGTAAAAGTCTTCAAGCGCTTCATCGCGGTCAATCTTGCTCACCAATATCCAATCGGTCAGCGGGATGCGCCGCTCGGCGCTCAGGACAGGAACGCCCCGGTAATCCAAGCTTTCTCCGCTCAATGATTTGCCTTCCCGCCCAGTCTCGGCCGTTAACACCGAGAGAGAACGGCGCAAGAAACCTTGGATGAGAGGTGCGCCGCGAAGCGGGGAGAGGAAAATCACCTCGTTCCCCTCACGTCGCAAGAGCAATGTTTCACCGCTGCGCGTGGCAACCCTTTCCGCCATCAGGATGGGTAACAGGCTCCTTTTGGGGTCGATTTGCAAGGCCAACACGCCCAGGCACGATGGCGAAGGTGGGCTGTAGGGGCGACCCTTGTGGTCGCCCAGGGCAGGCACAAGGCCTGCCCCTACATGCGCGAAGATCGGGGAAATGAAATATACAGAACTGTTCGCCTGCGTTTCGCCCAGCGGACCAACCCAAAAGGCGTTGCCCTGCGAAACCATGCGCGCTCTTTCAATCACTGCGGGCGACACGCTCTCCAAGTTCGCGGACTGGGCTACGACACGTCCCTCCAGGCTCATAAGGTAGATGCCCGCGTAGCCGCGTGTGAAAGCGAACTGGTCCAGGAGCACTGAAAGGGGTTCCAGTACGCTAGTCTGAAAAACGCCACTCGAACCCGACTTCTCAACAGGACGGAGTAGTTGTTGAACGGAAAGATAAGAGGAAAGCAGTTCTGTATCGGCTCGGCGTTCCCCCAGCCAGTTTGATATCTGACGCGCACGGTCGTCCACGATGGTCCACTCTTGGTCCTGCCAATAGGCAATGGCAGCCTTCTCTTTCTCCAAGATATGAAACCCTGTGAGAGTTCCGACAAGCACCGTTCCGGCAAAGAAGGCTAGGATGTACTGCCAGAGACGACCGCGTGCCTCGTCCCGAGGTTGGGCGAGGCGGGGTGGGAACTCTTCCGTCGTGTTATTCACTGCCCCGATTTGTTTACTGTGGGAATTCATGTACACCGTCGCCATTCCATGGAATGATATCACCTTTTGCGGGAAGAAGTCAGGAGTCAGGAGTCAGAAGTCAGGAGTCAGAAGTCAGGGGTCAGGAGAAGAGTAAGGAGCAGAATTATGAATAGTGAATGGTGAATGGTGAATTGGGGATGCAGAACTTGCTTTGCGCGCCGTGCCCAGGGCCTCTGACCGCTGCACCTCTTTAATTCACAATTCAGAATTGCCCTGGTCCCCAGCCCCGATTTCTCAACGGCTGATAGCTGACCCGCCGCGGCGGGATGGCTGACTCTAACGCCCGGTTGACGGAATGATAATCCCCGGAGTATCTTGCAGCTTTGCGCTATGCTGCTTGAACAGGACGCGAGAACAGCATTGGCGGGTCATTCTACGGGAAGAAGTCAGGAGTCAGAAGTCAGGAGTCAGAAGTCAGAAGGCAGGAGTCAGAAGGCAGGAGTCAGAAGTCGGGAGACCTGTGGTTCTTCTTCTGGCTTCTGACTCCTGACTCCTGACTTCTTCTCTTCTGGAGGAGTCTGAATCTCATGGATTTGCACCATGTAATTGAAGCCCAGCAATTCGATGTACCTACACTTTTGCGTCTCATTGAGACCACTCAAGAAATGGAGCAGGTGGTGGCAGGCGGTGGGACTTCCCAGTTCCACGGGCGAATCATGGCCACCCTCTTCTACGAGCCGTCAACCCGGACCCGCTTCTCCTTCGAGACGGCGATGTACCGGCTCGGTGGGAGCGTGATTTCCACGGAAAACGCCGCTGAGTTCTCCTCCGTCGCCAAGGGCGAGACACTCGAGGACACGGTACGAATCTTGAACGGCTACGCGGATGTCCTCGTGCTCCGCCATTACGAGGTTGGGTCGGCCAAACGGGCGGCGTCAGTATCGCGCATCCCGGTAATTAACGCTGGAGATGGGGCCGGCCAACATCCCACCCAGGCCCTGCTTGACCTCTACACCATTCATAAAGAGATTGGCTCGATTGATGGCTTGCGCATCGCCATGGTAGGAGACCTGGCACAAGGGCGCACCGTTCGCTCGCTTACCTATCTGTTGAGTAAGTTCCAGAACATCAGAATCTATTTCGCCGCTCCTCCTTTGTTGAAAATGAAAGAGGATATCCTTGACCACCTGCGCGAAAAGCAGGTCTGGTACACAGAAGAAACTGACCTCGATAAAGTCTTGCCCGAGGTGGATGTGGTTTACCAAACGCGGATTCAAAAGGAGCGCTTTGGAGACCGAATTGCCGACTACGAGCAGTGCCGCGGCGTCTACGTGATCAGTTCAGAATCCCTGCGCTTGATGAAGGCCAACGCCATAGTCATGCATCCGCTTCCCCGCCTCGATGAGATCGCGATGGAAGTCGACCGTGACCCGCGGGCAGCCTATTTCCGCCAGGCACAGAATGGCCTCTACGTCAGGATGGCACTACTGAGCATGGTGTTGAAATAGCTGTGACAAAACACCAGACCTCCGTACTGGTACTTCAGTGCCCTTGCCTTATCAATCAAGGCGGAGGAAAATGTACCATCTTGGATATGGCTGTAAGTAAATTGTGAGAAGCAAGTAATGAAAGAGAGTAAACCCATGTTAATCGGTACACGCCTGCGCCAGCTTCGCGAGGAGAAGCACATGTCTCAAGGGGATATTGAGGAACGCACCGGCTTATTGCGGTGCTACGTCTCCCGCGTAGAAAACGGTCACACTGTCCCTTCGCTGGAGACCCTGGAGCGCTTTGCTGCGGTCCTCGATGTCCCGCTGTATCAGCTCTTTTATTCCGGAGAAGGGGTTCCACCTACACCTAGCCTCACGCCGCGGAAGACCTTGGAAGAAATTACGGCAGAGAACGGCGCGATGGAGGGGGATGGGCAGTTCCTCGTGAAGCTCACGAACGCCTTGACGCGTCTGGCCGAGCCGGATCGGGATGTCCTGCTCAGTTTGGCCAAGCGATTAGCCACTCGTTAACGAAGCCGAGCAGTTCGGGACTCCCCGGCGGCAACGCCGAGGAGTCCCCACGGCGGAGCGCCCAATACTCGCCTGCATTCCCATCGGATTCGGAGCGTCTATTGTGGAACGAAAATCACGTTTTCGTCGGCGGCTTCCTTCGCTGTCGACTTGGCAGGGACCTTTCCGCCCAGGGCCCGAAGGTAGTTCACCATATTCCATAAATGTTGGTCCGTCATTCGCCCCTTCTGGCTTGGCATGGGATCCTTTCCCGTTCCGACAATTGCAAAGAGCTCGCCGTCAGTGCGGTTGGCCAAAGCGTCGGGTTTCGTGAAGTCAGAAAGGGTCAATGTCATCTCTGTCGCCAAGTCGCCTTTCCCGTCTCCCTTTTCTCCGTGACACAACGCACACTGAGTCTTAAAGACCTTCTTGCCACGATCCACAGATGCTTCGGTAAACCTGACCGGGTTCTTCTTGGCTGCGTCTTCTGGCGATATTACAAAGTTGTGCGGTGAGGACGGAGTGGCTGCCGTTGAACTCGAGGCGCCGGAGCTTTGCGCCTCTGCTTTCTTCTCTTGCGCCCAGAAGGTCCCCCCCACCATGCAGAATACCAATACTGCCCATAATGCTTTTACTTTTAGCGACATCGCACACCCCGCGGGGGCTCAAGTTACTTGCCAAGGCCAGCAAGGCGAACTTGACCTCGCCGGTTCATTTGAGCCACCCTGTTTGACTCACAGCAATTTCCGTACCTGCCCCACAGTCTATCACCGAATTCAATCCACAACGCGTCAATATCTCACGACTTCGAATTCCAGCCAGGAAATCGAGTGGGGCGGGAATTGGTAATCGAAGCGGCTGCCCGAGGCCTCGAGTTTCACCTCTTGAGTGACCACGCCCTGAGGGTTCGCAAAGGTGTTCGTCGCCTCAGGGCTGGCGCCCGTGATCTGGAAAGCGCGGCCGCCGGGCTTGGCGCGCAGTCCTGCAAGTTCGACACTGCCCGTCAAGTCGCCCTCCTTACGGCGATTGACAACCGCAAGCATGACTTTCTGCTTCGCTTCATCGTAGGTTGCCGCGACGTCAAGATAAGGCTGGTCGGAAAAGCTCTTGGTCTCAAAGCGTGGTGACTGCACCATCACATCCAGGGCGACGTTGCCGGAGCGGCTGGCATACAGCTCTACCGGGTAATAGGTCGTCATCAGGAGCAGGCCGGTGGGTGAAGTCTGCATGGGCGCGATATCATTGACGAGCTGTGCGAGATTTGCCATGCGCACGGTGCGGCAATGGCGCTGGATGGAATTCAAAGCCGAGGCCACCCACAAAGCGTCCCGAAGGTTATAAATGATTTCGTATTTATGAATGTCGTCGCGCTTTGATCCGTCTGACCAGTTGTTGATGATGTTCCACTCGTCGAGGGCAGTCCACACCGGCGTGGGCTTTCGCACCTGGGCGGAGACGCTCTCGGCTACCAGGGCAGAGTTGCGTAGGGTTTGCTCCATTTGCGCCACCGAACCCAGGATCTCGTAATAATCCTTCAGCTCGTCGCTGACCGTGTAGTAGTGCGCGGAGATGTAGTCCACATGATTGACCATGGATTCCAGCACGGGCCGGTCCCAGCTCGGGTCGCCGGTGCCGCAAGCCACCAGCTTGATGCTGGGATCTTGCCACTTCATCACCTTGGCGAATTCCAGCCCCATTTTGGCGTAGTCCGCGACGTTCTTGTGGCCGATTTGCCAATCGCCGTAAATCTCGTTCCCAATGCCCCAGTACTTCACCGCGTGGGGCTCAGGATGGCCATTTTTCTTCCGCAAGTCTGAAAAGTAGGTTCCACCCTGCCGGTTGCAATACTCCACCCAGGAGGAAGCTTCGTCGATGGTACCCGTCCCAATGTTGACGCAAATGTACGGCGCCGCTCCCAGCTTTCGACAAGTCGAAATGAATTCGTCGGTCCCGAAGCGGTTCGATTCGCGCTCGAACCACGCCAAGTCGTAACGCGCCGGCCGGGCATCCTTGGGGCCGATTCCATCCTGCCAGTGATACCCGGAGCCGAAGTTCCCGCCCGGCCAGCGCAATTGCGTGACGTGGAGCTTGCGCGCCGCCTCGAGAACGTCCGTGCGGTTCCCGTCGGCGTCGGCCAGAGGCGAGCCCTCGTCGTAAATCCCGCCATAGATGCACCGGCCAAGATGCTCAATGAAGTTCCCGTAAATGTTGGGATCGATTGTGCCCAGACGCCGTTCAAGGTCGATCTCCAGGGTGGCAGGCAAAGGCAGCTCGCTGGGCCCGCCCAGGGAGCGAGCCTCAACCCTGCGCCGCAGAAGTTGTTGTGCCGCCATGCCCAACCCTAGCGTCCCGGCCGCCCGTATTAAGTCCCGCCTCGTACAACCGTCGGAAGAATCCCCCAAAGCTTTGCGCATAAACCCTCCCATGATTCGCATGACTGCTTGTTGCAGTGCAAAGAATACGACGGAAGCCGCCAGATGTCACTACTCTCGCGGCGGTGTGGGACACCACGACAGTGGGACACCACGACTTGCGGTAGACCCTGGCCAGGGATATAATCAGCTCCGCTTTTTACATCCTACATAAAATGGAGGTGGTTCAGATGACTCACTCACGGCGAAGATCCTTTGCCTTGATGCCTTTTCTGGTTTCGTGCGCCGTCTGTTTCCTTTCCGCCACAGGCCCTTCGGCCCAGGCGGCGGACCAGATCTCCGGCGAGTGGAAGATCAACGCGAACAACTACAGCGGCAGGTTAGAACTTTCAAGCGGCGGTGGCCTGTACAGCGGCCGCATTTTCATCGATGCAGAGAAGCACTGGGAAAACCTGACCAACATCCGATTCGAACCCGGCAGCCGGACGATTGAATTCGATCTCCCGGAGGCTAACCAGCATTACGTAGGGCGTCTGGTGGCTGACAATAGGATGGAGGGCACTTTCACCGGCAGCCATGGCTTGTCGGCAGAGCTTACGGAGCCGGATGCAGATCCCGACCGGCGCGCCGATCATCTGGTCTCGCGGATGACCATGGCTGAGAAGGTCCAGTTGGTGCACGGCGCCTGTGAATATTCGTATGGGGTCTGTCCAGGGACAGCGAATGGCGCCGGAGGATTCGTTCCGGGCATTCCCCGGCTGCACATCCCCGATCTTTATCTGGCGGATGGAAGCGTGGGAGTGGGGGACGGCGTCGGGCCAGCTACCGCCTTGCCCTCCTCCATTGCCAGCGCGGCCAGTTGGGACGTGAACGAGGCTTACAAATACGGCCAAGTGATCGGGCGTGACCTCCGTGCCTACGGTATGAACGTTCACCTGGGAGGGAACACCAACCTGATTGGGCGCGAGCCTCGCGATGGGCGCACGTTCGAAACCAAGGGCGAGGATCCGATTCTGGCGGGGAAAATCACCGCCGCGCATATCCGGGCCGTCCAGGATCAACATGTCGTCGGGGGCATCAAGCATTTTGCGCTCAACGACCAGGAGACGGGCCGCTTTCTGGCTAATGTTCTGATTGATGATCGTTCGGCGCGCGAAAGCGATCTGCTGGCTTTCGAGATCGGCGTCAAAGACTCGGGCGTGCAGTCGGTGATGTGCTCCTACAACCTGGTCAACGGTACTTATGCCTGCGAGAATCCCTACTTGCTCTCGACGGTTCTGAAAGGTGACTGGAGATTTCCGGGCTTCGTCATGTCAGACTGGGGGGCCACGCATAGCACGGCGCCAGCGGCCAATGCCGGCCTTGACCAAGAGCAGGCAAATAGCGCCTACTTCGGAGACCTCCAGTCCGCTGTCGAGAGCGGCCAGGTTCCGCTATCGCGGCTCGATAACATGGTCCACCGGATTCTGCGCGCCATGTTTGCGGTGGGGCTCTTTGACTACCCTGCTTCGCCGCACCCCATTGATGTAGCCGCCGACGATGCCATCGCGCAGGAAGTCGAAGAGCAAGGGGCGGTTCTGCTCCAGAACAATGGAGTGCTTCCGCTTAATGGGTCGGCCCTGGGCTCCATCGCAGTCATTGGCTTGCATGCCGATATTGCCGTGCTTTCGGGGGGTGGCTCGGCGCAGGTCTATCCCAACGGCGGAGCGGCCCTCCCCCCCCCGTATGTCTACCCGTGGCCGCCTGGCTGGGCGCCGGTGATTTGGGACCCGTCTTCCCCCGTGGCGGCGATTCAGGCTAAGGCTCCCGGCGCCAGTGTGCAGTTCAACGACGGGAAGGATTCTGGCGCGGCAGCGGCGCTGGCGGCTTCCTCCGACGTGGCCATCGTGTTCGTCAACCAATGGACGAGCGAGGGCATGGATCTTCTCAACTTGTATTTCGGCGACTGGGTTGAACCCCCCCCTTGGATGAATCAGGATATTCTCGTGGGAGCGGTTGCGGCGGCGAATCGGAACACGATTGTGGTGATGGAAAACGGCGGAGCGCAAGTGATGCCGTGGCTCTCGAACGTCGCCGCGGTGCTCGAGGCGTGGTATCCGGGTGAACGCGGGGGGCCGGCGATTGCCAATATTCTCTTCGGAACCGTGAACCCATCGGGCAAACTGCCGATCACGTTTCCGGCGAGCGTAAACGACCTGCCTCGGCCCACCATCTACGATTGGCCCAATCCGACCTCGCAATTTAACGTCGATTACACCATCGACGGCTTTAATGTCGGATATAAGTGGTTCGACGTGAACGGCCTCAATGTGGAGTTTCCGTTCGGATTCGGCCTCTCTTACACAACATTCTCGATCTCCGATGCGCGACTGACCACGGACCTTTCTTCTTCGGGCTGGGAGTGGGAGCGAGAACGGGCACACGAGGGCCGCCGTTTCCAAGTGAGTTTCGACTTGACCAATACAGGATCCGTGGCCGGTGCCGAGGTTGCTCAGGTCTATCTGGGGTTGCCGGCCGCGATGGCCGAGCCCCCTAAACGGCTGGTGGGGTGGCACAAGGTTCTGCTCCGCCCTGGCGAGACAAGAGCCGTCACAATTGAAGTCGATGAGAACGACTCGTCCCATCCCCTCTCTTATTGGGACGTGCATTCACATGACTGGCAGGTGGCGAACGGCGACTACTCGGTTTATCTCGGGAATTCATCCCGCAATGTCACCATGGTGGGCACGTTTCACGTCGGGCCGTAGGTTAGGACCGGCAACGGCAAGCCCACGGTCCGGGTCGTAGGAGCAACTATGACTGGAGTAAACAGCCCTCTCCCCAAGGGAGAGGGCAGTTCTCCAGGGGCCGCAGTCATTCGCGCCAAAAGCGTGCCCTGAGCTTGCCGAAGGCCGGGAATCCACTCCGCAAGCCTTCCGAAATGTCCTGTCTACGGACTGGGTTCGCCCCCCCCGCTTACGCGGGGGTGACCGTCGTTTTGTGGGGGCGACATTCCAGACAACGGCACTACCCTCGCTGCACATTTCTTGACTTGCTTTGAGCCGCCCCCTAGAATTGAGCGTTCGCATCACTGAGAAGCAGGCTGACTGTATGCCGTTCCGCATCTACAACACACTGAGCGGGCAAATCGAAGAGTTCAAGCCGCTCCACGACAATAAGGTCGGCATATATACTTGCGGCCCTACCGTTTACGATTTCCCCCACATCGGCAATTACCGCACCTTCGTGTTCCAGGACATCCTGCGACGCTGGCTGAAGTACCGGGGATACACGCTCCAGCACGTCATGAACCTGACAGATGTGGACGACAACACCATCCGCAATTCCCAAGCCGCGGGCGTGTCGTTGCGCGAGTACACAGAGAAATACATCGAAGCCTTCCAAATGGATCGCCAACTCTTGAGCCTGGAGGATCCTGAAATCGTGGTGCGCGCCACGGACTCGATCGCTGACATGGTGAAAGTGATCCAGACGCTGGTTGAAAGAGGTTACGCCTACGCGAGTGAGGGCTCGATCTACTTCCGGGTGGCCGCATTCAAGAACTACGGCCAACTGTCCAAGATCGACCTTTCGGGCATCCGCGACGGGGCACGGATTGATTCGGACAAGTACGACAAGAACGACGCCCGCGACTTTGCGCTCTGGAAGGCGCCGAAGGAAGGCGAGCCCTTTTGGGAGACGCCGCTCGGCCCCGGGCGACCCGGCTGGCACATCGAGTGCTCCGTGATGTCCATGAAATTCTTGGGCGAGACTTTTGACGTCCACTCCGGAGGCGTCGATCTTATCTTCCCCCATCACGAGAACGAGATTGCGCAGAGCGAGGCGGCCACGGGCAAGCCGTTCGTGCGCTACTGGCTGCACGCCGAGCATCTCATCGTCAACGGCGAGAAGATGTCGAAGTCACTGGGCAATTTCTATACGCTACGCGACCTTTTAGCCAAGGGTTACAAGCCCTCGGCGATCCGATACTTGCTGGCCTCTGTCCCTTACCGCCGGCATTTGAACTTCACCTTTGATGGCCTGCATCAGGCGCAACAATCCATCGACCGGCTCAGGAATTTCCGCTTCCGGCTGACCAATGAGGCATTCTCTGCGGGGGAGAATGCCGCTTTGCAGGATCGCGCCCGCGCCGCCTGCCGGGCGTTTGAAGATGCCATGGACGACAACTTGAACACTGCCGAAGCCCTGGGCGCCGTCTTCGCCATGGTGCGGGATGGAAACACGGCCATGGACCAAGGCGAATTCCGGGCGGGCGATCGCGCTGCCTTCCTGGACACGCTGGAGCGCTGGGACCGAATTTTCGCTGTCCTCGAAGATAGTGACTACGCCAAGCTGCGACAATTCGGCTTTGTGAAAGAAGCAATTGGGTTCATCAAGCTCGATGCGGCCATAAGGGCGCCAGAAGGAGCTGAGGCCGGGACAGTGGGCAATGGCCACGCAAGCGCTCCGCTCGTGGAGTCCCTGACCGACGAGGAAATCGAGAGATGGGTTGCGGAACGTGACGAGGTGCGTCGCAAGGGCAATTTTACTCGCGCCGATGAAATTCGCCAGCATCTTCAAAAGGCCGGTGTTATACTAGAAGATAGCAAGCTCGGAACTCGTTGGAAGCGGAAGTAATCATGTCTAGCTTGCGGTTCACACTTCCTTTATTGGCGCGGCCCAACCTCTTTGGCGGGGACTAATCCCTCCCTGCACTCCCTGCTCACTCAAAACCTGACAATCAATCGCGCCAGCTAGAAGGCAGCGCAAAGGAGGATTCACATGGAAAGGAAAGCCCCTTCAATCAAAACGCCTCTTCCCGGTCCGGAAGCTCAGAAGGTCCTGGCACTCGACCGCCAATTCATCTCGCCTTCGTATACGCGGGACTACCCCCTGGTTGCCCAACGGGGCGAAGGCGTGAGCGTCGAAGACGTGGATGGGAATGTGTTTCTGGATTTCGCGGCGGGCATCGCTGTGGTATCCACGGGCCATTGTCACCCAGACGTGGTGCGAGCCATTCAGCGCCAAGCGGCAACGCTGATTCACATGTCCGGCACGGATTTCTACTATCCCCTGCTGGTTCAACTCGCGGAGAAACTGGCGGCGATAACCCCGGGCAAATTCCCCAAGCGGGTGGTGTTCGGGAATTCCGGCGCCGAGGCCATTGAAGCCGCCATAAAGATCGCACGCTACCACACCAAGCGCCATCGCTTGATTGCGTTCATGGGCGCGTTCCACGGCCGAACCTTGGGCGCGCTTTCCCTGACCGCGAGCAAACCCGTCCAGCGGCGTGGTTTTGGCCCCTTGCTTTCCGGAGTGGCGCACGCTCCGTACCCGAACCCCTATCGATGCCCCGCTGGGCATCGCGCGCCGGAGTGCCCTTGCGATTGGGTCTGCACAGAGTTCATCGAGAATCAGCTCTTCAGGACGGCCGTTCCTCCGGATGAAGTGGCGGCGATTGTGGTGGAGCCGATCCAGGGCGAAGGCGGATACATCGTGCCCCCTCCCAGCTTTCTGGTCAGGCTGCGGCAGATGGCCGATCGGTACGGCATCCTGCTGATTTTCGATGAAGTCCAGTGCGGAATGGGGCGCACCGGAAAGATGTGGGCCTGCGAACACTTCGGCGTTGTACCCGACATCCTGGTCACGGCGAAGGGCATCGCTTCCGGCCTGCCACTCGGCGTGGCGGTAGCCCGCGCAGAGTTGATGGACTGGGGTCCGGGCGCGCATGCCTCCACTTTCGGAGGGAACCCGGTGGCTTGCGCGGCGGCGCTGGAGACTATTCGCTTGCTGGAAGAAAAGTATGTTGCGAACGCCGCGCGCATGGGAGAATACATCATGGGCCGGCTTGCGGACTGGCCACACAAGCACCCGCTTGTGGGCCAGGTGCGGGGGCGCGGCCTGATGATCGGAATCGAGTTAGTCAAGAACCAGGAAACACGTGAGCCTGACCCGGAGGCGCGCCACAAGGTCATCGAGAGGGCATTCCATCAGGGCCTGCTCGTCCTGGGCTGCGGCGAGAGCACCGTGCGACTGATGCCACCCTTGATCATCGAGCGGGAGCACGCGGATATCGCGCTCGAAATCCTCGACGCTTGCCTCGCCGAGGTCGAGAAATAGCTCGGCCAATGGACGCATCGGCGCTCGAATTTCTGTCCGTGGCTAGGGCGTTCGTGACCTGTCAAAGTCGAGGGTTGAGCGCTGAGCCCGGGCATTACCTGTCACACGGCGCGGGTTGCTATTACAATGGGTTTGCTGGCACGGTTGATGTATCGTGCGCTGGCATGGAAAGAGCGGCAGCGCGCGCAAAGGGCGGCCTTATTACAGCAGGAAGAGCGGGGCGAATCCGAAATTCCGGACCTCGGTGTACGCGGGGAAACTCTGGCCTATTGGTATCTGCGCCAAGCAGGATATACTGTAGTGGCGCGAAACTGGCGTGCCCGTTCAGGCGCCGGAGAGCTCGACCTGGTGGGGTGGGATGGGCCCATCCTGGTCTTTGTGGAAGTGAAGGCTCGGACCTCCGAGGCAGCGGGTCCGCCCGAGGAAGCGGTTTCCCCGAACAAACAAAAGCGGGTTATCAGGGCAGCCCAGGAATACTTGCGGCAACTCGGACGGAAACCCATAAACTGCCGCTTTGATGTGGTGAGCGTGTCATTGAACCCGGAGGAGGGCTTGCAAGTTCGGCTGCTCAAGGATGCTTTCAAGGCTTGACTGGCCGCTTCCCTTCGGGGTTTAGCCGCGGAAGGAGTAAAACCTTTGCCTGAACTAAGAAGAGACCCCATTACCGGGCGGTGGGTCATCATTGCTACTGACCGAGCCCTAAGACCAACGGATTTCGTCCGGGACAAAGTTCAGATCCACGGCTCGGGCTTCTGTCCATTCTGCCCTGGCAACGAAAAGAAAACGCCGCCGGAAATTCTTGCTTACCGCAATGGTAGCGCGCGGGATACCCCCGGCTGGTCGCTGCGCGTTGTGCCGAACAAGTTCCCTGCCCTGGGCATCGAGGGTACACTCAACCGGCAGGGTGAAGGCCTTTACGACAAGATGAATGGCATCGGGGCGCACGAGGTCATTATCGAGACGCCGCAGCACAACCTGACCTTGGCCACCATGCCCACGCGCAAAGTCGAGGACGTGCTTTGGGCCTACCGCGACCGCATTCTGGACCTCGAGAAAGACCGGCGCTTCAAATACATCCTGATATTCAAGAACCACGGTGAGGCTGCGGGCGGTTCGCTCGAGCATACCCACTCCCAGCTCATCGCTCTGCCCGTTGTGCCCAAGCGCGTCCGCGAAGAGGTGGACGGCGCGCGTGAACACTACAACTTCAAAGAGCGCTGCATCTTTTGCGATATCATTCGCCAGGAGATGGAAAAGAGTGTGCGGCTGATTGCGGAGAATCAGGCCTTCGTGGTTCTGGCGCCCTTTGCTCCAAGATTCCCCTTTGAGATATGGATCATCCCCAAGACCCACCAATGTGCCTTCGAACAATCCCAGAAAGCTGAGTTCGAGCAGCTCGCTCCGATTCTGAAGGATATGCTGTCGCGTCTGGACCGCGTGCTGGAGTGGCCTGCTTACAACTACATCATTCACACCGCGCCCATCGGGGAATCCACAGAGGATTACTACCACTGGCACCTGGAGATCATGCCAAAACTGACCAAAGTCGCCGGCTTTGAATGGGGCACGGGCTTCTACATCAATCCCACACCGCCGGAGGAGTCCGCAAAGTTCTTGCGCGAGGCGGCCCAGCCCCCAGGGGCTCCCACGGACGCATCGCAGAAGGGCGGGCCGGAACCGGCTTGACTTTACCAATCACCGCTTCCTATAATCACTTGACGAGAGGTAAGGTTTGTGCCCGAGCGGGAATAACTCAGTGGTAGAGTGCGACCTTGCCAAGGTCGAAGTCGCGGGTTCGAATCCCGTTTCCCGCTCCATTAAGTACAGTGGCTAGTTGTTAGTGGCTAGTGGTTAGTGGCCAGACGTTAGCGTTGGGGCTTTCTAGCCACTAATCACTAACCACTAGCAACTGTTCTCAAGGGGCGCGGTACCCAAGTGGTAAGGGAGAGGTCTGCAAAACCTTTATGCGTGAGTTCGATTCTCACCCGCGCCTCCAATATTCTCAAGCCAACTGCATCTGAGATAACAAGTCGGTCGGTTCAAACCACAATGCCAGAGCTTCCTTCGCATGGGCAGCGGCTTCCTGCTCCGTGTCGCCCGCCGAACCGCAACCGGGCAGCTCAGGGAACACCGCTGACCAACGTTTCGTCTCGCGGTCCAACTCGACGACCAAGCGAATTCTCATACGCCAAATCATAGCCGCTTCCCAGACCAGGAGCAAGCTGACGGAGCGGCGGGTGCCGGTGTCATTTGCGACACATGAGCCTTGCAAGCCACGGTCATTCCCGCGAAAGCGGGAATGACCGGCGTTTCGCAGGGAGTTCGATCCCAAATGACACCAACCTCGCGCGATGCTAAACATCGACAGGGTTTGTTATGCGCAGTACAGTGGATGTGGAGAACCCTCCGAGGAAGGGCTGATGAACGTTTCACTAACCCCGGAACACGAGCAGTTCGTGCAAACTAAAGTGGAAAGCGGCCGATACAACTCTGCCAGCGAGGTGGTGCGTGAGGCACTCCGGCTGTTGGAAGAGCACGAGAGAGCGCGCGCTGCCCAACTCGCAGAATTCAACAAGGAACTGGGCCGGCGACTGGCTTCCTTGGATCGCGGCGAGACCTTTGATCCCGCCAAGGCGCGTGCCCGTCTCCAGCGCAAGTCTGAGGAGTGGCGGAAGCAGCGCCCATGAGCGGCTACGTTCTCGGTGGCGATGCGGACCAAGACCTCGATGAGATCTGGGAATACATCGCAGAGGACAACGTGGATGCGGCGGACCGCCTGATCGCTAAGCTCTTCGAAGCCTTCGAGGAGCTCGCACGAATTCCTGGTATGGGGCACAAGCGAGGATCTCACCCAGTTCCCACTTCTCTTCTGGCCAGTCGGTAACTGCCTCGTCACCTACCGGGCAGAGAGAAGTCTCATCGAGGTTGTCGCCATAGCCCACGGCAAGCGAGACATCCCTGCATTATTGCGCCAGCGAGGTGGTGCGTGAGGCACTCCGCCCGTTGGAAAAGCTCGAGAGGGCACGCGCTGCTCAACTCGCGGAATTCAACAAGGAACTGGACCGACCCTGGCTGCCGGGCTTATAGTTTCTCCCACGCGCTGCGAAATTCCTCCACCGTCAACCCCGCTTTTCGGATTTCCGTGCGGAGTAATCTTCGGTCAACTTCCTTGTGGTTGGGAATCGAGATACAGAGCATCGACTTGTCAGGATGGGTTAGAACGATGTGGTTTCCCGTTCGCCTTCTTTGAAATCCAAGGCATTCGAACACGCGAGCAATGCGCTCACCTGAATCAAGGGGAAGGTCTTTGACGCCCATTTAGGTGTGGATAAGTTCAACTTGCGGGGGTTGGACGCGGATCATTTGTTGTTCTTTCGCTTCGGCATCCGGTGTCGCGTGGTGGCCATGCTTGACTAGGTCTTCGAGCATGACTGAAAGGCACTCTCGAATGGCATCCTGGATGTTTTGGAGAGCCTCTTCTCTTGTCTTGCCTTGTGAGAGGCATCCTGGAATTTCCAGGCACTCGGCCACGATGTAGCCGTCCTCACCCGAATAGGTTGTTACGGTCAGTTCTGCCATTGTGCCTCCCGTCTTGTTTGATCGGCCGCTTCTGCGCCCTCCGCGAAGATGTGCTGAGCTTCGCGCTGTCGGCATACGTCGCAGAGTTGATGGAAGTCCATCTCACCCGCAATTTTACTACAAAAATCATTTTCAACGAAAAAGAAGGGTTTTTCAGCAAATTCTCGCAGAATTCAACAAGGAACTGGGCCGGCGACTGGCTTCCTTTCCGCGTCATTATCGACGTCGCCCTTCGCCCAAGTCAGCTCGCGCGTCTTGGTGGACATACAGCACCTCGGTTTCGCAAGTACAGCTTACACGACCGCCACCAGCCCGTCAAAAGTCCTCATTCCTCAATTTCACAATTCGCTTGATTCCTGCCGACCAGCACCCTAAAATGCGCCTCCGTGATTGTGTCAAGAGCAGCCCAGTTATACTCGCGTATCACTACATGCTGACTCGACCTCCCGACTCCCGCACCTCCAAGGAACACCGATGAGTGGACATTTCTGGTTTGGCATGGCAATCATCTTCGTGAGTGGTGTGTTGAACGGTAGCTTCCCGGCGCCCATGAAATATTCCCGTCGCTGGCAGTGGGAAAACACCTGGTTGGTTTTCGCCGCTGTAGCCCTCTTGCTCCTGCCCTGGATGTTGGCTACTGGATTTGTTCCGGGACTGGCAGAACTGTATCGGGGCGCCGCACCAAGGATGCTCCTGTATCCGTTGGTCTTTGGTTTCTTCTGGGGAATCGCCCAAGTCACCTATGGGCTGGGGATTAGCGCGGTAGGAATGGCGCTGGCGGTTGCGGTGGTGGCAGGTCTCTCTTGTCTTGGCGGTTCGCTGGTTCCGCTGCTGGTGCTGAACCCCGCTGCCCTACTCCAACCGCGCGGTCTCCTACTGCTCGTGAGCATGCCGGTTCTGATCGCGGGCCTAGCCTTCTATGGCGTCGCCGGCAACCGCAGGCAAAAGGAACAAGCGACAGCGGCAACCCCAACGAATGAGCGCGGGCGTAGCTTTCTGGTCGGCCTTGGGATTTGCATATTCACCGGCATATTCGGCGCCAACCTGAACCTGGGTTTTGTTTTCGGGGGAGAACTTCTCCGAAGAAGCATTGAAATCGGCGCCAATCCAGTCACCGCGACCTACGCCGTGTGGGCACTGGTACTCGGCGCCGGCTTCATTCCGAATCTTCTCTACTGCCTCTATTTGGTTATTCGCAACCGGACTTGGCCCCTCTTCCACCAAACAGGATGGCCGGTTGAGGCGCTCCTCGGGGTTGCCATGGCATTGTTGTGGCTGGGTGGAATGGTCGGGTACGGAATCGGGGCGACGCTGGTTGGGAAGTACGGGACGTCGCTTGGTTTCGCGCTCCTCGTGGCTTCGATCATCCTTGCCTCCAACATAGTTGGAATTCTTACGGGCGAGTGGAAAGCGACCTCGCCAAAGACGAAGAAACTGCTGGTGGCTGGCATAGCCTTGATCGTGGGGTCGGTAATCATCCTCAACCTGGGCGGCCTGTTCCCAACGGCTTAGTCAATCTTCTTTGCCAACCTTGCTCGTGAGATAACAATCTTGCAAGCTGTGCGCCCGGCAGGTACAATGCCGTCGCAGTAAATCAACCGGAGGAAAATTGCGAGTGCCGGAGAAACTGCCTTACGTACGAACTCTCATCTATGCGCTGAGGATCATGGCTGGCATCTTCATTATTGCCTTGCTCCTTTATGCTGCCAGTCGGACAACCCGCGACTGCACGGTTGGCCTTTATGTTTTCGACATTTGTTCCTGGGTTTGGCTGCGCGAGCAATTGGGCCTTCCCGCCAGCAAATTCCTCCGCGCGGTCTTTCTCGAACTCGTGGGACTGACGCTGACAGCAGGAATTTTCTTGACCATCCGGTTCGTGTTCCCCTTCTGGAGAACGAGCACAACCTCGAGCATAGAGGGGGAAAAATCCCGGGGCTCCGGTTCCCTGTAACAGGTTGGTGAGAAAATGCAATCTGCTGTCCTCGTGAGCTCCCCCTCGCTGTCATGCTGAGTCCGCCGCGGCGGACGAAGCATCTCGCCCTGCGGTTTCTCGGCGGAAAAGTCCAGAGCGAGATTCTTCGCTCCGCCCCGTTGCGCTCAGAATGACATGCCGTTGGGTTCTTTCAGCAACCTGTTAAGGATGCGCAAAAAGGCATTGCTCGATTTGCATCGGGATTTGATACAATAGCGTACGCCCGAGTGGAGCGCGTGAGATAGAACTGCTGAAAACGGCAAGCCAAGCGGTCCAGACCAATCCTGGAGGCAAGATGAACAAACGAATCTTGCTCGGAGTGCTGGCGGTGCTGGTGCCTTTCGGCATCAACGTCAGCGCTCAAACTTACCAATCTCGCATCGAACATCCCATCGTCCGCTACCAGATTTCAGCCAAGTTCGATCCGGCCACGAAGAAGGTCGCGGGCCACTACAACCTTACTTGGTGGAACCACACTGAGGATTCTATTCCGGACCTATATTTCCACTTGTATCTCAATGCATTCAAAAACATGGATAGCACATTCCTGCAGGAGGCCTCCATCAGCAGACGCCGCACTCTGCTGAAAGAATGGAAAGCCGAGCCGGAAGGACAAAAGTGGGGATGGGTGGACGTCAACAGACTTCAGATTGTAGGCGGCGCAGATCTGACGCCGGCGATAACGTTCGTGCACCCCGACGACGATAATGCCGCCGATCAGAGCGTAATCCGAGTGCCGCTACCGCAGCCCCTTCCACCTCACGGCAGCATTGAGCTCTCGGTCAGTTTCACCTCGAAGCTCCCGCGCGCCTTGGCACGCACGGGCTATGACGACGATTACATCCTGGTTGGACAGTGGTTCCCCAAGATCGGCGTTTACGAAGCAGCGGGCGAGCGCGGCCGCAAGGAAGGTGGCTGGAATTGCCACCAATTCCACGCCAATACCGAGTTTTTTGCGGATTACGGCGCCTGGGACGTTGACCTGACTGTCCCCTCGAATTATATCTTGGGTGCAACGGGGTTTTTGCGCCGCACCCAAAGCAATCCTGACCGGACTACCACCTACTACTTCCACCAGGAGGACGTTCACGATTTTGCCTGGACCGCCAGCCCGCATTTTATCAAGCTCACCCGCACCTTCGACGGGGGCCATGAAGTACGCGACGACGAACTCGTGAGCTGGGCCCGAATCCTTAACCTGCCCGCTGACCAGGTTGCCCTGCGCGACGTGTCGGTTACGCTTTTGCTCCAGCCCGATCACCGCAGCCTTGCCGACCGCTATTTCCGCGCCGCCTTCAACGGGCTTAAATATTTCGGTTTGTGGTACGGCCAGTATCCTTACGACACGTTGACGGTGGTCGATCCCCAACGCGGCTCGAACACCGGCGGCATGGAGTATCCCACATTCATTACATGTGGCGCCTACTTCTGGCCAGGCGAGCATTCCTTTTCCCCCGAGGGCGTCACCGTCCATGAGTTTGGGCACCAGTTTTGGTATGGCATGGTGGGGAACAATGAATTCGAGGAAGCATGGCTCGACGAAGGGTTCAACACTTACTCAACCGGCAAAGTCCTTGAAACCGCTTATGGCCAGGGATGCAGTTATCAACACGTTTTCGGCATGCCTTTCCTAATTCACCCGTGGTTCAATGTCGAGTTGCCCCAGTTCCCCTTCGCGGGGGTCGGCGATATCCCGCTGGGTACTTACTTCGGGTGTGTGGGAACCCCGGACCGCACCAGCCGCCGCCTCGAATACCTCGAGCATGCCAAGGATGACGAACTGGTCCGGAACGGATGGCAATATCTGGACGGCAGTAGTTATGTGGTCAATTCTTATGGGCGGCCGGCACTCGCGCTCCGAACCCTGGAGAGCTATTTGGGCCCGGAGACCATGGCGCGCGTCATGCGCACCTATCAGCAGCGCTGGCGCTATCGTCATCCAAGCACTCGGGACTTTGTCGACGTCGTGAACGAAGTCTCCGGGCAAAATATGAACTGGTTTTTCGAGCAGTTCTTCTACGGCTCGAACGTTGCCGACTATGAAGTCAGTGACCTCAGAAGCGAACTCCTCGAGGGCAAAGTCGGGGTTTACGACGAAAATGGCAAGAGGAACACCTACCTCGAACAGGACGCTGCCAAACTCGCTGAGAAAAGTAAGAGCAAACTCTATCGGTCTACGGTCGTCGTGCGTCGTCTGGGCGAGGCCCTTGCGCCTGTGGATGTGGTGATTCGCTTCGATAATGGTGAGACCATCGAAAGAAACTGGGACGGAAAGTATCGCTGGGTGAAGTTTGTTTTCGAGAAACCCTCCAAGGTGACGTCGGCAGAAGTGGACCCGCAGCGAAAGCTGGCGCTGGAAGCCAACTTCACCCATAACAGCCGGCTGGCCGAGCCAGACAACCGCGCCGCAGCCAAGTGGTACGTCCGTTGGATTTTCTGGCTTGAGAATCTGTTCTTCGCCGCCGGGTTTTTCAGTTGAGGCCTGCGGCGTCATTGGATGTAGGGCCGGGCCTTGCCCCGGCCAGGCCGAGGATGTCATTCCGAGCCCTTCGCTGTCATTCTGAGCGAAGCGAAGAATCTCGCTCTGTCCGCTCAGGATAAACTGCGCGAGGAATCTCGCTCTGCGCTAGGGTCGACTGGAGCTCAAGCGGCGTAGCCGGAGCGTAGGCGGAAGAAAGAACCAGAGCGAGATTCCTCGCTTCGCTCGGAATGACATCGGGGAGGATCAAGATGAGTGTCGGGTCATCCGTTCGGCAGGGACTCTCCATCACACGCCGCACCGGGTCGGCAGTCTGGATTCTGTTCCTTGCTAATCTCGCCATTGCCGCGCTCGCCGGATTTCCCATCTACCGTGGCATCCAGCGTTTCACCGGACACAGCCTGATGGGCCGGGAATTGGCGCGTGGCTTCTCCGTTGATTGGTTAACGGACTTCGCCTTCAATAGTCCGGGTAGCTTCGATCGTTATGCAACGGTAATTATTTGCATGGGCTTCGTCTCGTTGGCGCTGAACTCGATTCTGGCCGGCGGAGTGCTGACTCGCTTCAAAGCGCCTGACCTGGAGTATTCGCTGGGAGATTTCCTTCGCGACACCGGACGCTACGCATGGCGTTTGCTGCGCCTCCTGGTCATTGGCCTCATTTGCTATTGGATCGTCTTCAAGCTCCTGAATGAAAAGTTGGGCCAGTTGGTGGATCACTGGGCGGACAACTGGGCCGACGACCGCCCGGTTTTCTGGGCTCGCCTCGCAGTCTCATTGCTCGTGGTGCTGGGGCTGGGTTTTGTTAACCTGGTCATGGACTATGCACGCGTCCGGCTGGTGCTGGAAGAAGGTACGGGCGCGATCCAGGCCTTCCTCGCTTCCCTGGGTTTTTCGCTCGGCCGTCTCAAGGGAGCGATAGGCGTTTATATTGTGCCTTCATCCTTGGGGCTGGCGCTCCTGGGCCTTTACCGGCTGCTGTTCCCCTGGGGATTCGTCAATGCAACCATCGGCGGCGCGCCGCACATTCGTGAACTCCTGGCGCTGGCCAGCCTTTTTGTTGTTCAACAGGCCGTTATGTTCGGCCGTTACTGGTTCCGCGTGGCCACCTGGGCCAGCGAGTGGTCCTACTACTCCAGCACAAGACAGCCGCGGGACTAGGGGCTGGGGACTGGGAACTGGGGACTAGGACAATTCTGAATTGTGAATTCTGAATTGTGAATTGAAGAAGCGCAGCGGTCAGAGGCCCTGGGCGCGGCGCGCAAAGCAAGTTCTGCATCCCCAATTCACCATTCACCATTCACTATTCACTATTCATAATTCTGCTCCTCACTGTTCTCCTGAATCCTGAATCCTGACTCCTGAATCCTGCATTGAAGAAGTGCAGCGGCCAGAGGCCCTGGGCGCGGCGCGCAAAGCAAGTTCTGCATCCCCAATTCACCATTCACCATTCACTATTCACTATTCATAATTCTGCTCCTCACTGTTCTCCTGAATCCTGAATCCTGACTCCTGAATCCTGCATTGAAGAAGTGCAGCGGTCAGAGCCCTGGGTGCGCCGCGCAAAGCAAGTTCTGCATCCCCAATTCACCATTCACCATTCACTATTCATAATTCTGCTCCTTGCTCTTCTCCTGACTCCTGACTTCTGACTCCTGTCTTCCTCACTTGAGAATTTCCGTGAGGGGCGGTCGATCGCCGAATTTCGGGTCGTCGATCCCCATCGCTTTCAAGATGGTGGGAGCGATTTCCGTCATGCGAATCGTGTGCAGATCCACTCCGGACCTGATATCCGGTCCCCACGCGATAAACGACGATTCAAGTTCACGGCGAAAAGGCAAGTATCCGTGCGTCCCAGTCGTACTTCTTTCCTTCGCCAGCAAGTCGCCAGCCGCGCCGCTGCTGAAAGCGTAGCCCGTCGCTGCTTCCAGCGCCATCTGCGCGGCAGGCTCCGCAGCCAATTCTCTCAAAGCTGCGCGCTCGAGGACGGCCCACAGCACCCCTTGGTCACGAAGGGGTTTCAAGGCTTCGTTCACCTTGGAGCGAAGGTCCTCCGATTCCGGCCAATAGATAAAGAATGAGCCGCCATTGGCGACAGTGTCGATTCTCCCTCCCGTAACATTCCCTTTGTCGTCTGCGGTCAACAGCCCCGCCTTCACGAACAGCACGTTGGGCTTGATTTCCGCTTCAACGGGTAGAAAACCGTGGTCGGAAACGATGAAGACATCGGTGGAATCAGCCAGCCCGGCGGCCTGGTCGGCGGCCAGCAATTCACCGATGTGACCATCAATCTTCTCCAGGGTCGCGGCGGCCTGGGGGCTATCCGGGCCGAATTGGTGCTCCTCCTCGTCCAGGTCGACCAGGTGAACCAGGAGGAGGTCCGGCTTATGTCTCTTCAGGATGAACGTCGCCAGGCGAGTCCGCGTCACATCAAGTTCTTGCCCGGGTCGCGGCGGGCCGATCTCCAATAGAGCTTCAAACAGAAGTCCGGGGGTAGCGTACTTCGCGACGTATATAGGATCCACCACCAGGGGCTTCTGGGGGTCCCAGATTTCCGGGACGTCCCAATCAATCGGCGCGCCCGCCGTCACCGGCCAGAAGACCGCACCCGTCGTCATATGGTGCGCGCGCGCCTCATCCCAGAGCGTAGGCACTTTGATGGCCTTCGTAAACCAGAACCAGTCTTCGGGGTTTTTGCCCGGCTCGCGCGACGACAAGTTGGAGTAGATGCCGTGCTCGGCGGGCATCCGCCCGGTAACGATGGTCGTGTGCGAGGGGTACGTCACCGTAGGGTAAACACCCACCACACCTTCTGCGTAGCTCCCTTCCCTCCGCAGTCTCGGCAGATTGGAAATGTGAATCTTCGCGGCAAGACGGTCATAGAGGCTGGCTCCCAGTCCGTCCACGGAAATGAGCAGCGCATGCCGCTTCTCCGCAGGCCTCGAGGACGGCGCCCCCTGCGCGCGAAAGTATATCGGAAGAATTAGCGCGACCAACCCAACCAGTGCGCCCGTCATCAGAAACAATACTGGGCGGCTTTTCACTCTTTGGCCGGATTGACGTAGAATGAGTGTGGGAATTCTCATGAGCACAGTAACCTCAGTCGATGAAATTAAGGCGGGAAGTGACTCGCATTCCTGGTTGCCAATCTATTCCGCCCTGGAAGTAATACTGGTTTACGCTGGCATTGTAACTTACATCTGGCGCTGGCGGTCCACATATCCTCACTTCTGGATGGTGCTCTTGGGCGTCGTGCTGGCCAGCCACTTTCTGCACCGCGATACGTTCCGGAGGCTTGGCCTCTCCTTTACCGGAATGCGGGCCAACGCCCAGGTCGTATTGCCCATCGCCCTCGCCTCTTACATTCCTCTTCTCGTGTTCGGTTTTGCGCGGCATGCCCTGACGTTTGTGCCAGTGAGCCGGCACGCTGCCGCTTCACTGTTGACCTACGGCATCTGGTGTGCTTTTCAGCAGTATCTCGCCCAATCTTATTTTCATAATCGCCTGATGGAAGTCGTCCGCAACCGCCACCTGAGCTCGCTCCTGGTGGGGATCATCTTCGGCTCGGCGCACATCCCCAATCCAATCCTCATGGTCGCCACCACCGTGGCCGGCTTTGTCTTTGCCGAGATCTTCGCGCGGCATCGAAACATCTGGCCGATTGCGCTGGCCCAGGCAGTGGGGGGATTGCTCATCGCCGCTGTCTCGCCAGCCTCGCTCATCCATAACATGCGAGTGGGGCCCGGATACCTGTTCTATGGGCTCCGCTGAAGCACCGGAATTGCCGATTGCCGATTGCCGATTGCCGATTGACTCGCAAAGACCGAAACTCGAAGGTCGAAATTCGAAAATCGAAACTGGAAAATCCAAGCTCGAAATCCCACCACCGGCTCCCGAGTTTCGAATTTCGATTTTCGAGTTTCGTTTCTCGGGCAATCGTCAATCGGCAGGCGTTAGGCGCTGGAGGGATTTGACCGCCTCCGGAATCGAGGCAGGTAGGGAAGGTCGGCAATCTGGCCTTGAAAATCCGCCGCCCAACGCCCCGCAATGGCAGCGCCGCAGCCGGGGCAGGAACCCGTTGCGGTGAGCCGGTAGTCGAGGACGTGGAAGCCGAGGCGTTCGACGAGGAGCGCGTGGCAGTTGGGGCAATAGGTGTTCTCGAGCTCCCCGGTCCGGCCGGCAAGGTTTCCGGCATAGACGAAGCGCAAACCCGCAGCCTTGCCGATTCCGGCCGCTCGCACCAGCGTTTGCGAGCTGGTATTACCCGGCTCCGTCATCTTGTAATCCTGGTGAAAGGCGGTGACGTGCCAGGGGATGTCTGGCGAAACACTCGCCAGGAATTCCGCCATGCGTTTCAGTTCGTCGTCCGAATCGTTGAATCCCGGCACAATCAAGGTGACGATTTCCACCCAGAATCCCATTTCGTGCAGCTTGCGGATAGTATCCAGGATGGGCTGCATTCGCCCCCCGAGCTGGCGATAATGCCGGTCATCAAAACTCTTCAGGTCCACCTTGTAAAGGTCCACCCAGGGCCGCAGGTATTCCAGCACCTGCGGCGTGCCGTTGCCATTCGATACATATCCCGTGCTGAGCCCCGCCGCGCGGGCTTGCTTGAAAACTGCCACCGCCCATTCGCTGGTGATGAGCGGCTCATTGTAAGTGCTCACCACCACCTTCGCCCCCTGTTGCACTGCCTCCTGGACCAGCTCTTCCGCTGTCACGCGCAAGAGAGACGAAACTGCGCTTGGGTCGCGCAAGGCCTGTGAGGTAACCCAGTTCTGGCAATAGCTACAGTGCAGGTCGCAACCCAGCATCCCAAAGCTGTAGGCCAGCGCGCCAGGGTAGGCGTGATAAAAGGGCTTCTTTTCGATGGGATCGCACTGCGCGCTCGAGACGTAGCCCCAGGGCACAAAGAGCTTACCGCCCTCGTTGTACCGGACCTTGCAAACTCCCGGTTGCCCATCCGGTATTCGGCAGCAATGCCCGCAGGCGTAACAGCGCACGAAACCGCCCTCGAGCTTCTCGTAAAGCTCACCCTCTCGGACGGCTTTCTGTAAGACTTCTTGCAGAGTCGCCATGATTGCACTCCCCAGCCACCCCAGCCTTAGCTTCTGCCCAATACCATCTTACTCCACAACGCCAGCTCAATACAGGTGCTCAGTCGTCAGTCGTCAGTTGCCAGTCGTCGTTTGCCCTGCTTCAGCGCTCAGTTATCCCGCCTCGGCGGGTCAGCTTCCAGCCTTTAAAGAACGCGGGTGGCGCAAACATCGTTTTGAAGTTGCGAAACAGCCAATTACTGTCACCACCGAGGCACAGAGACATAGAGAAAAGGTCCTTTCTTTTTGGTTCTCGGCGCCTCTGTATCTCTGTGGTGAGAAGGCTCTTTCAGGATTCTTTCACGCCTCCTTTGTGATGTGTGCGACTTCTTGGCAATTGGGCTGGAACGCGCTGGTGCACCGGGAACGGCACTGCGGAGTGCCATGATCGCATACATGCCAAACGGCGGCTCGTATGCGCCACCCGCCATAAGGAGGCCAGCGTCTGACCGACTCGGATGAAATCTGACAAATACTCCCCGCCCGGATTGCCCCACTCTCATTGCTATTCATGGCTCTCATTTCGGCGATTTGACGTATACTCTTGACTGCCGGAAGGCCTGAACGGAAATTCCGGCCTATTTTGGCGGTCTGCAATCACATGATGTTCGTCTCCGACGTCCACGTACTTTCGGCCGCATATCTCATGGGATTGGTGGCGGCCGCGCCGATGGGCCCGGTCAACATGCTGGCCATCCGCCGCGGCATGATGGGCGGTTGGCGCCGCACCCTTGCCTGCGCAGTCGGCTCGGTCTCCGGCGACCTGATCCTCTTCTCCCTGGTCCTCCTCGGCGGTCACTATCTCCTCTCCGACCTGTCCAACCCGACTCTCCGGACCATCCTCGCGGCCATCGGCGTAATGGTCCTGTTGCCGCTAGGGCTCTACTTCCTTGTCCGCACCGTCAAGGAACCCCTGCGAGCCTACACCAGAGCTCGCAAACGCTGGGACAAAGGCGCCCTCCCCAAGCATCTGGCCAGCGATGTCGCCGCTGGCGCCGCCCTGACCATCTTCAACCCCGCAACCATGGTTTACTGGGTCGGCGTCACCGCCAACTGGCTCCCCTTCGCCCATTCCATCTTGGGCTCCAACGCCCCCCGGTGGGGAATCCTGATGGTCGCCGCCGGGCTCATGACCTGGTTCACCACGCTGATCTTCATCGTTCGCTTCATACCCCACCGCATCGGCCCGACCTTCTTCCGCCTCGTCAACGCCGCCTTCGGCATCATTCTCCTCGGCTTCGCCACCTTCTGTGCAATCGTCGTGTCCCGCCATTTCCTGTACTGAGACGCATCGTTCCCGACACTTCATCAGTGCGCGGGGGGCTGGTTCCTTCAGTTTCATTCGGGCGTAGAATCAGCGGCTGTAGAACTCCGGAGCAGCAGATTGACGATTGCTGATTGCCGATTGACGATTGAAAAAGTGGTGTGGCAACTCCTTCCAATGTCCATCAGCAATCCCCAATCGAAAATCGGCAATCGCCATGATCGCATACATGCCAAAGGGCGGCATGTATGCGCCACCCGCGTCTCACTGTGGACGGGGCCCGTCCTTCAGGGGTATGATTTTCTTGATTTTGGAGGCGCTGAATGACAAAACACCATTTCGATAATACCTTGGGTACTCTTTCCCGCGTAAGGCCGTGGCTGCTTGTGGCCGCTGCGGGTGCGTTTGCCGTCGTTTGCATCCGGGCCGAGGAGCTCAGGCAGTGGTACTCCGCGCAGGGCTCTTGCATCGGAATGCTGTTTCTGCTGGCCCTCGCGGGAGTGGGTTGGTGGCACCAGCACCGAGTGGAGCGCGTGCTCTCTCCTGATGCTGAGACCTACTACCAGGCCCTTCAATATCTGCTGCTGGTCGTCGCTGCCGGGATCATTGTCGTCATGCTCGATGCCCTTCGGTACCAACACTGGATGCACGGCATCGTGGCGAGGACCGCAGTCGGGGGAACTCTGATGGCAGGGGGTGCTTTCATGGTCGGAGTGCTCTTGGGTTTTTCCCTTGGATTTCCTTCGAGAGCGGATGCTGGGACAATAAGGACCGGCGGGCAGCCGTCGCAATCCCCTCTCTACAACACCAATCCTCTTTTTTACAACACCAATCTTCGGGAAGTTGCGGACTGGCTTACGAAACTGCTCGTGGGGGCGAGCCTCGTCGAGCTGGCCAAATTCCCCGCGATGATCGAGCGATTTGGCACCTTCGTGGCGAAGTCACTAAATCCTTACGACCCTTCCCCGGCCACTCCAACGATTATCCTGGTGTATTTTTGGTCGTGCGGCATCCTCTATGGCTATATCTGGACGCGGTTCGAAATCGTTACCACCTCACACCTTCCGGATCACGACTCGGAGGCCTTGGCCGCGGTCGATCGCTGGCTGAATCAACCTCCGAGTTCAAAGGACGAGGAGGCGCGCCTGGCGATGATGAATGCCATTAAGGCTGCGTCCGCCGGCGCCTGGGCGAAAATCTTCCTGGACGCAGAGAAATACCGGAAGCCCGCAACCGAAGATGTGAACGAACGCTCGCTCCCCGTGTTCCAGGCCCTGGTGGAAGCTGACACACAAGAAATCTTTCATCGCAACCGGGGCCAATATGCTTTGGCTCTGATGGGAAGGAAGAAAGATCCGAATGATCCGGCGACTTCTAAAGCTGATTGGAGCCGCGCGCTGGACCTGTTGAATGATGCCATCCGGATTCGCCAGCGGTCACGGGAACCGGATTGGCGGGAATATGAACTGGCGCGCGCCGTTTGCCGAATCCATCTCGATGTCCAATTTAACGAACAGGTCAGGCAAAAGTCGGCATCCGAAGCGCAAAAGTCTATTCGAGCAGACCTGGACAAGATCGCCGACGTTCCACTCGAGGAACGAAAGCTGATTGATCCCGAGGATGCCACTACCAAAGAAAGTGCAATCACAACCTGGGAGAAGCTTAATCCAACCAGTGGCGGATGACTCGTGGCGATCCTCAAATTAACTGAGAGCGCTCACATTTCGCGGCTGGCGGCGACATTGTTTTGCCATGTCGCCGCCTCGCCGGGCGTTCGGTTGCCCGAGCCCCAATCGGCAATCGAAAATCGACAATCGCCATGATCGCATACATGCCAAAGGGCGGCATGTATGCGCCACCCACCTGATTTTTGGTTTTGGCTGAAGCTTCTTTCACTCCCTGTCGAAGCTGGTTCATTTCTTCCGGCTTTTCTGGTCCTGAACAAGGATACTAAACACCAGCCAGAACCCTCCCGCCGCCGCGGCGAGAAAGCAGAGAATGGCCATACCGGGATAACCAAATATGCGAAAGCTGGTTTGGATCTGCATCAGGAGTGACGCTCCCATAATCAGCGCGGCCAGGACGAGGCCCATCGTGATGCGATTGGCAATCTTTTGCAATCCTTCCATGATCAATTTCGCGTCCACGGCTTTGATTTTGACTTCCAACTCGTGGTTGGTGATCGCATCCATAATCTTGTTGAGGCGGGATGGCAGGCCGCCGACGAAATTCTTCATTTCCAACAGCGAACTGAAGACGCTGCCTGGCGTGGCATTTTTGCGCATGCGTTGCGACATCAGTTCACCCACATTGCGGCGGATGGACGCATTCGGATCAAACGCGGGATCGAGAATCTTCCCGACTTCATCCAGTTGCAGCAGGGTTTTGCCCAGCATCGTCAGCTCACTGGGGACGAAGAGACCGTTGTCGGCGGCGTTCTTGCTTACTTCCAACAAGGATTTCCCCACGTTCATCTGTTGCAATCCCTGATCCTGCCGTGAGGCCATGAGTTGACCGATGCGGCGGCGGAATTCAGTCTGGTTGAATTCCTCCGTCTTCTGGCTGATGCGGATCACGACGTCAGCGGCTTCGTCGCTCTTTCCCTCGCTGATCGCCATCAACAGCTTCAGCAGGTGCTCCTGCATGGCGGGCGTCGTGTGGCCGACCATGCCCAGATCAAGCAACGCGATGTGCCCGCCGTCGGTGAGAAAGACGTTTCCAGGGTGCGGATCGGCATGAAACAATCCGTCCACCAGCACCTGCTTCAAATACGCCTTGAACAGTTCCTCGGCCAGTGGCGCGCCGTTCATCTCCAGCCGGCCCAGGGGCCCGACCGAAGTTATCTTCCGGCCCTGCACGTAATCCATGGTGAGCACGGAGCGAGTGCTGTAATCCGGAACCGGCTGCGGCACCTGGATCAGTTCGAACTCTTTTAAGTTTTCCCCAAGCGCGATCAGGTTTTGCGCTTCCCGTTCATAGTTTAGTTCCTGCAGAATGGTGATGCGGAACTCTTCCAGGATTTTGAGAAATCGGTGACGACGGCCGAGTTCGGTGTGCGCATCCAAGAAATCCGCTATTTGCTCGAGCACTTCAAAATCGTCGGCGATTTGTTTGCGAATGTTGGGTCGTTGAACTTTGACCACCACCAATCGCCCATCGCGCAGGGCGGCGGAATGAACCTGGCCCAGGGAGGCGGCCGCGATCGGCTCAGGATCGAAGCGCGAGAACGCCTTCGAGATTCTGACTCCCAATTCCGTCGCTACGATTTCTTCCACCTCAGCGTAGGAAAAGGGTTTGACCTTGTCTTGCAAGCGGGCCAGTGCCTTCAAATAGGCGTCCGGGAGCAGATCGGGCCGGCCGGAAAGCACTTGTCCCAATTTCACATAAGTGGGTCCCATCGCTTCCAGATCATTCGCCAACTGTTCTGGCGCGGCCTCGCCGGCGCTGGCCGCTTTTGCCTCCTGCGGATCGACGGCTTCGTCAATGCCCATTTGCTGCACGAGATCGGAGCGGCCGTACTTCCACAGCAGCAAGGCAATTTCTTTGTAACGTTTTAGATGGTTAACTGAGATTTTCATTTCGGTTTGCCCACGTACTGCGACCTCTTGATCGTCTTTATCCGGAATTCGCTTTTTGGCGCTCCGGCGCCTGAAAGTATATACCCGTTTGTCTCCAAACGGAGGTGTGCACAAATGCACAGACACCTGGTCACAATCGGGCAGACGCCCGCTTTCGTTGCGTCCATGATGATGATGTTGCTTGTGGGAAACAAGAGGGCTGCGGTTTGGATGAGTCCAGCAGCTTCCTCTTACAACGGAGGCGAGACGTGGTAACCATATTGATTGTTGTCTTGGTGTTGTTTTTGCTCGGTGGTGGAGGCTGGGGATATTCTCGCTGGCGAAGTTAGCGTCCGGTGGTGCTTCGCCAATGGTCCAAACAAAAATCTGACCGTTTGGTCAGACGTGAACACACAATTCATTGCCGAATACCATTTATGCATGCGCCCCAGCAAGCGACGCAACTTCATCGCCCACCGGCGCGATCTCACCGCCAGCAATACCGCCTCGACCGCACACATCGCAAAAGGCTCGATGTATGCGCCCCCCGCGGTGTATATTCTTAAACTATGGGAAACATGGTACGAACTCAAATCTTCCTTACCGCAGAGCAACGGCGTCATCTGCGAGCGTGGTCCAGGCTGGAGAAGAAAACGGCCAGCGCCTTGATCCGGACCGCGATCGAGGAGCGATACGTCCACCGCCCCACCCCCGCGGACTTTCGCGCCGCGCTGGACCAGGCGTTTGGGTCGTGGAAGGGACGGAAAAAGTCAAGCTTGGCGATGGTTCGCGCCTTACGTCGCGGAACACATCACCCGCAACGTTAAGCACTATCCCATGCCCGCGGTTACGGTGCTGCGACCCTATTGACAGCACAAGGATGTCTATGTTCCCGCCGTTAGTTCAGGTCCGAGTCATCGCTTGCAAACGGCATTAGCCCGGACGGGCATTTGAACGTTGCGGAATGAATACAGTGGAAATCGGGCAACCCTAAGAGCTATACTCAGGCTGAATCCTATGGCGAGCAAAGTAGCAAATCCGCCGGCGGGCTTTGACGCGCTAACGGTCGAGGAAAAGCTCGATTACGTTGAGTCGCTTTGGGACCGCATTGCTGCCAGGCCTGAAGCCGTTGCCGTACCGGATTGGCATCTCGAAGTGATCGAACAGCGCACCAATGGGGGCCAGGCCGGTTCTCATGTGGGCAGATCCTGGGACGATTTTCGCGAAGAACTCCGCGCCAGGCTACGCCAGCGCCAATCCACCCCGTGATGCGACGCCTCACGATCCTGCCCCAGGCTGAACTTGATGTCAGCGACGCGACAGCATGGTACGAGGAGCGACGGGCGGGACTGGGTGATGAATTCCTCGACGAGCTCGATTCTGTCCTCCGACGGGTCATCAAGAGCCCATCTCAGTTTCCGAAAATCAAAAGCAACATTCGAAGAGCTCTGCTTCGCAGGTTTCCGTACGCGGTGTACTTCGGTGTGACCAGAGAAACCGTAGAGCTTATCGCGCTTCTCCACCAGCACCGCGACCCACGGACTTGGGAAAAACGAATAATCGTCGAATAAGAGCGAGTTGGCCCTCGCCGCGTTGCACTGGCGCAGCCCAGTGAACAGCATCTAGGCACGGTAAAGGGAGAGAATGCCCCGCCAGCCTCACTCAGCGCGGGCATCCTGGCGCGATTGCCGGGGCATTTTGGTTTGCAATCCGGCTACTCAGGCGCGATAATTCCAGGCGGGACCTTGTTGTCTGGTCCGAGCTGTAGGCATGCGGATGACTCTCTGTCCAAACTGCGGAAAGCGAACTGAGGGTGCTTTCTGCATATGGTGTGGAACCCCTGCCCCTACGAGATCAACGCAGGATGATGCCCCGGTCAAGACTGGGATTAATCCCAGCAGCCCGAAAACAACCTCAAGTCCGGTAAAGCCGGTGAAAGCAGGAATCCCCTGGAGCAAAATATTACTGGCAGAGCTTATCGTGTCTGCTGGACTGCTCGTTCTTTTCGGGATCATCTATTGGGCCGTGAACTCGAGCAATCACTCGACTCAGCATGGTCCTAGCAGCCTCTCGATCCCTGTGAAAGTGGGAAAGCTGCCGACAGACCAAAGCGAATTTACCTCCACGGTCAGACGCATAGACCCGCCGCACGAAGCTCCGGCTTCCCAGATCGCCAAGATCTTACACCAGGCTCAAGGGCTCAGCGTCTCTTGCGGAGATGACGTTGATTCGCAAATCTGTAAGTTTTTCGTTAACTCGCTTCGTGTGGCTCTTCGGCCCAAGCACGTGAGCGTCGCCCTATATTACCTGCCGGAAACCCTGGTGCAGTCCTTCTACATTCCACCTGGATGGTTTCCCCTTTACAACGACGTCAGGCTGAGGCTGATAGAAGCAGAGACCGGACCGCAGGGACCGGTACAGTTATATGTGGGAGGGTTCTGTTTTGACCCCCATTCACAGGATGAATTTTCAGGGTTTCGGTTGCCGACATGGGTGCAGACCGAGGGAGGGGGGGACACCGGGCCCCTAGAGGTTGACAAGGCGGCGGCAGCGAGCCGACTCGCCCAGGAGTTTGCCTCCTATTGGACCGACAACGTTATACGACTCGGAAGCGTGCAAGCCTCAAACACCGAGCCACAGTCGGCAGGATCCAGCCAAGGACCGAAGCAAAGTCTGTCTCCGCCGGAAACAGCCGTAACCGGTGATCAAAGCGCACCTAATGATGTGGCTTCCACCCGCAGGGCAGCGGAGCAAGGCGATGCCGATGCGCAGTCCAATCTCGGCTTCATGTTCGAGAAGGGCCGAGGCGTGCCGCAGGACTACGCACAAGCGGTCTACTGGTACTGCAAGGCAGCCGAGCAGGGGAATGCAGTTGCGCAAAACAACCTCGGCTTCTTGTACTGCAAGGGCCTTGGCGTGCCGCAGGACTATCCACAGGCGGTTTCCTGGTTCCGCAAGGCAGCCGAGCAGGGAAATGCACGTGCACAAGACAACCTCGGCTTCTTGTACTGGAAGGGCCTTGGCGTGACGCAGGACTACGCGCAAGCGGTCTACTGGTGCCGCAACGCAGCCGAGCAAGGCTACGCCCATGCACAATCCGGTCTCGGCGTCATGTTCGAGAAGGGCCTTGGCGTGACGCAGGACTACGCACAAGCGGTCTACTGGTGCCGCAAGGCAGCGGAGCAAGGCGATGCCGAAGCGCAGGCGAGACTCGGCAATTTGTATTCCTCGGGGTATGGCGTGCCGCAGGACTACGCTGAGGCTTATTTCTGGCTGGGGCTTGCCGCCTCGGCCAGGGTCGAAGGGGTCAAGCACGAAGACGTTGATAAATCGCGAGACGGCGCCGCATCCCACCTGACGCCAGCGGAACTATCTCAGGTGCAGGAACGTGTGCGGAAGTGGTTTGAAGAACACCCTACAAAGGTGGAGTAGCAGGTAGCCGCGGTCAGCGCTCTCGTGACCGTGGGCTCTTCCTTCGATGGGGAACCCACGGTCAATTCGAAGGACGAATTGACCGTGGCCACCTCGTCTTAGCCAAAGTTGCGGAGATTCGGCGCTAGACCTTGAAGCCCATGCAGCGCGCCTTTTCTTCACTGATCGGAGTTGTAAACTGGTCCCCGTTGTCCAGGGCTCTTCGAAGGGCCTCGACGTCAGACCCTTTCAAGGCTTCGCATTTGTCGATGACCTCGCACAGTCGGTCAAGGGTCTCATAGGAGTGCTTCCAAATAGGGTCAGGGCTCAGCCCGAGACCTGGATTGGGGCCGATTGCGAGCATGTAGTTGTTATTTCCAATATGGGGGCTGCCGAGCTCCGTGGCAAAGAGAAACGTCATAATAGACCAGTATATCACTCCGCAAATCAGATTTGTACAAACGAATTTGGGACGGTCGAGGGCCTGATTTTAGGGCCTTTGGCGCTCGTCGCAAAACCTACCCATTGCGAGACCGTGCGTAACAAGCGGACCACTGCCCGTCTTCAGGCCCCTTGACCAGCCCTTTCCGCACGGGATTCAACCATTCCAGCAGCCTATGCCTTCGCCATCAAGAGAAGAGTCCAGGGTCAGGACTGCACTGACCGTGGCCCCTCACAGGATTAGGCATATAATACAGCACGGCCATGTAATCTAATCGGGAGGTACGCCAGTGTCGCAAGACATCAATCCCGAAGTCGAGGACGACTACAAGGATCGTTACGTCGCGTACCTCGATTTGCTGGGATTCAAAGCTCAGGTCGAAAGCGCAGAGCGAGATATAGCGGAGCGGGCCAAACTGCGCGAGATTTTGAGGTTGGTGAAGTACACATTGGGCGAAAATCCGTCGATCGGCTTACGTTTCAAGTATTTCTCCGACTGCATTGTCGTTTCGGCAGAACGAACAGCAGAGGGTCTGCGGGAGATTTTTCAGTCTATCTCCGCGCTGACATCCAATCTCCTCCAGTATGACGTTTTCGTCCGGGGCGGCCTAACCGGTGGCGGCGCGTATCACGGAGCGGACTTCGTTTACGGCACAGCCGTTAGCCGCGCCGTCGACATAGAACGCCAATGCGCGAAGCACCCGATTACTCTGATCTCTCAGGAAGTCGTTGATGACGCCAAACTTTATGGCGCTGGCTATCTGGAATGGCTCATCGAAGATTCACCGGGACGCCATTTCGTCCATTATTTGCGGCGATACGCTGAGTATCGACCTATGCCGATCTATCCTGGAAAGGTAATTCTGGATGATCCCGGACGGCGCGTCATTGACTTCGTCTGCCAACGCCTCAACAGGGACAAGGGCACAATACTTGCGAAGGCAGAGTGGCTGCGGGCTTATTGGAATCGAACAGTAGCTGTACACGGTGTGTTCGGCTCGATCGAGGCCGGGGTGATGGAGCGGTACATTTGTGATGGCCCGACGATCGTGCGTCGACGGATGGCCGCTCCGCAAACCCCGGAGGTCACCACAGAAACGCCACAAAATCAAACGCAAGAAGCCGCCTCGCCGCCGGTCGGCGAAAGGCTAGGAGCTAAGCAACATGAAACCACGTGACCTAAAGGAGAGACTCAACGGTGTCGGGTGGTTTATACCGCCCTATGTCTCGTCTGACTTCCTTGGCCTGGTTGCGTCGCGCATTGCCCAGGCACAGGGCAACTTTACACAAGACGATTTAGAGAAGGCGCTGTCTTTCGTCTATGATGCGGAGCGACTAGCCTCCATGATCTTGTACCGCTACCGGTGTATGCCAGTCATAAAGCAATTCACTGAAACAATATCTGAGTCGGTGGCGGCCCACTTCTTCGGCCTTGGTCATGTTGCAGTTGGCGGGCTAATTCCCGTCATCGAGGGGGCCGGCAGGCTCCTCGCTGTGGACCGTAGGATCAAGTCGAGGGGTTCTATCAAAAATGTGTTCGAAGCCCTTGCGTCCTACGCCAAGAAGGACGTTAAGGGGCGGAGAATCGGAGCAACTGATGAGATCGTGGACATGCTCGATTCATTCATTTGCTTCGTTCAGGACTACTTTTACTCTGACTCCCAGCTATATCCGTTAGGCGACGGAACAAACAGACCTGGTATCCTTCACGGAGCTTACACGGACTCTGAATACGGTAAGCCAATCAATTTCTACAAAACCATCGCAGCGGTCGATTTTTTGACATTCATATCCTCTTTGAACACTCCGACTATGTCAGGGTTCGCTCCCGAACGAACATCTGATTCAAGTCGCCTTGCGGCACACTATGTGTCGCTAAGAGCCAAAAATACTCCATGATGACCTTGCCGGGTGCAGACATGCATCTTTTCCGCATGTCTGCGATTTTCCGCAGGGACG
Source organism: Terriglobia bacterium (assembly GCA_050008675.1). Taxonomy (GTDB): domain Bacteria; phylum Acidobacteriota; class Terriglobia; order UBA7540; family UBA7540; genus CAVROP01. The sequence continues at coordinate 120,929 of JBEKME010000005.1, forward strand.
GCTCCTCGCTTCCCATCGGTTATCCGAGCGGTACTGGAAGCAGGCCGACCCGACTCGCCATTCGGCTCGATGATCGCAGGGTCGAAAAACCATTTGCCAAAAATGAGCTGATGCTGAAAACAAAGGGGATAGCGCGAATCGGCTCCGGCACGGCATCTTGACCGTTTTTCATGAACTTTCGTGGGCCGTCGGCCCATCATGACAGACCTCATAAACCGGTGTCGGCGCCACCCGGCGCCCTCGAAAAAACTCTTGACAAGCTATGCTTAATTTGATAGCCTAGCAGATGACACTAGGCCGCTCTGCCATGGCCGTAGAGACCTCACGGATGACCCCCGTCCTTCTTTCCAAACCGACAGTGTGTCATTCTCTGTCGTTTGCTACGACGACCGTAGAAACTTCAAAAATGACGGAGCAACGCGGGAATGTTATTGAAAACAAAGGACCGGGGTGAAAAAGGTGGCAGCTAAGCGGGAATGTCATAGAAAACAAAGGTACTTAGCCGTTTATACCGCGAATGTTATTGAAAACACAGGTAGTTAGTAGCTGGTAGGTGGCAGGCGGGGGAAGTTTGGGTTGTAGCGGCGAGTTTACCGCGGGTGGCGCCTACATCGTTCTGTGACGTACGCGACCTCTTGGCAGTTGGGCTAGAATGCACCGGTACCCCGGGAACGGCAGTGCGGATTGCCATGACCACATACATGCCAAACGGCGGCACGTATGCGCCACCCGCGGCGGCAGCGAGAAGAGCCTGGTAGCGCCCCGATTTATCGGGGCGGCCTTTCTCACGACCGTGCGCAAGTGCCGCGGACCTTCAAAACAGGTCCGCGCTACGCTTGCTGTCCCCCCGGCGCAGCCCGCTGGATGTCCCCGTACGAATCCACACTTGACAAGTGACAAGCTTCACTTTACGGTGTACCCTCATGATTAGGTTGATTGATTACCACTAGGCGACGAAAGGAATGACACCATGCCCATGAAAAACCCACCTCATCCCGGACGAAGCATACGAACCGCTTGCCTTGAACCGTTGGGCTTGTCCGTGACGGAAGGCGCAAAGGTTCTTGGCATCACCCGGCAGGCCCTCAACAACGTGGTGAACGGCAAAGCCGCAATCAGCCCGCAGATGGCTATCCGGCTTGCCAAGGCTTTCGGCAGCACAGCGGAAACGTGGTTGCGTATGCAGCTCGCCTATGATTTGGCAGCCGCCCGAAAGGACGAAAGCAAGATTAAGGTTCAGCGACAGCACCTCGAAGAACTGCACGCAAATTGAGCAATGCCATTAGGCTCGCCAACGGGTAGCTACCGTCAGGGCTCTCGTGAACGTGGGCTTTTCCTTCGATGACGAACTCACGGTCAATTCCAAACATGAATTGACCGTGGCTACCGGCTCGTACAACTGAGAATGCCATCGCTGCGCGGATTACCCGGCAATCCTGTCGTACTCGCCGTGAGGTCCGATCCAGATCCAGTAGATTCCTTCTTTGACGTCAGTTCCCAGTGCTCGGTAATGTTCGCCGATGCGCACGGACCAAAGACCGCTTAGGCGTTTGAAGTGCAGGGAAGGGTGACGCGGATCAGACTTGAGGAGGGCAAAGTTCTTGTCAGCTAGCGCTCGGACCTCGGTCGGCAACGCTTCATATAACGTCCAAAACCGTGGGGAGGCAAAGTGACGGTGTTTCATCCCCAGCATCCTACGCACTTGGGCCGGTCGGTCAAATTTTTTCGATAGCCGGGCCTAAGTCAGAGCTCGCGAGCCTTCCCAGCCTTGTAGTCTGCAAGCGCTTCGGTGATGAGGCCATCCAGCTTGCCCGCCTTGGCGTCCGCCTCGATCTGGGCGTCCCAGACGCGTGCATCGAACTCCACAAACCAAGCCCGAAATTTCGCGAGATCCCGCGGGGAGAGGTTCTCGATTACTTGCTCCAGTTGCTCAATTTCGCTCATGAGGCGGCTCCTCCAAAGTTGTGACCCTATTAATTCTACCCCCGTTCCCCTTTTCGGCGAAGCCCATTATAGGTATCCGTCTTCTCACCGACCGCACCAAAGGACCGCGGACCTAGAAAACAGGTCCGCGCTACTCGCTCAGTAATCACCCTGATGAATTGCCAGGCGGCCGGTGGTAGTGCCGACGTATGTTAGAATTGGAACCGTCGCTTGGGAGCCAAACCATACCAAAGGGAAAGCGTCAGGAAAGGGTCGCGCCGGTGGACGGAGTTCCGATCCGGTTGCGCATTGAATCGCTCGAGGAAGGCGGCTACGTGGCAACGAGCCCCGATGTGCCCGGCCCGGTCGCCGAAGGACGCAGCGTCACGGAAGCGGTTGAGATTGGCCAGGGACTGGCGCGAAGGATCGTCGAGTCCTGCCTCGATCAAGGCGACCCACTTCCCCTCCCGCATTCAATAAATCACACCCAGTCCGGCGCGACTTCGTGGTGCCCGTGGGCATCAGCTAATCTGAATTCTTGAAAACATAAGTAGAAACCCGCCCGTCCGGGTAGCCAGCGGGTAGCCATGGTCAGGGCTTTCGTGACCGTAGGCTTTTCCTTCGATGACGAACCCAGTGTCAATTCCAAATGCGATTTGACCGTGGCTACCTCCGGGTCACAGGACCTCAGTCGCCGTTCGAACTGCAATCTCTGCGCTTGGAGCTTCCCACCTTGCGCAACTCGATCACCAAGCGTAAGGCATCGTTAACGGCTCTTTCACTGCGCCGGCCATCGGCACATTAGGCGACGCCCTGCAAGGCGAGAATCCTTTTCTTCACGCTGGGGGGAAAGTCCACAAACAAAAAATAGCTTTTGTGATAGAGGTAATCCTCGCCACTCTCGTCGACAATTCGCACCAGATCATCCTTGGCCGCCACCGGATCGGGATGAATCCGATAGACCTTGCCAGGAATGAGCGACGCCTGATAGTCGGTATTGTCTATGCAAAGAGCGAACGGTTTCGTTGATGTTTTCATGGTTCGTCCAAGTAGGGCCAAACGGCATTCGGCCCACAGCGGGGCGAGCGCCGCTCGCCCCAACACGCCCTTGGCCGGGGTGACCCGCGGCCCTACAAGGCCCCTTGGCATGTTTGGTTGCGGCCAAAGGTCGCGCTGCGCTACCGGCTGATCCTAATCGTCGTAAATGGTGCTTCTATGCCCTACGGCGACCACGAGCACCACCAGCCGCTTTTCCTGAAGCTCACAGATAATACGGTAATCCCGCACCCGATACCGCCATAGTCCAAACTTGCTGGCGCGGAGAGGTTTGCCGAAATTGCGCGGGTGTGCCGCCGTCGCGACCCGCATGTCCATATAATCGAGGATTTCCCGCTGGATCGTGCGGTCGAGCTTCTTGAGATCCTTCAGGGCTTCAGGATCGTATTCAATGCTCCAGGCCAAGTTCTTTCCGCACTTCCCGGCTGGTGAGTGGTGAGCGGCGCTTCTCCAGACGCGCCTCCGCGAGATAGCGGTCTTCGAGGTCTTCAATGTTCCCCTCGATGAGCTCGCGGGCGTAGTAGGTCTTCGTCCGCCCCGTGCGTTTCGCCAGTTCGGACAGTCGCCTTTCGATGTCAGGGTCAAGCCGAATAGAAAGCATGGTGTCGTCCCGCCGTCATACATATTATACATGTATGACGGATTGCGAGCCAGCGCGCAAGCATTTTGGTAGCAGCTAGCGCAGAGTGCGTAGCGCAGACCTGTTTTTCAAGGTCTGCGGCTCTTCTCACCGACCGCGCCCAAGGGCCGCGCTACTCGCTTAGGGATTCCCTTTCTCCACCAACCGGTTGTACTTCCTCAGCAGCTCGCGCAGGCGGTCGTGGGGCAGCGCGATCGCGGTGTGATTGTCCGCACCGGTCATGGTCTCCGCAGCGACCAGCGCGTTCACAATGGCTTCTTCGGTGGCCTGGACGGTGGCTGAGAAGATCGGGTTCATGTCGTCGTTCGCGACCATCTGAACCTGGGCGAGCCCTGTGGATTTCGCCGCTCCGGGATTGGCTGTCGAGAAGGCGATGAAGATGTCTCCCGAGCCGTTGCCGGAGGCGCTGCCGGTGCGTGCCAGTCCCAGTGACGCGCGCCGCGCCAAGCGCTTGAGTTGGTGGGGAAGCAAGGGTGCATCCGTGGCCACCACGATGATGATGGAGCCCTTTTCTTCATCCGTATTCGAGCTGAGTTTTCCCCAGACCTTGTCGCTGGTAATCTCCTGCCCCACGGGCACCCCCGCAATTCGGAGCTGCTCGCGGGCGCCGCAATTGCACTGCACCAGGACTCCGACTGTGTAGCCGCCCTCTGCCGCTCGGAGCTGGCGCGAGGCGGTTCCGATGCCACCCTTGAATTCGTAGCAAATCATGCCGGTCCCGCCGCCTACGTTGCCTTCGGCTACAGGGCCCGGGCGGGCTCTATCCAGAGCGTGGAAGGCGTCCTGCGGCGTCACGTGGAATCCGTTTACATCGTTCAAATAGCCGTCGTAGGTTTCCGCCACCACGGGCAGTGACCACCAGTAGCCGGTTTCATCCGGCGGGGCCAGATTCACGCGCCATTTGATCACTGCGTCGCGGACTACGCCTACACTGTGCGTGTTGGTGATCATCACCGGGCCCTCAAGGAAGCCGGATTCCTCCACCCAAGTCGTCCCGGTCATCTCGCCGTTGCCGTTGAGGGAAAACCACCCGGCGAAAACTTGGCTGCCTGGTGATTTGCCGCGGGGAAGGATCGCCGTGACGCCCGTCCGCACCGGGCCTTGCCCGACGACCAGCTTCCCCGACCCGGATAGCAGGGTCGTGTGGCCGACTTCCACGCCTTTCACGTCGGTGATGGCATTGAGCGGTCCGGGTGTGCCTTCAAACGGCACACCAAGGTCACGAGCCCGGGGCTTGGCCTGCGTAAAGCCGGTGCTTGGTGAAACGACCGCCGATACCAGCATCGCACCAAGAACCAAAAGCAACCTATATGTTTCCACGGCATCTTCTCTCTGAATGGTTTAGGCAACTGTGGAACGGGGAGCAGGCAGCGCAAAGTCCCGTTTTTCAGAGACTCTGCGCTTGTATCTACCTGCTGTTGACCGTCAACTTGATTGGGCGCGTTGCCTCCCCACTGAAGACGAAGTTTTAGCTGTTGACTGTCGACTGTTGACTGTCGACTGTTGACTGTCGACTTGATGGCCCGCCTTGGCCACTCTCGCCATGGCAGCGATATGCTCAGGCGTGGTGCCGCAGCAGCCTCCGATGATTTGCGCGCCAGCTTTAATGAGCTCCGGTACTTTGGAAGCCATGAATTCCGGCGTCTCTTTAAAGACCGTCTTCTCCCCTTCCAGGACCGGCATGCCTGCGTTGGCGTTAATAAGGATGGGCGTACTCGGCTGCGCAGTCCGCATCTGGCGCGTAATCTCGATCATGTTCACGATGCCGTTGCCACAATTGGCGCCCACGATGTCCGCGCCGGCGGCCACCGCCTCCCGCGCCGCGCGTTCCGGCGTCACGCCCATCATGGTGCGAAAACCACGTGCGCCGGGTTCAAAGGTAAAGGTGCAGATCACCGGAAGCTTGGTATTTTCCTTGGCCGCCTTGATCGCCTGCACCGCTTCGCTGAGGGATGCCATGGTCTCAATGCACAGGGCATCCGCGCCGCCCTCTTCCAAAGCCACCACTTGCTCCTTGAAAGCCTTGTAGAGGTCTTGCGGCGTCACATCGCCGCCCTCGTCCTCCACGATGTGCCCGGTGGGGCCAACCGAAGCGGCGACGTAACCCTTGCCTGCGATGGCCTGTTTGGCGAGTGCAACAGCAGCCTGGTTCAACTCTCTCACTTTGTCCTCGAGCCCGTAGGGCTTCAGCTTGTAACAAGTCCCGCCAAACGAATTCGTCTCCACGATGTCAGCACCCGCGGCGATGTAATCCTCGTGAATCCCTTTAACGACGTTCGGGTGAGAAACACACCACGATTCCATGCACTCGCCTGGTTTCAAGCCCTTGGCTTGCAGATAGGTGCCCATGGCTCCGTCGGCAATCAGAATGTGCCCTTGCGCCACTCTTTCTTTGAAACTCTTCATACGCTCAGCTTAACACAGGTTTCAGGGGGCAGGAGAGCAGGAAGTCAGGAGTCAGAAGTCAGAAGTCAGGAGTCAGAAGTCAGAAGTCAGAAGTCAGGAGTCAGAAGCTGGTAACGTGGATCCCCGTTCTTGTGGTCCGCGGCTCCAGCGCCCCGCACAACCGTTGCGCCCCACCTCTTGCGCAAGCAATAGGTACATCGTTTCCCCTTGAATGCTCAGCTTAACACAGGTTTCAGGTGCCAGGGGTCACGCAAAGGGTGAAGGCTAAAGGGTAAAGGGTAAGGGCTAAGGGTTAATATTGAAAGTTGGGGTGCTTTATCCTTTATCCTTTATCCTTTACCCTTTAGCCTTTGCCCTTCACCTGACACCCGACACCTGGTTTATAATGCGAGCCTCGGGAGGGCGAGAGAAGATGGTGGTTCGGAGTTTGCGCAGTTTCTTGACCCAGGTTACAAAGCTCCCCGCATCGGGAGAGAACGTCCGGCGAGTTTCGAATTTCGCTTTTCGAATTTCGATTTTCGGCGCGTCGCGCTACAGGGGAATTGTCCAATTGGCTCTGCTGGCGCTGCTTTTCTCCGCATGTTTCGACTATTCGCGGGCGGCTGAACCGACGCCAGAAGGCAGCGTGTACGTAGTTCTGTGGTTCGATACTGAGGATTATATTCTTCCCCAAAGTGATGACGCGGCCAAACGCGTGGCGGAGATTCTCTCCCATGAGGGGGTTCGCGCCACCTTTAAAGTCGTGGGAGAAAAGGGCCGGACCCTCGAGCGGCGGGGCCGGCGGGACGTGATCGAGGCGCTCGCCCAGCACGAAATCGGCTACCATTCGAACATGCACAGCCAGCACCCCACGGTGGCGGAGTACGAATCGAAGCTCGACTGGAAAGAAGGGGCAGAGGAATTCACCCGCCGCGAGCGCCCTGGTTTTGAAGACCTCCGCCGTATCTTCGGCAAAGCGCCGACGTGCTACGGGCAACCGGGAAGTTCTTGGGCGCCGCAGGCATTTCCGGCACTGAAAGCCTGGGGCGTGAGGGTCTACCTTGACGACGGCCTTCAGGTAGGACTCGAGGGCAAACCATTCTGGTACGGTGGCCTGCTGAATATCTTCCACATCAAAGCCGGGGCGGACCTTCGCCCCAACGATGATTGGTCGAATCTGGATCAGGCCAAAGCCAGCTTTCAGGCCACCTATGCCCAACTATCGCGGTCGGGCGGCGTGGTCAGCATTTACTTTCACCCCTGTGAGTTTATTCATCAGGAGTTCTGGGACGCCGTCAACTTTGTTAAGGGGGCAAATCCGCCACGCGATGAGTGGCAACGGCCGCCCACGAAAAGCCCGCAGGAGATTGAGAGAGACTTCAGCTACCTCGAGGGCCTTGTGCGATATATGAAGTCCTTCCCTCGGGTCCGGTTCATCACCGCTTCTGAGGCGCTGGGGGTGATGCCTGATCGAGCACAGGGCCATAAGTTCTCGGCCATCGAGCTCGGTGAAATTGCCGGCCAAGTTACCTCGGAAGTATCATTCCAGGTTCGCCCGGACTATGCTCTCAGCGCGAGCGAGCAGTTCGAGTTGCTAAATGACTTCGTCGCCCGCGCCATCCGGAAGGAGCCAACGGAGCCGCTCTTACTCCGCGGGACACCTTACGGTCCCGCTCTTGCCGGCTCTCAACTCGCGGATAACGTGAAGGTGGCGTGGAGTCAGTTTTCACGCAGCGTTTTGGACGTCGCTGGGTTTCTCGAGAAGAACGGTCAAATTCCGAATGTGGTCTGGCTGGGCAGCACGCCAGTCCCCCCTGAAAGCTATTTGGTGGCGCTCGCCCAGACCACGCGGGCCTTGTTATCGGCGAATGGCCTGCCAGACTCCGTGACCCTGCGGCCCGCGCGCCTGGCCGCGGCCCGCTATGTCGCAAACGATTCGCCAAACCTCTGGGACTGGATCATCTTTCCAGAAGGATTCGACGCTCCGCAATTGATGGTACTTGCCAAACTCCAGGCCTGGACGCTGAAGCCGGCCATGCTTGCAGTAGGCAGTAGGCAGTAGGCAGTAGGCAGGGCGCCAGGACCCGCGATGGTTGGGCCGCAATCGCGGGTGCATACATTGCCTTTTATGTATGCGCCACGCCCGTTCAAAGAAACTGCGGGGATTCTTCGGCCCCCAAAAAACGGGGGCCTCAGAATGACAGGGGGCGGTTGCCCCCACTGAGGCCCGAGGGGGTTGCAAGGCTGGGATTCTGCACCCGCCTCAGCCGGCTTACGCTACTGCGCGAGTGTCTGTTTTGCTCACGAGATGCGCGCGCCGCAGGCGCGCGGCACGGACGGTATTCGACATCAACATAGCGATGGTCAGCGGCCCCACACCCCCCGGCACCGGCGTATAAGCAGCCGCCTTTTCCTTCACGTCTTCAGGCTGCACGTCCCCCACCAGGACGGAACCTTTAGCCTCAAGGTCTTTGAGCGCACGTGAGGGATCATGAAAGATGCGACGAATTTCCTCGGGGGTGGTCAGGCGGTTGATGCCGACGTCGATCACGACGGCGCCGGGTTTGATGAATTCGCCTGTCACAAAGGCCGGCTTGCCCATGGCGGCCACCAGGATATCGCCCTCGCGAGCCACCGCCGGCAGGTCGCGCGTCCTCGAATGGCAAATGGTCAGCGTGGCATGTTGATGAAGTAGCAGCATGGCCACCGGCTTTCCCACGATGTCACTCCGTCCCACGACCACTGCGCGCGCGCCTTTAATGGGAATCTGGCTGCGGACCAGGATTTCGATGATTCCCGCCGGAGTGCAGGGAACCAAGCCCGGCGTCCCACTCACCAGGTGTCCGACGTTGATCGGGTGAAACCCGTCCACGTCCTTGGCCGGGTCCACGGCTTCGAGCACGCGCTTGGTATCAATTTGCGGCGGCAGGGGTAGCTGAATCAGAATGCCATCAATTTCATCGCGGCGATTGAGAGATTCAACGAGCGCCAGCAGCCGCTCCTGGGAGGTGTCTGCGGGCAAGTCAATCTTCTCGCTGTAGACCCCTAAGGATTCACAGGTCTTCACCTTGGTGCGAACGTAGATTTGCGAGGCAGGATTCTCACCCACCAGGACCGCTGCCAGCCCCGGCGTGATGCCAGCGCTCTTCAAGTCCTGAATCTCGACGGCGAGCTCCGCCTTGATTTGGTCGCGGATCTTATTACCATCCAAAATAGTTGCTGCCACGATGGGTCTCCTTGGTACAAAAGCTCTCAGCTCTCAGCCCTCAGCTATCAGCCGTCAGCTCTCAGCCTCCAGCTTCGGGCCTTCTTACGGCGATTGTCCCGCCGCTTTTACTGCTCGCTGCCTACCCCTTGTATTCTGGCTTCTCACTTCTGGCCGGCACACCGAGGGAGGCCACGATAAACCCCTCGCCTCGGCGGGAGCGTAACGGTATGCACCGTCGAAGGTTCTTTCGCCCCTTCCGGGGCTAAGCCTTCCTACCGCGACTGTTCCGCCTCTTTCCCTACCCGCTGCCTACTGCTTTCTGCCTTCTACTTTCTGCTTTCTGCTTTCTGCCTTTCAGGAGAGCGGGACCTGCGCTACGCTGCCTGCCCCAACTTTCCTTCACGAAAGGCCTGGATGTAGTTTGCACAATACTCGTCGCGTGCCAGCAAGGCTTCGGCCGCCCGGATATTCATCATCATTTGCGGGTCGCACGGATCGACGATGGCGGCGTCCAGGCCTTGCGCCATCAGCAGGAGGAGCAGGACCCCGTTGAGCAGCTTGCGCATGGGAAGTCCAAACGAAACGTTGCTGATGCCCGCGCTAACATGAACGCCAGGATACCGGGCCTTGATCTGCCCCGTGGCCTCCACCAGTGCTTTGCCATGTTCCGAACCCGTGCTGATGGGAAGCACGCAGGGATCGACGTAAATATCATCCAGGGCGAATCCTTCCGCCGTGAGCCGATCGACCAGGTGGCTTGCGGTCGAGACGCGATCGGCGGCTGTGTTGGGCGGCCCCGCCTCGCCCAGGCAGAGGGCGATCACTTTGGGGCGGAAGTCCTTCAAGAGAGGAAGCAGCGCCTGCATGCGCGCCGGCTCATCGGTGATGGAATTGATCATCGCTCGCTGTTGGCAAAGCGGGAGGGCGCGGCGCAGCGCTACGGGGTCTGCGCTGTCCAGGCAGAGCGGCGTAGCGACGGTTTCCTGCACGATGTTCACGAGCCACGGCAGAACCTCCGTCTCCTGACCAGGCAGGCCACCATTCACGTCCAGCGTGTCCGCGCCGGCATTGGCTTGTTTCCGGGCGATTTCCTTGAAGAACTCGACGTCTCTCTTTTGGGCAGCTTCCCCAACCTTTTTCCGGGTGCAATTGATCAGTTCGCCGATAACTAGCATGGGATCTAAGCTCCTCCTTGCTGGGCCATGGGCACGGTTTGCAGATCTTTCCGCTTGTCGACGTTGTCCAACCCCGCCATTCGATTGGCCAAGGCGTTCGTGTCGTCCAAGGACCAGTCGCGCGGGGGGATCAGGGTGTGCGCGAATTTCCGGGGATCGTCTCCCACCGCCAACGCGCCGCGATAGATCACGTTCCAGATGCAAAGCTGTTCGGGACGAGCCTCGCAGGTTCCATCAACCCTCGAGCCTCCGCAGGGGCCGTTGCGAAGCTCCTTGTAACAATGTCGCATCGAGCAGCCTGCATAGTCGAGGTAGTCCTGAACACAATCCCCGCAGCTCTTGCATCCCAGAGTGGTTTTTCGGTAGAGCGTGGAAGGCTCCAGCAGCCAGTACCACAACCCATGACGCCAGGAATTCCCCGCGGCCACGCTCCCATTCACCTTCAGTCGGGCGCTGAAGAAGCGCGCGCCGTAAGAATCCTGTGCAATCAGGTGGCGGTGTACCAGCTTGGAAAGCCATTGGATAAAGGTCGCGTGCGGTTTCTTGTGGCTGACCTGGTAGTTGCCCGCACCATCACTTAAGCCATCTTCACCCCGCGGCAGCAGGTAAAACTCGTTGGCATAGGGGAAGATCAGCTCGTCCATCTTGCTACGCCAGTCGCTCGCGAGCGCCGCAGCACGTTCGGCAATGGTCATGAAATCCCGATGCGTGAGGCCAAATCCGCCGACGTGCGCTCCCGCAAAGCCGAGAGCCTTCGCCGCCGCCACCATGAGCGCGGCGCGCTCCAAGCGTTGGGGTTTCTTCTCCTTTTCGAGCCGCCGGATAAGCTCGTCCGGAATGACGCAGCCCGCCACTTCACCGGCTTGCATCATCTGCGCAATCTTGGCGGTGGGAACGTAGACATTGGCGAGGACAGGGACGTGTCCCAGGCCCTCGCGGGTCAAGTATTGCTTCAATTCGTAAAGCTTCCGGACGTTATACCCCAACTGCGTGATGATGAACTGCGCTCCAACCGCGATCTTCAGTTGCAGCTTGTAAAACTGCATCATCTGGTCGGACTCGTTAACCTTGTAGGGGCTCACGACGGCGCCCGCATAGAAATCGAAAGGCGTGCTGTGAACCGTTCGCGGCCCCAGGCGGTACTCGATTCCCGCCCGCATGGCCTGAATCAGCCAGAGGAGGAGCACGGAGTCCAGGTCGTAAACAGGCTTGGATTTTCCGCCGAAGCCCTCCTTTTGGGCATCGCCCGTCAAAGCCAGAACGTTCTCGACGCCCTCGCGCGCCAGACCGTGAAGGCGGCCTTCCAGGAAGGAACGGTTTCCATCCTTGGCGGTGAGATGGGCAATGGGTGTCAGGCCCCGTTCCTTGATGAACGAGACAAAAGCTTCAGGGGGCAGCGCCGGGTTGCCGCTCGGAAGGTCGGTCACACTGATGACCTTAATCCCGTCCGGCTGCGCCGCCGCTTCTTTGACGAAGGTCTCCGCCTCGGCCATGTTGTGATCGCGGCCCAGGACCAGCTCCGCGGTGCAGAAGAACTGCCTTTTTTCAAGCGCCAGTTTCAAATGGTTCTGAGGCTGAGCCTCTCCATCCTGAGTCATTTGCCACTCCTTTCTTACCCGTAGGAACGCGGTTCTCGTTCTCCGTGTGCCGTCAAAGATGCCTTGTAACTATCGACCAGGCGACGCCCGATCAGCGCGGCAAGGTGCTTGAAGAAAGTCATTCCGCTTACCGGGTCCTCGTGCAGGATCTGATCCAACTGGGACTTTTCGATCTTCGAGACCTTGACTGGACCCAGGCATTCCGCGGAAGCCGTGTAAGTGTTGTTCCCCACCAGACTCGACCAACCGATCACATCGCCCGGGTCGCTGGCCACGTGGGCCAAGAGCCCTTGGGGTCCCACGCTAACCCGCACGCGCCCTTCAGAGAGAATATAGAAATAGCGGGCGGGGTCGTCTTGATGGAAAAGAAAATCCCCCGGCGCGTGCGCTTCCTCGATAGCGCTTTCCAGGATCTTCTTTCGAGTCTCCTCGTGCATTCCCTCGAAAAGATAAGCCTTGTCAATGTACATCGTTTGCTCCTGTGTCAAAACAGTCCCGATACTTTGCCGGTCTTCACATCCACATCCACTCGGCGGAAACCGGGGTTGGAAGACGTCCCGGGCATCAAGCTGATGATGCCCGCGCACGGGCAGAGGAACTTCGCGCCCGAATACACCAGGACGTCCCGAATGGGCAGAATCCAACCTTGCGGAACGCCCTTGAGCGTTGGGTCGTGGGTTAAGCTCAGGTGCGTCTTCACCATCATGGTGGCGTAATCGGCGAATTTGGGATCGGACTCGAGCTGCTTGGACTTGGCTTCCGCCTCCGGCGACCACGACACTCCATCCGCGCCGTAAACGACTTTGGCGATAAGTTCCACGCGGTCTCGCAGCTTCATCTCGAGTGGGTACAGGTGTTGAAAGTGGGCTTCGTCCTTGCAGGCGTCCATCACCGTATCTGCCAGCTCCAGGGCTCCTTCGCCGCCCTTGGCCCAGTGTTCGGAGGATGCGCATCGAGCCCCTGTAGCTTCCACAGCCTTGCGCACCAGCGCGACCTCGTCCGGGGTGTCGGTATGGAATCGGTTGATGCAGACCACCGGATTGATCCCCGACCGACGAATGATTTTGAGGTGGTGCAGCAGGTTGGGAACGCCCTTCTCGAGGAGCTTCAGATTCTCCTTGGTGTAATCCTCGGGGAGAGGCAAACCCGGCACCACCCTGGGACCGCCCCCGTGCATCTTGAGAGCGCGGATCGTGGCAGTCAGGATCGAGACGTTCGGCTTCAGGCCGCTGTAACGACACTTGACGTTCCAGAACTTTTCGAAACCTATGTCCGCCGCAAAGCCGCTCTCCGTGACGTGATAATCGAACATCTTCAGGCCGAGCCGGTCGGCGATGATCGAGGACTGTCCCACGGCGATGTTGGCAAAGGGACCGGCATGCACCATGCAGGGCTGGTATTCCGCAGTCGAGCAGAGCGTGGGGTTAATGGTGTTCCGCATCCAGGCCGTCATAGCTCCCGCAACGTCCAAGTCGGTTGTGGTGATCGGATTCCCCTTCTTATCGTAGGCAACGGTAATCTCCCCGAGGCGCTTTCTCAGGTCGGCCAGATCGGTGACAATGGACAGAATGGCCATCAACTCGGAACTGACGGCGATGCCGAACTTGGACTGCATCATGAAGCCGTCCTGCTTGCCGCCAATCCCGATGATGATGTTGCGCAGCGTCTGCGCGCAGAAATCCATGACCCAGCCCATTTCCACGCGCGTGGGGTCGATATCCAGGCGGCGCATTATGCTGTGCTGCTTTAGTAGCTCGTCGTTATAATAGTTTCGCTCGTGCTGCATGCGAGCGGTAAGCGCCACCATGGCCAGATTGTGGGCGCGCTCGATGTCGTTGATGTCGCCCGTCAGACCCAAGGAGAACTCGGTCATGGGGATCAGCAAGGCGTTCCCTCCGCCGGCGGCCGTGCCCTTTATGTTCATAGTCGGACCGCCTGAAGGCTGCCGCAGGCACCCGCCAACATTTTTCCCGCGCTTGCCCAAACCCTCCATCAAACCGAGGGAAGTTGTGCTTTTTCCCTCACCTAAGGGGGTGGGGGTAATAGCTGTGACTTCAATATACTTCCCGTCAGGGCGATCCTTTAGTCGTTCAATAATCTTGAGAAAATCCAGTTTCGCGAGCCGTCCCATGGGGATCACTTCATCTTCTTGTAGCCCCAATCTTTCCTGCCATTCGCGGGGACTGGGCATCCCCTGTTCGGCTGCCTCTGAAATCTGCCAGTCTTGCATTTTTGTCGCGTCATACGCCATTCTTTGGCCCTCCAGAATCTCGATAGGATTAACGACTCAACTTCACGGCGAAGCGGCGAATGCCGAGGTTTGCTGACCTCTTCCGGATGCGTTGGGCTGTCTCCACTTGATGATCGGTTGCATGCAGGCGAGCAAGAGTGCCGGCTAACGTGGACCTCTCCACGCCACATTCCCCGGACACAGCGACTTTGAGTGCCACGTCCCGTATTTCCAGCAGGTTACGTGCCATATTCGAGCTTCTTCACCAATTTCAGGGCCTGCATACGCATTCGTTTGACAAGTGATTTAAGAGAGTTAGATATAACCGGAGCAGCTCGACTGCTGAGATAGCAATGAACCCTAAACCGATCGCGCAGCAAATGGGGAGTTTGGCACTCTTTATTAGGACAAATCACCTTTGCTGGGAAAAACGCACAGTTAACGGTTATCTCGCCCCTCGGCCATGATGCCCGATTCCCTGCCAAGTTTGCCTTTTCGACTGTCAGAAGGGTTTCCAATCGACTCAAAGCATTCTGCTGAACCAAAGCACCAAGCAACGCGGGGGAAGTCGTCGTGCTGTTGGAAGTTTCACAATGGGGGCATCGACGGCGGAGATCGTGTGTGGAGAACTGCATAGGCTCGCAGGATTGAGTGCAGGGTAATCGTGAACGTCCGGAGTCTCACCGATGGGTTTGTGGGTATTCTGGCTACAGGTCTTGGCGGGCATTCCGGGAAGTAGATCCGGAAACGTAAGTGCTCGATTCATGAAGGGAGGAATCTCTAATCCCAGCAAATGAGAGTTCATCTGGGCAGTCTTTTGCTTGGCCGACTTTTCACTGATTGAGTCAGGAACACATTCCTTAAGCGGGACCATAGAAACGTCTTGAGAATTAAACCAAGTGTTGACCTGCTCTTCAACTGGTAAACCGCCGCCAACATACCGAAAGGGTTCCCGTGAGGATTGCGACTCAGCAGTAACTGGATTTGGAATCTTCGGGTTATCCAAACACATTTCTCCGCCTGGAACCAGGTACACACCTCCCTCGTCGGCCACGATGGCCTCCGTTTCCCCACTCGCCTTCTCCACAAAACCCACCGTCTTGAGCGCGTATGGAGGGGAACGCGTGTCGGTTTGGGCCGTCCGTTCTGCCGGGCGAACGCTCTCGAGAGGCGCCCGAGGGGTCTTCACTCCTTTCTTTCTTTGCCAGGACTCAACTGGGCCTTCGGGCGGAGGCCTTGATGGGCTGACAGGCTCGCCAGCGGCCAACTCCTCTGCCTCGCGAACCTCCACGGGCGGGTCGGTACCAGAGGCGCCCACAGACAAAGGTGGCGCACGCAATCTGGAAATTGGCGGGCGAACAGCCTCGGAATCCCGCTCGGGTTCAGCAGGCGGGGAAGACCCCCCGGTCGATTCCTCCACAATCTCGACTGAAGAAGGGGTGACTTGCAAGGCTCTGTACTTCTCGGCGAACAACTCGCCCTCGTGCACCAAATAGACCTGACCGAGGACTTCGACGATGGCTTCCTTCTCCCCGCCAGCCTTCTCCACATACCCGAGGGTACTGACTGCCGACTGAGTTCCCCTCCCGTCCGAAGGAAGAGTGGGTCCAGCAGCGGGCGAGGTGGGCACAACGGCTTGCGGTATCTTCACTTCAAACCGACCGCCGGAGTAGTCAGCCAGGGGTTCGGGCTGTATGATACCGAACTGCTCGGACTCCGACTCTCCATTGTTGCCACGGATTCCTTGCAGCTTGCCCACGGTGGAAGACTCAGACCCTGAAACCACCAGAGCGGGCACGCCAGCCTCTTGAGTGGAGGAGCTTGTCTGAAGGGGTTGGGATTCGTGGCCGAATGAATCCGGCGGATTGATTGGAGGGGGTAATGCGTTCGCCACCTCGAGGTTGGCCGGGGTGGGTTCCGGGACGCGGAAACTATTTGCGAACGACTTGGTCCCCGGGGCGAGGCGAACGTGCTCCCCCTCGGCGACGATTGCTTCAACCCGACCATCCGCTCTCTCCACATAGCCTAATTCCTGGCGAACAGATGGTTGTGAAACGCTGGCAGCAGAATCGGCAGCGAATAGGCGATTTGCGCCGGGGTTTGAAAGTACCTCGGGAGTAGGCTGGGGGGACACCTGCCGCGCCTTGTCAGCGGGGGCCTGCGCCACACCTTGTCCGATCTCCGCCATGAGGTGGGGCTCTGCTGCCGGGGCGGAGTTCTCTACAAGCTCCACAGCGGAGGAAGAGATCCTCGCGACCCTGAAACTGTCTTCAAAGATCTCGCCCTCATGCACAACCTGGACGCGCTCCCCCAGAGAGATGATCGCCTCGACACGGCCATCGGCTTTCTCAACATAGCCAAGAGGCTCGAGCGTGATCGTCTTGGGCTGGGGTGGAGCGATCACCTGTGGGTCCGCCTCGGCGGGAGGCATGGAGACGAGGTGCTTTGCTTGCTCAGACTCGAAGGGATGCCGCACGGCTTGAGCCAGCGGGTGCAGCCTGCTCATTGTCGCCGCAGTTGAACTCACCGCTGCCTCAGCGCGGCGCGGCTCGTGCTGTTCGTGGGAAGAGGCTGGAGGGTGTTCGCCTAATGAAACGGATCGAGCCACGTCCACGCCGACGAGCCTCAGGGTTGGCTCTTTCCGAAACTGCCAGACCAGGACGTTTAGAAGCAACAGACACACTACAAGCAGGATGCCGCTGATCCAGAGTTCAAAGCGCCTGCTTCTGTTCATCGCATCAGTCCGGACTCAACTTTCAACCGGCAACTGTGGCCAAGAATAAGATTAAGTCACGCGGCTCAGGCATTGTCAACAAGAATAATGCCCTCTTTATGTAAAAAGCACATCGCTGAGGGTCTGGAGGAAGGCTGTCAAATGGAGGGGAGTTCTCAACAGGCAAGGAGTTGCAGCCGCGAGTGGCCAGACGGCGGTTTCGTGGTAAGCTCGGAGCGGGGGGCCTTACGCTGGTCAACATAAGAATGAGTCAGGCGGTGCAGCGGCAAGCGTATACTGGCTAAGTGATTTTCTCGTTGGATCCCAAGAAGGCCGCTGCCAATCTCGAGAAGCACGCTACATCTGACGAACCGAGCGCGGCGCAAGCAGGCCAGACAGCGCCGATCGGCCCCGCGGCCGAGCGGCAAATGCGTTAGGCCGACCTGAGGACGCGGTTTGAGCAGGGGGGAGCCATGGCTCGGCATATAATTCCTTCCTCGTTTGAGTGCGACTGCGGTCATCAGTCGCATTTCTTCGAGGGCACGGTGCGTGATATGGAAACGGCTAGCCGTCGCCGCCACAAACCGATGCTCCTGTTGGATTCAGAGGCCGAAGAACACGCTGTCGAATTTGAGGAAGGACGGGCAACCGCGGTTATATGTCCGAAGCTAGGACGCTGCCTTATCACGGGCTGGGCCTAAGCGGCCGCTGCAAGCGACGGCCAAAGATCGAGCCACGCCTGACGCTAAGAACGTGTGAATTAATCCATGACGGACAAGCCAGTTTCACGCAAAGACGCAAAGTACCCAAAGGCCGCAAAGGAAAGAAAGGACTTCCACTTTGCGTTTCTTCGCGACTTTGCGACTTTGCGTGAGCTGTTTTGATTTTCCCACAGCTTCTAAGTCGTTAGGTCTCCGGCCCGCTGGCCGCGAGCGTTATGGGTCGAGGAAAGCAATGATGCGCGAATTCAAAGAGTCTGATTGGAAAATTCTGCGACAGGTACGCTCGGAGGCACTGGAGCGTTTCTGTAAGCAGATACTTTCGGAGATCGAACGCATGAACAGTGACAGCGCAAAGAGCTTTCATCGAAAATACTCGGATATCTGGGAGCTCCTCCGACGACGTGATAAAGAGCTTGCTCAAGCCTTCGATAATCCTCGCCGATCAGCCGCATTTATTCAGCTCGCATCCATGAAGGGTCTTGGTTTGCTGACCGAAGATGAATTCTTGCGCTTTAGTCAAGAGACCCGGGATGCTGTTGATCTCTTGCTCGGAAGCTCACATACATAACCCTCACGACTCCGTAAAGAAAGTGTCACATGACACCAGCAGCGCTAGTGGCCGCCGCCGCGGTCAGCGCTCCAGGGCGGCGATGATCTCCTCCGTGCGGCGCACCCGCCCCATGCGGGGGAAGATGCGCTCGCCGGCGTTGGCATGGCTCTCCGCGTTCCGGCCCGTCATGGCATCACAGGCGAAGACCTGTTCGTAGCCGCGCTCGTAGGCATCGCGCGCGGTGCTTTCGACTCCGAACTCGGTGGCGATGCCGCACAGGACAATGCTCGCAAGCCCCCGCCGGCGCAGTTGTAAGTCGAGGTCAGTGCCATAGAAGGCGCCCCACTGGCGCTTGAGAATCACAATATCGCTCGGCTGGCGGTCGAGTTCGGGGAGGAAGTCGCTCCAGTCGGGCGACGGCGCCGTGGCTGCCCGCATGGGCTGGTCAGCCGTTTGACGCAGACGGTCGGCTCCGTCCGGGGAGCCACCCACGTGGACCAAGACGGGCTGGGCCCCCACCCGGCGGGCGGTGGCGAGCAGGCGCGCGCAGTTAGCCACCACGGTCGGTGTAGGATGGGGAGTGCCCGGCATCATTACGATGCCCTTCTGAAGATCAATGACCACGACAGCCGTGTGCCGCGGCTCGAGTATGAGTTCGCTCATCACTTAACTCCTTTCGCTTACCGTGCAAGGTTCGCATACAACCGGGATGCCAAGCCTGTTAAGGCGAGCGTTGTTGCCACCAGAACGAGGAAGTCCATGCCGATGCCGTAAAAACTGTGGCCACCCTCGACCATCAAGGCGCGCATGGCGTCCACCTCGTAGGTCAGGGGATTGATTCGTGCCGCCACCTTGAGCCAGCCAGGCATAATCTCGAGCGGATAGATCGCGTTGCTGGCGAAAAACAACGGCATCGTCAGCACCTGCCCGATGCCCATGAACCGTTCCCGCGTTTTCACGATGCAGGCGACGATGAGCGAGAGCGTCGCAAACGCCGCCGCGCCCAGCATGACCGCCACCGCCACGCCCGCCAGCGCGCCCGGCTGCCAGTCGATTTTCACGCCCAGCAGCCACGCCAGCAGATAGACCGTGCATGCTTGCGGCAGCCCGCGCACCCCGGCGGACAATGCCTTGCCGAGCACGAGTGCCACGCGCGACGCCGGACTCACCAGCAGCTTGTGGACGATACCGAGATCGCGCTCCCAGATCACCGCGATGCCGTAAAAGATCGCAATGAATAACACGCTCTGAGCCAGCACGCCCGGGGCCATGAAGTCCAGATAGCGCAACTGCCCCGTGGGGATGGCCCGGACCCGCGTAAACACTTGGCCAAACACCGCCAGCCACAACGCCGGCTGGACGGCGCGCGTCGCCAATTCCGTGGGATCGTGCAGCAGTTTGCGCAACTCCATTTCCGCCAGCGCCAGGCACTGCCTCAGGAACCCTGCCACGCGGTCTCTCGCTCGCGCGCCGGCGGTTGTCTCAGCCCAAACGGGCGAGGGTGCGTCGAGTTCGCGAGATTTCACGGTAATTGCCTCCGTTATCCAGTTCGTGGCCCGTGTAGTGGGCGAACACTTCATCCAGGGTGGCATCGGGGCGGCCGATCGACGTTTTCAGTTCCTCCGGCCGCCCCAGCGCTGCCACGCGCCCCAGGTTCATGATAGCCACCCGGCCACACAGATGGTCTGCTTCCTCCATGAAATGCGTCGTCAGAAAAACCGTCATCCGGTATTCCTGCGCCAGCGAGCGCAGGTGTTGCCAAACCGCCTGCCGTGCCAGAGGGTCCAGCCCGCCGGTCGGCTCGTCCAGGAACAGCACGCGCGGGTGATGGAGCATCGCCAAGGCGATCTCCAGGCGGCGCATCATCCCGCCCGAATAACCCCGCACCTGGCGGTGCGCCGCTTCCTCGAGGCCGACGAATTCCAATGCGGCGGCAATCCGCGCCCGCCGCACGCTCTGCGGCACGCCGTAGAGCTTGGCGAAGATGAGCAGGTTCTCGTAGGCCGTCAGCGTGCCGTCCACCGACACCAGTTGCGGCACGTACCCGATCATCTCCCTCACCCGCGCCGGCCGCCGCTGCACGTCAAACCCTGCAACCGTGGCCTGTCCCGATGTGGGCGGCAGCAAGGTTGTCAGCATCTTGATGACCGTCGTCTTCCCTGCGCCGTTCGGTCCCAGCAGACCAAACACCTCGCCCGCGG
Organism: Terriglobia bacterium; assembly: GCA_050008675.1. Lineage (GTDB taxonomy): Bacteria > Acidobacteriota > Terriglobia > UBA7540 > UBA7540 > CAVROP01. The sequence goes on from JBEKME010000005.1 coordinate 141,330, forward strand.
CTACGGAAAGGTCCAGCCTGTCCACCGCTGTCAGGTCACCAAAACGCCGCGTCAGCGAAGAGGTTTCGATCATGTTCATGAGCGTACCGTCACCAATCCGTCCCGTCACCTGACGGGTTGAAATTCCTCCCGCAGGGTCCGCAAGGCGCGCCGGATCGCCATGCGCTCTTCGCTCCGCAGAGGCGCCACCACCTCTGCCAGGCGACGTTCTGTTGCCTGGCGCGCGGCATCTACGGTCCTCTGCCCCCGCGCACTGACAGAGAGTACAACTTGCCGCCGGTTCCCCGGAGGAATTCGGCGGGCCACAAATTTCTTCCCCACTAACCCCTCAACCAAGCGCGACGCCGCAGGCAGCGAGAGGCCGAGGAATTCGGCCAGCGCGGAGAGGATAGCGCCGGGGTTGCGGCTCAGGAACAGGAGTGCGCGAAACTGCGGCACGGATAGAGCGGAGCCACGGTGGCGGCGCATCTGGCTGCGGATGAACCGCATGACGGCCGGCACGGCCTCGAGGATTTCCGCAGCGCACTCCCCGGCCGAGCACGTCGGAGAGATTAGCCTCTGCAACTGTTGCACAAGGCAACTATGAGGCAGCTTTCCGGCCACTGTCAATAGCCAGATCGATCACGATGCCTTAGCGGTCTTCTGCGGTCAGGACGTCTTTCTGGCTTGGCTGATAGCTGATCGGCGATGGCTTCATTCATATCTTAGCGCCACCAGGGGATCGACTTTCGCGGCGCGGCGAGCAGGGAGGTAGCTCGCCAGCACCGCCACGGCGGTCAGGATTAGACAGACAGCGGCGAACGTCGCCGGGTCGGTGGGCTTAACCCCGAAAAGCAGGCTGGCGATGAAGCGTGTCAAGACCAGCGCTCCGACCAGCCCTATGGCAATGCCCGCCAGCACCAGGCTGAGCGCCTCGCTCAGGACCGATTTCACTACATCGCGCCGCGCGGCCCCCAGCGCCATGAGGAATAGGCCAGCAAATCGGAGAAGATTTCCCGGACGCTGCGGCGAAGGTCGAGAAAAGCCGGGTGGGAGAAGGAGCTGTAGTCTTGGGGGTGCTGTATGCTTCTGCGAAAGAGCGTAACCACACGGGCGGGGTCCTTTACGGGCAGCGGCCTGAATAACAGCGCGTCTGCGAAGCTGAAAATGGCTGTATTTACACCAATCCCCAGCGCCAGAGTCACCACCGCCACCGCCGTGAAGCCATGATTCTTGCGCAGCATGCAAACTCCGTAGCGCACATCCTGTAGCAGGGTCTCCATGAATCTCGCCGCACCCACCTCTCGGCATTCCTCCTTAACTTGATCGAGCCCGCCAAACTCCAGCCGGGCGCGGCGGCGCACACAACAGTCACCAACTGGCCGCCGACATTTTGCGGCCGGTGCTGAAGTCGTGTCTCCAGGACCTCGCAAAGCTGTCCCCCAACGAACTTCTCCGCCGCCGGCATGAGAAGCTGCGGAAGCTCGCCACCTGAGTTACCGGCGACTGATCGCTTTGTCGCGATGGCGAGAAGTAAGAAAGCAACTCACAATCCATATTCACAATTCAGAATTCAGCATTGCTGTAGCGCCTGAGACATGGACGTAGCCCCTCTTCCCCACCCACCACCTACGACCTACTACCCACCAGATGCTAACTACCTTTCTTTTGAGTAGAGTCGGGGTTGGGCGCGGTTGCGACGCGGACGTCGTCCCGTTTCCCGTCCCCGCTCATCGAACCGGACGTGCGGATTTCCCGCATCCGGCTCTCCGACAGGGTTCACCGCCAGACTCACGGG
>JBEKME010000050.1:0-43691 GCA_050008675.1 Terriglobia bacterium
TCGGCGCGCGAGGCGGCTGAAAAACTCCTCGCTTTGGGTGTAAAGACAGTGGTTCTGAAGCTGGGCAGCGACGGCTCAATGCTGGTGACCGCAAAGAAGTCAAAACACTTTCCCGCCTGCAAGGTTGACGCTATTGATCCCACGGCAGCAGGCGATGCATTTACAGCAGCACTGACAGTTGAACTGGCTGCCGGCCACGACTTCGAACATGCCATTCGCTTCGCCAATTGTGCCGGTGCTTTGGCGGCGAGCAAATTGGGCGCTCAGCCTTCCCTGCCCACGCGCCTGGAGGTCGAGGCCCTGGCGGCACAAGCGACAAAAGCGTGAGGGCGGGGGACTATCAGAAACCAGAATGCGGAGCACACCCAGGCGGTGTGCGCTTCCGAATTCGAGTCGGACTACCACTCAAGCAGGAGCGAAGGATGAAATTCGTTCCCATGCTGCAATTGTTGCGGCGGGCAGTGTCGGAAGGCTACGGGGTTCCGGCGTTCTGTGTCTGGAATGCCGAGAGCATAGAAGTGGTGTTGCGGGTGGCGGCGGAGTTGAAGGCTCCGGTGATTCTGATGAACGGTCCCGGGGAGTTCGGACTGCTGGCGCCGCGTGACCTGGGCGCGGTGGCGCACGCGTTGGCGGAACGCTTCGACGTCCCGGCGGCGCTGCACCTGGATCACGGCAATTCCATGGCCATGGTTGAAGACTGCCTGGCCGCTAAATACACCTCGGTGATGCTGGACTATTCCACCCGGCCGTGGGCAAAGAACCTCGAGGCTCTGAGGCGCGTCGTGGCGCTGGCCCATCCCCAGGGCGTGACGGTGGAAGGCGAGTTGGGCGTGATCGGTCAAGTGGACCAGGTCACGGTGGAAGGTGGAGGCCAGTCCACCCTCACCGACCCGGATATGGCCGCTGCATTTGTGGAAAAGACCGGGATCGATGCCTTGGCGGTTTCCATTGGCAATGCCCACGGCTTCTACACGAAGCTCCCACACCTGGATTTTGAGCGCCTGGCGAAGCTCCAGGCCGCAACGCGCATTCCGCTGGTTCTGCATGGCGGCTCGGGAACGCCCCAGGCCGATCTGCGCCGAGCCATATCGCTGGGGATTGCCAAGGTGAATGTGGCGACGGAAGTCATCAGCGCCGTGCGGCAATCGCTGCTGGAGCAGTGGGGCACGGGAAAAAATCTCTGGACGCCGATAGCGCAGGCGGCGGCGATGCAAGCCATGGCCCAAGTAGTCGAGAAATGGCTTCACTTGACCAATGCGGCGGGCCGCGCCTAAAAGGCCTCCGAAGGAGTAATGCTCATGACCAATCACAGCTTGCAGGCGGAACTGTTCGAGGCATTGTGCTCGATCCCGCTGCTGGATGCTCACACCCACCTTGTGGATGGGAAGTTGGGAGCACGAGGCTTGCACGATGTCCTTCTCTATCACATGGCGGTAAGCGACCTCTATGCGGCAGGCTGTCCGAGCGGCGCGCGCCTCACGCAATTCCCCGGCTGGGCGACGCAGCAAGAGGCACACCAGCGTATCCTCGAGGCTTTGCCGTATCTGAAATATGTGCGCAATACGAGTATCTCCTGGGGGATCCGGCTGGTGCTGGAAGATCTGTACGGTTGGAAGGGGCCGGTGGAAGCGGAGAACTGGCAGCGGCTGGACGCGCTGATCCGGGAGCGGGCCGACGACCGGGCTTGGCAGCGGGAGATCATGCGCCGGGCCAATATTCAGCGCTATTGCACGGAGTACGCGCGGCGGGAAAGCGGCCAAGACCGGGACATTCTCCAATATTCGCTCGAGTGGGCCTTTTTCACGCGCTCCCAGTGGGGCGAGTTTGACACCGCATTGTATGAGCTCGAGCGCTGCTGGGGGAAGAAGCCGGAAAGTCCCAGCCCCATCGGCGGGGGAAAGCGTCCCCCCACCCAGCGGGTGATCAGTTCCCTGGACGATGTGCATGCCGCCATCGCTCACTACGTCGAAAACATTCCCTATGACGACATCCTCTCCGTGGCCACGGGCATCTCGACGGATATCGACTTGCGCGTGGTGAGCGACCAGGAGATGGCGGAAGCGTTGGGGCGGCGGGCGAGCGCTGGTCCCTGGGAACGCGACGTGTATGCCTCCTACGTCAACGAAGCCTATCTCAAGGCCTTGGAAGCACACGCGGACCAGATCGTTTTCCAGTTCAGCCTTGCCGCCGAGCCCTTACCCTTCGAGACAGGCAGCCGGCTGTCACAGCGCACCCTCGGGCAGTTGGCCGAAATGATCAGCCGCTATCCCAAGATTCGCTTCCAGTGCCATCTGGCCAGCCGCCACGCCAACCAGTCGATGTGCACGATGTGCCGGGAACTGCCCAATCTTTCGCTGTGCGGTTGCTGGTGGCATAATTTCTTCCCCTCGGTGATGCGGCAGGTGATGGAAGAGCGGCTGGATATGGTGCCGGTGAATAAGCAGGTGGGCTTCTTCTCCGATGCCTATTGCCTGGAATGGACGTACGCCAAGGCGAAGATGATCCTCAACCAACTGTCGGTAGTCTTGGCCGCGAAGGTCGAGTACGGTCAGTACACACGGAACGACGCCCTGGTAGTAGCCCGGGCAATCCTCTATGAGACCTCCAAAGAACTGCTGGGCATGCGGCCGGCGGAGGCGCGGGGGGAAATTCCCCTCCTCAGTTGAGGAGGGGGTAGGGGGTGGTGGTGACTAAGGTCATCTCCTGACGGTCCCAATTGCAGCGTCAATTGCCCCCAACTCGAAAGTTGGAGTTGCGCAGACACGGGGCACACCGCAGGTATGTCATCCCGAGGAGTCCCGGTCTTTGGGACGACGAAGGATCTCCGCAGTTCGTAGGGAACATTGACAGGCTGGCCGTTCAAAGAAACTGCAGGGATTCTTCGGCCCCCAAAGAACGGGGGCCTCAAAATGACAGCCGGGACCCTTGAATTTCTTAGTTCGCGAATATGGGGGCGGCAAGTGGTGCCGCCGACTTTCCCCCTTTTTCGGGCAACCCGAAAATCCCCAGGCCGGTAACTGGTGAAAGCATGAAGAGAATCCACTGTGTAGGAGCCGTGGTGGTGGACCTGTTGAACGGGCCCATCCCGCAGTACCCCGTGCCGCGCGTCCAGACCCAGGTCACCGCCCAATGGATTCGCATCATGCCAGGTGGTGGCGCCGCCAACATGCCCTCGGCGGTAGCTCGCATGGGCTTGCCGGTCAGTTCCTTCGCCAAGGTGGGCAATGATTTTAATGGCGAGTTCATTCCACGTGAACTCGCGAAGTTAGGCGTGGACACGACCGGCATTCGTGTTTCGGCGCGCGACACGACCCCGTTCACGTTTGTGGGAGTGCATGCCGACGGGGACCGGACGTTCATCCATACCCCCGGCGCCAACCTGACTTTCAATCTCAGCGACCTGGACCTCGAGCGGGTGTTGGCCACCGATCTTCTCCTCTATCATGATTTGTATGTTCTGCCGAAACTGGACGGCAAGCCCGCGGCAAGCTTGCTGGCGGAGGCGCAACGGCGGGGCGTCTTGACCTTCTTGGACGAGGATTTTGGTTATGGGCCGAAGCTCGAGCCCCTGGCGGCCATGTTGCCTCACTGCGACTATGTGATTCCCAGCTTCGATGATCTGCAGGCGATTTACCCGGGCGCCTCGGCGGAAGAAATTGCAGGCCGGCTCCTGACCTTGGGCGCCCGCAACGCGGTGCTGAAAATGGGTCGGGACGGCTGCCTGGTTGCCCGAGGCAGCGACCGCATTCGGGTGCCAGCCCTCCCTGCGAATGTAGTAGATACGACAGGCGCGGGCGATTGTTGGGATGCGGGTTTTATTGCCGGACTGGCAAGCGGTGAAGATATCCTCACCGCGGCACGGATTGGGAACGCCTGCTCTGCGTTCTGTATCGAGGCTGTGGGGGGATCAACGGGCGTCCCCCGTTACCAGGCCGTACAGCAACGAGCCGCCCAGGCCGCCTGAGTGGTCGCTCTTCCCCACCTACGACCTACCACATACCTACCGGAAGTGAGAGTCACAGTTTTTCTGCCGCCACCAGCAGGTCGTTCGATTTTGCCGGATCGAACGGTGACTTGGCGTAATCGCCCCAATATCGCACCTTCCCAAAACCGGCTCGAGTTAGAAGCTGGGCGAGGAGGTTGCGAAAAAGAGGGATCTGCCGAGAGCTTCTGACGTGAGATTGCCACTTTGCCCCTGCCTTTTCGCGCACCAGAAACATGGCATGAAAGTTGATAGCTTCTTGTTCGTAGTCGGCAAATTTCACCAGTAAGACTTCTTCTTGGGCGGTTTCTCCCGAAAGCAACGGGAACCAATGGGCCTTCTCTTTCCATCGAAGGTCGTAGTTGAGGTTTTGCGTGAGCAATATGCCTCCAGCTCGCAAGGCGCCTGCAATACCCTTTAAGGCTGCCAGCAACTGCCCCTCGCCCGAGATGCCCGGCAGGGCATTGCCCAAGCAGAAGGCTGCGTCGTGGGTGGGGCCGAGTTCCCCGGCTTGCTCCATCTTCAGGAGGCTTACTTTGGCCTCGCCGCCGGCCGCTGAGATGGCATCCGCCTCCTGGTTGATTCGTTGCTGGGCGAATGCCACCGCGTCTTCATCGGCATCGAAGCCAAGGACGCTGAAGCCCCTCTCGGCCAGCGCCACCACATGCCCGCCCGTCCCACAGGCCGGCACAAGGACTCGCGGGCCGGCACTGCGAGCGAGTTCTTCCAGCAGCGGCATCTCGCGCGCCAGACGCTTCTTCCAATTAATGACCGCGTCGTAGTATTCCGCGAAGTTTGGAGGCATGGATCACCCAGGCTCGCTTTAGCGCACGTCCTCCTGCTTCGGTCCGATCATCTGCTTTTGAGGTGATTCAGGAAGAGGCTTAAATAGTACCGGGGTCGGATACTTCGGCTTGACTGGAAGGTCGCGCAAGTTCTTCCATTCCTTGTTGGCCGGCACGAGGAAAGACACGATGTTGCCGGTGTCGCGTTCTCGAGCGATGAATTGGAGCCCGGCGTTACGATGGAAGGATTCCGTGACGGCGTCTTTGGTGAAATTCGGGAGAAGGACCTGGAATGCACCGCCTTCGTCTGGCGTCACTCGCGCCAGATGGAAGGTCGTTACTCCCCCCTCCGGGGTATGGAAGAAATCCAACGCCCAGTAGGCCATGTAGTTGATTTCCACCTCGTAAGGCCGGCTGCGAAGAGGTTCTGGCAGTTCCACTCTACCGTTGAAGGTTATAGGAGGGAGGTCCTCACAGGAAACATCTGTGGTCTTCTCCGACTGAGATATCGAGGGAACCGCGATGGTCACAAACTGGCACCCAGGCGCATATAAAATGACTTTGAGGGTTTCTGCAGCTTGATGATTCACGGATGTGCCGATCAGGTACGTGTTCCTCTCCGTCTCTGCCTTCACAAATTCTCCGTGAACCCCAAAAGGTCCGCCTAAGAAGTATCTGGCCTGGACCTGCTCCGAGCGAATTTCTGGTGGAAGCCGGATTTCGAACGGCGCCGGTTCTTCTTGCTGTCCCCGGCCTGCTTCACCAAAAAGTAGTGGCAAGCCCATCAACAAGAAGAAGGCGAGACCACGACCTGTGGAGTGCATCATCGGCTGACCTCCTGCCGAGCATCGGGCTTGGCCGGCTTTTCGGGAAGCGAGCCCCTTGCCGGCTCAGGGGTTGCTCACGCCGTCACCTATTCTACCCTACAGGGCGACGCTCTTGGATTCACGCTGCTGCGGTCCACGGAATACTACTTCATGTCCGCAGGCACGGGGATCGTCACCTGTCCCGTGGCGGCCCACTCGGTGCCGCGTTGCAGGGTCAAAATGAAACCGGAACTCTGCATGGCCTTCACGTCATGTCCCAGCGCGGTCTGGAATACCCGGCCTGCACCGTAGGGAAGTGTCCAGATGAGCGGCTCATCTTTTCCTGTCCCGCAACCCTCGCCGGGTTTGTGGCAATTGTTAGGGTCATCGAACGCGGCGGCGAGGATGTGAATGTTGGGCTCGAGTGAGAGGCGATGATAAAGCTCGTCTGTTTCGGCAAAAGAAGCGGGCATTCCCTTGGTGATGGGATGGTCACGGTCAACGATGCTCACGGTGTAAGCGTGATAAGGGGCATGTCCAGCCGTCTCGCGCCAGGTGCCACCCACTAGCTTGTCGAATTCCTGCCAACCCCAGAAGGCATTGTTGGAAGCGTGGTAGGAAACAAGGCCGTTGCCGTTTCTCACAAAGTCGAGCAGCGCCTGGCGCGCGCCCTCGTCCCACCAAAGACCCGAATTCTTCATGTCGTTGTAGTTGAGCAGCAGAACGTCATAACTCGAAAAGGTCTGGAGCGTGTTTCCGCGGACTTCTTCGTTAACGCGAACGTCAAACTTCCCCGTGCCCTCCAGGATTTCGCGGATGACCGGGGTTGTGGCCCGCCAGGCGTGATTCGATACGCCCGTCAAAATCAGGACCTTGATCTTGGGTGGCGTCTGAGCGGGCAGGGCAGTGAGACATGCAAAGAGCAAAAGAAATGCTGATAGGATGCGAGACATGCGAATGAGACCTCCGGGTAGCCATTATAACCCTCGCAGGTCGTGGTCGTGCAGAGGATGTTGAAGAGCCGTGGGTAACACGAATCTTATAAGCATAATACTGTAGAATAAGGATGTGCTATGCTGACGAGCCGATTCTTATGCATATTCCCGATGGCTATCTAAGTCCGGCGACCTGCGCGGCCCTGTACGCAACCTCCGCGCCCTTCTGGTACGTGGCGATGCGCCGGTTGAAGCGACTGCTTACCACAAGGCTTATTCCGCTGCTTTCGGTGTTTGCCGCATTCTCCTTCCTGGTGATGATGATTAACCTGCCGCTGCCCGGCGGCACCACCGGGCACGCCCTGGGCGTCGCCATCGCTTCCATAGTCCTCGGCCCGTGGGCTTCCATCCTCGCCGTTTCGATTGCGCTGCTGATCCAAGCTCTCTTCTTCGGGGACGGTGGCGTCACCACGTTGGGGGCCAACTGCTTTAACATGGCGATTGTCGGGTCTCTGGTAGCATATCTTGTCTACCGCCTTCTGGCCGGCCGGGCGGCCATAACCGCTCCTCGAAGAGTCGTCGCGGCAGCATTGGCGGGCTACATCGCAATCAACGCAGCCGCGTTTTGTGCGGCCGTTGAGTTGGGTATTCAGCCCTTGCTTTTCCGAGACCCCAGCGGAGCGCCCTTGTATGCCCCGTACCCTTTGAGCATTGCCATTCCGGCCATGATGATTGGACACTTGACTTTTGCCGGACTCGCCGAGTCGGTCTTGTCCGGCGGAGTTGTGGCCTACTTCCAGCGCGCGAATCCGTCCTTACTGAAGCTCACCGCCCCGGGCGCAACTGGAGGCGATGAAGAACTCCTCCAAGTTACGGGGCGAGGCGCTTGGAGTACAATGAAACCACTCTGGACCGCCCTGGCCCTGCTGTTGGCCTTGACTCCTCTGGGTATCTTAGCGGGCGGCGCTGCCTGGGGTGAGTGGGGGGCGCGCGATTTCTCGGATGCAGCGGCACGGCAGAGAATCGCGGCGGCATCCAGGAACCTGGCACCGCCACCGCAAGCACCCCAAGGATTGGAGCGTCTTTACTCCGTGTGGACTGCACCCTTTCCCCAGTACGCTCCTTCGTTCGTCCGGCGACCGGCTCTTGGCTACGTACTTTCCGCCATGTTCGGTTCCGGCATCATCATCCTGGGTTTCCTGATCGCCAGCTCGCTGTTCGCACACGGAGGCAGCTCTCGAGAAGCAGACTCGATGAAGAGCCACACGGGAGAGTCCTGAGGCACATGAGGATTGCGATGTCCCTACCCAGGATCGAGAGCCTCTTGTAGGTACCGGATGAATTTTGTTGAGCGGACTCTTTCCAGTCTTGTCAGCGCGATGGAGCGAGCTCTCTATGCGGAAGAGCTTGCGAAGACCGACGGCTTGCTCCAGCGTCTCGACCCACGTATCAAACTGATCGGAATCCTAGCCCTGGTGATTGTGTCAGCGATGGCCCACAGACTCTGGGTCATCGGCGCGGTTTTCGCGGTCGCGGTGAGCATGGCAGTAATGTCTCGCGTCTCTCTTGGAATCCTGGCAAAGCGGGTCTGGGTTGCAATCCTCTTGTTTACCGGAGTCATGGCGCTACCCGCTCCATTTATTGTCCCTGGCCGCGAGGTGTTCCACCTTCCACTCCTCGATTGGCCGGTCACGGCTCAGGGGCTCGCCAGCGCGTGCTACCTCGTGGCCCGAGTGGAGACGGCGGCAACGTTATCGGTCTTGCTGATTCTTTGCACACCCTGGAGCCACGTTCTGAAGGCGCTTCGAGTGCTCAAAGTGCCCGTGGTCTTCGTCGTGATTCTGGGCATGACGTACCGTTATATTCTCTTGCTGCTTCAAACGGCCCACGATATGTTTGAGTCGCGCCGCAGCCGGATGGTGGGAAAGCTGGAGGGACCCGAACGCCGTCGCGTGGCCGCCTCGAGCGCAGGAGTTCTGATGTCCAAGAGCCTTCAACTCAGCGGCGATGTTTACAGTGCCATGCTCTCGCGAGGCTTTCGAGGCGAAGTGTATGTGCTGGATGACTTCCAGACATCAACGATCGATTGGATCATGCTGGCCGTATTTGTGGTGCTGGCTTCGAGCGCACTGTATTTCGGACGGTAAGGGCGGAACAGTGTCATTCCGATCCCGCAGTCGCGGGAGAGGAATCTTGCTCTGGTTTGTGGGGGAAGGACTCAGAGCGAGATTCCTCGCTGCACTCGGAATGACACCCCGTCGGCAGAGGGCAAAGACCCAATCCGCACTGAGGGGAGATCTGAATGTCAGTTCCGGTTTTCGAGGTCCGAGACGTCACTTTTCGCTACCACAAGGTGACCGCGCTCGACGGCCTGAACCTTGCCATCAAAGCGGGTAAGCGAGTGGCTCTGCTGGGCGCCAATGGGTCGGGCAAGTCAACCCTGCTGCGCATCCTGGACGGTCTGGCCTTCCCTGAAAAAGGCAGTGTGCTGTTCTGCGGCGAGCCACTCACCGAGGATCGTTTACAGGATCTTGAATTCAGTTACCGGTTTCGCCGCCGGGTAGGACTGGTATTCCAGAATCCCGATGTCCAGCTTTTTTCCCCGACGGTTTTTGATGAAGTGGCCTTTGGCCCATTGCAGCTTCATTGGCCCAAGGAGGAGGTGCGCAGTCAGGTTGCCCAAATGCTCGAGGTCATGAAGATAACCCACCTTAAAGACCGCTCACCCCATCATTTGTCGACGGGCGAAAAGAAACGGGTAACGCTGGCGTCGGTGCTGGTGCTTGACCCCGAAGTGCTCCTGCTCGACGAGCCTACGGCGGCCCTGGACCCGAAGAGCGCAAGCCAAATGATCGATTTCCTGGTGGGCTGGCGTGGGGGAGTCAAGACCGTGATCACGACCACACACCACCTGGATGTTGTCGAGGATATTGCGGATTACTGTTATGTTTTCCAGACGGGCCGTGTTGTCGCAGAAGGGGAGCCCTCGCAAGTGTTGCGGGAGACGGCCTTGCTGGAGCGAACCAATCTTATCCACGTCCATCGCCACCTCCACCCCTCGGGCGAAGTTCACTCCCACCCCCATATCCATCCCCACAAGCATTGACGACAGACTCGATATCACGCAGGGGGATCGTCCGGCATCTGGTTCAGCAAATCCAGCTTCTCTTCTTCCGAGAGGAAGGCCGCGCGGATGGCGTTTTGGCACAGATGAAGGATTTGCTGGCGCGCAAGACCGAAAGTCTTTGCGGCCAGCAAATATTCATTAACCAAGTCTGTCCCGAACATGGCAGGGTCATCGGTGTTCAACGTCACCACAAGGCCGGCTTCCAGAAACTGAGGCAAGGGATGGTCCTCGACGCGCGCCAGCACGCCCGTGGCGACATTGCTGGTGAGGCAGACCTCTAATGGAATTTGGCGGTCACGAAGCAGCGCCAGCACGGCCGGATCGCGCGCCGCTGTGAGCCCGTGTCCGATGCGCTCAGCTCCCAGCAGCTCTACCGCTTTGCGGACGCTTTCCGGCCCAGAGGCTTCTCCCGCATGGGCAACAACATGGAGGCCCATTTCCTTTGCCTCTCGAAACACCTCCGGGAAGAGTTCCGCCGGACCGCGGGTTTCGTCACCGCCGATTCCCAAAGCCACCACGCCCTGCGGCCGGAGGCGCTCGGCCCAGTGGAGCACCTCGCGCGTATGCTCGACGCCGAAATGGCGGATGGCGTCAAAAATCCATTGCACCCGCACGCCGAAACTTCTCTGCGCCGCGCGCGCTGCCGAAGCCGCCGCCTCGAAAATTGCCTCGAGAGGTTGCTTCTTCCACAGCACAACTCCGGCGGCGAAAATGACTTCGGCATACTTCACATTTTGGTTCGCCAGCCCCTCGATCAGCCGGGCGGTGGCCATAGCATAGTCGCCAGGCGTCTCCAGGAGCAAGGTCACCAGCTTGAAGGCCTGGAGAAAGTCCTGGAAGTTCCTGTACCGGTATCTCTGCCCAGTGCGTTCCGAGATCCAGTCGCGCGTCTCCTTCTCCAGACGCCCCTTGGAACGCGAGAGTTCATGCAGAGTTTCAGGCTGGACGCTTCCCTCCAGATGGAGGTGCAGCTCCACTTTGGGAAGGTGTCGGATGAATGACTCAAGTTCAGTGGTGGGTCCGTGCATGGCAAACGTAAAGGTAGGTGGTAGATGGTAGGTCGTAGGTGGGGAAAAACCTCCCCCCACATACCATCTACCACCTACGACCTACCGCCCTCCGGGCAGCGCCGGCTTACCCGCGTTTAGCCAGGCCGTGTACCAGTAGGACCCCGCGTCGTGCGCTGCTTCGTTGATCGCCCTCATCACGTTCGCGCCGGCCTGTGAATAAAAGCGATCGAAGTACTCGTCGGTATAATCCGGCAGGCCCGCCCGAGCGCGCAAATCCGCGAGAATGATGGAATCCAACCAGGTATAAGCCTCGAGGCAGGTCTGGAATGCGTATTCGGTAGGATCGTCAATCTTTGCCGCGTCTTCGGGATGGAGAATGAAGAACTTCGAGTAGCGGTCCAAGAGGCGGATTTCATACCGATCAGACAGTCCGGCCTGGCCGGTTAATTGGCCGTTAAAATTCTGGGTCACATGAAACGGATCGCGGGCGTCCGCCACGTAGTGGGCCAGTACGGCCGCCTCCAGCTTCACCTGGTCCCAGTTACGAGACTTGAACGCCTCCGTTAAGCGGAGGCTATATTCTCCCACCTGCCAGGGCAGCACGCCATCGCGATTGACGCGCCAGGACCCGTATTGCCCCACAGCCTGTTTGAACGAATGCGGCAACCCCAAGAATGGAAAGATCCCATACTTGTCCATGTAGATATAGTGCCGCTTGCGTTCGTAACGATCTTTCTTCATCCACTCATCGGGATCATTGGCGTGTTCAACGATAAACTGACGATTCGCCTCAAAAAAGCCGCGCATTTCGGAGGGAAGGGTCTGGATCGCCCAGGTATTCACGATGTCGTGGCCAATCGGACCCCAAGCCGCCACCGGATGAACAGCCAATAGCCAAAGCGCCAGAACCGCGACCAGCCGGCCAATGGACCAACGGGATGTCAACTGCGAATGGCACCGCGCCTTGGGCATAATGCTCTCACTCCCCCGCGTTCGGGGATCCTCAGAATGCCAAACGATCTGCCCGATTTTACCCTATTTCACGGAAATTTGTCGTCGTCCGTCAGAGATTAACACCGACGCGACCACGCGCGCTTAAAATGCGCTTACGGATAACGAAGCCATATCGGCTCATCAGGCTTGTGAAATCTCAATCAAAGGTCCGGACGCCCAGCGGGCGTAGTTGCCGCAGGAACGATTCCCCGCGGACTCCTTCCAAATTCGCTACGGTGCCTGCTGTAACCGAAATAGATGGTCAGGCCAATAATCAACCACACCACGAAACGCACCCAGGTTTCGATCGGCAAGCTGGCCATGAGGACAAGGCAACAAAGGATGGAAAGGATTGGAACGACGGGAACCCAGGGGGTGCGAAAGGAACGACGGCGCTGAGGCTGGGTGCGGCGCAGCACGAGCACGCCCATCGACACCAGTGCGAAGGCAAACAACGTTCCGATATTAGAGAGGTCCGCCAGCGTGCCAATATCAAAGATGCCAGAAGGGATCGCCACAAAGAAGCCCGCCACCCAGGTGCTGACGTGAGGGGTGCGAAACCGCGGATGAACTCTTGAAAATGCTCGAGGAAGCAGGCCGTCACGCGACATGGCGAACCACACCCGCGCTTGCCCCAACTGGAAAACCAGCAAGGAGCTGATCATCCCTGTCAGCGCGCCTACCGTCACCCACTTCATAACGTTTGAAAGGCCGATGGCCATCAGAGCGTTTGCCACGGGCGCGGCGTTCCGCAAGGCTTGCCAGTTCTGGATTCCCGTCAAAACCAACGCCACCGACACATAGAGCACCGCACAAATCACTAGCGAGGCGATGATTCCGAAAGGAACATCCTTCTGAGGATTCCGGCACTCTTCGGCGGCGGTGGATACCGAGTCAAAACCGATGTAGGTGAAGAAGACAATGGCCCCACCGGTTAACACGCCCTGAAAGCCGTTGGGCATGAAGGGCTTCCAATTCGAAACGTGTATAAACCGCGAGGCCGCAATGAGGAAGATGAGGATGGCAACGATTTTCGCGCACACCATCAAATTGTTGGCGCCGGCGCTCTCCCGGATTCCAATCACCAGAATCACGGTGAGGGCCATCACGATCAGGAAGCCCGGCAGGTTAAAATAGGCCCCAGTCATCTTTCCGCCCGCGATCATGGGCTGCATCAATTTGCGCGGCAGTTCCAATCCGAAACCTCGCAGAAGGCTGTCCGCATAGGCGGAGAATCCCACCGCCACCGCCATGTTGCTGACCGCATATTCGAGGATGAGGTCCCATCCGATAATCCAGGCCACGATTTCGCCTAGGGTGGCATAGGAAAAAGTGTAGGCGCTCCCTGCAATGGGAATCATCGAGGCCAACTCGGCGTAGCAAAGTCCCGCCAGGGCGCAGACCATCGCCACCAGCAGGAAAGAGAGGGCAATCCCCGGCCCCGCTCCCGGCCGCCCTGCCATTCCCAGCGCCTTCTGACCGTGCAGCAGCGCGTCCAGCAGCGGGGCCTTGAGGATGGAGCGCACTTCCAAAACCTCACCGGCGGCCGCAGTGCCGGTCAGGACGAAGATTCCTGTGCCGATGATGGCGCCGATGCCCAGCGCCGTCAGCGACCATGGCCCCAGTGTCTTCCGGAGTTGATGTCCGGGCGCGTCGGCATCCGCAATGAGCTTGTCGATGCTTTTTTTCCGAAAGAATTGATTGGCCACGCGATTCCTCACCACCCCCTGGCCCCCTCCTCTGAGAGAAAGGGATTTGATGATCCTGCTCCCTCGGATCGGGTGATCGGGTGATCGGGAGAACTGCGCTCTCGTTGATCTGATCACGGCTCACCCGATTGGCGGGGTCTCGTTCACCCGATCCCCGGAACAACGCAATCACCCGATTCGCGCGCTGTTGTTCACTCGATCACCCGATCTCCCGATACGCCTGCTCAGGTGAGGGGGTGCCCCGGTCCGTCTGCGGATCACAAATCTCAGCTACCGTCGTGGCGGCGCGCCGGGTCCTCTTTTCTTGACCTTGGGCTTGCGCGAGCCGCGCGGTTCAGTCCGTTTCGGCTTGGGGGGACGCTTCTTGCGCGCCGCTCGCTTCAGCTTCTTGCGTTCTGCTCTGTCCTTAATGTTCTTTGTGTTCATAAATGTGGTTAGCGCTCCTTTTTCAATATCCGGCTACGCCTTTTCCAACGTAGCGTATTGTGCCATGAACTTCTTCGGCCCGTAATCTGGGAAACTGACGGTCAACTTTGTATCCTCGCCCTCGCCTTCTGCCCCAAGGATCGTCCCCACCCCGAATTTGGCGTGCCGGACCTTCGACCCGATTCGCCAGCGCGAGTCGGCGGGGGAGCGCGCTCTGGAAGCTGCTGGGGCCCCACGCCTCCCGCGGCTCGCGAGAAACCGCTCGACGCTCGAGACGGAATTGACCGCATTGTCCCAGTTCGTTCGAGGCTTCCAACCCAAACCCGCAGAACTGAACGGCTCCAGAAATTCCCCTGGGATCTCCCGCAGGAAACGGGAAGACTTCGTTTCCTCATAGGATTCGCGAGCAAAGGAGCGTCGTTGCCGGGCCCAGGAAAGGGTCAAGCGATCCTTCGCCCTGGTCATGCCCACATAACAGAGCCGTCGTTCTTCTTCAATCCCCGCCGGATCGTCGAGCGAGAACTGGTGGGGAAACAGTCCTTCCTCCATGCCCACCAGGAATACGGTTTCGAATTCCAAGCCTTTGGCGCTATGCAGAGTCATCAAGGTTACTCGAGAATGTTCGTCGTAGTCATCCGCGTCGGAAACCAGCGCGGCGTGGTCCAGGAACTCCGCAAGCGTTACGCCCTGCTCTTCGGCTTCTGTAGCGGCATTGACCAATTCCTGGAGGTTCTCAATGCGGTCTTCGGAGGCCGGCTGATTCTCCTGCTTCAGAAGCTCGAGGTAGCGGGTTCGCTCCAGGATGCGCTTGAAGAATTCTCCCAGCAGCAGGCCTTGGCGGTCGCCCACCAGTTCTTTCATGAGCGCGTGGAAGCCTTCCAGCGCGCTCCGGGCTCGCGCCGGCAGCCGCTTCTGAAACAGTTCGTGCTCGAGCGCTTCCCACAGGCTCAGCCTGTTCTGCCGCGCAGACTCCGCCAGCGCTCCCAGCGTCGTGTCCCCAATCCCGCGCGGCGGCGTGTTGATGATGCGCCCAAACGCGGCGTCGTCACTCAGGTTATTAGCCAGCCGCGCGTAAGCGAGAGCATCCTTGATTTCTGCCCGCGCGTAGAAACTGAACCCGCCAACCAAGCGGTAACTGATTCCCCGACGACGCAAGCCCTCCTCCAGCACTCGCGACTGCGCATTGGTGCGGTAGAGGACAGCCACGCTCCCGTCCCCCGGCTCGGCAACGGCCCGCGCCACTTCGCCGGCCACGAATTCCGCTTCCTCATCGGCGCTGCGGGCCTCGAATAAACGGAGCTTTTCACCGCCACTGCGGTCCGTCCTCAGGGTCTTGCCTATGCGCGCCAGGTTTCGGCTCACCACCGCCCCCGCCGCGTCAAGAATGACCTGGGTGGAGCGGTAGTTCTGTTCCAGCCGAATGACCTTCGCCTTGGGATAGTCCTTTTCGAAGTTGAGGATGTTCTCGATGTCGGCGCCGCGCCAGCGATAAATGGATTGGTCTTCGTCGCCCACCACGCAGAGATTCTGCTGGAGTAGAGTCAACTGGCGGATCAACTGATACTGGATGCGGTTCGTGTCCTGGTATTCATCCACCTGAATATAGCGGAAACGCTGGTTATAGCTTTCGCAGACTTCGGAAGAATTATAGAGAAGGTCTACCGTCTTGAGCAGCAAATCGTCAAAGTCGAGCCCGTTTGCACGTCGCAGCTTGCTTTCGTACCGCTCGTAGAGGGAGGCTAACTTCTCCGTTTCCGGGTTGGCAGCCTGCCTGTATAGCTCCTCGGGAGAAAGTCCTCGATTCTTCGTGTAACTGATTTTCGCCAGCGTGCCTCGCGGGGATGTGATCTGCTCGCTGAGACCCAACTCCTGGATGCAGGACTTCAACACCCGCAACTGATCGTCTTCATCATAGATGGTGAAATCGCGACTGTAGCCGAGCCGATCAATATGCCGGCGCAGCACGCTGACACAAAACGAATGGAAGGTGGAAACGTGCGGGGCGCCCGGCCGCAACTTCAACTGCCCGGAAAGCAGCTTCCCAACACGTTCCTTCATTTGATCGGCGGCTTTGTTGGTGAACGTCACCGCCAGTATGTTCTCGGGTGGAACTTGCCGGGCTTCGATCAGATAGGCAATCCGGTAGGCGATGACGCGGGTCTTGCCGCTGCCGGCTCCTGCCAGGATAAGCAGAGGCCCTTCAGTCTCTTCTACCGCAGCGCGCTGCTGGGGATTAAGTTGGTCGAGGAGGTTGGACATTCGGAATCTGGCAAGTTGAGAGTCGAGAGTCGAAGGTCAAAAGTAAATCCAGGATGTAACCTTGTGCGAGTTCTCAAATCACGGCCCGTAGAATCTGGCCATCCTCCGACTCGAATGTCCATTGTACACGATTGCGCCCCCTTTTGGCCCAGGGGGTGGTGGTGTCATTTGGAATGGGACCACATTCGAAACGTCGGTCATTCCCGCGAAAGCGGGAATCCGGTCCATCGACAGCGCTTTCCCGAAGGTTTGTGGGGTGGATTCCCGCTTTCGCGGGAATGACTGCAACTTGCGGTGCCCATGTCTCGCAAATGACACCAGTACCGCAGGCTTTAGAGATTTCCAGCGCCCAGGCGGCGCTCAGAGAGCCATTTCAATCGCGAGTTTATGTCTTGGAGGTCGAACGCCTCAGGATCAAAATCCTCACCCATCCAATCGATGACCTCGTTATGCTCAGGATGCTTGGGATCGCGCAAAGCCTCCAGCTTTGCATAATAGCCGTATATCCCTCCACAATCCTCTGCATACCGCTTGACCCCAGCTCGTTGAATTGGTATATAATAGGAGTCGGTTGGTGGGATTCGAGAACGTCTGTAGCTGGGGGAGCGGGCGCGGTTTGTGGTCGCGGACGCCAGCTCTCTAGAATGCCTGTGAGAAGGGCGTCTTCCTGTCGGAATGCTAACGGTCGCTGATTTCCAGCTTGCCTCCTGTCAGGCGACTCTGCTCACGCCCGAGGCCGAAGTGTCGGTGGCGCGCCTATTCACACGCCTTGTGCCCCGGTGGATCACGCGCTTCGACGCGGAGCCGACGGTGCTCGCCACAGCCCAAGGACTCCCAAGGGAGCTTCCCCGAGTCATCTTTCAGTCACGATCCGGTGAGTGGCGGTGCGAGGTAGCATCGGCTCGCATTAACGTGTTTTGGGGACGGTCGTCTCCTGAAGGAGAGGGCGTGCAGTTAGCTGAGTTTTACCGCGAAGTGACCCCAATGCTGCACGAGTACTGCGACTTCCTTGACTCGCGGGTCGGTCGCCTTGCTGCCGTCATAAACCGGTACGTGTTGAATCCAGCGCCTGCACGGTTCTTAGCCTCGCATTTCTGCAAACAACGCTGGCTAGCAGGGCCACTCAACAGGCCGGCGAGCTTCGAACTGCACGCGCATAAGACATTCCTGCTCGCCGGTCGTTTTCAAATCAACTCATGGGTGCGCAACAAGACTGGCACGGTCGGACACCCTGGCCAGGAATCGCCTGTTGTTCTTGTCGAGCAGGATTTCAATACGCTCGCCGAGGAAGCGGAAAAGCGCCGATTCTCAACTGAGGAGATCGCCGCCTTCTTCGAAGTTGCCGTGCCAGGATTCGACGAGACGCTGAACCTCTACTACCCCTCTGCTGAGGAAACCTAGGCTACATATGCTTCGACTTCAGTCCGATTCACAAGGAACGTCTTTGACAGCGCAGATCCCAGTGGGCCTGACCCGCCTATTAAACCCGCCGGACTACACAGAGGAGTCCGAGCAACGCGTCGTGGTCCTCCACGGCGACGTTCGGCCCACAAACGTGCTTCATAGCATGTTTCTGTTGCCGTTGTCCTCCAGACGCGAGGTGTTCAACGCGGACGCGGTCATTAGTTCGCCGCATCTGATCTCCGTGTTCGAGGAGCGGACTGGGAGCGGTGCGGGCTTTCTCGTGTGCGCACAGGGGACGCAACCCGTTCAGCAGGCTGTCGAGTTCCGGGTGCTGGCGGAGGGACTGTCGAGTGCGTCCGCGACGATAGAGCGACCGACACCAGCGACGGGTATTGAGTCTGCATTTCATGCTGGACTGTCGGAGCTACGCGGTATCGTAAGCGCCATCCGGCAAGGACGACCGCTGGCATCTACGCCGGAATTCGACGTGCTGCTCACACGAGCGGCGCGCGCGCATGGAACCCCTGAAAACATTGAAGAGTGGGCGCGCCAGCTCGCTGAGGACATCAGCGATTTGGTGGACTGACGTCCGGTTCGATGAATCCCTTAGATTGTCCCGAATGGGAATACGACAATCACCCACGCCGGCGCGTTATCGTGCCACAGCGGGTCTCTGAAGTCCTTACGGATCTCGTGACTCGGAAAATTGATGCGTGGTCCGTCGCTGTGGACACGCGCGAAGTCCATAGGCGGGTGTTTCGAGAGCTAACGCCCGCTGGCTACGAATACTATGCTGGCCACTATCGGGGCGAGCAGTTTCGCTGCCTGCGTTATTACCCTGTCGGCGTTCGGGGGGATCCGCGGGTCGGTGCGCCCCCAGGATCGGTGGGGTTCCTGATCCGTGAATTAAACGCTGAAATACGTTCCGGACTGAGGGCACTCGATGCGAATGCGCTGCTTACTCGCGAGCAGAAGCTTCGATACATCGTCGCCCTAACATGTCGCGCGTTCGTTTTTTTCCTAACCGTTCACCCATACGCCAACGGCAATGGGCATGCTGGACGATTTATCGTGTGGAGCATGTTGGGGCGCTATGGGCACTGGCCACGACGCTGGCCAATTGACCCCCGCCCGCCAGACCCGCCCTACACGCAGCTCATTACGCGATGCCGCGACGGCGACGCCCTACCGCTAGAATCGTACCTGCTGCAGACGCTGATGCCGTAGTGGAAAGAAGTCATGCCCTAAGGATGCGCAATAACTCCCTCAAGTTAAAGTAGGCCAGTACCCAACGGTTAGTCCTTCAAGCTATAAGACCCCACTAGCCTGGGGGCCGTGCGCCTCGATGCGCAAGACAACAAGGGTATTGGACGCCTTCTTGTGGAGGCAGAATCTTTTCCACTGGAAGCAAGTGCTGCCAGCGATCGCCAAAATCGTATTCGTAGGTGAACTTGCTCTTATCGCCTTGAACAACTTCACTCACCCTAACACTCCGGGAGTCTCTTCTCCTGAGAGCCGAGCCGAACTCATCGTACGATCCCGTGTACTCGATGTCGCCAAGAATAAACTGATGCAGGTGGGAATCCTCCCATCCCATTACTCTTTGCAGAATATCGTAGACACTGGCAGGATGACGAGGGACCACAACTAATTCTCGTGTTCCTCATCCCGGTCGCGCATTTCCCTCCGAATGGTTTCGGGGTCGTCAAGAGGCGCACTGGGGCGCGCTTGCATCTCCAGTCCCGGTTCGTGGACTTTCGCAGGGTCGAAGATGCGCGTGTCTGATGGCAGCGCCTCAAACGGTGTGAAATCGGGCGTCTCGGTGAACATATCCGAAAGGTCCATGGCTGCGGCGTCGTACTGGTTCAAATAGGGCAGGCCGAAAACCAGGTCAAATGTTTTCAGGATGCTGGCCATGCTGGTGTGGACGTGTGCGACGCCGCGGCGAGCGTAAGGGCTGATCACCAGCAACACACTCCGGTGAGCATCCACGTGGTCCTGGCCCCCCTGGGCGTCGTCCTCGGTTACGAAGATAGCCATGTCCTTCCAGAAAGAGCTGTGCGAAAACAGTTCCACCAGCTTTCCCAGGGCCAGATCGTTATCCGCGACGTAAGAAGCGCGATAGTGATAGCCATCTTCCGGACGCGGCTTGGCCGTATGATCGTTGGGCAGCCAGATATAAAGAAATTGCGGAAGCGGTTCCTTCCCACTTGCGTACCGAATCTCGAACTCACGTTGGAATTGGCCGAACCGGTATTGGTCGGAAATATTCGTGTTGAAGGTTGCGTAGCTTCGCGAAGTATTTTCGAACAGAACTTCGGGCATCGGCATGTTCACAGCTTCCCGCAGGCCGGTGGGCATAAGACCGGGACCGTCGTGGCTACCAGGCAACGAAACGCCCTCGCCGTAGTTTCGGAAGCTGATGTGATGCCTTGCCAAGTGCTCCCAAAGAGAACCCGCCTCGAGATAAGTCTCCGGGCAGGGGTTCCCACATTCGATGCCGAGGCGGCCGGGTGCGTCAGCGTCCGGCACAAAATCGAGCTTGCCGCCATACGCGGCCGGCCATACTGATTCGAGAACCTCGTTGGGATAATTCCCCACCAGCCAATGGTGGCCGTCCACTGAAACGTCCGAGTCTACGTAGAAGTTGTCGCTGAAGGCGAACTTTCGCGCTAAGGCGTGGGCGTTGGGTGTGACGCGCGCACCCTGGACGACGGCAGTTTCTCCCTTTTCCTTCACCAAGGCGTTCTCGCCCCACCGCGCCATGCGGGGTTCACCTTCCACCGTTGCACCGGCGATTCGCAAGTCCCCAAAGACCTCATCAAAAGTCCGGTTTTCCCTCACGATGAAGACGACGTGGTGGATCTTCGTGCTCGGCTGTCCAGGTGGGGGGATGGGAGACTCGGCGTTGCGCGGAACGGTCTGAGTGGCAGAGACGAAGCCATTGTTCTGGAGGACCCGAGCGGTCATCTGTTCGAGTGCGCGTCCGTTAGGGATAGAAGAGATGATGGAAACGAATCCGTGCGTAATGTCTCCGATGTAAACTCCTTCCGGCCCCTCCTGAAAACTCGGTCCGCCGTTGGGTCCGGCGCCAAATCCTTTCGCATTGGCCACGTAAAGCGTCTTGCCCTCGGGGCTCACAGCAAGCCGGGCCGGGAACCAAGCGGTTGGGAAGTAGCCCGATACTTGTCCCTTCCGGGCGTCGAGCACCGCCACGGCATTAATGCCGGAGCATGCCACGTAGAGGCGCTTCTCATCCGGACTGAGCGCCATCCCGAAAGGAAGCACACCGCGCAATCCCTTAATTGTAGTTGCGGGCTCCAATAAGATGGTCTTCTCGACTCGATTTGAGCGGGCATTAATAATGGTGACGCTGTCCTGCGTGGCGTTGGAGACGAATACTCTGTCGCGGCCAGCCACGACAGCGCCAGGGCTTGAACCGCCCACGGACTTGTCTCCGACCTGGATTCCGGTCTTGATCTTCGCCGTGACGTTAGGCCGGGTTGGGTCTGCTACGTTGACTACCCAAAGCGAATTCGCCTCGGGCACATTCGGGTCGCCCAAGCCGGGAATCTGCCTTCCCTCCACGGTCGTGCCTTCCGCCGCTTCCTTCGACGGGAAACCGTAGGGAGGAAAATCCAACCCGGTCTGCTTGGGTCGGTCCGCGTCGTATCCGGGAACCATAGAGTATTGGAACATGCCGACATTTGAGACATAGGCAAACCTGCCATCCGGCGAAAGGGCTAATCCGAAAGGCATGCGTCCGACAGCAATGCTGGAGACAATCTGCTTCGATTCGGTATCAAGGATGACAAGCCGGAAATGGGCGAGGTCGAGCACGAAAAGGCGACGACCATCCGATGAAAGCTGTAGGGCGGCAGTAAGGCTGTTGGCATAAGCCTTGCCTTGGAAAGTGCCGTCGAGGCTCAAGGAATAGAGGCGCTGGCGGGTAACCAGGTCGAAGATGCCGACCCTGCCGTTGTTCCCCTCCGAAAGATAAAGGGTTCGATTATCGGGGCCCACGGCCACCCCCAGGAAAACACTGTCCGGGTCTGCGTCCGCGGGTTTGAAGCCGGGTGGAATTTGAAAGACCTGGGGTTCGGGGCTGTCCAGTCGGGTGATGATGGAGGCGGAAAACGGGTGCGTGCCGCTGTTGGCGGTGACCAGAGTCTTGCCGTCCGGACTGACCGCAAGGCCGTAAGGGTGAGGGGCAACCTTAATCTGGCTGCCCAGCGGAGTAATCAGGCGGCCGTTGGGAAGAATTGTCTCGCCGGAAAGATCGATCTTGACCGGACGCTCAACGGCGGGCGCCCGGAGTTCCAAATTTCCCTGCCCAGCGCCCTGACGCGCGAGAAGCAGTACGTGCTCCGGGACTAACAAGACAGAAAAGAGAGTCAGCAGGACCGCTCGCCATGCCAAGCTGCGCATAAGAAACGCCTCCCTCGAAAAAGTCACCGCTTTCCACTCGTGATCATACCACGCGCGCCTCCGCAGGTTTCAGGTGTCAGGTGCCAGGGACTGGGAGCTCAATGAGGATTCAGAATTCAAGACTCAGCAGTCAGAATGAGGCAACTGCTTTCCGCCTTGCGCCTTCCGCTTTCCGCCTTCCGCTTTCCGTTCACTGCCTACCCTCTGTCTGATGTTTCCTGACACCTGGCACCTGAAACCTGCTCTACCCGCGAGGCTGGAATCGTCGCATAATAGGGCTGCCCTGGCAGCAGCGAACCTATGCCTGCGAATCTCACGCCGCAATACCTGGAAGCCGAAAGACGGTTCAAGGCCGCCAATACGACGGAAGAAAAGCTGGCGGCGCTGGAAGAAATGCTGGCCACCATCCCCCGCCACAAAGGGACGGAAAAGATGCAAGCCGACCTGAAGCGGCGCCTCTCCAAGCTGCGGACGGAACAGGCCAGGAAGCCAGTCAGCCGCGCAGGCATCATCCACCGCATCGACAAGGAGGGCGCCGGCCAGGTGGCGCTGGTTGGGCCGCCGAACAGCGGCAAGTCGATGCTGGTCCGGCAGCTCACCCATGCCATGCCAGAGGTGGCTGACTACCCTTTCACCACCCGAGTCCCCCTACCAGGAATGATGAGGTTCGAGGACATTCAGATCCAGCTTGTGGATCTGCCTCCCGTCCATCCCGACTTCCCTGAATCATGGCTTTATCAGATCATCCGCAACGCGGATGCAGCCATGCTGGTGGTGGACCTGAGCGATCCGGACCTTCTCGAAGATCTCGAAACCACTTTCACCCAGCTCGCCAAAGCCAAGGTGCAGCTCGGCGCCGGCGAGTTGCCAAACACCTCAGGATGGCTCGCCAAAAGGACGCTGCTGGTCGCCAATAAGCTCGACGCCAGCGGCGCCCTCGAAAGTTTGGAAGTCCTGAAAGACCTCTACGGCGCGCGCCTTGCGACCCTGCCGGTCTCTGCCGAAACGGGGCAAGGACTGGATGAACTCAGGCGGTGCGCTTTTGACTTGCTGGAAGTCATCCGGGTCTACACCAAGGCCCCCGGAAAAAAACTGGAACGGACCGCGCCCTACATCTTAAAGCGCGGCTCCCGCTTGCTCGACTTGGCTGCACATGTCCACCATGATTTTCTCACCCAACTCAAGTATGCGCGCGTCTGGGGGCACGGGAAATTTGAGGGCCAGATGGTCAACCGCGATTACCTCCTCGAGGATAAAGACGTGGTCGAATTGCACCGGTGATGTGCCCTTGAGCGCCGCGAAGAACCCGGGAGCCATACGGATCGTTCGTCATTCGTAGAGGAAAACGCCACCGCCTGTCATTCTGAGCGAGGCTAGCCGAAGACCGTTATCCGTGATGTCAGAAACGCAGCGCATGGCAAAGTGGGTCCGCCCTCTCCCAAGGGGAGAGGGTGGACCGCGACGGCGCTTTCACCAGCCGTCGCGGGCCGGGTGAGGGGTTGGTTGCGGGGCGACGACCGATCAGACAGGCTCGGCCCAAGCTGCTCAATGGAAACGAGTAATGCGTCGAGCAACATCGTGAAAAACCCAGCAGCTTGCTCGGCTTCGTTGTAAGCGTCAATGGTCGCTTCCTCGACAAGCGCCTCGAGCCGTGATTTGCTCAAACGAACGGTGCGCCGCCCGGATGCCTTCCGTTCGTTGCTGTTTCTCGCGTTGTACATTCAGAACTCCACGGTTCCCGCGTCGTCCAGATCCCTACACTCTTGTGAGCAGGCGATTCTACACGGGAAAAACTGCTTTGGCAAAAGTGACACGAGGGAGACCAGAAACTTCGCACAGCCCACTTTAGCAAGCTGGAAAGTGGCGGAGGGAGGTTGGTTTTTACGGTGGAGGAGGATGGAGGAGGGATCTTGGGGCTAGTATCTCATCCGCGCGCGCCCAGCTATAAGGCTCCAGAGTCAGCGGCGCAAGCTTCAGCGCCAGCTTCGCTCCTTGCTGGCCGCCTATGACACGGCAGCGCCTCGCTCCCCGGCTTTCCAATCACGGAGCGGACTCTGTGTCTCTTGACAAGCGGAAAAACATAGGCTACAATTCTAGATTGAGTTGTGATGGAACTCATGGCCTTTTCGGAACGCTCTAATCAGGAGTCAGGAGAAAGATTTTGAGGAGGTGTCAACCGGCGCGACAAAGGTGACGAATCCCGTTGTTCCCTTCGGACAGCTTGTCAGTTCGGATGGGAAAGGAAAAACTCAGTAACTTCAAAAAGTGAAGGAACTAGGCGGGGATGTATATGAAAACAAAGGACCGGTGTTCCACAGGCAGGCGCGAGCCGGGAATGTTATAGAAAACAAAGGTGGTTACGCGCAAATATCGGGAATGTTGTTGAAAACACAGGGGGTTAGCATGTGGTAGGTGAGGCAAGAATCTCAGAAGTGGCAGGCAGAAAGCAGAAGGCCGAACGATGCAACAAGTCTTGGGTGCAGGGCGGAAGATGTATTGAGTGATATGTTGAGAAATCCATCAACTTATGTGCGAAACCGTTTTGTTTCGGTCTTATTGTCCGATTCATGATGTCACTTCGTCCGAAGATAGCTATTTTCTTGGACAATTAGTGCTTGCCTTCCTCCTCGGAACGAGAATTGCCCATGCCTAGAGTGTGGGCGGAGCGTTAGGGTGATTTCACCCGAAAGCGGGAGACCGCATCCCAAGCTAACGCAGAAGCAAACACCCAGGGGACAAGTCAGAGAGAAAAGAGTAGAATTTCGCATGCCTAGCTGACTCAGAAGAAACGGATGGCCGGAGGTTGCCGGCATGTTGCTTTCCGGCCACCGCCTCTGGCCGCGGGTTTAGAGGGGCAAGCTTCCATGAGCATCAACATTGGGTTAGATATCGGCGCTGTTAGTTTTAAGCTTGCCGCCATCGGATCAACGGCGGACGACCGACTATTCCGTAGCCTGAGTGAAAAATCCCAGACATTTTACGGGGCCACGTTTCCCGCTTCCAGCCCTTTCGCGGGGCGGCCGCTGATTCTCTCGACGTACCGGCGCATTCAGGGGAGCCCCATCCAATCCACCTTCGACCTGCTGCAAGAGCTTTACGAGGACCTCTCGGAGGAAAACGTTGAAGGGATTCGCGTGACCGGGTCGGGCAGCCAACTCATCGCTAAAATCCTGGGCATCTACTTTGAGAACGAGTTCCGCGCCATTGCCAAAGGCGTGCGGACGTTTAACCCAGAGGTGCGCACGATCTTCGAAATCGGTGGCGAGTCCTCGAAATACCTGCGCCTGGACCCGGAAGCGATGGGCAAGCACCTGGGAATCGTGGACTACCAGACCAGCGGCGAATGCGCGGCGGGCACAGGCTCCTTTATCGACCAGCAGGCCACGCGTTTACTTTACAGCATCGAGGAAGTGGGTCCGGCGGCGTGCGGGGCAAGTTGCGCGGCCCGCATTGCCGGCCGATGCTCCGTGTTCGCCAAGACGGACATGATCCACGCTCAGCAGAAGGGCTACAGCACGGAGCAGATCCTGCGGGGCCTGTGTGACGCCGTAGCGCGAAACTTCAAATCGAGCATCGTCAAAGGCCGGGCCGTGGTTGCGCCGGTGGCCTTCATCGGCGGCGTAGCGCTGAATGCGGGCATCTCGAACGCCCTGCGAGAGGCATTCAAGCTGGGCGAGAACGACCTCGTGGTCCCCGGCCTCTACGCGTGGTTGGGGGCGGTGGGCGCAGCCATGCTGGAGGCTGAGGAATGGCGCAAACGGTCATTCAAGCGCATTCATCAACTGGGGCAGCACGAGGCCGCCAAGAAGAGTTTTGCCTGCACGGAAGCGCTCTCCATGAAAAGCGTGCTCCTGTTGCGGGACCGGGCGGAGAATGTAAGGCCACCGGTGGCTGGGCCGAACGGAGATGGCGACAACCCCGTACTGGATGACCAGCGTGCGGGGGTGGCTGGGCCGAACGGAGATGGGTGCAGCCCCATGCTCGATGGCCACCCCCAAGCGGGAATAGCAGATTTGAAATCTCAGATTTCAGACAAGAGCGAAGTGGACGTGATGCCGGGTCACCGAACGCTTGCGGAAACAGCAAATTTGAAATCTCAAATTTCAAATAAGATCGAAGCGTACCTGGGAATCGATATCGGCTCGGTGAGCACCAACCTGGTGGTTACCGATGCGGCAGGCAATCTTCTGAAAGAAATCTACCTGCCCACGCAGGGGCGGCCCATCGAGGTGGTTGACCGGGGGCTCAAGGAGATCGAGGCCGAACTCGGGACCTGGCTCGACATTCGTGGCGTGGGGACCACGGGTTCCGGCCGCGAGTTGATCGGCGAACTGGTGGGCGCCGACACGGTAAACGACGAGATCACCGCCCACAAGACCGGGGCCATGCACGTCTGCCAGCAAATGGGCATGGAGCCGGTGGATACTATCTTCGAAATCGGCGGGCAGGACTCAAAGTTCATCCGCATTGAGAAGGGCGTGGTGGTGGACTTCACCATGAACGAAGCCTGCGCCGCCGGCACCGGCTCGTTCCTGGAAGAGCAAGCCGAGAAGCTGGGGATTTCCATCAAGGAGGAATTCGCGCGCCTGGCGCTGGCCTCCGCCAATCCAGCACGGCTGGGTGAACGTTGCACGGTCTTCATGGAGCGCGACGTCACGGGGCTGCTGCTGAAGGGCGCGGAGGTGGGGGATCTCGCGGCGGGCCTGGCTTATTCCGTGGCCTTGAACTACCTGAACCGCGTGGTGCGTGGAAGGAAAATCGGCAACGTCATCTTCTTCCAGGGGGGAACCGCTTACAACGACGCCGTGGCGGCCGCCTTCTCCCAAGTCCTCGGCAAGCGGATTGTTGTCCCGCCGCATAACGGCGTGATCGGGGCCATCGGCATGGCGCTCATTGCGCGCGACCGCATGAAGGGCGCCGACCGCCCCAGCCGTTTCCGGGGCTACGACCTCTACCGGGTGCAGTTCACCGCGCGGGACTTTGTCTGTCGCGCCTGCTCGAATTACTGCGACATGAAAGAGTTCACCATCGAGGGAGAACGCACCTACTGGGGGGATCAGTGCTCTGACAAGTTCCGCAAGCGGGCGCGTTCCGACCGCAAGCCCATCCTCGAGGATCTGCTCGACTACCGTGACAAGCTGCTGGAAGAAGTTCTGCTGCCCGCCCGAGGTTCGAGGCCTAGCGTGGGCATCCCGCGCACCATGTTCTACTACGATCGCTTCCCCTTCTGGTGCGCCTACTTCCAGGAACTGCAATTCGACGTGGTGCTCTCCGCCACGACAGACCGGAAAATCTCCACCCGGGGTGAGGAGTTGGCCGTGGCGCAGCCCTGCTTCCCGGTACAGGTAGCGCACGGGCACGTCCTGGACTTGCTGGACAAAGAGGTGGACTACCTGCTGCTGCCCAACGTCGTCAACGCCGAAGCTCCGCCGAGCGGCGTGGATTCGCACCTCTGCCCCTGGAATCAGACGCTCCCCTTTGTGGTACGCGCAGCGCCGCAAGTGGAGAGCGCGCGCACCAAGTTGCTGATCCCTACCGTGCATTTCCGCTTCGGGCGGAAGCACGTCGAGAAAGAGCTGGCAGGGTTCGCTCGCACACTCGGCATTTCGCGCCAGCAGAGCGATCGCGCGGTGACGGCGGGCTACGCCGCCCAGGGAGCCTTTACGGAGGCCGTGCTGGAGGCAGGCGCTCAGGCCCTGGCCCAGCTCAAGGAGAGCGGCGAGCCGGCGTTGGTGCTGGTGGGGCGTCCTTACAACCTCTACGACCGTAGTGTCAACTGCGACATCCTGCGCAAGCTGCGCGCGCTTTATGGGGTCAATGTTCTGCCCATGGATTTCCTCCCCCTGGACTTCGAAGACATCACCGAGGTCAACGCGAATATGTACTGGAACTCCGGGCGGCAGATTCTGGCGGCGGCGCAATTGACTCGCCGCTACCCCAACCTGCACCTGGTCTATATCTCGAACTTCAAGTGTGGACCGGACTCGTATATCAAGTCGTTCCTCGACGATGCCGCCGGCAAGCCCTCGCTGGTGCTCCAGTTCGACGGCCACTCGAACGACGCCGGGTTTATCACCCGCTGCGAAGCCTATCTCGATAGCAAAGGATTTCTGCGATGCCCCTCTTCGACCACCGTCATGTAAGCCGTCGCATAAGCGCCGGGCATCCCCTGGCGGGCAAGACGGTTTACATCCCCACCATGGCAGAAGGCAGTTCCGAGGCGTTCGCGGCAGTTTTTCGCTGGCTGGGCATTGATGCGCAGCCCACCCCGCCCTCCAACGAGCGGACACGCGAGCTGGGAAGCAAGTATACGACCGGCGATGAGTGCTACCCAGCCAAGGTTACGGTGGGCGATTTCCTCCGAGTCATCGAAATGCCGGGCTTCAGGCCTGCGCGCGCGGCGTTCTTCATGCCTACGGCCGAGGGTCCGTGCCGGTTCGGCCAGTACGCCCCTTTCCTGAAGAAAATCCTGCGCCAGGCCGGTTACGGCGACGTCCAGATCCTGTCGCCCACCAGCCAGAATGGCTACGCTGATCTGGGCGACATTACCAACGCCTTCTTTCGGGCAGGCTGGCGGGCGCTGGTCGCGGCAGACACGCTCCACCGCGCCTTGCTTAAGACCCGCCCCTATGAGAAAAGCCCAGGCGCCTCGGACCGCGTCTTCCAGGTGTCCCTCCAAGACTTGTGCCAAACACTGGACGCAAGTTGCGCGGACATGCACTGCCAGCTCCTGAGCTTGGTCGAGTCGATGATCCGGGCGCGCGAGAGGTTCCGGCGCGTCCCGACCCACTACGATCCCGAAACTCCACTGATTGGCGTGGTGGGGGAGATCTTCTGCCGCCTGAATACCTTTTCCAATGAAGACTTGATACGCAAGTTGGAAAGCTATGGAGCCGAGTGCTCCCTGAGCCACATTGCTGAATGGGTGGCCTACACCAACACCGAGCAGGAACGAAAGCTTCGCCTGCGTGGACGGGTCATTTCTCTGGATATGCTAAAGGCGCGCTTGCGGACGTACATCCAGCATTCCGATGAGCACACTCTGATCGCCCCGTTCCATGAGGACTTCGTGGGTTACGAGGAGCCGGAAGTCGAGGAGGTTATAGAACTAGCCTGGCCCTATTTGCCGGTCTGCGGGGCGCAGGGTGAAATGGTCTTGAGCGTGGGGAGGGCGGCTTATCTTGCCCTTCACGGGGCCGACGGCGTCATCGATATCAGTCCCTTCACGTGCATGAACGGAATTGTGAGCGAGGCCATCTATCCCAAGCTCAGCAAGGAGTACGGCGGTATCCCCATTCGCAATTTCTATTTCGATGGCACGCAGTCCGACCTCGACCGTGACTTGGGCATCTACCTCGAACTCGCCCGATCCTACCGCGAGAAAAAGGCTCATCCGCGCAAGTATGCTCCCTATTTCACCCAGCCCGTCGCTTGAAGTGCATCGTTTCTCGTCTTGAAGTAATGAAATGAAACTGGAAATTGGAAACTAGAAAATGGAAACTGGAAAATGACCCTCCCGGTGGCCAGTTTCCAGTTTCTATTTTCCAATTTCCGTCTCCTCTATGGCTTCCTCCATTCTTCCCAATCTTTCAAAACGGCCTTGGTCATTTGATGAACGGCCTCGTGCAGCCAGTCCGGCTTGCGTCTACCCAGGTCGCGCCGAACGGCCTTGATTGCGTCCTTGCTCCCCAGGTGGATATTTGCGGTCTCGAAACCCATGGCGTGGAGCAACCGCTGCTCATCTCGCTTCTCAGGCAGGGCGGCCAGTTCGATGCGAGAACAATCGGGTGATAGCCGGCGCACGATCCATTTGCCGCGTAAATGCACGAAGGGGTCAAGCACCCGCGCGGCTTTGGTGATGATGTCCTCATAAAATATCTTCTGCGGGCCTTTACCTTCATTTGCCCAAACACACGCCGAAGGCCGCATCGCCTTCGCCTCGCGCGCGACCCTTCCTCCTCCCCAGTCTGCGATCGCCACGTAACGTTCCCGCCCAAGGCTCCCCAGCCCTGCCACCCGATGGGCAACGCGATAAATCAATCCTCGTTCCGGCAACAATTCCTCGAGCGCCTTCCTGGCACTCTTAGGGATTTCGCCCCGCACCGTGGGTAAGGTATTCATCTTTCCCCAAAACTGAACAGGGTCGCGGAGTTCGCCGGTGACGGCTTCGCGCAGCCACTTGTCATTCTCCTCCAGAACGAATGGCTTGCCCCCTTGTTCGAGACCTTCGTGGTAACCGCTTAGAATACTCTTGCACGCGGCTTGCGTGGTGAGCGCCAAATGGCTGGCAGCAATGGCCACGTGCGCGCTGACCGCGAGCCTGACAAGGTCGTTGGTGTAGGCCATTGGATAGGCCTCGTCAAAATCGTTCACGCCCCAGATCAGGCGTCCTTCGACGTCGCGCCACGTCCCGAAATTCTCCAAGTGAAGATCGCCCACAGCCAGGATTCGAGGCGCCTTGGCAAGATCCGGACACACTTCCGGCCACACTTGAACCCACCGATAGAATGTGGCGCGCAAAAAGGGGAACGGCGCCTCCCCCATCCGGGAGTGCTTCAACGCCAAGTCCGCCTGGACGAGAGTGAGGCGCTCGCCCAGCCATGCTTCGTACCTCTTGGTCGCCTTTTTAATCCTCATTTCTGCATTGTCCCCTATGTCAGCGAAGTGAGCATGACGGGGCTTACTCGCGCCTGACAGCAAGGGGGGAGATTACCCCGGCAGGGAGTCTTTTGGCAAGTCCTACGAGTTTCTCGAACAACGCTCAGCACCAATGGACCCAGGAGAGTTATACTCACCACACTATGAAGGGATTTTTAGTTGGGAAATTGCCCCCGCGCATTCTCCAGGCCCTCTTGGCCCAGTGCCGACTGTCAAGACGCTCCAGAGTCGTTCTGGGCCCGCGCTTCGGGGAGGATGCCGCCGTAATCGACCTCGGCGCAAGATACCTGGTGGCGAAAACAGACCCAATTACCTTCACCTCGGAGCGCATCGGATGGTACGCGGTTAACATTAATGGCAATGATGTCGCTACTCTGGGGGCGCGTCCGCTCTGGTTCCTGGCGACTTTACTACTTCCTGAAAAAACCACCTCCTTGGCACTGGTGCGCAAGATCTTTAGGGAGATGCTTCGTGCCTGCCGCGAGTTGGGTGTGACACTCTGTGGCGGTCACACAGAGATCACCCGTGGCATCGACCGTCCAATTATGGTTGGTCAGATGCTCGGGGAGGTAGGCAAATCGAAGCTGATTCGAAAGGAAAGCCAGCAACCAGGAGACCTTGTGCTGCTCACTCGTGGCATTGCAATTGAGGGCACAGCCATCCTGGCAAGGGAAAAGCGTCTTACCCTCGCCCGGAAACTGCCGATGAAAACTCTGCGCCATGCTGAGCGGTTGCTCTTCCGACCCGGGATTAGCGTAGTCCGGGACGCAATGCTCGCGCAACGGCATGGTGAAATCCACGCTATGCACGACCCGACCGAAGGCGGGCTGGCCTCAGGGTTGTACGAACTCGCAAAGGCTGGCGGGGTGGGGTTGCGCATCTGGAAAGATAAGGTCCCCGTTCTGGAGGCGACACGCAGTTTCAGCGAAATCCTGGGATTCGATCCCTTTGCATTGATTGCCTCGGGTGCATTGCTGGTGGTCGCGACTGCGAACTCGACCCCGAAGTTGCTTCGCGCTTACACTCGCCATGGTGTAAGAGCCGCCATCATCGGCGAGGTCAGGGAAGCCGCCGAAGGCATCCAAATGGTCGAGAAGGATCGGGTAAGCCGGCTTCGCGTTCCGGGTAGAGATGAGATTGCCCGGCTGCTCGAATAGATAAAGAGCAAAAAGGAGGCCTAAGAGCGGTTGGCACGCGCATCCTTTCGTGCTATATTGAGGAAGTGAGCTGAGATGTTTCAGGTAAGCTTGTGCGCCTTCTTAGGAACGCTCCGGTTCGAATAATGGGGGAAAACTAGGGTCAAGACTCGACGCTTGTGGAGGCCTAGCGACGCCTTCCATTGCGAGTTTGCTCGAGGGGTTGATTCCGAACCTGCTTGGCGCAAGTCTCACAAGGCTTACGCCCCATCCCCCTATGAAACCTCAATGAATGCCTGGCTGCAAGTCCTCAATTATCTCAAGACGAAGGTCAACACACAGAGCTACCAGACTTGGTTGAAGCCTACGCGGTTCAGCCACGTAGAAAATGAAGCTATTGTAGTGTGCGTCCCGAACCGTGAGTTCCAAGAGTGGATCCAGGAGAATTACGGCGGGCTCGTCACCGAGGCCTTAGACCACCTAAATATGGGTTTCAGGGAGATTCGCTACATTTTCGGGGAGAATGCAGAGAAAAAGAGTGCGAACGGTGACGACCCGAAAGCTTTGCAGAGGAAACTGGACTTTGATTCCGTCGACCACCAACTCAACCCCAAGTATACCTTCGACACATTCGTAGTCGGTTCTTGTAACCAATTCGCTCACGCTGCGGCAAGGGCGGTGGCGCAGGCTCCAGCAAAGGCTTACAACCCGCTTTTCCTCTACGGCGGAGTCGGCTTGGGGAAGACCCACCTCATGCAGGCTGTTGGCCACGTGATTAAGCACAACTGGAGGGACATGCGGTTGGCTTACGTCTCCTCGGAAGCTTTCACCAACGAGGTCATAAACTCCCTTCGATATGACCGCATGGTGTCGTTCCGGGATAAGTATAGAAACGTCGATGTGCTCCTCATGGACGACATCGAGTTCATCGCCGGAAAAGAACGGACAATGGAAGAGTTTTTCCATACTTTCAATGCCCTCTATGAGGCGCAGAAGCAGGTCGTGATTTCATGCGACTGTGCTCCGAAGGAAATCCCTGGTCTGGAGGAGAGGTTGCGCTCCCGCTTCGCCTGGGGTCTGACTGCTGATCTGCAAGCTCCTGATCTTGAGACCAAGAGGGCTATTCTGGCCAAGAAATGCGAAGGGCAAGCTCTTACTCTACCCGACGAGGTCAGCGACTTCGTGGCGCGCAAGATCAAGTCCAGTGTGCGTGACCTCGAAGGTGCACTGACTCGGCTCATCGCCTATTCCTCTCTGACCGGCGCCGAGATTTCGCTTTCAATGGCCCAGCAGGTGTTGAAGAATCTTGTTGATATGGGGGAACGCCGCGTCTCGCTGGAGAATATTCAGCGGGCAGTCTGCCAGGAGTTTGGTTTGACGCTCCCTCAATTGAGATCAAAAAATAACAGCCGCCCTGTTGCGTACCCCCGACAGGTTGCGATGTATCTTGCGAAGGATCTCACCAGCGCGTCGCTACCGCAGATCGGTAGGGAGTTCGGCGGGAAACACCACACGACTGTATTGCACTCTATTAACAAGATTTCGCAATTGCGCGAGTCAGACAGAGATTTGAACAGGCTTCTCAACAAGCTTCGCGATAGTCTCAGTTCAACTTAGCGGCTTTTTGATGGCGTTTATGATGAGAAAACTTGTGAATCTCTCCCGGCCACTCAATATCGCAGGGAAATTCACAGCTTCGCGAATCCTATGCACAGGGCAAGTATCTGTAACCGGATGTTCGGGAAAGCGTTCCACACTTTTCCACACTTACACAGCGTCTACTACGAATAATCTCTTCTAATAGGATACTAATGAAATGGATTTCTCTATTGAAAAGTCTCAGCTCTTAAAAGAATTGGCGCTTACTCAGGGAGTGGTCGAAAAGAAAACGACCATTCCTATTCTCTCTAATCTGCTGGTTGAGGCGGAGGAGGAGATTCTTAGGATTAGCGCTACCGATCTTGAGCTTGGGGTGTGTTGCCATTGCCCGGCGAAGGTGAAGAGCCCGGGTTCGGGGACGATTCCTGCCAAGCGTCTTCTTGAGATCGTACGATCTCTTCCCGAAGCGGAGGTTCACTTCAAGGCATTGGAGAACCACTGGGTGCAGGTTACGTGTGAACGCTCGTCCTTTAAGTTGGTGGGGATGGCGAGGGACAATTTTCCAATGCTGCCGACCCTCCCGCCTGCTTTGGCAACGCTCCCTGCGAATGTTCTTGCGACCGCCATCCAGAAGACTGTCTTCGCTATCTCCAATGAGGAGTCGCGGTACACCTTAAATGGGGGCCTGCTGTTACTCAAGCCTGCCAGTGTGACCATGGTGGCAACCGATGGGCACAGGCTTGCCCTGATTGAGCGAGATATTGAGGTTCCGGGGCTTAAGAATGAGTTAAAGCTACTGATCCCCAAGAAGGCTATGGGGGAGCTTGTGAGGCTGCTCTCGGAAGGGGAAGGGGAGTTGCCGGTTAGCATATCAAAGGACGAGAGCCATCTCTTCTTTTCTCTTGGCCAGCGACTCTTGATTTGCCGGATGTTGACTGGCCAGAACTTTCCAAACTATGAGGCCGTTCTTCCCCGCGAAAATAACCGCGTGTTGGAACTGGACAAGGAAACAATCTCCGCTGCTGTGCGTCGCGTTGCCTTGCTGGCTGACGAACGCTCGCGTGCAGTGCGGATGCATTTGGAGAAGGGACAATTGGAAATATCCTCGTCGAGTGGGGAGTACGGGGAGGCGCGCGAAGTACTCGATACGTCCTACCAAGATGAAACCATGCAGATTGGCTTCAACTACCAGTACCTACTGGATTTCTTTGGCGTGCTGGAAGAGGGTGGAAAGATCAACCTTGAGCTGAAGGATGAGCAGAGCGCCGGCCAACTGCGGCCTGCTGAGCAAGGGGTGTACCGGTATCGGTACGTAGTGATGCCCATGCGAATTTAGCCGCCCACTGCGTCGGGATGGGCTCTTATTGGCTTTTGGCGGCGCGTGGGTTGGTGGCATTGGGTTCTGAATGACGGAGAGAGTAAGGGTCAATAACTCTGAAGAGGAGTCAGCAGTCAGATTGGCTTGGTGAAGCGGAGCCGGTGGGGAGACTCCTTCTCCGCCGGCTTTCTTGTGCAGGCTGGAATCGGACGGGAGGTTTCAGGAACACGTGAGCAAGCAAAAGCCGGCAGAACCTGACGGAGCCGAAGCTTACGACGCCGCTAGCATTAAGGTGCTTGGCGATTTGGAGGCGGTGCGCAAGAGGCCGGCGATGTACATAGGATCGACCGGTGCCATGGGTCTGCACCACCTTGTATGGGAGGTGGTGGATAATTCTGTCGATGAGGCGCTGGCAGGCTACTGCGACCGCATCGACGTCGTCGTCCATAGTGATAACTCCGTGACAGTTATCGACAACGGGCGCGGCATTCCAGTCGATTTGCACAAGGAGGAAGGGCGTTCAGCGGCGGAAGTTGTGATGACGGTCCTTCACGCGGGCGGTAAGTTTGACACCAACAGCTACAAGGTCTCCGGCGGCTTGCATGGTGTGGGAGTCTCAGTTGTCAATGCGCTCGCAGAGCGGCTCGAGCTGGAAATATGGCGCGACGGGTACACCTGGGAACAATCCTACGAACGTGGAAAGCCCGTGCAACCTTTGAAGAGGGCAGGCAAAAGCGAGCGCCGCGGCACCAAAATTACGTTCCTCCCGGACGCCAAGATCCTCGACGCGATTGACTTCAACTACGATACCTTGGCTCAGCGCCTGCGCGAACTCTCCTTCCTGAATAAAGGCCTTACCATCCGCCTCAAGGACGAACGGACCAACAAACAGGCGGAATTTCATTACCACGGGGGAATTGCAGAGTTCATCAAGCACCTCAACAAGAACAAAGAGGTGCTTCACCCGACTCCGATTTATGCCGAGGCTGACCGCGACAACCTCCACATGGAGTTTGCGCTCCAATACAATGACGCCTACGCGGAAACCGTCTTCTCGTTCGCCAACAATATCAACACCGTGGACGGCGGCACGCACCTCTCTGGGTTCCGGGCGGCCTTGACTCGCGCCATCAATCAGAACGGCCAGAACCAGGGCCTCTTCAAGGACGTGAAAGAAAACCTCCAAGGCGAAGATGTGCGCGAAGGCTTGGTTGCAGTCATCAGCGTGAAGTTGCCGCAGCCCCAGTTCGAAGGCCAGACCAAGGGGAAACTCAACAGCGACATCCAGAGCACCGTGGGCAGCTTCGTCTATGAAAAGCTGATGGAGTATTTCGAGAAGAACCCTACCGTGGGCCGCAAGATTTGTGCCAAGGCCGTTGACGCCTCGAGGGCACGCGAGGCGGCGCGCAAGGCACGGGAATTGACGCGGCGCAAAGGCGCACTCGATTCCGGCGGACTTCCCGGGAAGTTGGCAGATTGCCAGGAGAGAGACCCCGAGCGCTGTGAACTCTTCTTGGTCGAGGGTGATTCGGCGGGCGGTTCCGCAAAGCAAGGGCGGGACCGCCGCTATCAAGCCATCCTGCCGCTGCGTGGCAAGATCCTGAACGTGGAGAAGGCGCGCATCGACAAGATGCTGGGCCACGAGGAAATTCGCGCTCTCATCACGGCGCTGGGCACGGGCATTGGGAAGGATGACTTCGACGTCACGAAACTCCGCTATTCCAAGATCATCATTATGACGGACGCCGACGTGGACGGGTCGCACATCCGGACCCTCCTGCTGACCTTCTTCTATCGCCAGATGCGCGAACTCGTGGAGCGCGGCCACGTTTACATCGCTCAACCCCCGCTCTACCTGATCAAGAAAGGGAAAAGCGTCAGGTACATCCGTGACGAGAAGGAATTCCGGCGTGAGGTCCTGCGTCGCGCCACGGAAGATCATGCGGTCGAGTTCGGCGAGGGGACGAACAAGACCCGGCTCGAAGGGGGCGAACTCACAAACTTCTTGATGGCTTTCGGCGAGTACATCGAGCTCTTCGACAAACTTGAAAAAAGAATCGGTGACCCGCGGCCCGTTAACGCTCTGCTAAGAGCTGAACTCGGCAAGAAGATGGAATTGGAAAATGAATCCAAGATTTCGGCAGTCGCCAAGGAGTTGAAGGCTGAGGGGTTCAAGACCTCCATCAAGCTTGATGAAGAGCACAACCTATTCACACTGAAATTCTCAACCGAAACCCTCGCGGAGAGAATCATCGACTGGGATCTGATCTCCAGTGCTGAGTACCGGCGCCTGCTTGACCTTCACCGGAGAGTTCGGGACCACGATAAGCTCCCCTTCGTCATTTCTTCCAATGGCAGCCAAACCACCATCGAGGACCGGCACGAGCTTCTGGAGCACATCATGGCCGTGGGCAAGAAGTCGTTCACCGTGCAACGCTTCAAGGGCCTGGGGGAGATGAATCCCGAACAGCTCTGGCAAACCACCATGGACGCCGAGCAGCGAATGATGCTCCAAGTGAGGGCTGACGACTTTGAGGCTGCGGACTACATATTCACAACGCTCATGGGCGATGTGGTCGAGCCGCGCCGCCAGTTCATCGAAGACAACGCGCTGGACGTGAAGAACCTGGACATCTAACCATTTCCTTTCCCCTGAGGCTTTGACTCGGGTCCTCGCCCTAGTGTACACTTCTAAGTGTGTACTTCTTTCCTCCCAGGGAGCGAGAATCTAATGGTCGTTACTGCGAAACAGTTACGGTTGAACACATCAAAGATCCTGAAGAAAGTTCAGCAGGTGGGTTCTCTCACTGTGACATTGCGCGGCAAGCCCGTGGCAAAGATATCGTCGCTGATTGACAAACCGCCCATGCGCGTTGAAGACCATCCAGCGTTTGGCATATGGGCTGACCGGGAAGACATGAAAGACGTTCATGCTTGGCTCAAGAAGATCCGTACTCCCAGGTATCTGCGTTGATCTTCGATACTGACATCCTGATTTCGGTGCACAGAGGGCATCGGGGGGCCGCAGATTTCGTCAACCTCGTGCCAACCCAGCAACGCAACTTATCGGTGATCTCTTACCTTGAGCTGCTGTACGGATGCCACGATGGGAATGATCTGAGGAAGGCGCAGAGCATGGTGGAGGACCTTTTCGCCGTCGTGGTTTCCATAGACGAAACCATTTCAACGACAGCGGCTCGCATAATGGAATCGTTTGTGCTGGCCCACCGCCTCGACATTAGTGATGCGTTCATAGCTGCCACTGCCCTCCAACGGCACGAACCACTGGCCACGGGAAACCAAAAGCATTTCAGATTCATCCCCGGGCTGGAGCTCAAGACATTTCGACCCTAGAAGAGGCGAGGAAAGCATCGCATGGGCGATCAAGAACTATTCAAGCCGACGCGGGAAATCCCCGTCAACATCGAAGACGAGATGCGCCGGTCGTATCTCGACTACGCGATGAGCGTCATCATCGGGCGGGCGCTGCCTGACGTGCGCGACGGGCTCAAGCCGGTGCATCGGCGTATTCTTTACGCCATGTACAAAGAGGGGAACACTTCCGACAAGCGTTACATCAAGTGCGCTGGCGTGGTCGGCGAAGTTATCAAGAAATATCACCCCCACGGCGATGCGGCCGTTTACGACACCCTGGTGCGCATGGCGCAATACTTCAACATGCGCTACCTCCTCATCGACGGGCAGGGCAATTTCGGTTCGGTGGATGGCGATCCCCCTGCGGCCTACCGGTATACCGAGTGCCGCTTGGCGCGCATCGCAGAAGAGATGCTGGCGGACATCGAAAAGGAGACGGTGGACTTCATCCCCAATTTTGACGAGTCCACGGAAGAGCCCACGGTCCTCCCTACCCGCATCCCCAATCTCTTGACCAGCGGCTCGGATGGGATCGCTGTCGGGATGGCGACCAAGATCCCACCGCATAACCTGACGGAAGTCATCGAGGCGACGATCCTCCTTATCAACAAGCCCACGGCTTCCATTGACGAAGTGCTCTCGCTCGTTCCTGGTCCGGATTTCCCGACAGGTGCTTACCTCTACGGCAAGAGCGGAATCAAATCAGCGTACGAGACAGGCCGCGGCCAATTCACCATGCGGGCGAAGGCGGCCATCGAGCGGCCCACCAAAGAAAAGCAGCAGATCGTTATCACCGAGATACCCTACCAGGTGAACAAGTCGAGAGTCATCGAGCGCATCGCGGCGCTTGTTCAAGAGAAGAAGATCGAGGGCATCTCCGACGTTCGCGACGAGTCTGACCGCGACGGCATGCGCATTGTCGTGGAGTTGAAGCGCGGCGAGCAGCCGGAAGTTATCCTGAACAACCTCTACAAACATACCCAGCTCCAGGAAAACTTCGGCATGATTATGCTGGCCATTGTTAACGGCCAGCCACGCATCCTGCCGCTCATCGAAGCCATCCAGCTTTTCATCGACCACCGCGTCAACGTGGTTCGGCGGCGCACCGCTTATGATCTACGCAAGGCCCAGGAGCGCGCCCACATCCTGGAAGGGTTCCTCAAGGCGCTTCAACACCTTGATGCCATTATCAAGCTGATTCGCGCCTCCAAGACGCCGGCGGAAGCGCGCCAGGGTTTGATCGCCCAGCTTGAATTCACGGAGCGGCAGGCCCAGGCCATCCTGGAGTTACAGTTGCAGCGTCTGACGGCCCTGGAGCGCGAGAAAATCCAGCAGGAATATGACGAGCTTCAGAAAAAGATTGCACAGTACGAAGAAATACTGGGCAGCGAAAAGGTGCTGAAGAAAGTCATTGTGAATGAGTTACGGGAAATCCAGAAGGACTACGGAGACCTGCGGCGAACGGAGATCATCGAGGAGCAGGCGGAAATCAAGCTGGAGGACCTGATCGCCGTCGAAGATGTGGTTATCACCGTCTCGCATTCCGGCTACCTCAAGCGCACCCCGCTCAGCATTTACCGCCAGCAAATTCGCGGCGGCAAGGGACGCCTGGGGATGAAGACCCGCGACGAGGATTTCGTCGAGCACCTTTTCATCGCTTCTACGCACAGCTACATCCTGGTTTTCACCAACACGGGCAAGATGTATTGGCTGAAGGTCTATGAAATCCCAGACGTCGGAGCCGCGGGGAAAGGCAAGAACATCGTCAACTTGGTCAGCCTCGCTTCCAGAGAGAAAGTGGCTGCGGTCGTAGTGGTCAGGGACCTGCCGGACGAACCGAAGGACGTGACCATCGAGGGCGAGACTTATGCTGCGGAAGGATACGTGACCTTGGTGACGCGTCTCGGCATCATCAAGAAGACGCGCCTGGCGGAATTCTCCAACCCCAACTCGCGCGGCATTATCGCCATGAAAGTCGAGGAAGGCGATGCGCTGATCGGAGCCACGCTGACTTCCGGGCGCGATACCATTTTCCTCGCCTCGCATGAAGGTATGGCCATTCGCTTCCCGGAGAGCGACGTGCGCGACATGGGTCGCGCTGCCTATGGCGTCTACGCCATGGACCTGGAGAAAGGCGACTACATCGTCGGCATGGAGATTGTGGGCGAGAAGGAGTTGATCCTCTCCGTCAGCGAGAAAGGGTATGGCAAGCGAACCCAGATCACAGAATATCGACTTCAATCCCGCGCTGGCAAGGGCGTAATCAATCTGAAGACCGTTGAACGCAATGGCAAGGTTGTCGGCGTGTTGAGCGTGAGCGAAGAGTCGGAGGTTATGCTGATCAGCCAGCAGGGCAAGATTACCCGCCTGGATGCCAGCACGATTCGCGAATCGGGCCGTTCCGCGCAGGGAGTAAGGCTGATTAACCTCGAAGAAGGCGACCAGGTCGCGGCGGTCTGCCTGGTCAGCAGCGAAAACGGCGACGACGGAGCCCAGCAGCCGAAACTCATTCAATAGGGCCCGATGTCAGTTGGAAAGGATTGGCGACGCGCTTTGGCGTGTCCCTCCCCATATTCCGGTGTTGGTGTCATTTGGGTGGGATTTCGTCCGAGGCGCAGGTCATTCCCGCGAAAGCGGGAATCCACTCCGCAAGCCTTTGGAAATGCGCTGTCCACGGACTGGATTCCCGCTTTCGCGGGAATGACTGCGACCCGCAACACCCATGTCTCGCAAATGACACGAGTACCTCATTTCGGGTGTAATTGAGTCTTGGACCCATTGGCGTTATTTTGTAAGGCAGGTGACAGAGATGGGTGAACCGGAAGCGAAGGAACAAAGACTGCTGGAACAACTGCGGGAGGTGCCGTCGCTGGTGGTTGCCTATTCGGGCGGTGTGGACTCGGCGTATCTCGCCTATGCAGCGCACCAGGCGCTCGGCGACCGCATGCTGGCGGTGACGGCGCTGAGCGCCAGCTACTCCGAGCGCGACCGGCAAGAGGCGCAGGCTGTCGTGGCGCGCTTCAGGTTGCCGCACGAATTCATCACCACCGACGAACTCTCGAACCCCGCCTATCGCGCCAACAATCCTGACCGCTGCTACTTTTGCAAGGACGAACTGTTTGACAAACTCGATGAAATCGTCGCCAAGCGCGGCTTCACTGCGGTGGCTTACGGCATTAACGTGGACGACCTGGGCGACTGGCGACCCGGCCAGCGCGCCGCGCGTGAGCACAAAGTTCTGACTCCGCTGCTCGATGCCGGTCTCACCAAGGCCGATATTCGTGAACTTGCCCGCCGCGCCGAGGTGCCGGTCTGGAATCGCCCCGCTTCCGCCTGCCTCTCCTCGCGCATTGCCTACGGTATAGAGGTGACGCCCGAGCGGCTGAAAGTTGTCGAGAGAGGCGAGGAGGCCTTGCGTGCCCTGGGTTTCCGCCAGTTCCGTGTGCGCTATCATGAGAAGCTCGCCCGCATTGAGATTTCTTCTGAGGAGATGCCGCGCGCGCTGGACCCCGCGATGGCCCGCAGGTTCGTCGAGGTTTTCAAGGAACTCGGCTTCAAGTTCGTCACCCTGGACCTGGAAGGCTACCGCACAGGTTCCATGAATTCTCTCCTGGTGAACATTCAGAAGTAGCTGGCATCCTCGTTCCTCTTGAGAGACCGGAGGTCACTCATGTACACTCGCAGTCTCGTCGGCGCATGTCTTCTCATGGCCTTCTCTTTGCCGGCAGGCGCGCAAAATCAGACCCTTGCCCAGCGTCTTGGATACCCCGCCGATGCCAAACTGCTGGTCATCCACGCCGATGACCTGGCGGTTGCGCACTCGCAGGACATGGCCAGCTTCGAAGCCCTGAACCGGGGCGCCGTGTCGTCCGCCAGCATCATGGTTCCATGCCCGTGGCTGACGGAAGTGGCGGACTACGCGAAAGCTCACCCCGATGCCGACCTCGGTTTGCACCTAACCTTGACGAGTGAATGGAAAACCTACAAGTGGGGACCTATCACGCCACGCGACCAGGTCGCGTCGCTCCTCGATCCTCAGGGCTATCTTTATTCCGATACCGGAGAAGCGGTGCGGCATATCAAACCGGAGGAAGCGGAGCGGGAGGTCCGGGCGCAGGTGGAGACCGCTCTGAAGATGGGAATCCGTCCCACCCATCTCGATTCACACATGGGAGTGCTTTTCACCAAACCTGCCTTGGTGGCGGTCCTGGTTAACGTCGCGCATGAGTATCACCTGCCATTTTTGATGTTGAAGATTCCCGGCACGCCACCTGATATGTATGCAGCCCTCAAACCCACTGACGTGATCCTGGACCACGTGTTCATGGCCGCTCCGCCTATCAAGTCGGACGAGTGGTTGAGCTATTACACGCATATTCTGCAGACTCTGCCCCCCGGGGTTTCCGAGCTCATCGTTCACCTCGCGTACGATGACGCCGAAATGCAGGCCATCACCGTCGACCATCCGGACTATGGGAGCGCCTGGCGGCAGCGCGATTTCAACGTGCTGACGAGCCCGGAATTCCGCAAGGCCTTAGGGGA
The DNA here is from genome assembly GCA_050008675.1 of Terriglobia bacterium. Taxonomy (GTDB): domain Bacteria; phylum Acidobacteriota; class Terriglobia; order UBA7540; family UBA7540; genus CAVROP01. The sequence goes on from JBEKME010000050.1 coordinate 42,493, forward strand.
AAACCACATCGTGTTGCTGAACTGGCGGAACCTGGGCAGGCTGCTTCCGAAGCTCTGAGCGTCACTTCGCAAGCCGAACGACGTTTTCGGCCAATCGTTCTCACGGTTGTCTCGGTTATCGTACTCGGCGTTTTGCTCCAAGGATGAGGTCCGGGGCTGCCGCCTTGACGCAGTTGGCTGGGAGGGCATGTGCGACGAGACCGCGGCGGCGACCGACGAACTGCGAATCGCCCTACCGCCGGGTGGTGAGGGCCTCGTTACACGCTCTTGAGTTCCAGGCGCTGGCAGGTCAAGCCGGGTACACGCAAAAGCTTTGTATCGTTGGTAACGAGTTGCGCCTGAAGGCTCAAGGCGGTGGCCGCAACGATCGCGTCTGGCAGCTTGAGCGTATGCTGTCGCCGCAAGCCGATGGCCAATTCTCTGATTTCTTCCGTGAGTTCGACCACGGTCACTTCGGAGAGGAAACTGCGGATCTGGGCTGAAGCCGCGTCATCCAACGAGGGGTAGGACAGCAACTCCATTTCGGAAATGACGGAAACGAATACAGGGCCGGAGTGAGAGGCTGCGCTAGCTTGCCGCCGAGGAGATAGAGGATCGCGTTGGTATCGAGAACTCTCTTCAAGACCACTCGCTCCGGACGCGCGCCTGGTAAGCCAGCGGCTCCTCAGTAAGAGATATCACCCCATTGTACCGGGAGAGATCGGTCACTTCGTCTTCCTGCGGCAAATTGAGAGAGCGCTCGATTTTCAGCCAATCGGCGTAGTCGATCTGCACCGCGATGGGCTGCTGCGCCTCGTCCGTGACGATTTTCTTTCGAATTCTTTGCATGGTATGCCTCGACATGCCCGTGCTTCTCAGCCCACAGTAACCGCAGGCCCATTATATCGCATTAGCTCGAATCTTCGGCCTCATGACTTCCTCGGAAAAAGCTACCGTAAACTACTTCACGAACTCTTTGGCCACGCGGATGGTGTTGGAGTGGATTTGAATCGTGTCGTCGAGTCGGCGAGCGTAGCCGCCCGCCAGGGTGACCGCGACCGGTATCTTCCTCGCGCTTGCCTTCTCAAAGACCAAGCGGTCGCGCTTTTCGAGGCCCTCGAGAGAGAGTTTCAACCCCCCAAGTTGATCGTCGCGGTAGGGATCGGCGCCGGCGAGGTAGAAGATCAGGTCGGGCCTGAATTCCGCCAGCGCCCTATCCA
>JBEKME010000051.1:0-42241 GCA_050008675.1 Terriglobia bacterium
GCTGCGCGCCGCCTACGTCCGTCGCATAGGTGTCGCCCACAAGCACGGCTTCCGAACCCTCCACGCCCGCGCGCTGAAGCGCCAGCTTGAAGATTCCCGGGTGTGGTTTTTGAATGCCTACGATAGCTGAATCCAAGATGGCCTGGAAATAGCGTGCCAGGCCCAAACGGACGAGTTGGCCTTGCAGAGTTCCGGCGGAATTTGAAATCACTCCCAAGAAGTAGCCCTGGGCCACAAGCCCTTCAAGAAAGGCAGGCGTATCGGGCATCACGCGGGACCAGAGCTGAATGTTCTGGAAGCTTTTGATCAGGCGCTTGGTAAGCTCCCCCGGCTCGCTCTCCGGGGCGCCGAGCCTTCTCGTGAACTCGTGCAAATACTCCGACCAATAGTAATAGTCAATTTGCTTTGGGACCTCACCGCGTCGGATCTGCGGCCACAGCCAATCATCCAGTTTTTGTTTGGCCAGACGCTCCGCAGCGTAAAAGTCGTCCGGCGTGGCCGAATGGCCATGTTCCTTCAACTCCGCGATGATATCCTCGAGTCGCGGGAACACCAGCGTGTTGCCTGCATCCAGGAAGACGGCGCGTATTCGTCTGGGACTCATTTCAGCTCCTTAAGAGCCAAGCATTATATCAGCACGGCTCGCTGTTTAGTTCCCTGCGGCGCTCTGGTGCTGGTGTCACTTGGAATGGGGATCCACTCAAGCCGCCGGTCATTCCCGCGAAAGCAGGAATCCAGTCCGATGACAGCACATTTCCAAAGGCTTGCGGAGTAGATTCCCGCTTTCGCGGGAATGACTAGCACCACCTCCACGCTTTGCTCCATCCAATGTAGCACGGGCGTCTCGCCCGTGAGCTTTGGGTCCTCCCTTGACCCAGCCCCCAGCCCCTGTCACTTGGCACTTGCTCTTTTGTGTCCTGAATCCTGGTTGAGCCCCTGACACCTGCTCTACTGAAGTTCGAGGCTTTGCAGCATGGCGTCGAAGGTCGGCTTGTAGGCGTCAAATAACGACTCGGGGGCAGTAAAGATGAGCGAAAGCAGGGAGTCACCCTGGCGCGTTGTGACCAGCAGGTCTCGCTCTTTCTGACCTTGAAGCGGGGAGTCGGTTTCTAGCAAGGTAGAAATGGCCGCACGCCCCTCGAGTTTCATGCCACCTTGTTTAATCACCAGCAGGTTGGGGTTCGACAGGCGCATAGTATCCAGCAATTCCTGCGTAGCATCGACCAATCCCCAATTACCCTGCCTGGAACTTTGGGGTTGGAATCGACTAATCGAAGTGCCATAAGCCTGGGCCGAACCGGATTCTGCGTCCTCCACGATTCCCCCGGGCGGGATGAGAGCGACGGCATCTTCGTTCTGCTGCACCTGCCAGTTGTCAGGGTAATCAATTGAAAATCCCTTGCCCTCAAACTTAATTAACCGGCTCGAAGGCAGTGGAGGAGGACCAGAGGAACTGGCAGAAGCGGATGGCGCAGGTGTGGCCGTGGGTGGGGCCGGGAGACTCAGGAGGCGCTCTTTCGTGGCCTCAAATTCCGGGCTGTCGGTCTTCCATTCCTTGGCAGGCCCGAGCCGCGGGATTTCGCTGTCCACGGCCTTGATGCGGTTTTCGGGAACAGGGTGATCAGAGAAGAACTGAATCGTTTTCTCCGGGTACTTCTTCTCGATGATCTCAAAGAACTGGGCCATGGCGTGAGGATCGTAACCTGCCTGGTAGAGGATGTACGTCCCCACTTCGTCAGCCTGTGATTCGGCGCTGCGTGAGTTCTTCAGCAGAATCGAGTTCACGCCTAAGCCCAGGCCCATCTCCGCCAACTGGGCAGTTAAACTCCCCGTCTGGCCAAGCATGCCTCCCAGGATCGCCAGCGGCGCCTGGGCCAGCAACGCCTGTGAGACCGCATGCGTCCCGTGGCGCATCACCACGTGCCCGCTCTCGTGTGCCATCACCCCCGCAATCTGCGCCTCATTCTCGGCCGCCACGATGGCGCCGCGGTTCACGTAAATGTACCCGCCCGGCAAGGCAAAGGCATTGATGTCAGAACTGTTCACGACTTTGAATGTCCAGGCGTATTCTGAATTGTTATTGGGCGCGAATGAAGCCAGCCGGCGTCCCAGATCGTTGATATAGCGTAGCACCTGCGGGTCCGTTACGAGGGGAAGCTCCTTATCAAATTGCTCAGCATTCTCCTTCCCCAACTGGACGTCCTGCTGCATCTTAAAAAGGTTGAAGCCCGGCTTGAACTCCAGGCTCTCGACACCCCAAGCACCGCCCGGCGCCAGGAAAAGAAGCGCCAAGGTCATTGACGCCCCGAGTCTCTTGCCTGACCGTCGCCACCAGCCGCCGTTCATTTCTTTCCTATCCATTAGTCCGTTCCGTATGCGCTGGATTTGCCACCTCGCTTATCCCCGCAATCCTCATTCTACATGAGTTGATTGCAGCGCACAGAGAATTGCCGTCGGCGCTGCACACGCAGATGAACCATTACCTTTCCTCGCCCTTGATCGGAGAAGCGTAATCCAACTCGCGGAAACTGGAAACTGGAAACTGGAAACTGGAAACTCGAAAATCGAAACTCGAAACTGGAATCTGGAGTCTAGTCTTTGAGGTTCAGGAACACCCCGTTGAGTATGTCAGGCTATTTTCGAGTTTCCATTTTCGTGGCACTCGCGTCCCGCCCGTGACCACCTGCTGCGTGTCGGAAGCTATTTTCGAGTTTCCATTTTCGGTTTTCGAATTTCGAGTTTCGAGTTTCCAATTTCTGCTTTCTAATTTCTGCTTTCCTTGTTTCTCCGCGTGTCTTGGCGGGTGTCTGTTCCATCTAATGGGAAAGGACATGGAACGCAGGACTTTCATTATCGGCGCGGTAGCGGGCGGCATCGGCCTGCTCGAGTATGGTTTCGTCTCCCGCTACATGAACAGCCTTCGCGCTCCCAAGGGTGCTTCCGTCAAGGCATACGAGCGTTTCGGCGAGCAGGCGGCGCTGGTGGCCATCACTCCGAACGATGACTTTTATGTGACTTCCAAGGGCACGACGCCGTATCTCGACGCCTCGAAGTGGCGGCTGAAAGTCGACGGCCTCGTCGCCAACTCTTTCACCTTGACTTACGATGAGCTGTTGAAGCTCCCAAGCATCGAAAAGACGTTGACGCTGGAATGCATCTCGAACCCCATCGGCGGGAACTACCTCGGTAACGCGAAATGGACGGGGACGCCGTTCAAGCCCTTGGTGGAACGCGCGCAACCAATGAAACAAGCCTCGAACGTGGTGATTCACGCGGCCGACGGGTTTTCCACCAGTCATCCCGCCGCCCGGATTTGGAACCCTGAGAATTTCCTCGCCTATCAGATGAACGATTCCGATTTGCCACCCGACCACGGCTACCCGGTTCGCATCTTCATCCCCGGCAAGTTCGGAATGAAGCAGCCAAAGTGGATCACCCGCATTCAGTTCGTTGATAAAACCTACCTGGGTTACTGGGAGTCCAAAGGCTGGTCGGACGAGTGCGAACGCCGGGCGCACGCGCGATTCACGGACCTGAAGGACGGCGCCAAAATCTCGGGAAAAAGCTTCGAGCTGACCGGCTACGCGATTGGCAATCTGGATGGCGTCAAGGCGGTGGAAATCAGCTTCGACGACGGCAAGACCTGGGAGAAAACCAACCTCTTCAGCAATCCCGCTCCAATTACCTGGAGCTTTTGGAAGTATCTCTGGGTCAACCCTCAGCCTGCCGCCTACAAGATTCGGGTCCGCGCCATCGATGGCAGAGGTAAGGTGGAGGATTGGGAACCGCGCGGTATTTTCCCCGATGGCGCCACCGGGCAGCAAACGCTGAAAGTCGTTGTCACGTAGCGTCGCGTTCGGGAACACATTAAGAACGCACCTGAGCGTCCGCTAGAGGTGAGCGAAGGATCGCCTTCGGCATGGTGAGTGCTGGCCATGAACCTCAGCGGGCTGGAAGTCGGCTCCTCAATCAACTAGAAGGTACTTCTCCGGTTCCTGATCGAACTTCGCCTTGCAGCCCTTGGCGCAGAAATATAGGGTCTGCCCTTGGTGTTGGCTGGTGGCAGCAGCCTTCTCGGAATCGATGGTCATTTTGCATACCGGGTCAACAACCTTCATGACTTCACCTCGAGGTTTGGAATGTTCACACGGAGGGCGGGGCGCCGCCGAGTTCCAAGTTGATTTCGCCGACGCCGCCTTCGACTTTCACCTTAACCGTGATGGGTGACTTTCCGTAGGCCTCGTTGACATAGGCGTCACCATCTTTTATCAGGCCGCGGACGTTGATTGCGCCGATGCCGCCGTGTGCGGTGGCACGCACGCCAACGTCGCTGGGAAGCCGCACGGTAGCTCTGCCTACCCCGCCATCGATGTTGGCGGTGAGGTCATTCTTCCAATCGCCAGTCAAATCCACGATGGTTTCCCCCGCCCCAAGGTCGACGTCCAGCCTGCTGAGTGAGAGGCCTCCCAGAGTGAGCCTGGCACGGCCTGCACCCTGATCCACTTTCAGTTCCAATGGCACCTTATTGCTGAGGTGCAAATCCCACTGGTTGTGACCACTTCCGCCGCCGTGAACTGAGCCTCGCTGCCGGATCGTGAGCCGGCCCTGACCTTCGCTCACGTTGTATTCCACCTCAGGTCTTGATGAAGGGCTGCGGTATGAGAAGTCAGCCTCGAGCAACTCCTTTGCGCCAGAGCCGACGCTCAACTCACCTGCGGACATGTCGATCTCGACTCGGGCCGACTTGGCATCACCCAGCTTGACTGTCTGCGATTCCGTCTGCGGTGGGCCGGTATCCCAATCCTCCGTATTGCAGCCAGCGATCACCAAGAGCGGGAGAACCATGAGCAAAAGGGAAAACCGGGCCATGGGTTTATCCATCTTACCTCCAGTGCGGCGTGTACATCATAGGCCTCGACCAGATTTCAGTCAACGCAGAGCGGGGTGCCCAGCATACGCTCCAAGAAAGAATTACGAAGCATGAGTGGGGGATGTTCCGTGCGAAATTCGGTGCGCCATTGTGAGTCCTATACCCCCATCACCCGCAGAGGCAGGGCCCGCCTCGGCTGGCCTTAGCAAGGGGTTCTCCTACGAGCGGACCAATTCGTAAAGGGTGATTTCGGGGGGGGCACCGAATCGGATAGGGACACCGATGGTTCCGATGCCCCGATTGACGTAGAGCTGGCCGCCTGGTTTCCCAAACCATCCTCTGACGTAGGGAGTAATGAGGCGGCTGGGGGAGAGGTCTGGATGGACAAACTCGAGCGTCACCTGGCCACCGTGGGTGTGTCCGGCAAGGCTGAGGTCAATCCCCAGCGCGGCCGCGCGGTCGAAAGTGTTGGGGTTGTGGCTGAGCAGAATGTTAGGCGTGCCGGGCGCCATCAGGCGGTCCACACCCTGAAGGTACTCCCGCACCAAGCGCTGGCCCCGTGGTCCCATTGGGGAGCGCGTCTGGTAGTCCACTCCGAGCAGGTTGATGACATCACCCCCGGACCTTATGAGAGCCCGCTCGCCCCGCAGGATGCGAATGCCTCGGCGCGCGAAAAGGCGAGTGATGGAATCCTCCACCTTCGTCCACATCTCGTGATTGCCGAGGCAGCCGTACACCCCGAAGGGGGCCTTGCTCCCCGCCAGCGCTTCAACCACAGCGGATTGAGTGGAGGGGTCCCAGGTGACAAAGTCGCCCGTGAGCGCGACCAGTTCTGGCTTGAGCCCGTTGGCGATGCCGACGTAGCGTCGAATCTCTTCGGCGCTCATGAACGGACCGATGTGGATATCCGAAAGCTGGGCGATCCGGAAACCCTCGAAGACACTGGGGAGCCGAGGTATCTTGATTCGCCGATGAGAGACTTCGAGGTTGAGACGCTCATAGAACATCCCGTAAGCGCCCGCAACGAACGGGGCCGTGGTCATCACCAGGGCCGTTTTCTCAAGGAAACGACGACGCGCAAGTGACACAGGGCTGGGCAGCGGCATGGCGCGGCCAGCTTGGACGACCCTCTGGTAAACCCAACGGGCGGCGCTGGCAATCCGGTCCACCAGCCCCAAAGGGATCGCGATAAGAAAACCCCCTAGGGAGCAGATAACCCACCAACCGAACGGCGCTTCGAGCAGAGCGGCGCGTAAAGTGAGATGTGTGGGTTCGGCGCTTCGTTCCCCGCCCAGGAAGTTATAGAACAACAAGAGAAGATAAAACACCAATCCCGCGATACTTACGCGACGCCGCCATGTGGCGCCTGGGATTAGCGGCCTTCCCCATTTGCGAATTTGCCGAACCCAGAAAATCTGGCTGGCAATTAAAATCAACACCACGGCGCTACCGACTAGAGACCTCTGCAACATATGGAATCAGCCCCGGAAACCTCCCTCTCTAGTATACAATGCTTTCCACTTCGCATTTTGATGTTGGCATGCAGCGGAAGCCGCATCTCCCGTGCGAGCGCGCCATTGACTTTCAACCGCGGAAGAGTTATTGTAAAAGGTTGGAGTCACTCATCCTTATCATCATCGAGGAAACTTATGCCGTTTCAGATAGGGGATAAGGTCGTCTATCCTAATCAAGGTGTGGGTATCGTCGAGCAGATTTCCACTCGCAACTTAACTGGTCAGGCCGAAATGTTTTATCTGCTTCGGCTCACCTCGGGCAGCATGCGGGTGATCGTTCCCATCAGCAGCGTGGTCAACGTAGGTCTGCGCCGGGTGACGAGGACCAGCGAGATAAGCACCATCGTGGATTACTTGCAAAAGGGGCACAGTAAGTCTCCGCAGGATTGGAAGGGGCGGTATAAGGAGAATTCCGAGAAGATGCGGAGCGGGTCGCTTCAACAGGTTGCGGAAGTCTTGAAGACTCTCATCATCCTGAACCAGGCCAAGCCTCTTTCGTTCCGCGAGAAAAAGATGATGGATCGCGCATGGCAACTCCTGGTTGATGAGATTGCCGTTGTGCGCGGGACTTCGAAAGAGGCAGTCGAAGGCCAACTCGTCCGCGCCCTCAACAAATCCAATCTGAAGGCGCCTCTCCCGAGCTAAATCTGTCTTTCAACCCTGCTGCCTTTTGCAGCACCCAGTTCCCGACAATCAATCCCCCTCTCGGGCGCTAAGCGTTTTCCACAACATTTTGAATGTGCTTAAGAGAGAACCACCATATGTTGTGTTTTTCGGCTTGACAAACCCAACGAGTTGCATTAGATTCCTGCAAGTCGAGTGCGGGGACTGGTTGCGCTCGGAGAGGGGCGCGGCCAGAGCAGCGAGGCGATTCCGATGTTCATCGGGATCACGACTCACCGCAATTCAGACACGAAGCGCCAGTTCCCACCGGAGGAGGCCCACATGGCGGAGAGGGATGCCGTCGCGATGGCAACAAAAGCCGCGGCTCCGACGAAGGAGAGCGCAAGCAAACAGGGCATTAATCTGAAGCGCTTTTTCACCAAGCCCGGCGTTCGACCATTTGATGAGCTCGAGTGGGAGCTGCGGACGGCGTCCATTCCGAACGAGAAGGGGCTGGTGATCTTCGAGCAACGCCATGTGGAAGTGCCGAGCGACTGGTCACAGACCGCCACCAACATCGTGGCTTCAAAGTACTTCCACGGAAAGCTGGGCACGCCGGAGCGCGAATCGAGTGTGCGGCAGCTCATCAGCCGCGTGGCTGACACCATCGCTCAGTGGGGGGTGGAGGGCAGTTACTTCCGCACCGAGGAGGACGCCAAGAACTTCCACGACGAACTGGTTCACCTCCTGGTTCGTCAAAAAGCTTCATTCAATTCACCCGTATGGTTTAACTGCGGCCTGTGGCACAAGTACCATCGGAATTCGCAAGGCAGCGGCTGGTACTGGGATGCGGCCACGGGCGGCGTCAAGAAGGAGACCGAGGCCTATCGTCACCCGCAGTGCTCTGCCTGCTTTATTAACTCCGTCCAAGATAACCTCGATAGCATCCTGACTCTGGCCAAGACGGAAGGGATGCTCTTCAAATGGGGTTCGGGCACAGGCACGAACCTCTCGCCACTTAGGTCCTCAGTGGAGCCACTGTCGGGCGGCGGTGTGGCCTCCGGTCCCCTATCGTTTATGAAGGGCTATGACGCGTTTGCGGGAGTCATCAAATCGGGCGGCAAGACGCGCCGCGCGGCCAAGATGGTAATCCTGAATATTGACCACGCGGATATTGTCGAATTCATTGAGTGCAAAGCCAAGGAAGAGCGCAAGGCCTGGGCGCTGGTGGACGCCGGTTACGACAGCGCCATCGACGGCGAGGCCTACAGCTCCGTCTTTTTCCAGAACGCCAACAACAGCGTGCGGGTGAGCGATGAGTTCATGAAGGCAGTGGTGGAGGACAAGGAATGGGCCACGCGCCAGATCTCCACGGGCGAGCCGGCGAAGACCTACCGCGCGCGCGACCTGATGAAGAAGATCGCGGAAGCGTCCTGGCAGTGTGGCGACCCCGGGATGCAGTTTCACACCACCATCAACAAGTGGCACACCTCCAAGGCCACGGCGCCCATCAATGCCTCCAATCCTTGCAGCGAGTACATGTTTTTGGACGACTCCGCCTGCAACCTCTCCTCGCTGAACCTGATGAAGTTCCTCGCGCCCGATGGCAAGTTCGACCCCGAGGCCTTCCGTCAGGCCGTGGACGTGATGATCACCGCGCAAGAAATCATCGTGGACAACGCCAGCTATCCCACGGAGAAGATTGCCATCAATTCTCATGACTTCCGCCCCCTGGGACTGGGCTATGCCAACCTGGGCGCGCTGCTCATGGCCAACGGCCTGCCTTACGATTCGGACGCTGGCCGCGACTTCGCCGCCGCTATCACCGCCTTGATGCACGGCGAGGCCTACCTCCAATCCTCCCGGATGGCGGCTGAGCTCGGTCCCTGCGCCGGCTACCCGCTGAACCGCGATCCCTTCCTGAGCGTGATCGCGATGCACCGCCAGGCGCTGGGGAAGATCAGCCCTCACAAGGTTCCCGAGAACTTGTTGGAGAGCGCGAAGAAGATCTGGGATGATTGCCTGGCGAGCGGCATGAAGTACGGTTACCGCAACGCTCAGGTGACGGTGCTGGCGCCCACGGGGACCATCGGCTTCATGATGGATTGCGACACCACGGGCATCGAGCCCGACCTGGCGCTGGTGAAGTACAAGAAGCTGGTGGGCGGCGGGCTAATCAAGATCGTGAACAACGTGGTTCCCGCGGCTCTGTTGAAACTCGGCTATACGGAGCGGCAGGCCGCCGACATCGTGAATTACATCGACCAGCACGGCACCATCGAGGGCGCTCCAGGCCTGAAGCCGGAACACTTGCCGGTTTTCGATTGCTCCCTGAAGCCCGCCAACGGCAAGCGTTCCATCCACTACATGGGGCACGTGCGCATGATGGCCGCCGTGCAGCCCTTCCTCTCCGGCGCTATCTCAAAAACGGTTAATATGCCAGAGGAGGCGACGCCGGAAGACATCGCCAACGTCTACATCGAGGGTTGGCGCCTGGGCCTGAAGTCCATCGCCATCTATCGCGACGGGTCAAAGCGCTCCCAGCCGCTCAACACCTCGAAAGGACAGGAGTCAGGAGTCAGGAGTCAGGAGCCAGGAGCCGAACCGACTCCCAAGCCTCCCCAGAAAAAGCTCCCGGCAAGAAGGATAGTGCTGCCGCCCGACTTTGACGAGAAATTGGAGGGGTCAGAAAAAGCCGAGTCCCCAACCCCTAGCCCCCAGCCCCCCGCCCCTGTGGCGCCCACGCCCAAACCCTACCGCCACAAGCTGCCTGACGAGCGCGCCGCCAAGACCCACAAGTTCTCCGTGGGCGCGCATGAGGGTTACCTGACCGTGGGCCTTTACGAGGACGGCACGCCGGGCGAGATCTTCATCACCATGGCCAAGGAAGGTTCCACCGTGTCCGGCCTGATGGATTCTTTCGCCACCGCCGTCTCCCTGGCCCTGCAATACGGCGTGCCGCTCAAGGTGCTCTGCGACAAGTTCAGCCACATGCGCTTCGAGCCCAGCGGCTGGACCAATAACCCCGAGATCCGGTATGCGAAGTCCATCATGGATTACATTTTCCGCTGGATGGCCTGCAAGTTCCTGCCCAAGGATGCCCAGCCCCGGGAGGATGCCAGCGTCGCTTCGCTGAACGGCACGGAAGTCGAGAAAGCCGCCGGCCTGGCCACGCAGTTCACCCAGGCGGCGGGTGGAATTGCAGGCTACCCCTCGGAAATGGGCCAGCCGGGCCCTGCCGGCGTCGCACACAGCGACGACGCGCCAAGCTGCTCCGATTGCGGCGCCATCATGGTCCGCAACGGCTCCTGCTACCGCTGCATGAATTGCGGCAGCACGAGCGGGTGCTCGTAGAAGAGCGGTCGGCAGTAGGCAGTGGGCAGGTGGCGCTCCGGCGGGTGCTCCTTAATTCGAGGAGGCCATCATGGGTGCGTTATTCATGGCTGCGCTTGCGCGGCTTAGATGCTTGATGGGAACACAGGCCGCCCAGAACTGGGTTCTCTTGGCCAATCTAGTTGCGGTGGGCGTTTATGTATGTTTCACGCGGAGGATATACCACGCCTCCGATAGACAGGCAAAGGCGAGCCAGGATTTGGCTCGCTGGCAAACCGAACAGTGGCGGCGTGATAGTAGAGGCCAGGAGTGGAGAGAACTCATCGGCACATTGACGACCTCAGTCTTGAGGATCGAGGCCGGGCCCCCGCCCCACCCGTTCGCGCCAAAGACGGTTGGAGAACCTACGCTCGGCTTTGCAGTCGAGCGGCTGGATGAGCAGATCAGGGAAGCCGCCGCATTGCGTGACGAGTGCTCGCACTGGCGTAATGAGGCACTCTTTGCAGCCGCGCGAGTCATATGCGACCGCCTGTTTATCACTGATGTGCTTGAGAGGGAACATATTCGCGAAGAGTGGAGGGAAATCGAAGTCATGTCTGGCGACCTACCCCTCTCTCATCAGGACGCTAGGGCAACCAACGGAAGGTCTGTGACGATTACAGGGTTTCAGGAAAAATGGACGAAACTGCGCCAAAAGTTGGTAAGGCTGGCTCAACAGGACCTGGGAGTGGCTGCTCTCGCGGCTGGCGCGGACATCGGGCGCGGGTGATCTATGAATCCCCGAAGGGGATTCATAAAGTAGCCGGGGGCAACGTCCGGGGAAAGCAATCCCTGGCGTGGGCAGCACCGCACCCGGAACATTTGTCAAAGGCCGGATATGTTTGCTCTTAGTTCCTACAATGCAGAAATGGAAACATCGCTCCGCAGCGACCTCGCTCTTGAATTCGACGAGGCCACGCGGCTACAAGGATTGCTCGCGGACCTAACCCTGTCTAAAGAAGGTGCGTTCGTACGATTTGAGTGGGCGGACTGGCCTGACGACTTACATCAGAGGTTTGCCGCGCAGGTGGTCCATTTTTGTAAGGATCGTTCCTACTTGCACGCTATCGAACCCTCGTCCCCCGAGTGGAACGCGATTTTTGCCGGAACTGTGGCAGATTGCGAAGCGGCGAGCAAGGTTGCGGAAATACTTGGAAGGCACTTGGGACGGGTGTCGTGGGTGCGGGCTGATAGAGACCCTAAGGGAAAAGTGAAGGCCTCGGTTGGCCTTGATGGCGGCAAAACCGTTGATTTGTGTCTGTCATGGAAAGGCTACAACGTGGGGGGGGTCGGCCACTTGGACATGCGGGCGCTGCGCGCAGCCGTCAATGAGCTTCAAGCGTGGGCTGGTCACCGGATCCAGTCAATCCTTGATGCTCTCCACGAGAAGCTGAGCACCCTATACCGCGAGCGCTTCCGGGGGCTCTATGTTTACGGCTCCTACGCCCGTCCAGATGCCGGTATCGACCTGGGTAGGGACTCCGACCTGGACGTCGCCCTAATCCTGACGGATTTCGAAAGCCCGTATGCCGAGATTGAAAGATTCAGTCCGATCACGTCTAATTTGTCCTCAGAACACGGATTGGTCATTTCGGTTGTTCCTATTCGGGAGGCAGATTTCACGCAAGGGAAGACAAACTTTATTCGCACCATCTCGGAATACGCTATTCCCGTCCTATGAACGAAGAAGTCCAAGCGTTGTTACGGAAAGCACGAAGGTTCCTGCGCTCGGCCGAGAATCAGTTGCGGTCAGCTTTTTTCGAAGATGCCGCAAGCCGCGCATATTACGCCATGTTCACCGCTGCCAAGGCCATGCTCCTGTTTAGAACACCCAAGGTGAGCAAACACGAGCATGTTCAGAGAAGCTTTGGGGAATTGTTCGTGAGGACGGGCATAGTGGAACGTAAGTACTTGTCGTATTTGGAGGTGGCCTTCCAATCTCGTCATTTTGCCGATTACGAAACGGATTTGGTTTATGTAACATCACCCGAGGAAGCTGAAACGCGGTTTCGCGAAGCGAGCGAATTCGTCGCCATGGCGGAGGAATTCTTGGGAACGTCTGAAGGTGAAACCAAACAACATTGATCGCCTCTTCCGGGGCGGTGCCCCCGGCTATTAAACTGTGCCCCTTCGGGGCTGAACTTCGGGGCAGGTGAGGGACTGCCACTCAAATCCAGGAGATGCCCACGGGATGAACGACGTGGCGAGGGCTTGGCTTCTGAAATCGAAGGACAATCTCGAGTCGGCAGAAATTCTGCGCAACCACGGCACGCCAAGCGGGACCGTCGATCGCGCGTACTTCGCCATGTTTGATGCGGCGAAGGCCATGGGCGCCGCCGAAGGCAAGGACTACCCGCCCTGCTCGAAGTGGCTTGATGCCTTCGCTAAACTCTTTGTAGAGACGGGCCGGATTGAGCCAGGCCTTTTCGATGACCTTCGCGAGGCTTACCGGCTGCGTAAGTTGGACGTTTACGGTACAAGAGAGGAAGACCGCATTCCGCGCGATGTAGCCGAGTCCGTATTCTTGAAGGCTGCATACTTCGTCGCCATGGCCGAAGAATTCCTGAAGGCAGCAGGAGGTGAGCTTGAGCCTGGTCAAAACACGTAAGTCGCCTTACCTTGACGTCCATGCGGCTCTGTACGCGATCTGCTCGACGGGCAAAGGCCGCTGCTGGCATTGCGACCGAAAGCTACCTGCTGCGGAAGAAGCCATCGACGTAGGGTGGCATGTGCAGCGAGTGGAAGGCGAGCGCGTAGCCAGCATCATCCTGGTTTGCCCGAAGTGTCGGCGCAAGCGCCCGGAGCTGGGCGAAAGAGAGTTCCTGCCTAACCTCCTTCCACGCGTCTCCGACCCCGCTTACTGATCCCTGCCAGCACCTTTCCCCCGGCGCATGCAGCGCCGGCGTCTCGTCCGTGCTAGCTCAGTGGTTGGCGCCCGGCCACGGTGCTGGGGAAAGCAAGAAGCAGAAAGCGCAAAGCAGTTGTTTATTCTGACTTCTGGCTCCTGACTTCTGACTTCTGACTCCTGCTCGTCACCGCTCACTCCCCTTCAGCCCCCAGCACCCAGCCCCTGGCACCTGAAACCTGCCCTACCCCCTGTATGCGGAGGGCGGTTAAGTGTATATTATCGGTCTGCGGGAAATCGAAACGGAAGTGCGTTAAGTACGATTCCCGCGGCTGACTGCGTAGCGAACATGGCAGAGGGAGCGGTGAGCATGAGCCGGAGAGCTATTCGTCTATTCCTTCTCATCGTCTGCCTGGGGGGCTGGGCCGCCCGAGTCCCGGCGCAGACTTTCGAGGTAAAAACCCACAACCTCAAGAACGGGATGAAGATCCTGGTGCAGGAGGACCACTCGATTCCGAACGTGGCCCTGTACACCTTCTACCGCGTCGGGTCGCGCAACGAAAGGCCCGGGACCACGGGGCTTTCGCATTTTTTCGAGCACATGATGTTCAACGGGGCCAAGAAACACGGCCCGGGTGAATTTGACCGGGTGATGGAAGCGGCCGGGGGGTCCAACAACGCCTACACCAGCCGCGACGTGACCGTTTACCAGGACTGGTTTCCACCCGCCGCGCTGGAAGAGATCTTTGATCTCGAAAGCGACCGCATTCGCGATCTCAGCTTCGACCCCAAGATGATCGCCTCTGAACGTGGCGTGGTGGCCTCCGAGCGTCGCACGAGCGTGGACAACAGTAATTTCGGCATTCTCGACGAGCAACTCTGGGCCACGGCATTCATCGCTCACCCTTACCATTGGCCCGTCATCGGCTGGATGGTGGACATCGAGAACTGGAAGATGGAAGACCTCCGGCGCCATTTCGAGATGGGCTATTCCCCCAGCAATGCCACCATGGTGGTGGTGGGCGATATCACGGCGGAGGAAATCTTCGATCGGGCGGAAAAAGACCTCGAGTCCATTCCCTCCCACGACCCGCCGCCCAAGGTCACCACGCGCGAGCCGGAACAGCTTGGAGAGCGCCGCCTGGTGGTAAAAAAATTCGCGCAACTTCCCCTGCTCATGATCGCTTACCACATTCCTGAAAGCGCCAGCCCGGATTTTTACCCGCTCAATTTGTTCCAGGCCGTGCTCCTCTCGGGCCAGAGCTCGAGGCTCTACGAGCGCTTGGTGGACAAGGAGCAGCTGGCGATTTCCGTGGACGGCGGGTTCGATCTTTCCTTCGATCCCACTTTGTTCGTGGTGACGCTACAGCCCGAAGCGGGCGTTGACCTACAGGCCCTGGAAAGGGCTGTTTACCAGGAACTGGAGAAACTGAAGGCCGAACCCCTCAGCGATGAGGAACTCCAGAAGGCCAAAAACATTACCCTGGCAGACTTCTACCGGCAAATGGAGAGCATCAACGGACGCGCCAACACCCTGGGCTCGTACGAGGTTTTCCTGGGAGATTACCACAAACTCTTCGCTGCGGCGGAAGAATACAACAAGGTCACGAAGGAAGATATACGGCGCGTGGCGCAGAAGTATTTCAGCGAGAACAACCGCACTGTGGCGACGCTGGTGCCGGAGAAGAACGAGCCCGCGAAAGCTAATGCGGCGAAACCGTAGGACGGGAGAAAGCCGATGAAGCGATTGCTGCTGATGGCCATGACTGTGGTCGCGACAACGACCAGCGCGTTGCTGGCGCAAAACAGCGGCTTAAAGTTACCCCCATACAAGAAGCTCAAACTGCCCAATGGCATGACACTCCTGCTGATGGAGCGCCACCAAGTACCGCTGGTCAGCTTCCAGGCGCTCATCAACGCCGGCCCGATTGCGGACCCGTCCGGGCAGGAAGGCGTTGCCTCCCTCACGGCGGAGTTGTTGCGCAAGGGCACCCAGACGCGCAGCGCCGATCAGTTTTCTGCCGCGCTGGATTTCATCGGCGGCGAATTCAGTACCAGCGTAGGGGCCGAGTATGCCACTATTTCAGCGGAATTTATGAAGAAGGATATCAGCACCGGGGCGGACCTGCTGGCCGACGCGCTGCTCCATCCCACCTTTCCGCAGGAGGAAGTGGAGAAGCTCATCCAGCAGCGCCGGGACGGCATCAAGGCCGCTAAGGATCAGGCTCTTGCCGTCCTCCCGCTCTACTTCAATGCCTACCTTTATGGCCCGCATCCTTACGCGCGGCCCAGCAACGGCGACGAGAAATCGCTGCCCACCATCACCCGCGACGCCATCGTGAAGTTCTACCGGGCTTATTACACACCGGGGAACATAATCCTGGCCGTCGTCGGGGACTTCGAACCTTCCGAAATGGAAAAGATGCTCTTGCAGAAGTTCGGGCCCTGGCCCCCAAAGCCGGCGCCGGCCATCTCCGTCCCCGACCGGGCGGACATTAATGGCAAAAGACTGCTCCTGGTCGATAAGCCGGATGCCACGCAGACTTATTTCTGTATCGGGAACATCGGTGTCACGCGCACCAATCCTGACCGGGTTTACATCCGGGTGGTGAATACCTTGTTCGGCGGGCGCTTCACCTCCATGCTCAACAGTGAGCTGCGCATCAAATCCGGCCTGACCTACGGCGCCTCTTCGCGCTTTGAGCAGCGCAAGGCGCGCGGACCCTTCCTCATTACCACTTACACCCGCACCGCCACCACTGAGAAAGCCATGGACATAACCCTCGAGGTCATCCAGAGCCTGCATGAAAAGGGAGTCACCCAGGAAGCGCTGGACTCGGCGAAAAACTACCTCAAGGGCCAGTCGCCGCGCACCCTCGAAACCTCCGGCCAACTCGCTTCGCAACTGGCGCAACTGGAGTTTTACGGCCTCGACGAACGCGAGATCAACGACCTCTACGCCCAGATCGATGCCATGACGCTGGCCGACGCCCAGCGCGTGATTCACCAATACTTCCCGCGCGACAACCTGGTCTTCGTGGTCATCGGCAAGGCCAGCGAGATTGGCGCCGTCATGCGCAAGTACGCACCCCAGGTGGATACCCGAGCCATCACCGAGGCAGGCTTCTGGCAGGTGTCAGCCCCCGGCCGCGCTCCGCTTTGACGGTCAGGTGATGCCGCTGTAGTGCTAACCCCCAATTTGTTCGCCTCCTGCGCAAAATTCTAGCCGAACGGATTTGAAATCCTCCGCCCTCCTGAAGCAGTCGAGAGTCGAAAGTCGAAAAGGGCGAAACCGCAAAAATGTGTCCGACAACCCGCACAGAGTTTGGCGGTAAGAATCTAAAGTGGATCCTTCGCCCGCCGCGACGGACTCTCCAGGACGTCGCCGCGTAAGTCCTTTACATTCGACGGATCGACTGCGCTGCTCAGCCTGACATCCGTGCACTCGACTGCCCTGCTGTCATTCTGAGCGCAGCGGAGCGGAGCGAAGAATCTCGCTCTGGACTTTTCTGCCGAGAAACAGCAGGGCGGATTTTCATTGCGGATTGCCGATTGAAAAAGTGGTGTGGCAACTCCTTCCAATGTCCATCAGCAATCGGCAATCGGCAATCGAAAATCGGCAATTCCAGCCATCCTCGGCCAAGCGACAATCTCGAGGTTTCAGCCCGGCCCTCCGGTTAGGCGACTTGTAAACCAGTACCTCGGTAACGTTGCTGGCGGGATAAGAGCATTCTAATCTTGCCGGTGCATGTCCAAGCACGCTTTATGACCTTGGTGAAGGTAGGGGTAGTGGCAACCCAGTACTTTTGTAGCCTTGCGCCGCAATTCTTAGAGAATTCTAATCGAGACTGTGCAAGCTCAATAACGGTTTGGCTGTGGAGAAATGCAGAACTTCTTAAAAGTTGATGACGGGCGGGCTCAAAGGCTCTTGCGCAGCAGCGCACTCTGCTCTGGGGTTGTTCCTTTATGCGGCGCGCAAGAGATGAGCGAACAAGGCGCCTCAGCCGCTCATGAAGGTGAGCTTCGATTGGCATACGCTGCACGGCACACCTCTTTATCAACCCAGTACTTTAGTAGCCTTGCGCCGCAATTCTTAGAGAATTCTAATCGAGACTGTGCAAGCTCAATAACGGTTTGGCTGTGGAGAAATGCAGAACTTCTTAAAAGTTGATGACGGGCGCGCTCAAAGGCTCTTGCGCAGCAGCGCACTCAGCTCTGGGGTTGTTCCTTTATGCGGCGCGCAAGAGATGAGCGAACAAGGCGCCTCAGCCGCTCATGAAGGTGAGCTTCGATTGGCATACGCTGCACGGCACACCTCTTTAGCAACCCAGTACTTTTGTAGCCTTGCGCCGCAATTCTTAGAGAATTCTAATGGAGACTGTGCAAGCTCAATAACGGTTTGGCTGTGGAGAAATGCAGAACTTCTTAAAAGTTGATGATCGGCGGGCTCAAAGGCTCTTGCGCAACAGCGCACTCAGCTCTGGGGTTGTTCCTTTATGCAGCGCGCAACAGATGAGCGAACAAGGCGCCTCAGCCGCTCATGAAGCTGAGCTTCGATTTGCATACGCTGCACGGCACACCTCTTTATCAAGACCGCGAAGCGTGAGTTGCGTCAGGCGCCCGCTCGAGAGGGTCGGCCGGTCGATAATGCGCCTTGCGCCTTTAGTCGTCTGGGGTGCGCTTCTGCTGGCGCCAATTCGCCTTGAGGCAGCAACCCTGACGACGACGCAGACGTTGTCGGCCGTCATCTCCCCGTTGGGAGGATTTTTTACGATTCCCAGCAGCGTGCCGCTCACCAAGACGGGTACCGCATTCAACAACTTCACCGGCAGCCTCTCTATCCCATACCGCGAACGCACCACGCAGAGCACGGGCGGAGGAACAATTACCGTCGAAGCCACTGCTGACTTTACGCCCGTGCACGGCCCGTCCATAGCTTCCCCGCCCTCGACTGGCGATGCGCTCACCTACACCTGCTCCGCGGCTACGTTAGGCACTAACTGCTCCGGTCCTCTAACGGTGAGTACTACCAAAGCAACGAATGTGGTTACGTTTTCGGCAACGGAATGCACGGGCGGTGGCGGCTCTTGCAGCACCGCCAACCCGAACACTGTGACTGTGAATTTCACCCTCACGGATGACCCCAAGTACAAGACGGGGTCTTATTCGGCAACTTTAACCTTCACGATTAGCGCAAGCTGAAAGCTTGCGCGGGGGAATAACGCATGAAGAAGATTCTAACCTTGGTGGGAGTTGCCCTGCTGCTCACGGCGCCTCTGGCGCACGCGCAATTGGGCACCAGCACAGGAACTACAACTGTTACCGTCGCCCCGGTCGCCGAGGCGGCTTTGAACATTACCAACGGCAGCACGCCCCTCATCTCGAGCGGTACCAACTTCACGAACTATACCGGATCGACGGGCTTGACCTACTTCATCCGGACGACGCAGTCGGGCGGAAGCGGCTCGATTACCTTGAAAGTTACCAGCGACTTCAGCCCGGCCAACGGTCCCTCGGTCACCACCCCACCTAACACCGGCGACAAGCTAGCCTATACGTGCACCCTCAGCGGCGCGGGGACGGCTTGTACCGGCTCGGTGACCTCTTCCACATCCGCGAGCACCAGCGTGGCTACCTTTGGGGCCGACGCCCATACCGTCACCTTTCCCGGTGGCGACACCGAGACGACTGCCTGGACTTTGACCAACGACCCTAAGTACAAGACAGGCTCTTATACGGCAACAGTAACTTTTACCATCAGTGCAAGTTGAAAAGTTCGACATCAGCGCAAGCTGATAAATTCAAAATCTAAGGAGACAATACCATGAAGAAAATTCTAGCTCTTACGGTCCTTGCCCTGCTGCTCGCGGCGTCTTCAGCGCTCGCGCAGGGGGCATTGGGCACCACCGCTCCCACTGCGACGGTGACCGTGAATGTCGCAACGGAGGCGGCTTTGACAATCCAAACCGCCGCCCTTACTCTGAACCAGACCGGTAGCAACTTCGCCGACTATACCGGGACGACCAACTTCACCTACTTCATCCGGACGGCGAAAACCGGAGGCGTGGGTAGCATAGTGTTGGAAGTCACGGGCGACTTCAGCGCCGGTGGCGGCAGCTCCCCCTCGGTGAAGAGTCCACCCACGTCCACCGACTTCCTGTACTACAGTTGCACCGTCCCCAGCCCGACGAGTGGAACGGCAACGGCTTGCACCGGCCCGGTGAACTCTTCCACCACCGCTTCGACGAGCGTAGCTACGTTTGGGACAGACGCACGCTCCCCCAAGGCGGGGGTCTCATCTTCGGTCCTCTGGGGCCTGAGCAACGACCCCTTGTACCAGACTGGCTCTTACACGGCGACTGTTACCTACACGATCAGCGCTGTTAGTTAGCGGGTGACGCCGTGGGCAGGAGAGCGCTTTACGCTCTAGCAGGGGGCTCCGGACGGTCACGGTCCGGGGCGGCCGGAGCTCGCCCTTAGCCCTGGACATGAAGAAAGGAGGCCGGGATGCGTAAATTCACGATGTTGGCGGTAGCGGGAGTACTCGCTGGCGGGTTGGCGTGGGCTCAAAAGACGGCACTAAGCCCACGCCGACCCACCCCGGTCATCCAGTCCTTAAGCCCGGCTGACTCTCCAATCCCGTTGGCCACCACCTTGAGCGCGATGAGCGCAACGCCAGCCACCATCCAATTTACGGCGAACCAACCTGGTACTGGTACCCCGGTGGCGGGTAACTCGAGTGCTACGGTGAAATGGACGGCCACTGGGGGCACAAAAGGCAACACGTGGACTTTAAGCGTTTATGCAAATTCGACCACCTTTACCGGGTGTACTACCGTGCACGACTCCGCCGTCGGCGTCACCTGCAGCTCGGCCTCCGTCACCGGCACGGGAGCCACCGCCACTTGCCAATCGGGCGGACCGTTCACCCTCCCCACGACCCCAGGTCAGCAGGTGGCGAGTGGGAACGAGGGGAACACGAGTTCTCACACTTTCACCGTAGTCCTGAGCTACCAGTTTACAGACTCATGGGAATACATAGCGAACACATGTCCACTAACGATCACGTATGCCGTAACTGCACCTTAGATGTTCCTGGTGCGATGCTCGATCCTAATGTCAAGACCGGCTCGTCCAGCACGACTGTTCAAATTACGATGCGATCAGCGTAGCGGCTAACGGGCGGAAAAATCGGAGACGAAACCATGAAGAAAAGATTACTTCTTACAGCGCTTGGCTTGGTGCTCACGGCGTCCCTGGCGCACGCGCAGTTGGGCGCCACTACAGGAACTACAACGGTTAGCGTGGCGGTGGCAGCGGAGGCAGCTTTGACTGCCATCACCGGCACCTCGACCCTCGCCTCGACCGGGACTAACTTTTCCACGTATACCGGTACGACCAACCTCACGTATTTCATTCGCACCACGCCGACGACCGGAACCGGCAGCATCGTGTTGAAAGTTACGACCGACTTCGCCCCCACGGGCGGACCCTCGGTCGGCACCCCACCTACGGCCGGCGATGCGCTGACCTATTCCTGCACCGTTAGCTCCCCAGGGACAGCTTGCACCGGCCCGCTGACCGCTAAGACCACCGCGACGACAAGCGTGGCTACCTTTACGGCCGACAATCATTCCACTATCACGGGGAACTCTGCTTCCGTCTCCTGGAGCCTGACCAACGACCCCGTTTACAAGGTCGGGACATATACCGCCACGGTGACTTTCACGATCAGCGCCGCGTAGCGGGTGACGCCGTGGGCAGGAGAGCGCTTTACGCTCTCGCAAGGGGCTCCGGACGGTCACGGTCCGGGGCGGCCGGAGCCCGCCCTTAGCTCTGGACATGAAGAAAGGAGGCCGGGATGCGTAAATTCATGATGTTGGCGATAGCGGGGGTACTCGTACTCGCTGGCGGGTTGGCGTGGGCTCAAAAGACGGCACTAAGCCCACGCCGGCCCACCCCGGTCATCCAGTCCTTAAGCCGGGCTGACTCTCCAATCCCGATGAGCCCCGCCCCCTCGCTGATCACAGCAACGCCAGCCACCATCACATTTACGGCGAACCAACCTGGCACTGGTACCCCGGTGGCGGGTAGCTCGAGTGCTACGGCCACGTGGAAGTTGACTACGGGCGCAACAAACAACACGTGGACTTTGAGCGTTTATGCAAATTCGACGACCTTCACCGGATGCACTACCGTGCCTGCCTCAGCCGTCGGCGTCTCCTGTAGCTCTGCCTCGGGCACCGGCACGGGAGCCAGCGCTAGTTGCCAATCGGGCGGACCGTTCACCCTCCCGACCACGGCCCCAGGTCAGCAGGTGGCGAGCGGATACGAGGGGACCGCGGGCCCTTCGGGCAGCTCTAGCACTTTCACCGTAGTCCTGAACTACCAGTTTACAGACTCATGGCAATACACCGCGAACACATCATGTCCACTAACTATCACGTATAACGTAAATGCACCTTAGCTGTTCCGGGTGCTTTGCTCGATTTTGGTATCAAGAGCCGCTCGTCCAGCACGACTGTTCAATTCACGATGCGAGCAGCGCAACGGGTAACGGGCGGAAAAATCGGAGACGAAACCATGAAGAAAAGACTACTTCTTACAGCGCTTGGCCTGCTGCTCACGGCGTCCCTTGCGCACGCGCAATTGGGCGCCACTACAGGAACTACAGCGGTTAGCGTGGCGGTGGCGGCGGAAGCAGCCTTGACTGCCATCACCGGCACCTCGACCCTCGCCTCGACCGGGACTAACTTTTCCACGTATACCGGTACGACCAGCCTCACGTATTTCATTCGCACCACGCCGACGACCGGAACCGGCAGCATCGTGTTGAAAGTTACGACCGACTTCGCCCCCACGGGCGGACCCTCGGTCGGCAGCCCACCTACGGGCACCGACGCGCTGACCTATTCCTGCACCGTTAGCTCCCCAGGGACAGCTTGCACCGGCCCGCTGACCGCTAAGACCACCGCGACGACGAACGTGGCAAGCTTTGGGGCCGACAATCATTCCACTTTTGCGGGGAACTCTGCTTCCGTCGCCTGGAGCCTGACCAACGACCCGCTTTACAAGGTCGGGACGTATACCGCCACAGTGACTTTCACGATCAGCGCCGCGTAGCTGGCGACGCCGTGGGTAGGGGAGCGCTTTACGCTCTCGCAGGGGGCTCCGGACGATCACGGTCCGGGGCGGCCGGAGCCCGCCCTTAGCTCTGGACATGAAGAAAGGAGGCCGGGATGCGTAAATTCATGATGTTGGCGATAGCGGGGGTACTCGTACTCGCAGGCGAGTTGGCGTGGGCTCAAAAGACGACGCTAAGCCCACGCCGGCCCACCCCGGTCATCCAGTCCTTAAGCCCGGCTGACTCTCCAATCCCGTTGGCCACCGGCGTGAGCGGGCTAACGGCAACGCCAGCCACCCTCCAATTCACGGCGAACAACCCTGGTAGCGCGGTGGCGGGTAACTCGAGTGCTACGGTGGGATGGAGCATCAGTGGGGGCGCAAGCGGCAACACGTGGACTTTAAGCGTGTATGCAAATTCGGCCACCTTCACCGGGTGTACCACCGTGCCAGCCTCAGCCGTCGGCGTTTCCTGCAGTTCTGCCTCGGCGACCGGTACGAGAGCCAGCGCCAATTGCCAATCGGGCGGACCGTTCACCCTCCCGTCCACGGCCCCAGGTCAGCAGGTGGCGAGCGGGTCCGAGGGGAACGCGGGCCCTACGGTCGGCGGCTCTAGCACCTTTAGCGTAGTTCTGAACTACCAGTTTACAGACTCATGGCAATACATCGCGAACACATGTCCACTAACGATCACGTATACCGTAAATGCACCTTAGCTGTTCCGGGTGCTAGGCTCGATCCTAATGTCAACACCGGCTCGTCCAGCACGACTGTTCAATTCACGATGCGAGCAGCGTAGCGGCTAACGGGCGGAAAAATCGGAGACGAAACCATGAAGAAAAAGTTACTTCTTACAGCGCTTGGCTTGGTGCTCACGGCGTCCCTCGCGCACGCGCAGTTGGGCGCGACTACAGGAACAACAACGGTTAGCGTGGCGGTGGCGGCGGAAGCGGCTTTGACTGCCATCACCGGCACCTCGACCCTCGCCTCGACCGGGACTAACTTTTCCACGTATACCGGTACGACCAACCTCACGTATTTCATTCGCACGACGCCCTCGACCGGGTCCGGCAGCATCGTGTTGAAAGTTACGACCGACTTCGCCCCCACAGGCGGACCCTCGGTCGGCACGCCACCGACGACCGGCGACGCGCTGACCTACAATTGCACCGTTAGCACCCCAGGGACAGCTTGCACCGGCCCACTGACCGCTTCTAAGAGCTCGACAACGAGCGTGGCAACCTTTGGGGTCGACGCTCATTCCACTTTCGCGGGGAACTCTGCTTCCGTCGCCTGGAGCCTGACCAACGACCCGCTCTACAAGGTCGGGACGTATACCGCCACGGTGACTTTCACCATCAGCGCTTCGTAGCGGGTGACGCCGTGGGTAGGGGGGCTTCGCGCTTGCGCGGGTGGGTAGAGCCCGCCCTTACCTTCGGAAATGAAGAAAGGACGCCAGGATGCGCAAATTCATCATACTTGCCACAGCGTCGGCGCTCTTATTCTCTGCCGGCTTGTCGCGAGCTCAGAAGACGGCAGGAAGACAACCTCGACCCGTCCCCGTAAGTCAGCCCCGGGACACCTCTGCACAACCGATGGCCACGGTTGGCACCCTGACGGCAACGCCAAGCACTATCACTTTTGCGGCGAATAACCCCGGAAGCTCGGTGGCGGGCAACACGAGTGCCACCGTTCAGTTTACAGTCACGGGCGGCTTTTTCGGCACGTGGACTTTAAGCGTTTATGCAAATTCGGCGACCTTCAACGGCTGCACCACCGTGCCAGCCTCCGCCGTCAGCGTCCAATGCACCTCTGCCACGAGCAACTCCGGCCTTTTCTCCAGCGCCACCTGCAACTCGAGCAGCTTTGTTACCCTCCCGAGCACCTCCCCGGGATTGCAGGTGGCGAACGGGTCGGAGGGGCTTGGGAGCAGCAGTTACACCGTAGTATTGAACTATCAACTCACAGACTCATGGGAGTACATAGCAAACACATGTCCACTCATCATCACGTATACCGTCAATGCGCCCTAGCAGTATTTGGGGCTCTACTAATCGTCGGCGCCACCCGGCCTGCGCGGGCGCAGTTGGGGCTGGGGCTGGCGCCCATGCGGGTCGAGTTGCGCATGGCGCCGGGGCAGCAGTACTCCGGCTCACTCAAACTGAGCAGCGAATCGGATGGCAGGGCACGAGTCCGCGCCGAGATGCTCGATTTCAATATCGACGATAAGGCTACGCCGCAGTTTGAGCGCGACCTGCCCCAGGAGGCTGCCTACTCCTGCAAAAAATGGCTAAGCCTTAACCCCATGGAGATCGAGCTCGAGAAGCGCGGGGCCTTGATGGTGCGCTACACCCTGCGGCTCCCGGCGGATCTGCCCGAAGGCAGCTACAACTGCGCCGCTGGCTTCTCCACGTTGCCCGCGGCCGAGGCCCCGACGGGCATGGGAAT
This sequence comes from Terriglobia bacterium, assembly GCA_050008675.1. GTDB lineage: Bacteria > Acidobacteriota > Terriglobia > UBA7540 > UBA7540 > CAVROP01. Next base: position 24,776 of record JBEKME010000051.1, read on the forward strand.
ACAGATGGCCGTCCGCATCGTCGCCGCTTTCTACGTCACCGTCGGCTCTCCCCCCATTCACGGCAAGCTGAAGGAAATCAAGCTTGAGCCCCTGCCAGCGGGGAAGGAGTCCGAGCCAGCGGGCTGGCAAGCGGTGGTGATACTCGAGAACAGCGGGATAATGTTTTTCCGGCCCACGGGCAAGCTCGAGGTGCTGGACGCGGAGGGTAAGGCGGTGGAGACGGCTGATTTCCCCTCCCTCCCCGTCTTGCGCCAGCGTGACCAGCGCTTCCTCTTCCCGCTCAAGACGCATCTCGAGGTGGGGCATTACAAGTTGCGGACGCGGGTCGACATTGGCACGGGCGAGATCCAGGAGGGCTCCCTGGACGTGGCGGTGGAGCCTACCCCGGAGACGCCGGAAGTCCAGCCGGGGCCCGTGCCGCAACATCCACAGCAATAGTGCCTGGGGATCGCAGTGGGCGTCACTCGCACGGAAGGGCGGGACTTCAACCCCGCCCTACCGTCCCCCCCACCGGAGGAGAGGGACTGGAGGTGAGTGGGAACCCGCCGCGCTCCAAAGGGAGCCTTGGTGCATTGGCTGAAGGACAATTCGATTCGGGTCGCCATGGCGCTTGCCGCGCTGTTGCTGCTTGCGCCCGGGCTTTGGGCCCAGAGCGTCGGACAGGCCGACGTGGCCTTCCAAGGCTACTATATGGCCGGAAGCGGGCAGCCGGTGATCGATACCATCGGACCGGCCGTGAACACCAGCGAATTCATTCCGGGTGTTGGCCTTTTTACCGCCAACGTCGAGGGCTACGGCGGCAACGGTTTCCACACCGGCAACGTCTACGCGGGACTCGAAAGGGTGCCGATTTGGGGCTGGCACTGGGATTTCGTGGGTGGCGACTTCCATTTTTCTTCTAACCTTGTGAAGAACCCCTTCGACAATATCTACTCGCCCGAGATCGCGGCCCGCGGCCTCGAGATTGCCATCCGGCGCACCAACCGCAGCTACGAGTTCTTCGTAGGCGAGGAGACACTCCTTGGGGGATCCCGTATTCCCTACCGCTTGCTGATGCCGCAGCGGGTGCTGGGCGCTGCCATGCAGCAGAAGGTGGGCGAGCGCTGGGAGTTCGGCGTGCGTTACCTTAACCTCTCAACCAACCCCGACGCGCTGACCAACGACCCCACCTTTTTTCTCCCCGGCCACGAGTACCGGAACTCGAACAGCCTCACCTTCCAGTCCTTATACAGCTTCACCAAGCACCTTAAGTTCTATACGGAAGCTGGCTACGGCACGGCTTCGAGCTTCACGTCTGCCGGGGAACAGCCTGCCTCTACGCCAGTGCCGGTGAGGCAACAACCGCTTTCGCTGCTGGTGGGCCCCTCCTGGGAGGGCGACAACTTCAGCCTCAAGGCCAATTACGTTCGCCAGAGCACCACTTACCTGCCGCTGCTGGGGACCTTCGTGGGCGACCGGAAGGGACCCTATGTGGAAGGGCATTACCGGCCAGTCGAGCGGGTGGATTTCTTCGCCTCCGCCAGCGCCTACTCGAACAACCTGGAGGGCAACCCCGACCTGCCCTCTTTCCACAGCTCCTCGTATACCGCAGGGGCTTCCATTGTTCTGCCCTGGCAGTTCAACGCCAGCGCCTCGCTCACCACTATGCGCTTGACCGAGCACGATCCTTCGCAGCCGGGTGAGCTTCCCTCGAGCAACCGCCAGTTGAGCTTCAACCTCAGCCGCCCCTTCCGGCGTCACAGCCTGCGGTTCTCCTATATCGACATGAAGCTCAACAGCAACCTCTCGCCCATGGCGCAGCGCTTCGCGGAGGTTGAAGACACCTTCACCTGGAAGCGGCTGGTGCTGGGCGGAGCCGTCCGCATGCAAAACTCGCAGTCGACGGCAAGCAGGAATACGCTCTTCTACCGCGGCTCGATCCAGGCCAACTTCAAGCGCGTTTCGGCCTATGGCAACATCGAAAAGGGCAACGACCTGGTCAACCGCAGCATCTTCAGCACCAATGCTTACAACACCTCCGTGGTGGGGCTGACTACGCCGCTCATCCGGGGCTGGAACCTGCAATTTGAGGCCTTCCGCAATCAATTGAATACGGCGCTGAACGCGGAGAATGTCTTTCTGTTCCCCAACAGCGGCCTGGGCATGAACACTCAGCTTGCAGCCTTCAATCAGTGGAGCGTTTACGCCCGCGTGACGAAGCACTTCCAATGGGGGAAAGAATTGCCGGGAAGGGGCGACATCGAGGGGTACGCGGCGGCACACGCGCCGCTGGTGGGAAGCGTCCAGGGCTTGGTGATGGAGCAGTTCTTAAACGGGAGCCGCCCAGCGGCGGGCGTTCCCGTAAGACTCGCTCACTTCCGTACCGCGGTCACCGATGCCTCAGGTCACTATCAGTTTTCTGCCGTTCCCGAGGGCCCTCACGAGGTGGGACTCGACATGGAGCAACTCCCCACCGATTACGAGCCGGGCCCGGTGACGACGGCGCGCGTGAGTGTCGAGCCGCGCGCCATCGCCCGAGCCGACTTCACCGTGGTCCGCCTGACGTATTTGACCGGGAAAGTTGTGGCGCCGGCGGGCGTGCAAGTCGAAAACGTCGTAATCCGGCTGGCGGGCGCCAACCGTTACACCACACCTTACCAGGACGGCAGCTTCGCCTTCTACAACCTGCGTGAGGGCGAATACGAAGTCGTGTTCGATGAGCAGACGCTGCCCGATGGATACTTGCTCGCTTCGCCGGCTCGCGTGCGGGTGTTGGCCTCGAGCACCAACCCGCCAGCGGCGGAGATCGGATTTGAGCTGAAGTTTAAGCCTCCGCAGGAGAAACCTGTCCACGAGATCTTGCAGGAGGAGATCCATATGGGGGTGGGTGGCGGCGCAGGCCACGGTGGTTCCCGCGGCGGGTCCAGTGGTGGGGCTCGCGGTGGATCCCGCGGTGGGGGCCACGGCGGTGGGGGCGGTAGCCGCTAGTGTCGTGGCACACTTGATTGTTTACAATAGCGATTCGCCTGCCCCCCCCTGTCCACGCAGAGTCAATTCTAGGAACTTGCACCGCAGATACTTCGCCATATTCACATACATATCTCACCGAAGCCAAGAGCCCTTTCAACCCGAAATCATAAGTTGAGACTGCTCTTCCTCTGCCATCTCAAAGAATCAGAATCGCCTGACCCAGCGTCCTGGAAAAACAAACCAGTGCACCGAACGAGAGGCTGCTCCGGATGAGTCGTAGGGCCGGGGCTTGCCCCGGCCCTGGCCGTCCCGTAATCGGGTGGCCATAAAGGCAGTGGCCATATAGGCACTTGCAGAAGTCTTCGGAAAGAGGGATGATCTGACCCTCCCCAAAGGAGAAGCTTCTCGGCATCTCGAGCATCGGTATTGGAGATGCCAAGAAGCGTCTCTTTTTCGGAAGCAGCGGCCCGGGCCTGACCACCCAGTTGGCTTCTCCGGCTAGCCTGGAGGGGCCAGCCTTAAGTTTCGACCCGGCGTGCCGATAGTATTTCATTGCTATTCCACTTGACCATTTTGCGGCTTTGTGGAAAGGTGAAGGGCCATGCAACGCATACGATCCAGCGACTGGGGTAAGGCGGGCAAGGCGGTTTGGCTGCTCCGTAGTCTCGCTCGTGGACAAGTCGCGAACTGGACGCTCGTGGGGCTGCTGTTGGTGGGCTTGCTGAGGGTTGCTCCTTCGCTTTACGCCCAGAGCAGCAGGACCGTTACCACCACACTGATCCTGCAAGTGGCGGAGGCGGGTCACCTCGAGCTGCAAAATGATAGCGTAACCGTAAAGCTCCGGCTCACTCCGGGTGTGGCGGTGAGCCTTTGGGGCGACAAGGCCTGCACCACACCCGCCTACGAATCCTATATCATCACTGCATCCGGAACTTACACCATTCCTCTCAATGAGATCCAACAGGGACAGAACAGCGAGGGGGCCGATATCGGCTCCATTTGCTTGCAGTCCTCGGACGGAGTGCTGCACCGCTCCTTGCCGGCCAAAGGGGGAGCACTACCAACGGGGACGATTACGAGCGCCACGAAGATTTCACCGCAATCAACTTGGTCTGCTCGCGTCTCGATCCCCGCCGGACGCGTGTCCTCAGCAAGAATCCCTTAATGTTGCCTCCCCACCAATAGTTTGGCGCTTAGATGATCCGCATCTCAAGACTGCCGGTGTCCTAATATGCGACGCAGGGCCGGGGCTTGCCCCGGCTTGGCCGTCCCAAGGGGCGGCCCTACATTCTAATTGGGAAACTGCCAGTGTCCTGCTCGGCTATGCACGCTCAGAATCGGCAGGCATGGGCGCTCACCCCTTCCTGCCGATGGCCCGCACGAAGCTGTAACGCAGTTTCTCGCCCGCGGCCTCCGGCCCGGTGATCACCGCAGTCGCCAGGTCTGGGTACTTGCCCCGAATAAGCGGTCCGGCAATGTCCCGGCTGCCACGGCCAAGGTGTAACCCGACACGAGCTTTGACATCAAGTGGATACAGATCGGAGCTGTGGTGTTTCGCAAGAATTGTAGTGGCTCACCGGCTGGGCGCGGGGAGAGAGGATTCCCGGCGTTTTCCAGTGAAATCCAACGCGAAAGAAGGGTTCGGAGATGTGCCGGTAACTGAGAAGGGAACCACTGTAACGGACTTCTGTTTCAGGAGCGGACCGACTGCCTTCAATACCAGTGCTTTGAATCCCGCCGTGGTGTCGGATAACTTTCCGTTGGTGTACAAAACTCCATGGAGATCAACTTTTCGGTCCAGCAAGTTGTAGGTGCCTTGAAGCTGCGCGCGCGTGCCTGGAGCGCTGAAGGAAACGTTGGACAGAGTTGCGACGCCATTTTTCACCGAGACCTGCCCACTAAACTCCGAGAGCACCGTTTCCGGGTCTTCGGCTTGCTGCTTCTTGTTCTCGCCGCCCGCACTCTGGGTTAATGCATTTACCGGCTGCTGGACGTCTGGGTTTGTGAAGCGTCCGCTGCCAATGCCGCAGTTGCCTGCAAGATCCAGCTTCCTCAAAAATCCCGGGGGCCCCGGCGGCACTTCTACTTTCGCGCGCAGGTTGATACTGCCGGTTATCGACGGGCGTTTCTCGTCCGTAAAAAGGGACAACAAATCCTCGATGCGGCCTCCATTCACGGCCATCTCCAGCCGAATTGTTTTTCCGTGCTGGCCGGGGCGACCGACTACGCTACCATTCGACGTCACAGTGGTTCGCTGAAAGTGCGCGTCCACGTTCTGAAGATATGTGTCTCCATTCGTTCCGTCCACAACCGCCTGGAATTTCGAAATCAGGTGAACGGTGTTCCTGCTTCCGGATACGCGGAAGTCGGCCACGTCGATTTCGCCATTCGTATCGATATGGCCGAGGGTGCCGCTAAACTTGCCTTGGGACGATAGGGTGCCTGAGATACCCTCGAACACAGCCAGGTTCGCGTGCTCATAAGTGTAGGAACCAGTCACCGGAGTACTGCCGGGGTCATTCTCATCCCAGGGGCCGATCCTACCCTCCGACCGGATTTCCCCTGGCGGCTCGGTATTTAACAACGCTGCATGGTAGGGGATGACCCCTTTCTCACCCACGTTGTCCAATGTCAACCGATGAACGTACAGCTTGAAGGGTTCTTGGTCCGGCTGCCGGGGCATAAACTCCAACAGAGCGCCATCCGTGGCGATCTTGCCAATCGTGATCGAAGCGCCCGTGGTGCTGGTGGTCAACGGCACCACATTCGGCGGCTGGCCGCTCGGACCCGGCGGCGGTATTAGCACGTGCAACCCCTTCACCTCGACCTCATCCAGGCGCTTGTGAATCCGCAAAAGGCCATTGTAGCTTCCTCGAATGATCAGCGTCTGGACCGTGATCAACGGTGGCAGGCCCTTGCGTTGCCGGTGCAGGAAACTGACCCCTTCAGCCACGCACCCCGGTGGAAAGTAGGTTTTGCGGAAGCTGCCGATTTGGACGGTTCGGGCGAATCGGTCCTGGAGCGCTTTGGTGACAGCCTGGCGCGTGAATGGCCAGTTCCAGGCCAACACGATCAGCACGATGCCTGCGATGACTATGAGCGATGCTCCTATGATCAGCCACCAGCCTCCAGGCGCCCATCGCTGTCCCGGCGTGTGGACCTTCCCCGCGCCGCTGCGTGTAGAAATCGTGGAACTCTCCCCAGTCATTTATGGAACGCTCCAATGTCTTTAGACCTAGTCTCTTTATATCCTGTGGGGAGTTTACGTGTCAGTTCAGTATTGCTCGCACCTTTGGTCAAAAGTGCTCGTTCTAGTTATACGAAGGGGAAAATGCAGTGAAGGCTTAACGAGAATCTCCGATTTAGCGGGTAGCCACGGTGTCGCCGTGGCTACCCGCTACCCGCTGCTTTGCTCATTGCACTGGTCAAGATGAGTCAGTACCTGTGACCGCGGTGATCCTTTCGTGGCCTTAACCACTACGGAGGTGTGCACAAATGCACAGACACCTGTTCACAATGGGGCAGACGCCCGCCTTCGTTGCGTCCATGATGATGATGTTGCTTGTGGGAAACAAGAGGGCTGCGGTTTGGATGCGTCCAGCAGCTTCCTCTTACAACGGAGGTGAGACGTGGTAACCATATTGATTGTTCTCTTGGTGTTGTTTTTGCTCGGTGGTGGAGGTTGGGGATATTCTCGCTGGCGAAGTTAGCGTCCGGTGGCGCTTCGCCGACGGTCCAAACAAAACTTAAGGAGGAAGATGCCATGAAATCAAGTACCAAAGACCAAGCCAAAGGCAAGTTTCACGAAGTGAAGGGCAAGATCAAGGAGAAGGTGGGGAAGGCTACCAAAAATCCAAATCTGGAAAACGAAGGCGCCGACGAGAAGACGGTCGGCAAGGTCCAGAAGAAGATCGGCCAGGTTGAAAAGGTTCTGGGGGATTAGCGCACCAGCGGGTAGCCACGGTGTCGCCGCGGCCTACGGTCCGCCGATCTTATACGGGTTGCTCGTCATTTACGGGTTGTTCGTCATTCGTAGAAGAAAAGGCCACCGTCTGTCATTCTGAGCATGTATAGCCGAAGACCGCTATCCGTGACGTCAGAAACGGAGTACGTCGCAAACGGGTGTTGCCCTCTCCCCTGGGGAGAGGGTGGACCGCGACGGCGCTTTCACCAACTGTCGCGGGCCGGGTGAGGGGTTAGTTGCGGGGCGACGACCGATCAGACAGGCCCGGCCCAAGCTGCTCAATGGAAACGAGTAATGCGTCGAGTTTCTGGAGAGCGAAGCGAAGAATCCCGGCATTCTTTCGCACTGATTGAGCTTTCAAATGCGGGGATTCTTCGCTTCGCTCAGAATGACGGACATTGCGTATTAGTGGCGGGGGGCTGGGGATTCGCAATTCGGGATTCAGGGCTCGGGACTAGCTGTCAGTTGTCAGCTTTCGCCTTACCACCCGTCGTTACTGATAACTGAAAACTGAGAACTGAAGACTTCCTAAAGCCTGAGGCTTAGGAGGATGATTTGTGAACGTAAGACGGAGTTGCTGGATCTGAACGCCAATTTCTTCGTGCAACCATCTCCTCACCTCTGCTACGATCACACCCATGCGACTTTACCAAAGCCTCTTTTTCCTCATCGCTCTAGCCGGTTCCGTATGCGCCCAGGACCTCAAATCGGTTGCTGATCGCCTCGCCGCGCAAAACGCCCTCTTCGACGAGCAGTACGAGTCCGACCTCCGCAACTTCCCCGAGCGCGCCACGGCGTTCGGCGACTATCGCTACAACGATAAGCTCGCCGATCACTCACTCGCCGGCATCGCCCAGCGCCACGAAACCGACCGGACCTTCCTCCGCCGCCTTCAGGCCATAGCCACCGCCGGCTTCTCCGACCAGGATCAGCTCTCCCACGAGGTCCTGGTTCGTGTCCTCCAGCAGCGCCTCGCCGACTTCGACCTGAAAGAATACGAGATGCCGATCAACCAGCAGAACGGCATCCACACCGGTCTCGCCGATCTGCCTCTGGCCGTTCCTCTCGACTCCGTGAAGCACTATGAAGACTACATCGCCCGGCTTCACCAGATCCCCCGTGTCCTCAGCGAGACCACGGAGGTCCTCCGCGCCGGCATGAAGGACAACCTCATGCCCGTGCGTTTCCTCCTCGAAAAACTCCCCGTTCAGTGCCAGGGCATTATCGATGCCGATCCCTTCCTCATTCCGACGAAGAAGTATCCCGCCAGCATCTCCCCGGAAGAGCAGAAGCGTCTCACGCAGCAGATCACGGACGCCATTGAAACCGATGTCGTACCCGCCTACAAGAGCTTCGCTACCTTCCTTCGCACGGAATATGCCCCGCACGGCCGCACCGTCCTTGCCGTTACCTCTCTGCCCGACGGCGAGAAGCGCTATCAGAACAACATTTACGCCCGCACCACCACACACATGACACCGGATGAGATCCACCAACTCGGTCTCCGCGAAATCGAACGCATCCAGGCCGAGATGACCATCATCACGAAAAGAGAGGGTTTCGCCGACCTCGCCTCTTTTCGCGCCTCCCTGAAAACCAATCCCAAATACATACCAGCATCCGCGCAGCAGATTCTCGACGACTTTCGCCACTACATCGCCCAGATGGAGCCCAAACTCCCCGAGCTCTTCACTCTGCTTCCTAAGTCGCCTGTAACTGTCGAGGCTATCCCCGCCTTTCAGACTGCGGCTGCAACCCACTATGTCACCGGTACTCCGGACGGCAAGCGGCCCGGCCGCGTCGTTGTCGCCACCTCCAACTTCGCGGAGCGCTCGCTGATCGACGACGAGGCGATCGCCTACCATGAAGGTGTCCCAGGCCACCACATGCAGCTATCCGTGCAGCAGCAGCTCACCGGCCTGCCCAAGTTCCGCCTCCATGGCCTTGGGTTCAACGCCTATATCGAAGGCTGGGCCCTTTACGCCGAGCAGCTTGGCAAGGAGGTTGGTTTCTATCAGGACCCCGTTTCGGACTACGGCCGACTTTCGTCCGAACTCTTCCGCGCCGTCCGGCTGGTTGTCGACACCGGAATCCACTCCAAAGGTTGGACCCGCGATCAGGTCGTGGATTTCTTCCGTAAGTCGGGTGCGGTCGACGAGCCCACCCTCCAATCCGAAACCGACCGCTACATCGCGTGGCCCGCGCAGGCCCTCAGCTACAAGCTTGGCCAGCTCAAGTTCCGCGAACTCCGCCAACGCGCCCAGAAAGAACTGGGAACTAAGTTCGACCTCCGCACCTTCCACGATGAGATGCTCAACGGCGGAACCCTGCCCCTCGACCTGCTCGACGCCCGCACCGACAAATGGATCGCCCAACAGAGATTAAAATGATGCTGTAAGTCGAAATTAACCGGCCAATCTTTTTAATCACACCTCTAAGCGCTGTAACTGAGAAGCGTTATTCTTCTCCAGTTGGGATTTTTCTCTTCATGCTGCTGGCACGTTGGTATTACAGCAGCTTCCGCGAGGGTGAATTGGTGATGCTGAATGCTGAACGGACGATTCCCCACACCCGCCTTATCCGCATCTGCCGCAAAATCCTTGCCGTGTAGTTGACCGTGGCCGTAAGTGCGATGGTCGCGAACGAGGGAGTCGTAAATCGGGGGTATCCCTTCGGGACAGCGCAGACCCCTCAAGACCGGGGATCTGCATCAGTGCCCACAGCCGTCTTTTTCCGATTTTTTCTTGAGAAATCGCCCGTTCGGTACTTCTCGTGTTAGGCTGTCTCTCGTCCATCTGGATTGTTAATAATCTACGATGCTGGAATCAGAGATGAAGCAAAGGAACCTGGCGGGCAATAGCTTTACGGGGCATGGAGATCGGATCTCGATGAGTGTGATGGAATTGCGTTTGCTCGTGCGCATCCTCGCAAGAGATTCGGCGGGCGTTGCACGCTCTCTTGAAGGCAGGCCGGAGTTGGTAGGCAAGTTGGCCGAAACCTGTAACCGGTCCGGTCTATCGGTCGTATTGTTGCGCGCGCTGGAGGAGTCACCGCTTCGCTTGGCGCTGACGCCCCATCGAATTGAGAGACTGAATGAGGCGTTGAACCGGCAGAAGGAGCGGCAGCGGGTTTTGGGGCAGGCGTTGCTTTCTCTAGCAGAGCTCTTTGAATCCAAAAGGCAGCCTTTTATTCTGCTCAAGGGGGCGTACCTTGCCAGCCGTTTCTACGGGGGCATACTCGGGCGAGAGTTTGTGGATATCGACCTGCTGGTTCCTCGCGCAGATCGATCCAAAGCTTGCACGCTGCTGAGGGAAGCGGATTTTCATCGCTACTCGCAGATCCTGCTGGGAGAAGGTCTGACAAGCTTTTTCGTGCACGCCTTCGATTTTCGCTCGGACGCAGTTGATGTTGACCTGCACTGGGATCTTTCTCGCCATCCCTCCCTGCTGCGCCTCGACGAGAGGCGACTTTGGGCGCTACGGGGATCCTTCGAAATAGAGGGACGATCCTACGATGTGCTGAGCGATGAACACGAGGTGATCTTTGCTGCCTTGTCCTTGCTGCGCGACATCGAGCGGGGGCGGCCCAAACCGAAAAACGTCATCGACTTAATCCAGATTGTGACGGCTACCGATTCACGCCTCGACTGGGACGTCGTGTTCTCCGCCCGTGACGGCACTGCCAGACCTCTAGTGAATGTGCTCGGGCAATGTCTGGAGATAGGCGAGGCGCGCGATCTTGCCCCGAATCTGACCGCCGCACTGGATCGTCACAGGAGAAGCCGCGTGCCTGCTACGACGGGCATCGGCGATTCGCCTCTCCAGTTCCGGCCCGTCCGTTTCAGTCTTGGGAATAAGCTGTGGGCTGCGCGCCTGTACGAAACCAACTTGCCTGCCTGGCTAGCCTGGTGGGCGATCTCGCTTCCTTTCCGGCTGGCAGTCCATAGGAAGCCCCCTCAACAGTTCCGTCACCAACATCGTGGGTGAAGCTGCGCATGAAGGTCAATCATCATGGCCAGGTAGGGTTCGCACCATGCGAGATCCGAGGGTGCGGGCCGACGATAGAGTCTCGAATAGCGCCGGTGTTTTCGCAACAGAAGCGCACGCGAAGGGCGTGAACGTAACTGGGTAGTAGAGGCCAGGGTGCGGTTCATGAGACTAAGTGGCTGCCCTATATGGATCACAGCCGACGGATGAGCGAGAAACCAGTGCGAGGCCCGGGCGTGGCTATTGAGCAAGTCCGCGGTCTTGGGACCGTACACTATGGCGTAGTTATTGGTCGTGCACAACCAGCGGGGCTTCGTGGAGGGAAACAGAGTTCTCCGGATCAAGCCAAGCCGATGGAGTAACGTGGTGGGCACCTCGAGAAAGCGGCTGGGCCAATAACAGCCTAAATGATCGCCCATGCTTCTCTCCAGCGTCTGCGCCAGCCCTGGCGCGAACCAATCATCGTCGTCTACCGGCACGGCCACAGCGCCCTCAGGGATTTCGTTTCGTGAAACGCATGCTGCGCCCTGGATACGTGCCAGGTTGAGTTGAGCAATACGCTTCAACTCGCTGCGGTACTGGTGGTACGGCATGTTGAAAGTTGCATTCCACATTTCAATGCCGGCTCGCATCTCTTCGGGGATCTGGGCGCGAAAGGCGGCTTCATTCGCCCAGTCCAGCGTTTTGCGAATCACGATGTAGATCATCGAATCAAGTCCAGGATGCGCTGGATCACCGCGCTGCGTCCGGCGATCACATCCAACTCCCATTGGCGCGCCTCGGCTAGCCGTTCCCGCATGGACTCACGTTGGGCGGCAAGGCGGGACAGGGCTGCGTGTACGTCTGCCGCTGAAATCTGACCGCGCAACTCGGTCCCCAGCGGAACCGCCAAGCCTAGTTCCTGGCTGCGTTTCGCCATGCCCGGCTGATCGGAAAAAAACGGGTAGGAGATCATGGGCACCCCTTGGAACGCCGCCTCGTGGGTCGAGTTGAGGCCATGATGAGTGATGTAGACCGACGATGCGCCGAGCACGCCCCATTGGTCGACGTAGCTCTCGACGCGAAAGTTGGGCAGCTCCACGCGCCGGTCCCAGTCGCCTTGCTGTGCGCCTCCCAGGCTCACGAGCGCGATCGAATCGGGCAGCTCCGCCACGGCATCTCGGATCGCCTCCAGTGCCCGGCGAGCCACATCCGCGTAATAGCGCCAAACTACAGTGCCGAAAGAGACGTAAATTCGCTGCTTGCCGGCCGCACCCTCGCCACAGGGCGATATGGCCAACGGCGCGCGGCCGATCGTCTGCTCGGAGAGCGAGCCCATGAAAACGACGGGCTGGAAGGGTTGGCGCTGGTCCTCGGGCAGGTACTGGGGCGGCTCGCCATAGAGGTTTAGATCCCTGCTCATTCCCGTCGCGTACGAGAACGGCGACGCATCCGGCATGCCGTATTCTTCATGCAGCCTTTTCACAGCTCGCCAACAAGCCTCCGAGATATTGACGCGCGCATCGTGGCTCAGTGCCTCCAGTGCAGTTTGAGGCGGGTAGTTATGACCCATGCAAACGTTCACGCGGGGAACTCCCAGATGATTGGCGACGACTTCTGCCATGACGGTGAAGGCGTCGCACAAAACCAGGGAGGGTTTTAGGGCCGCCGCCTCACTCACGACCTGTTCGGCAAAGTGAGCGGCAAAACTTACATTGCGGCAGGGAATCGGGATGGAAAGGGCATCAGCCTCATCCCTCGGGCGTCCGCGGTAGAGATCGATAAAAACGCCGCCGGCGCTCTCGATTTCGGCCTGAAAACACTGCTGCGTGAATACGTGATTGCGAACCCCGGCGCGCGTGAGTCCCGAAATGATGGGCAGAAGGCGCTTGATGTGCCCGTGCCCTTCCATGCAGAAAACCACCGTCGAAGCTCCCGGTTTCATACCGTCTCCTCTGCCGCCAGAGCGCGCAGGAACTTGACAGGCACAAAGGCTTTTTCCGGATAGGCGTGCAGGCGTAGCTCCGCGGATTGGGCTGCCGCCGTAATTTTCCAGAAATGAAGCGTATCCAGCGAACTGGGAAACGGCAACCGTGAGCTGTAGGCGAGGCAGAAAGCTTCCCATTCCGGCGCTGGAAGCGCCCAACGATACCAGGTCCGTGCAAGGTCGTAGCCGAGTGCATCCAGACGCACGCGGTCGTTGTCCACGACGCGAAGCCGCCCCGTTCGATCGATCACCATATTCTCTCCGCAGAAGTCAAGGTGGACCAGACCAAAGGTGGCCCGAAGGGGATCCCGGCGCTCGAGGGCACGCTCGAGCCGCGCGGCTTCTTCTTCCCCAAGCGCTCCGGCGGCCACTACAATACGCAGCCTTTTTTGGGCGAGTAGACGGTGATCGGCAGTGGAGCGCACTTCGTGCAGCATCCGATCTCCGAGTCTGGAGGTGGCATGCAATTCGCCCAGCAGGGCTCCCGCCGTTGCCAGGTGGTGAGGTTCAGGTACATCCGGTAGCGCCTCACCGTCGATCCAGGGTTCGATTAGAACGCGCCCTTGACGGAAGATGACGGGCGGGAAAGCGTCGGGCAACTCGCTCCTGAATGCAGCGAGGTCCCGCGCCGTCGCCTCATCTTCCAGGCGCCGTGCTTTGACAGTGCCCCGATCGTGGTCGATTCGATAGGTGCAGCGTCCAGTATCCGCTGGCCTGAGGCTTGAGATTCGGACGAAAGACCGGGGTTCTATGCCGGCTTGTTCTAAGGCTGCCAGTATTTCCGGTTCCAGCGACGGATTCATAGCGGCGCCACTCGGTCGTCTATCGGCAGAGCCTTCAGCCATTCGTCGGCGCTTCCGCTATAAGCGCGCTGACCCAAAAGGCAACGGATCATCGGCACCGTAGTAGCCAAACGATCCACGAGGGAATCCCGCTCCGTAATGCCGGGGAGTGCCCTCGTGACTTTCTGGAAGATGGTGTCGGTGCGGGGAGCCAAAGTGCTGCCGTAGATGTTTCTGCGCAGGCGCGCGGCGGCTTCGGAGGGATCCAGGGGACTCAGTGACCAGCTTGATGCAGAGGGAGAAATTTCCGGGAACAGAATCGCCCCGACCGGCGCCGACGGCTCGAGGCGCGAGTTCAACTGCCTTGCGAACTGTGCAAGGGAAAGGGAGAGGATCGAGGTTTGTCCGGTGCTTGCCCGTGCAGAATCCGCCGATGCCAACTCGCCCTTGTGGAGCAGGACAGCGCGCCTGGGGAATATACGGCCCAGCGCGGGAAATGCCCGTTCCGTTTCGTCGCGCACTGACACCACGGTCGGCACACCGCGCGCCTGCAAGCGGCCGTCGACGATGACGCGGTCATTGGCCATGAGGGCCGTGTGGGGCGAGCTTAACGCGTGCGCCAGGAGCGTTGTCTTACCAGCATTCCTGTCTCCTGACAGAACAATCGCGCGCCCGCGGAATACCAATGCGGCGGCATGGAGATCGAGCGTCTCCTTCTGTGGGGATGTCCGCAGCATGGCCAATTCCCGCACCACTCGCATCAGCCCGATGCGTGCCGGCCGATCCTGCGGCCGGGAGACAACCTCGACCTGATTGCCCTGAACCTGGTAGTAACAGCCGAATTCTTTGTCCGCGGCGAGGATGGTTCCATCGGGCTCATTCCAGCCGGGGCAGGAAACCAGCATCCTGTCGAGCCTGAAACACGGCAAAGGCTGCGGATGGTTCTCTGCCTCAACACGGGCCAAGGCCGAAAACCGTTCTCCCAAGCTCGTCATGCGTACGCGCAGGCCGATCCCCTCCGCAGCTTCGGTCGAGAACCAGGGAGAGAGAAACTCCTCCAGCCAGCGTGCCACCTCGGGATCGTCAATATTGACCTCTGTCGCGATCGTCCCGAAACGATACGTTGCCTGGCTGCTCGAAGCCTCCGCCTGCAGGGCTGGCGCCCACTCCGCTCTGCCGGGATTAATCTTCGACCTCACTCCGCAACCGCCACATGAAAAGGCGTTCCGACGTCATCGGACTGCGGCGTCAATATTATTCCAATCCCTGCGCGGAGTATATGGATTAACTGCGATCTTCCATACGAAACCCTCCCGCGATGCCGCCAAAACCCAGCAAAATAGCCACCAATCATCAACCTCACCGCTAAGTTACAGTGTTTGCGAAATCGCTGAGCTTTGCGAATGCGTTCTTGAAACCTCAAGGCCAATGGAATTACAATGACCCAAGCACCTGGAAATAGTAATTCCACAGGAAGACGTTTAACGGAGATTCCTCATGGCGTTGATTCAATTCACTAAGAACCATTCTGACCATTCAACAGACAAGGGATATCAGTTCGAGTTCTTTTGCGACCGCTGTGGGAACGGATTTATGACTGCCTTCAAACCCTCGGTGACGGGCTACGCGGGCAGCGCGTTGCGTGCCGCCGGCGACTTGTTCGGCGGCGTTTTTGGCCGCGCCAGCTCCGGCGCTTACGAAATCGCGCGCGCCGTCCAGGGCCCTGCACACGACAAGGCATTTCACGAAGCCGTGGACGAAGTGAAGCCCAATTTTCGCCAGTGTCCCAAGTGCGCCAAGTGGGCCTGCCTCACCATGTGCTGGAACCAGAAGCGGGGCCTTTGCTACGACTGCGCGCCCAATATCGAAACGGAAATCGCCGCCGCGCAGTCCCATATCGCGGTGGACCAGGTGCAGGAAAAGCTTCGCCAGCAGGACTTGACCAAGGACCTCGACCTCACTTCCGAAGCCGCCGCCCTCTGCCCCAGTTGCGGCGCTCGCACCCAGGGCGCCAAGTTTTGCCCCGAGTGCGGCAAGCCTCTCCATGCCAGGAATGAGTGCCCGCGCTGCGGAACGAAGTTTGAAGCGGGAACCAAATTCTGTCCTGAGTGCGGCCAGAAAGTTGGCTGAAACTCACCATGCCGACCTTTTCGGGCAAATTTCACTACTTGAATGCGGACGGGGCCGCCCTTCAGGCGGGCCCCTGCCGGGTGTCGTTTGAGGCGGAAACCCTTACGCTCACGCCGCCCTCGGGCGCGCCGCTGGCTCTCGACTTCGGCGACATCGATATATTCCTTCCCGGCGAGTACGAGCTGACCCTGACCCTCTACACCGGCAACAAAATCCTGCTGAACCAATTTGGCAAGACCTTCCAGAATCTCTGCCACGACCTGCTGGAAGCGTACCGGAAACGCCTGCTGCAATGCCTGCTGCTGGAAGACCTGGAAGAAATCACGCGCTTCGACGGCACGGTGCGCTTCGATTCGCCGGCGCGCACCTTCGCCAGCCCGGCGGAACTCCGGCTTTACAAGAGCAATCTCGCCGTGCTGCCCGCTCAGGCCACGGGCCTGCAATGGCGCTTGGCGGATATCGACGCAGTGAGCTTCGACGAAACCACCTGGACGGTGACGGCGGAGTGCGGCGATCAACGCCTGGCAATCACCAAGCTCGCCAAGCGCACGGAAGAATTTCGCCAACGCCTGACCACCGCCACGGAAGAACTGGCGCAGCAAGGCGCCGAGACCGTCCACGGGATGTTCCCTTTCCTCAGCCCCGGCCTGTTTCAGCAGGCCGCTGTGCTAATGAAAGAAGGCCGCGCCGCATCGCTCGCCAAGCTGCGCGCCATCCATCCCAAGACTGAGCAGGCGCTCGCCGCCAATGTGGTGGATGCCAAGCTGAAGCCTTACTTCGACGCCCTGCTGGCACATGTGCCGGCGGGGAATTACTTCACGGGCTTCAAGCTGCTGCGCGAAGCTGAGGATCAACAAGAAAAGGAAGGAGAACCCCCCACGGGCGAAGCGGAGGAGAATGATTCTGAATCCGCCGGCGCCGCGGCCGGGGCGGAAGAAGCGGCGGGGACTCCTGCCGAACCCCAGGCGGAAGCCGGCGCTGAGCAAGAAGCGCAGCCCATTCTGCACTGGTTCTTTCTGCCCCTGGCGGCGCAACCCGGCGCCAAGTTTCCCAGCAACCTGGTGGCCTGGGAAGCCACCTCGCGCTCCGGGCGCGCCACGTATTTCTTCCGGCTCGTACCGCCGGAGCAAGCGACGCAATTGCAGGACGCGTCGACCAGCGCGGCGTTAATCGAAACCGCCATTCGGCAATTGAATCGCGCCATCGTCCTTCTCAACTTCCGGCGGGAACCCATTTACCTGCCCGACGATTCCCTGCTGCTCCAGCCGCGCTTCCGCCGCTACGCCATCGCCTGCCGCAAACTCCCCGAGCTTGTGCGGCTGCGCTCATCGTTCCTCGGCCGCGCCATCCACACCACCCCCGCCGCCTGGCAGAAACAATTCGAGTCTTATCTGGCAAAAGCGTAAATCCGCGCCCAGCCTGTAGGGTACGACCCCCGCCAAGCTCGAGGACTTCCCGTACGGGCCCGCGGTCGCTCTCGGTGGCGGCTAACTGGGAACGCCTCCGTTTGCTATTCTGGTGTCAAATGACACGACCAACGACTCGCACGATGCCCGCTGCGTAGGGCTGCGTCAAAGTCCCAGAAGTGTAACAATCTAAAACAACGCGATTTTCCGCTGGCAATTTCCTTTCGGATTTGTTAGCCTTCTGCCGTGGCAGAAGCCGGCATCCGTTGTGCGAATGTCGCC
>JBEKME010000052.1:0-41980 GCA_050008675.1 Terriglobia bacterium
GGGCCCAGAGGAACAACGGTGATTACCTCTTCTTCATCGGCTCCGGCTTCCTTTGCCAGGCCAATGATTCTTCCGCCTGTCCCGCGGTGGCGAAGTCGGCCGACGACTCGACCTATGAATTGAGCGGCGCAGGCACGCTCGCTCCGCAAAACAAGTCGGTCACCGCAGCCGGAACTTTCACCCACAAGTCCACGGATGGCGTGGTGCTGGCGACGGGTGTCTGGATCGCGAGCGAACTCGTCAGCTTTGATTCCTACGGTGTCGCGCCGGGAGCGCTCACGCGCGAAGGCCGGGCATTAGGCCCGCCGCAGTTCGGCCCCAAGCGTTTGCCAATGTTCTCCTGCTCCATGCCCACAGGCGGTCGGGCCGTGCTGCGCATCCGACTGATTCCGGTGTTGGGGTTTGCGAAAAACGCGACGCTGCAAGTGAACTGCGCCCTCGGCAAAGTGCCTCCCGAACACCAGGTGGAAGGGGTCAGGCTGACATTTGAGAGAGGCGGCGTCGAATTCGATGAGGAAATCAGCGGGCGTGCCCTGTTCCTCTTGACGAGGCCCGGAGCCAGCGCTGCTGCGAAAGCGCCCGCTCCGGAGGTCGATACAAACCCTGCGCCCAACGAGGTCCAGCAGTGAATTGAATATGTGAGGAATTTAACCGAAACCGACAAAAACAGGTCAGGGTGGAACCGAGCCAATTTTCTCGGGTCCGTGATGCCTCTGGCGAAGTCGAAGTGCAAGTCAAGCTCCAGGATAGCCCCCACTGTCCAATGTAGGTCCTGTGTAACGGCGTGTGTTTACCGATGGCACCGCCGCCGATTCCTTGTGAAAAATCCCCACCCCACCAGCGGTTTTCAGGTGATCGATATCGCCGGAAGCGGATTGGGAATGAAAAGTCGGCTTCCCGTCAGGAATCGGCTGACTTGCCCGACTTGGCGCAAAGCTCGTTTCTCGTTGCCAATACGCCGTTCCAGCCTCCACGACGTCCCGAACCGTGACCTCAAGCGTGGGGCACGCTCCATCAGGTAGGCCGTTACGCTTTCGGGTGATGCGGGTGGGCTGTCCAGCCGACCTCCCAGAATGCCGCTTCGGGACAACGATGCGTGTGCTCCGCAATAATTCCGGTCCGCGAAAAACGTCCGTTACACTGAGTGGCTCTTAATAATGTTTAGAGCTCGCTCCTAAGTTTTTTAAACCGCGTGCGATGCAATTTTGGCGAGGGACAGCCCCCCAGGGCGGGAGCAGAATGGCGATGACCGCGAATTGTTCAGCAGCCTTCTGGTACACTGGAAATGATTTTCTCGACCGCGTCCCCGGGTAGTGGTGTCATTTGCGAGACACGCGCGTTCCAGGCCGCAGTCATTCCCGCGAAAGCGGGAATCCACTCTGCAAACCTTCGGAAACGCGTTTCCCCGGACTGGATTCCCGCTTTCGCGGGAATGACCGGCTTCGTAAGGGATGATATTCCAAATGACACCACTACCCGTCCCCCCGGGTTAACTTGATCACGCCCCCAGGACGCGGCTATCATAGAAGCGATGAAGCCAACCCTCGCGCCGGCTGGCGCAGAGCGCAGCTCTGCACTTTAGCGTGCTATATTAGCGCTGGTCATGCCCACCCACAAACAGCATTTTGCGCGCGGACGCTCCAACCCCTTACCAGCAGCGCCTATCGCCGCGCCAAGTTTTTTGAGAGTGATCGGCTCGCCTGATATCAGTCTTGTTTGGGGGGCCGCAGAGCTGTGCTCTGCGCCAGCCCGCGATTGCCAATTTGCCCTTGGATTCGAAAGCGCGAATCTGAGGAAGAACCGCGGACCTCAAAGACGGAGGTCTGCGCTACGCTTGCTCACGACACGGGCTCCGTCAACAATACTCTCAAATCAGCCTTCCAATCCCTGTCCTTGTATTCTCCCTCGTCCAGCACTTGTATGCGAAACGTCTGATCTGCAAAATCTTTGGCGAGCCTTTGCCACGGCACCTTGTGCCCAACCTTCCCAAAATATTCCGCTACGTTTCTTTTGTAGTTGGTGTCCTCGCTTCCCCTGAGTTGTTTGCCCTTGCTTTCGATGACAAGCACGGAAGCCACCGGCTTTTTGCCCCTGCCACGTTGAACAACGAAATCCGGATAGATCTTATTCCGCCGGTATCCTTGAATGGAGAAGCACTCGGGGCCGACCAGGTTTCGGTACCACCAGAGTACCTCAGGGTGGTTATCGAGGTATAGAGCCACAGACCTTTCGTATTGGTTCAGTTCATCGGGCACGCGGTCAAACAAAGAGCGCTGCAGGGGTTCGTTATCGTCGCGTGCTAACCATCGCGTTGCGCGAATATTGACCCTGGGAGGAATCTCAAACCGCGCTTCACGGCATTCGAGGAAAAAGCAAAGATTTTTCTTGTTGAAAAGTCCTTCAAATACCACGCGTGTCTGCTCATCTGTCTGGCGCTCGATCAGCCCAGTAATTTTTTCCCGAATCGGGAACTTCACCATCCCCAATTGCCCCACAATCTCGGGCATGCGTTTCGCCAACTCTTGTGTAGCCCTCTCAACGATTTGGCGCAATTGCTTGTAGCTGTAGTAGTCAAACGACAAGCTGGCGACCAACCAGCTTTTCACCTGGTCATCGGTTTCGAGCGATGCAGCTTGGCGTTGCTCAACCGGCTCGATGACGTCCTGATCGAGCGTGATTCGATAAAAGGAATCTTTGGCGCCGGCAAGTTCTTGGGACAGATTCCAATCTGCGTCAGCATAGTCAAACTTAGCCACGTCAATCTCGCTAATCAGGTGGCGAAAGTAGTCCAGGGCCTCATAGTCATCGTCTCGTTTCACGCAGAAGCGGGGGAGATAAACTTTTCCGTCGAACTCCCGATAATAGGCGCGAAATTCTTTGCGCATCGCGGACTCACGCTCAGGGGTGGGGTGGCCCTCAGTGTCGCTGCGGTCCACAACGCTCATCAGATCACCTTCATACCCCTCTTGCTCCAGCGCCTTCTTCACTTCTCCGGTAATCTCTGCCGCTCGACGCCGTAAGCAGAACACGTAACTTTCATTCAGTTCATCAAACCGTGTTTTCTCCGCGTAAGGTTGCCGCAGGACTCTTCCCACGAGCTGGGTCATGCTTTGCTGCCGTCCCGTATTGTTCAGCGACACCAGAATGTAAGCGAAGGGGCAATCCCATCCCTCCTGTAGAGCCGCTTTGGTAATGATCCATTCCACCGGGCAGTCCTCGGCAAGCAGGTCGATGCCCTCGATGTCATCCTTCTCTGAAGTCTTGATGGCAATTGCAGATTTAGGAACATCCAGCCTTTCGATCAGATGTTTCTTCACCTGCTCACTGTGGACCAACCCCGCATCGAGCTGGTCCTTGCCGGTGCGCTCTACTTGTACCAGCACGATCGGCCGAATGAGGCGTCCACCTCCCCCGTAGTATTTCGCCGCCAGCTTGGCGAGTTCAGATTGGCGGTCCCGCGCCTGTGTGAGGCAGTCTTGCCAAGACTTTTGGTTCGAATTCGCAACGTTGATAGGGAGCTTGATCATCTGCTCGCTAAGCAGTTCCCGACCGGAAACCCTTACTAAAATGTTTGCCTCTTTTTGCGGGGTGGCGGATAGCTCAACTACGATAGAAGCGTTAAAACCCTCGATGGTCTCGCGCGCCAATTTGCTAGTTGCCTTGTGCCCTTCGTCCAGGATCACCGCGGGCTCACAGAGCCGGACCAAGTTGCCGAGCGAGGTTTTGATCAGGTACTGATCCCTTTTCTCATCCTCGGCCAACATATCCAGGTTGGGGATGCGCGCTTTGAGTGCCTTGTTTTTTTCGGACTCATTCTCGGCGGGGAAGTGCTGCACGATGTTCCCCCCGCTGTCGCGAAAAAATTTAAGCTGTTCTCGCGTCTCGCGATTGGTGCTGGCGAGTTTCAAAACCAGGATATTCAAATTGCTTCGCAGTTGGCCCGGCGTCAGGCGGGCGATCTCATGCTTTTCCCAGACCTCAATGCGGCGAGATACGGCAAATTCCAGTGATTCGCGATGGAAATTCTTCCGGTCCCGAAGTGCCTTGATTGTGTCTTTGTAAATCTGATCGCTGGGGACCACCCACAGGACAAGGCCCGATCCGCTGCGCTCCTTCAAGATGGTTTCATAAATCGAGCCGAGAATTTGGGTGGCGAGCAGAGTCTTTCCGCCGCCCGTGGGCACTTTAATGCAGAAGGTCGGGAGATCCTTGCCCAGGCCGTTCTTGCGCGGCCTGTACTGGCCGGGCAGGTCGAATCGGGTCTTGGCAACGTCCCACGCGTCTTCGGAGGCGTGTTTGTTGGCCGAGGCCTGCTGCGTTGCCAATGCCTCAAGGAAGGCCTTAACTTCACGGACGACGCGTTTCTGGTAATCTTTGAGTTGCATGGTTATCGCGGCACTTTGTTGTAGCGGCGGGTTTATCCCGCCACTTTTCACGCGAACGTGGCGGCGTAAAGCCGCCTCTACATCATCCTGTTCTTATATCGGCGGGTTTACCCCGCCAATTATCTCCCAACCATGGCGGCACGAATTCCTCCGGCGGGGCGACTGCCTTCTTCCAATCGAACATCCACGACCCGCTGTAAGGCCAATCACGCGGATCCTTCACCAAACCTCTTCTTACCGGATTGTTGAAAATATACCAGGCTACGGCGTCCGGGTTGTCATCTGGTCGGAGGATATGATCGTAGAAACCTTTCTGGAAGGGATCATTGAGACCTAACCGGCGCAGAGGAACGGTGCTCGTTCCCTTCCAAGTCCGCATGAATTCGATCAAATCAGATTTCGATGCAAGGCCCACGGGTTCAATATGGACATGATCGGGCATGAAGCAATATGCATAAATATCGAACGCATGTTTCACGCACGCAGCGCGCAGTGTATCCAGAAGAACACTTACCACAGGCCCCTCGCCGACAACCGGCTGGCCATCCTCTGCGTTAAGCGTTATGAAATACCAGTTTTGCCCAATGTAGGCGTCTCGTGGCAGGCGATTCCGTTTGCGCCGAAACATGGGCATTTTTCCATTTCCCGTACGATGGCGGCGTAGGGGCGGGTTTATCCCGCCATTCTTCTCCCGTGCGTGGCGGCATAAAGCCGCCGTTACCGTGACGGCGGGTTTACCCCGCCATTTGTCTCCCAACGTGGCGGCGTAAAGCCGCCGCTACAACGCCATCGTCATTTCAGGTTGAACGGCACGAGCATCGGCCTCACCTTGCGTCCGCTTTCCGCCTCGAACTTGGCCAGATCGTCCCGGTGAACCCAAATCTTTTCGCAATAAACTACGAGCTGACGATTTTTCTCCGTCTTGTCGAGCGCCGCGAGCCACCGCAAATCCATTGGCCGGTCGTGATTTCCCTCCGGAGTGTAGAGGAGGTAGTAGCTGGTCCCCGCGTGCTCACCAATCTTGCCGGTCTTTTCATTCATTCCCTTGCGGTCAAACTCATGGCTGGTTTCTGTATAAAAGATGTATTTGGCCAGTTCCTCGTAGGGCGGAAGCTTTTCGCCCATATCTCGATACTCGCCGAAGAGAGGGGCACCCAGGCGAGCGTAGGTGAATGAGCCGCCGAGACCTTTAACATTGTTTTTCTCCCCTTTCTGGTCGGTGTAGGTATAACCGTTCAAGACGCGTCTTATCCGCTCTGCTGTGATCCTTTGGCAGATGTTGAGTTTTTCTTTCTCGTTTTCTTTCGTGTCGAAAGGCTGCTGGACGAGAATGAACTGGCGGTTCCCGCCATCTTTCTTGTTCAATTCCAAAACCGCGTGTGCCGTCGTTCCGCTGCCAGCGAACGAGTCGAGAATGATTGAATCGTTGTCTGCGGATATGTGCGCAATGCGGCATAGCAGTTCAACCGGCTTCGGCGTTGTGAAGATGTCCTCACCCGATTGTTTATCGAGGAGTTGCGAAAGGTCCTGCTTTGCGTTTCTCGTACTCCCAACATCTTGCCATGACCAGATAGTTTGAGGGACTACACCCTCTTTGACCTCCGACAGGAACCGTTTGATGCCCGGTCGGACATCGCCCTTCCCCCACCAAATTCGCTTGTCTCGGTCCAACTCATCAAATTTATCTCGACTCACCCTCCAATAGCTGCCAGCTGGCGGGCCGGAAATGATTTTGCCAGACGGTGTTTTGATTTCGTAGAGTCCCTGTGAGTAAGGGTTCCTTGCGGCAAGGTCGCTAAGAAGCCACGGGCCACGGGGGTCGTTGTCCGGGTTTTTGTAGCGGGCCTTCATTTCCTCGTTTCGTTCAATCAAATTTGGCGACCAGTTGGCGACGCTCTTGGCGTAAACGACGATGTAGTCGTGATCCTCGCTAAAGAGGATGGCTGTATTTTTGGGGCTGTCCATCTTGTGCCAGATGATAGTGGCCACAAAATTCTCCTCCCCAAACACCTCATCCATCACCATTCTGAGGTGCGCAACCTCGGTATCGTCAATAGAAATGAAAATGGCCCCGTCGTCGCGGAGTAATTCCTTCAAGAGTTGCAGGCGCGGATACATCATGCAGCACCATTTATCGTGGCGCGTGGCGTCCTCTCCCTCTTTGCCCACGGTTTGATCGATCCACTCCTTGAATTGCGGCTGATTGAGTTTGTCGTTGTATACCCAGCCTTCGTTTCCGGTGTTATAGGGCGGGTCGATATAAATGCACTTGATTTTTCCAGCGTGCGTCGGAAGCAGAGCTTTGAGTGCCAGGAGGTTGTCCCCTTCGATGATCAGGTTGCCCTCGAGACTTGGCTTGTCGCCCTTTTCCAGCACCGATAACTTTGTGTCAAACTCGAGGGTGTGGTGCGCAACGGTATGGTGGTAGTTCTCGATGGCGGTCTTACCCTTGAATTGCAATACTGGCATTTTCCTTCAACCTCCACCGCTCGCAGGGGCGGGTTTACCCCGCCATTTTTTGTTTGGACTCTGGCGGCTCTGGCGACTCTGGCGGCGTAAAGCCGCCTCTACATCTAACGGTCCGCTATCTTTGCGCCTACTCCCAACTTGTCTGATTCTACTCCAGTCGATGAGCTTTCATCCAATTCTTCGGCAGAAATCGAAGCCCGCATGAGCGCGGCGACTCAGGCTGTTTGGAAATCAGCCGTCGAAGTTAGGCGGGCCAATCCATCAACGCATGAGCCCGGAATCAAGCGTAGCGGGGACCTGTTTTGTAGGTCCGCAGCTTTTCGCGGGTGGGGCCGACATCCCGCCTTGCGGGACCGTCGAGAAGGCAGGACGGGCCATGAATAGGACGCCGTGACACAGGTGTTGCGCGTGTCCGTGGGGCGCCCCGATGCATCGGGGCGCCACCCGCGGACTCCTCGCTGTTAAGCAGACATTTGAACAGACGCTCGCCGCCAAAGGCATTCGGCATGAGTGGCAAGTCACGCCGGGCTACGGACACTGGTGGACGCTCTGGCGCGTCTGCTTGCGCGACCTCATGCCTCGGGTGTTTAATGATTGACGCCTTCCAGGCGGGACCGGGGATCCGCCTTGAGGCCTCATAATTCTGACCTATGCAACCCGCGGGTGGCGCCGACATCGCCTTTTATGTCGGCGACCGTTAAGAAGCCAGGACAGGCCATGGGCAGGACGCGGTGACACGGGTGTTGCGCGTGTCCGTGGGGCGCATACATCAAAGACAATGTATGCGGCACCCGCGGGTCGGCATAATCAGAAGAAGGGTTGGGAGCCTTCTCATGAGACTTCGCATGAATCCACTCTTGACGATGTTGACCGTGTTATCGCTGGGTGTGCCGGTGCCTGCTCAGCAACCGGGCGCGTCCGGAAGAGCCGAGCCGCTAGTGGTCAGCATCGATGCAAGCAAGCTGAGCGAGCCCATCTCCAGATATGACTATGGGATGTTTATGGAGCACCTGGGCAACCTCATCAATCATGGGCTCTGGAGTGAAATGCTCGACGACCGGAAGTTCTACTATCCGGTAACTTCGGCTGAGCCTAAGGGGGCCGCTCCCGTCCTCCCCTTCCTGCCCAGGCCTCGCAGATGGGTTCCCTTCGAGCCTGATGACTTCATCGCCATGGACCGGGATCACCCCTACGTTGGCGACCACACACCACGGATCGCCCTCGAAGGGCAAACGCCTCATGGCATCCAACAAGCCGGCCTCGCCTTGCTCAGGTCGAAGGAATACATCGGGAGGATCGTGCTGGCGGGCACGCCCGAGGCAAAGATCGAGATCAGCCTCATTTGGGGGCCCGGCGCCGGAGAGCATCAAACCATCGCTATCACAAATCTTCAAACCACCTACATGAAGTATCCGCTCGAGTTCACTTCCGGGGCAGATACTCGTGCAGGAAGGCTGGAGATCGTGGGCCGAGGCTCGGGGTCCTTTCACGTCGGTGCAGTTTCGCTTATGCCCGCGGATAACATCCATGGCTTCCGTCCGGATACCACTCGCCTCCTCCGCGAGCTCAATTCCGGCATGTATCGCTTGCCGGGAGGAAACTTCATTTCTGACCACGATTGGCGCGATGCGATCGGCGATCCCGACAAACGGCCGCCAACCTGGGACTATGCCTGGAATGCCGTGCAGCCGAACGACGTGGGGTTTGATGAGTTGATGACCCTCTGCCAACTGCTCAAAGTCGAACCGTACATTACAGTAAACGCCGGGCTCGGAGACGATCATTCCGCCGCGGAACTCGTCGAGTACTCGAATGGGTCCGTCGATACCCCCATGGGTGCTCTGCGCGCCCGCAATGGGCATGCGAAGCCCTATGGCGTGAAGTACTGGAACGTAGGCAATGAAATGTATGGCTTCTGGCAAATCGGCCATACGGCCCTGCGGTATTACGTGCTGAAGCACAATGCCTTCGCCAAAGCTATGCGCAAGGTTGACCCCTCCATCACGATCATTGCCTCAGGGGCCATGCCTGATGAAATGACCGTGACCAGCAACGCACGCATGGTCACCGGAAAAGTACAGGCGGAATACGGCACCGCGGCTGATTGGACAGGAGGTCTTCTGGCTCACTCCTGGGGGTACTTTGACGCCCTGAGCGAACACTGGTACTGCCAGGCTGGAAAGCGATTCGACATGACTCCCCACAAGGATATCTACGATCCTACCTACGATACCAACGATGCTTACGTGCCCGTGGAGGAATCGCTCGTCGACTGGATACGCCGCCCGTCAAACCGGGTGCGCCTGAAAGCGGAGGCCTGGGAGGAGTATAAGAAGCGGTTTCCGGCCATCACGGACCAGAAGATTTTTGTTGCCATCGACGAGTGGGCCTATATAACGCGACACACCAATCTGAAGCTCGCCCTGAGTTATGGGATGGTCCTGCAGGAGATGTTCAGGCACACAGATTTCATCAAGATGGCGGCCTTTACGATGGGGATCCGCCCTCGACTACAGCGGTACCGATGCCACCTACAATACTAATGGACTGACCTTGAAGCTCTACCGGGAGCACTTTGGCACCATCCCCGTCGAAGTCACAGGCAACTCACCCCAAGCCGCGCCAAAGTGGCCCATCGGCGGCGACCAGCCCCACGTGAACGCTGGCAGCCCGACCTATCCGTTGGATGTTGCTGCCGCGTTCACCGGCGATCACAAGTCCCTTACCGTAGCCGTTGTCAATCCCACGGAGTCCGTCCAGCGGATGGAGCTTACAGTCCGGGGAGTTCAACTGGGCGGCAACTCGACATTGTGGCAACTGACTGGCCCCACTGTGGACGCCGCTAATGTACTCGGACAGAAACCTCAGGTGGACATTGTGAGTGTGCCGCTGCCTGGAGTGCCGAAGACATTGTCAGTCGCTCCCATTAGCATCAGTATCTACCAGTTCCCGGTCTCGTAAGCGTAGCTTTCCTGCCTGGCAAAGACGGTACCCGATCGCGAGGAAGTGGCGACATCGCACTCGCGGTGTTTGCGCACTCTCGCACACCAATGTTGCGCGGGGTCAGATCGAGACCCGACTCGGCAATACGTGCCAGCGATAGCAGGATCGTTGCCGGCGATCGGTCGGGCCGGGTCCACTTCCTTTCGCCCGAACTCAAGGAGGACAACTAACCGCCAGGTCAGCACACATTCCGTATGGTGACTTGGGATGCCACTTTACTCAGTGGGGGCTGATGGATGTCGCTGGTGTCATGTCACACTTAATTCTCTACAAGAGCGATTCGCTTGAACCCCCTCACCCCCTGTCCCCTCTCCCCCAAGGGGGAGAGGGGAGATTCAACCCGAATTCGAAAGTTCAAAATCTCAAAATCACCTAAGTGATGTCATAACAATGAGTTGCCTTGTGAAAATCGAACCTCGCGCAAGTTGGATTTGTGCATTGTAACTTGCTGAAACTGCGTGAGTTACCCCTTAAATCTCAGGGGCTTGTGCTAACTCCTTTGTTTTCAACTTACGATTTCGGGTTCAATTCTTGACTAGGGTTCTACTTGCCCGCCTACTTTTAAGGGCTTCCGGCTGCCACGCTCTGGGCCGGCTTGTAGGTCTCGAGGAATTCAGCGACGCTGGCCTCCTGGGCGTTCTTATAGGCGACGCACAGGTCGATGCTCTCGAGTACTTGAGTGAGGACGCTACTCCGCGCCGTATTCGATTTCCATGCGGCGCAGCCGCAGGCTGGAAAGCGCCAACACCGCGACTGACAAGGTCAGAAGGCCAAGGATACCCGTTACGGGCGAAGCGGGGTTGACGTTCACGGCGATTAAGGTCAGGAGATTTCCCTTGTCCAGGGCGACGCTGGCAGGCACGCTCACCGGACACAGGGATTTGAGGTAGAAAATCACGCTGCACTTCTGGAGGAGCGGCGGAAGCACTCCGCTGATGGTCTCCCACACCAGCACGACGAGAGTCGGAACCAGAGGATTGCGGAAAACCACCCCGGCTGCCAGAAAAATGCTGCCATAGCCAATGCAAGCCAAGAGCGTGACGCCTAGGTAGGCAGCCACGTGCGCGAGACCGTTACCGCGAGAGAGATAGTCCTGAATCACATTGGAGTTGAAGTACCAGTAAAGCGCGACGAGCTGAAGCAGGGTGCTGCAACAGAAAATCACGGCCGCTGCCAGCAGGCCCGACAGGTACTTGCCCACCAGCAAAACCTCCCTGCGGATGGGCGCCAGGAAGTAGTAATGCAGGCTTTTGTCGAGCACCTCGCCCCGGAACAGGTTCATGAAAATGCCCACGCATCCGAAGAATATGGCGAGCCGCAGGTAAAAAAACTGGAAGACGGCGGCGAAAACGTGAGTGTCCTCGCCGAAGTCGCCGCGCTCCCCAGCCTTGATCAGGACAAATGAATGGGCGGCATAGAGCAGCACAGGGGCGAAGGCCAGAAAGTAAATCCAGAGCCCGCGCCGGGCAAACAGGGTCTTCTTCAATTCGAGCCGCACCACCGCCACAATCTGACGACGCCAGAGGGCCCAAGGAAGTTTGCGGAAGCTCATTTGGAAGGCTCCTCCGTGCCGATTTCGAGCCGCACCACGGCCACAATCTGTCGACGCCAGAGCGCCCAGGGAAGTTTGCGAAAGCTCATTTTGGGGGCTCCTCCGTGCCGATCAGGTATTCGTAGACCGAGAGGACGTCATCGTCGGCCGGGGCAACGGACTCGATCTCGATTCCGTTCTGGGCAATCCGATTCAGGAGCAAGTAGAACCGGTCGGCGTCGCGGGTTTTCACCAGCAGGCCCCTGCCGTCGTGGAGAAGGCGCGCCTCCACCACGTAGTCCTCGAGGAACACCTGCGAGGCCAAGGCGCCCGGCTGGTTGCAGCGGATGAGAATCTGCGCGGGGTGTTCCTGGATCTCATCGCGCACGCCGCGAATCTCGCCCTCCGCCACCACGTAGCCGTTGCTGAGCAGCACCACCTGGTCGGAAATCACGTCCACTTCGTGCAGCACGTGGCTGGAGATGATGAGGTGCAGGCCCTGCTCGGCCAAGGCACGGAACAGGGCAATGGTCTCGGCGCGGATGAGCGGGTCAAGACCGTTGAGCGGTTCGTCCAGCACCAGAACGGCAGGGTTGTGGCAGATCGCCTGGGCCAGCTTGATGCGCTGGCGCATGCCCTTACTATAGCTCGCGATCGGGCGCTCGGCGGCCTCACCCAGACGGACGCGCTCGATCGCCTGTACGGCTAGTTCCCTGGCCTTCGCATGGCCGCAGCCGGACAGGCGCAGGTAGGAATAAACAAACTGGTATCCCGTCAAGCCGCGGGGGAACGAGTCGTACTGCGTACAGTAGCCGAGGTGGCGAAAGAGCTGTTCGGGCTGGCGGGGCGAGAGTCCCAGCACGCTGATGCGCCCGCGTGTAGGCTCCACCAACCCCGTCATCAGGTTCATCAACGTGGTCTTGCCCGAACCGTTGGGGCCCACCAGGCTGGTGATTCCTGGCGGAATGGAGAGGTTGACGCGGTTCACCCCCAGCACCTCTCCGTAGAACTTGGAGACGTCCTCGAACACAATGCTTTTGTCCGGGGCGACGTCGTTCATCCGCGCACCACCTCGAAGGCGCGAACTTTGCGCGCCAGGAGCCAGAGACAAAAGCCGCTGACCGCAAGCAGTACCATCCAGGCGCTCGCGCCGGAGATTGGACTTCGCCAAGGCTGTCGGAACAAGTGCGCCTCCACCGTGGCGATAAGACTGCCGAGGTTGAGAAGGGCGCCCTTGTTGGTTCCCAGCACGGCGTCGGCGGCCTGAGCGAAGCCGGCCCCGAAGAAGAAGACAGCCAGCAGCGCCGCTCCTGCCGCAAGCTTTCGCTTGATCCATGCCGAAAGCGCCAGCGCCAACACGGAGAACACCAGAATCTCAATCGCCGAGCCGAGGAAGATACTGGCCGCCAGCCAGAGATTCGCCCACATCCAACTGCCTCCGGCGAGGCTGGATTGAATGAGGAACAGCAAAAGAGCGGGAACCCAGGTGAGCAGGGAGAGCAACGAAACCAGGACCAGCATCTTCCCCAGCACGTAAGCCGCGCGTGACAATGGCCGGCAGAAGTAGAGTGGCAAGGCGCTGTTGGCGAGGTCGGGAGAAACGAGCCCCGGCCCTACCAGCGCCGTCAGGATGAAAGCCATCACTCCCTGCACGCGCAGGAAATGGAAGAAGAAGCCGGCGTCCACGTTGAAAAGCGAGCGGGCGCCGAACATCGCCAATAGGCGCGTGCTATGGTTCACGTAAATGCCCACCGCGCAGATCAAGGGGAAGAAGAAGCAGATGACGAAAAACGCCGTAAGGAGCTTCCACTGGAACACGTTCTTGAAAGCGTAGCACGTGACGATCGAGAAGCGTGACCACAAGGGCGTAAGTTGCCCGGCGTAGCCGCGGTAGCTGCGCTTATGAACGGCCATTGCGGTTCTCCATGGCTTTCAAGAAAATGTCCTCCAGGCTGTCGCGGCGGTAGTTCATGCGCCGGATCTGGACGTTCCGCTCCTCCGCCAGCCGGTACAGGTCGCGGATGACGAAGCTCGACGGCAACACCATCTTCATGCGCTTGCCGGAGGTCACGGCGCACTGGCAGCCCAGGTTCTCGAGCGCATCCGCAAAGCCACCATCGTCTCCCGCCGTTTCCAGCTCCAGGAAGCGCTTGTTGGTCCGGCGCTCCTCTTCAAGATTCGCGTAGTGAACCTGGCGGCCAGCCTTGAGGATCAACACCTCGTCGCAGGTCTCTTCCACGTCACGCAGCAGGTGCGAACAAAGCAGGATTTGAAGCTCCCGGCTGTCGCGCATTTCGTGGATCAGGCGGATCATGCGCTGGCGCGCCGGTGGATCGAGACCGTTGGTCGGCTCATCCAGAATCATGAGCTTGGGCCCGTGGACGATGGCTTGAGCCAGCTTGGCAAGCTGCTTCATGCCCAGAGAGTATGTGCCCAGCTTGCGATAGCGCGCCTCGCCCAAGCCCACGTAGAACAACGCCTCGTGAGCGCGCTCGAGGGCCGCGCCGGGAGGCAGACCGGAGAGTTCCGCCATCATGCGAACGAAGCTCACTGCCGTCATGTGGGCGATGAAGCAATCGGTCTCGGGCATGTATCCGGTGAGACTGCGAATCTGCTTGGTTTGGGTGCGAATGTCGTAGCCGAAGACGCGAGCTGTGCCCGCCGCCACAGGGTAGAATCCGAGAAGCGTATTGATGAGGGTTGACTTGCCGGCGCCATTCGGGCCGAGCAATCCGATTGCCCGGCCCGAGAGAGTGCAACGCAGGTCTTCGAGAATATTCCGCTGCCAGAAGCGAACGCCCAGTCCTTCGAGTTCGATGACGGGAGCCATGGGGGACCAGTACGCAGTAGGCAGTAGGCAGTAGGCAGTAGGCAGTAGGCAGAACGCAGTAAGCAGCACTGAATCACCAACTTCTTCTTCCACGAGGAGAAAGACTGCTGTCTCCTGTTTCCTGCCTACTGCCTTCTGCCGACTGCCTTCTGCCGACTGCCTTCTGCCTTCTGCCTACTGCCGACTGCCTTCTGCCTTCTGCCTACTTCTTCTGTGCTGCCTGCTCAATCATTGGCAAGAGCTGGAGCGGCCCGGCGTGGCCAATGCCGAGCAGCGAATCGAAGACCAGGCCGAAGAAGCTGCCCGTCCCGGCGGCCACAATCTGCTGCGGCTCGCCATAGGCACAAATCAGGCTCGGAACACTGTTCTGGCTCAAGGCGTCAACGGACTGGCGCTGAGCCGGCGTGAGCACCGTGCTCGACTTCAACAGGTCTGTC
Organism: Terriglobia bacterium; assembly: GCA_050008675.1. GTDB lineage: Bacteria > Acidobacteriota > Terriglobia > UBA7540 > UBA7540 > CAVROP01. The sequence continues at coordinate 14,656 of JBEKME010000052.1, forward strand.
ACCGGCCCCAGCATCGCCCCCAGGTTTTGATAAACGACGGCGGAGTAGTTGGTGTTCCCGTCGCGCGGCAGGCGGCTCATAAAATCGCTGGAGCGAGCGAGTGAATATCCAATTTCGTGGTTCTGAAGAGAACTCACGAGCAGGCTACGGTTGGGTGCGGCGACAAGATAGCCGTCCGCAAAAACGTAATCGATCTCGTTCAGGGCGCCTGGTTGGGATGAAGGCAGGATTCTGTGCAATGCGTAATAGGTCCGGCCGCCCGTGTCCTCCTTGGCCAGGTTGAACTGGGCGGCTTTCTTGTCCGCTTGCTCTCCGATACCCGCCACCAGCTTCTCGATGGTGTCTTCCAAGCGCGCCGGATCGTTCACTTCCAGCGCCAGCTTCCAGCTCGGGGTGGGCAGCACCGGGCCGTCCAGGGCAAACGTAGCCTCGCCGCCCAGCGCGCCGGCCAGGTCATCCGACAAGTTCACGCCGGTCTTCGATTCGAACTCCTCCAGGTCCTCGCCGGAATTGGGTTTGTCATTCTGAGCGAAGCTGATCATCTCCTGCACGATATCGCGCGGGTTCTTGACGACGAACGAGATCACGAAACTCGCGGCGGGCGATACAAAGTCCAGCGTGCCCATCGGGCTGGGCGGCGCCAGCCAAGCCGCTATGCCCCGGCGGTCCTGAGAGAAGGAGAGTGTGGCCCGGTTCTCCGTCTTTCCGCTCACGTCCTTGCTCTCCATGATCAGGTATCTCATGTCAGCGAGGCCGGTCTTCGGGTCCTTCAGGAAATCCAGACCTTTCCCCGAGCTTTCTTTCTTACTTACGGATTGGGAGAGAATTTGTTCCATGTCGGCGCAAAGTAGCCAGCCGGCGCCGGACTGATACGCCCTCTGGATTGCCGCGTAGAACGGAGTTGAGACAAAGTTGCTGGAAGCAGAGTGCTCGATGAGGGTGGCGGCGTGCTGCAACTGGCTCGTGTCGCCAGTCATCACTAGAATGTTGTTCTTGAGGAAGACCAACCGCCGGTCCTTGCCAGCGGGCGGAAGCGCAGCCGAAAACGGATCGTCGATCAAGGTTGCCCTGGACTCGCTTCCGGCGCTGAGCTCGCTGATTCGCTGCTGGAGGAATTCGCGGAAACCCGGCCGCTTGACCTCCGCCAGGATCAGCGGCGCATGCTGGTCTTGCGGCAGGGCGATGACGATCTCATCTCCCAGGTACTCGCTGAAGGTGTGGATTGTATCGATCATCTCCGCCAGTTTCTGAGCCTTGCCTGAGGCCTGCTGCTGGTTCCACCACTGCTCGAGCACCTCGCTCTGACCGATGCGATCCTGAAGCAACTGGTCCGCCTGGCTCAGCGTGGCACCGAGGTTGGGAATGGCGATGTAGAGCATAGTGTCGCCCGGCACCATCTTCAGCAGGGTCGAGTCGTAACGCGGAGCGGGGACGGGGATTGCTTCCAACTGCTTGTGCAGCCCGGCGAACTCGCCAAGCAGCGCCAGGTATTCGCCGGAACTCCGGCTCCAGGAGATGTCACCGGTGAGGGAGACCGGCGTGAGGCTGGCCTGGGTTGATATCTGATCGCCCGGATGCAGCCATTGCACGTTCGAGCCCTGCTCGACCTCAACCTCGCCCTGGATAACTGACACCCGCGAGCCCTTCATGCCTTCGTCCACCGCGAAGATCGTACCCTTGACCGAAATCAGGCAATCGCGCGTGGCAACATAGAGGCGCCCGTGGCGCTGCTGGGCAGCCCGAACAATGATCTTTCCGCGCACGAGGTGGATGGTCGTGCCGCGCCAGCCACGAGAGACCCAGAGAGCAGTCCGCTGGCTCATTTCGATCGAGGAGTCGTCTCGAAGGCGAATCACGGCCGATGAGCCATTGGCAGTGCGGATTTCCTGGCTATCCAGGATGGGGCGGCCGGCAGCCAGCGTGGCGCTCGCGCGATCGGAAACGTGGTAGAGCGCGCCCTCCACGGTCTGGACCATGGCCCGCGTGCCGCTTCCGAGGATCACACGGCCAACGCCCACCACGCCCAGGCCGACTCCTAGCACCAGCACCGCGGCCATCGCCCACGCCACTCGCCAACCGGGGCGAAGCGGCCCAGCCGGTTGCTCCCAAGCCAGGGCCGACTCTCGCCGCGCACCGGAGCGCGCCGCGTCGAGTGCCCTCCGGCAAGTGACGCACTCGTGAACATGGTCTTCGAGCAGCAAGGCAGGCGACTCGGAGAGAGTCTTGGCAAGGTAAGCCTGCACGAGCGCCTGGAAATCGGTGCAACTCCGGATCTTGTCGATATGTGCAGGGGCCGTGGCCGCCGTCGATGGAGAGAGTTGGGCCACCTGCGCCCACACGCGACGCGCAGCCTGCTCCATAACCCGCTCATCAACGCTCTGGTTGCGGACTTCGGCGATGATTCGATCCAACCCACGCTCGCCACCCTTCGTTTCGCTCTTCATGATCTGCCTCCAAGATACGAATTGATCTCTTTTTGCAGCCGCCGGCGGGCGCGGTGCACGGTGACCGCGACCCTGACTTGCGACATGCCAAGCAGGCGCGCGATCTCACGGTTGCTGTGGCCCTCGAAAAAGCGCAGCGCGAAGACCTCGGCCGCCTCCGGACTCAGCTTGGCCAGCGAGCGCCTCAGGAAGTCCCGCAGGTCGCTACGCTCAGGCTGGCCGGGATCGGGCTGGGAATCGTCGAGCGGGACGCTGTCCTCGGCCCGGCGCGCCCGCAGCACATCCAACGCAGCGTTGATCGCCGCCCGGCGAAGATAGCTTTCGGAATTCTTCAGCCGCGGAGCCGCCCGGTCACGCCCCACCAGGCGCAGGAAAACAGTTTGCAGCACGTCCTCCGCGTCAGCGGCGTTGCCGGTAATGCGGAAGGCGGCGCCGAACACCGAGCGATGGTGCGCTTGAAAGAGACCTTCCAGTTCGTCAAGGAGATCGGGAATCGCTTCCTCCACTGTCGCCGGTGCCAAGGTCGCCTCCTGATCACTACCTTCACACGTAATGACGACAGACTGCCCTGATTATTACACCTGATTATTACAGCGGAAGAACTCTTTTGCGAGGAAAGTCTTGGAGGGGCACAGGGTTCGGTCAAAGTCGAGATGGCAGGAATGGCCCCGGAGGGGCCTACCTTGAGTAGTCCGTCAACCGACGGATTTCAACCTGCGGAAAGAGAATGCCCATCAGAATTGCGCCAACCCCAACGGGGTTGACCCATAGTCCGGCCCCTTCAGGGCCGATCTACGTTTTTCGCCCGTTTTCCGTGGGTTTCATCCCGCGCCTGCGGGACTACTCACCGTTTGCCCCTTCGGGGCAACTCCTACCGTCATGCCCTTCGAGGACTTTGACGCGACCCTGTGGGAGGAGCAAGTCGGGCCTCGGGCGGCGGCCGCGCAAATAGTTCCGGCGCTGTTGGGGATTCAGCCTGAAAAGTCGGCCGCCCGTCAACTGGCCCGCTGCGCGGGGCCGGATGCCGGTGTGAAAGGGCGTCCTCCAGGCGGTATCAAGCTAGTGTCGTGTCACACTTAATTGTCTACAAGAGCGATTCGCTTGAACCCCCTCACCCCCTGTCCCCTCTCCCCCAAGGGGGAGAGGGGAGATTCAATTCTAATTCAATCCCCTCTCCCCCAAGGGGGAGAGGGCAGATTCAATCCTAATTCAGTCCCCTCTCCCCGACGGGGGAGAGGGGAGATCCAATTCTCGACTAGGGTTCTACCTGGCCCGCCTACTTTTAAGGGCTTCCCGCGCCCACGCTCCGGGCGGGTTTGTAGGTCTCGAGGAATTCAGTGACGCTCGCTTCCTGGACGTTCTTATAGGCGACGCACAGGTCGATGCCCTCGAGTACTTGAGTGAGGATGCGAGGCCCGCCCGTGTACTTAGTGGACCGGCCGCTAAAGAAACTCTGGACGTCCTGGCGATGCTGAGAGTCGCAGTAGCCTCCGGCCACGTAAGGCAGGAAAGACCCTGTATCGGTGGGAAGCTTGGCAATCAGGCGATCCCAGTTCTGTTTCACAAAATCATAGGCGAAGTCGCGCGTCTGGCGCCGCTGGGCGGGGCCCCAGAGGATGCCAAGCGATTCCCGGGTGTCGAATTCATCGCTCAGCACGATGGGGAGAGCGACCTTAAGGATTTCGGGATCCTGGAACGAGCCGAGGCTGAAGAGCAGGGTTCCGCGGAAATTCTCTTCCTTCTCCTGCTTGGCCGCAGCACGCATGCGATCGAACAGATCGCGGTCTCCGTGGCGGGCAGCGGTGGTAAGGACAACACCGAGCATGTCAGGGTCGACCGCCTTATGATCGTCGAGCCACGCCAGCGCCAGTTTCTTGGCTTGGGCGATCAACTCCGAGTCCTCGGCCTGATTGGCAAGCACGCTGAGAAGCGCAGGGCGGAGGAGGCGGGCATCTTCGCTCTCGCCCGCCTTCGTCTTCCAACCCAAGTCGCGCGCTCGTCCGCCATAGACGTCCACCAGATACTGCCGGTAGCGGGGCAGCAGGTCTTTCGAGACCAAATTGTCCTGGAGACCTGTGGTGATTTCCATGGTTTTGGTGACCACTTGGCGGGCGGGGTCCTGGGCGAGGCTGGGAGCCAACGCCAACGCCCTCCCCAGCGGAATCTTGCCACTACTGGTGAGCGAAGAGAGGTTGCCAACGAGCGCGACCTTCTCCGGAAGGGTAAGCACCTGCGCGTCGTCTTTGAGGAGGGCATTGAGCAGGTTGCCCTCGTATAACCCGAAATAGTAGCCTGCTGCCCCGGCGTTGGCCTCGACCCAAGCCGGGCAGCCGCCACCCTGCGTGAGCTGCAACTGAGCCGACTTGTGCGAAAGCAGTTCACACTGTCGCGCCTCATGCTCCCCGGCCGGATAGCGAACGCAGAGGGGAATTTCCCAGATTTGGTCCGCTGAACCCACGGAACCCAGGGGCAGGAAACGCTGCTGGGAAAGTTTCAGCGTGGCCGCGCCGCCGCTGCAATCCAGCGCGGCTGTAACCAGCGGCACACCCGGCTGGTCGAGGAAGGTCGAGAAAGCCGGAGCGACGCTGGTGTCGTCGCCGGCGAGCGCCGCTAGAAACTCCGCCGAGGTGGCATTCTTCCAGGAGTACTTCGCGAGATAGCGGCGAATTCCTGCCTGGAATCTCTCCCGGCCCATATAGGACTCGAACATATTCAGTAGTGCGGAGCCTTTGTCGTAGGTGATGGAGTCAAACGCGTTGATAATGTCATCCTTCGACTCGATGGGCTGCCGTACCCTGCGCGCGCTCACCAAGCTGTCGCTATACATCGCGCCCTGATAGCTGTTCAGCGCCGAGACGTCATGGTGCCATTCGGGGTGGTACTCATTCACGATTTTGTTCGACGTCCAGGAGGCAAAGCCCTCGTTGAGCCAGATATCGTCCCACCAGGCAGTGGTCACGAGGTCACCGAACCATTGATGAGCCAGTTCGTGGGCAGCCACCCATACCCATTCGCGCTGACGCGACGGAGTGTCTTGCTCGGGTTTGGCGAGAATGATGCCGCTTCCATAGGTCACGAGACCCGCATTCTCCATGGCCCCGCCGTAAAGCGGAATAGCGACTTCATCGAGCTTGTCGTAGGGATAGGGAATACCGAAGTAATTCTCCAGCAAGCTCACTATGGCAAGAGTAGTCTCGGCGGAGTATTTCGCTTCGGAGCCGTGGCCGCGGGGGACTACGATGCGCACGCGGGTGTTTTTCTTTCCGGTGGTGCCTGCGTCGACGAATTCCAAGTCGCCGACGGCAATGGCCACCAGATAGCTCGGCAGAGGCTTGGTCTCGGCGAACTTCACTACTTTCATGCCATCGCCGCTGTCGGTCTCGGACACTATAGGTGCATTCGATAGCGCCACCTGGTCCTTCTTGACCCGCAGAGTCAACTGCCAGGGGACCTTGTAACTTGGCTCGTCGAAACAGGGGAATGCCCGTCGAGCCCAAATCGCCTCGAACTGCGAGTAGACGTACCAGCGGTCCCCATCTTTCATCTGAAAGATCCCCTGCTGATCCTTGCGACCGATCTCCCCCTGGTAAACGACGCGGAGCGTCGCTGCGCCGGGCCCGACGGGATGGTCGAAGGCAAAGCCGAGGTAGTCTTTCGGCTCGCTGATGACCTTGGCTGCCAGCTTTTCGTGGCCGACAGTCAGGCTCGCATCCTTCACGGTGAGCCTTTCGCCGTTTAGCCACAGGACCGAAGTGGACTTGGCGAGCTGGAGGTCAATTTCAATCGCTCCGACGAAAGTGTCCTGATCCGGGACGACGGTCAGGTCCAGGCGGTAACGGACAGGCCCCACCTCATGGGCGGGAAGGCGGAACTTGGGTGGAATCGGGGGCTGATCCAGGGCTTGGTCCGCCTTGGCGTTCCAGGCGTACAGACTCGCCAAGGTAAACACTGCGATCAGGACTACAGTGAACTTGTGAACAAACCGTCGCATGATCTCTCCTCGGGCCGGCCACGCCCTCCATGTCGAGCACCGCATTGGCCAGACTGTCACAAAGAATGATCCCTCGAACACGCCGAGGGATCATACCTCAGGTCAATTCGTTGCACAAGGCGAGGCCTCGGTCTTTATAGCGACCGCCGGCCTCGAGTGCTGATTTACGCAGGCCTGCCGAAAGCCCATGGTAGGTATTACAAAAACAAGGTCTTTTTCCTGCCTGCGGCCTTGAGCCAGCGATAGTGCAATCGGCCCCCCATTTCCAAGGTCATCCGGAAAAACCTAAACAACCCATAAGGGAACCATAAAGAAAAGAATCGATAAAGGGCTCCCCGCTTTCACACCTTTTTCATATCGAGTCTCTCAGACTGGTGGTTCCAGCGAGAAAGTTAGGTTTGAAGAAGGCCGATGCAAGGAGGAATGCAAAATGAATCTCGCGTTTTGGTGGCCGGCAATGTTCTTTCTAGGAATTATAGCAATGGGGTTGTGCTTCCTGTTCCTGGACGGCTGCGAAAAAATATAAGAAGTGAGGTAGCTGCCATGATCTATGTCACCGCGATTATTGCGTTGTTCTTGTTCGTTTATCTGTTCACGGCGCTGATACGGCCGGAATGGTTTTGACCGAGTTTTGTACCTGACAGCGAGGAGGGTAAGGATATGTGGTTCCTGCCGCTTTCCATAATCGTTTTCACGATTATCATTGCGTTCCCATTGAGCAAGTACATGACGGGGATCATGGAGGGAAAGCACCACGCGCCACGAATTTTCTGCTGGGTTGAGAAGCAACTGGACTCGGGGGAGCAAGACTGGAAGCAGTATACCGTCGCCTTGCTCGTCTTTAACACGGCACTGTTCGTCTATGGCTATCTCATTTTGTCGATTCAACCGTGGATGCCGCTTAATCCGCAACACAAGGGACTCTTGTCGCCGACAACCATCTTCAACAGTGCGGTCTCGTTCATGACCAATACGAACCTTCAACACTATTCGGGAGATCAGCACCTTTCCAATTTCAGCCAGATTTTCTTTTGCATACCGAATTTCTTCTTGTCGGCGGCAGTGGGGTTGTGTGCCCTCACAGCGATCATTCGGCTATTTCGCGGGGAAAAGAAGATCGGCAACTTCTTCGTCGATATGTGGCGAGTGGTGGTCTACATCTTTCTGCCGGTGGCTTTTCTCCTTTCCTTGGTGTTCGTACAACAAGGCATGCCGATGACCTACCGCAGCTCTTATCAGGTTTCGACGTTAGAACCTGCGGCGATGGGGACAACGGAAAGCGGCCAAGCGAAACAGCAGACGATCGTGGTGGGTCCACTGGCAGCCTTCGTGCCGCAGAAGATGCTGGGAACCAACGGGGGCGGCTTCTATGGAATGAACTCCGCGCATCCCTTGGAGAACCCCACGGCGGTGACCAATTTCCTCACCACCTTCGGCATGATGATTTTCCCTTTCTGCCTCGTGCTGATGTACGGCCGCATGCTGGGGAGATTTCGGCATTCGCTGGTGATCTTTTCGGTCATGTTGGTGATGTTCGCTGGCGGGATTGCCTGGGCGATCTACTACGACACGATAAAGCCGAATCCTGGCCTCATCGCTCACCCCATGGCCCGAAGCTACAAGATCGCCAGCGTAAGTGCACCCGGTGGGAAGCTGCCGGTCAATTTGCCAGCGGTGGCCGGACTGCCTGTGGATCAGCACCTCGGCAATCTTGAGGGCAAGGAAATGCGCTTCGGGACATCCGCAGGCGCCACGTTCGCAACCGTGACCGTTGACGTCACCTGTGGAGCGGTCAACGCCGAAGCCGACAGCCTGACACCGATGGCGTCTCTCTCTCCTATGGTAGGGATGTGGTTGAACTGCATTTTCGGAGGCAAGGGCGTGGGAATGATCAACTTGCTGCTCTTCCTGGTGATTGGGATCTTTATTGCCGGGATGATGGTGGGACGAACGCCTGAGTATCTTGGCAAGAAGCTCGGCGGTCGCGAAATGAAGCTGGCGATGATCGCCCTGCTAGTACATCCGATCATGATTCTGATGCCCACCGGACTTTTTGCCGGTACGAACTGGGGGCTGAAGGCCACAAGCAATCCCGGCCCGCATGGATTTTCCCAGATGGTGTACCAGTTTTCATCGGCCTCAGCGAATAACGGCTCGGCCTTCGATGGACTCGGGGTGACCTACGGTTTTTACGACAATCCAAACCCTGCGCCGGAAGCCATCCCATGGGACATCGCCACTGGACTTGTAATGCTGTTCAGCCGGTTCCTTCCGATCCTTGCTCCCATCGCCTTGGCGGCGGGGCTCGGCGCAAAGAAGTCCTCTCCTTTCGGTCCCGGAACATTGCGTGACGATTCGCTGACGTTTGGGTTCTTGCTATTGGGGACCATCGTCATCATCGGGGCATTGCTCTTTTTGCCGGCGGCCGCACTGGGGCCGCTTGCAGAGCACTTGGGGCCATTCCCGTTTGGAGGCTGACGGCAGGAGTAGAAGTTTGCTATCGAGGGGTCGAAACACAGGCAAGTTCTAACAAGGAGTAAGAGCCATGGAAGTATCGAGGGTTGCAGAATTAGCAGAAAAGCCGGCCTCCCCTGCTGGAAAGCAGAAGAGACAGAAGCCGCACGGCTTGTTTGAAACGGAGACAACTGGACCGGCATTGAAACAGGCATTTGCAATGCTGCGGCCAGACATACAGTGGAAGAACCCGGTCATGTTTGTAGTCGAGATCGGCGCCTTTCTAACCTTACTGTTTGTAATACAGGCGGCATTAGGTCATTCGGACAGCCTGGTTCCGGTTACTTATTTTGTCGCACTTGATGCATGGCTCTGGCTCACGGTTCTTTTTGCGAACTTTGCGACAGCCCTTGCCGAAGCGCGAGGCAAAGCTCAAGCCCAATCACTGCGACGGGCTCGACTCGAAACCGTGGCTCGGCGCTTGAGTGGCACAGGCACTGTGGATGAAGTCGCTTCCACGGAGCTGAAGCTCGGCGATTCGGTGGTCGTGAAAGCGGGAGAGGTTATCCCGGGCGACGGAGAAATCATTAAGGGGGTTGCTTCGGTCGACGAATCTGCAATCACAGGTGAATCCGCTCCGGTGATTCGCGAAGCGGGAGGCGATCGTTCTGGCGTAACGGGAGGCACGAAGGTGCTTTCCGATGAAATCATGGTTCGCATCACGGCCGGGGCTGGTGAATCCTTCTTGGACCGCATGATTGCGCTGGTCGAAGGAGCCATCCGCCAACGAACCCCCAACGAGATCGCGCTCACGCTGGTACTGACAGCTTTCACTGTGATTTTCTTGATTGTCGTCGTACCACTCTGGCCGATGGCCTGGAATGCCGAACAGTACATGACGGGCTATTTGGGACTGCAACAGCCTCTGCATAGCTTGGGCACAGACGTTCCCACGCTCGTAGCTCTGCTCGTTTGCTTAATTCCGACCACCATCGGTGCGTTGCTTGCGGCGATTGGAATTGCCGGCATGGATAGGGCTCTGCAGGCGAACATCATTGCCAAGAGCGGCAAGGCCGTGGAGACTGCGGGTGACATCGACATCGTGCTCCTGGACAAAACTGGAACGATTACCGAGGGCAACCGGCGCGCGACGCAATTCCTGCCCGTCGAGGGCTATTCTACCGCCCAGGTCGGGGAGTTGGCTGCTCTGGCGTCCGCTGCTGACGAAACGCCTGAAGGTAAGAGCATTGTCAGCATTTACGAGTCCCAAAGTCGAAGTCCAGTCAGCGTGCCGCAAAATGCAGAATTCATCACGTTTTCTGCTTCTACCCGTATGAGCGGCATTAATCTTTCCGACGGTCGGCGCATACGAAAAGGAGCAGCAGATGCCGTGATGGAGTTCGTCCGGGAGCAGGGTGGCAGCGTACCACCGGAGGTCTCGCCATTGGTGGACGGCGTCGCTTCGCGGGGAGCCACTCCACTGGTAGTCGCAGATGGCCCCAAGATAGTCGGTGTGGTGGTTCTTGAGGATATTCTAAAGCCGGCGATGAAAGAGCGCTTTGACCGTTTGCGCAAAATGGGACTGCGCACGGTCATGATCACTGGAGACAACCCGCTCACAGCGGCAACAATTGCCAAACAGGCTGGCGTGGATGACTTCCTTGCTCAGGCCAAGCCTGAGGACAAACTGGCATACATTCGAAAGCAGCAGGAGGAAGGGAAGCTTGTCGCGATGATGGGCGACGGCACAAATGACGCTCCAGCCCTGGCGCAAGCGGACGTCGCCGTGGCGATGAACGCCGGGACCCAGGCGGCTAAAGAAGCTGGCAATATGGTGGATCTCGACAGCGATCCCACTAAGCTCATCGAGGTTGTGGAAATTGGTAAACAGTTGTTGATGACGAGGGGGGCTTTGACCACCTTCTCTATTGCAAACGACGTGGCCAAATACTTCGCAATCATCCCTGCGCTTTTCGCAGGAACATTGCCATGGCTGAAGACGATGGACATCATGCACCTGCATTCGCCGACTTCAGCCATCCTCTCGGCCGTAATTTTCAACGCGATTATCATCCCTTTGTTGATTCCGGTCGCACTCAAAGGAGTCAAGTACGAACCCCTTGGGGCCGACGCTTTGCTTCGCCGAAATCTGCTGATTTGGGGGCTCGGTGGCGTGATCGTACCCTTCATCGGGATCAAGATCATTGATCTGGCCATGGCGGGTTTGCGCTTGACAGTCTGAAGTTTTCGAGAGTAACAGAGGAGTTGCAATGTCACGACACGTTTCAAAGAGTCTCTTTTTGTTATTGTTCACCGTGCCGCTTCTCGCCGTCCTCTTTCCGGGTACGGTATGGGTCATCGGACACGTTTTCTTTCCCTTTAAGGCGGAAGGCAGCTTGTTGAAGGGCCCCGATGGGCAGGTGGTCGGCTCCAGACTGATCGCGCAACCCTTCACGAAGGACGAATATTTCCAGCCCCGGCCTTCGGCAGCGTCATACGACGCGTCTGCGTCTTCTTCGTCGGCTCTTGCTCCTTCAAATTACGCGCTTCGAGACCGTGTCGCCCGCACCCTTGGTCCAATTGTGAAATATCGGAGCGGACCCAAGGCTGGACAGCTCCTAGCCCCAGATATTGAGGCTTGGTTCCAGCAAGACCGGTACCAAGGAAATCCGGGGGTTGTGGCCCAATGGGCCGATCTCCACAACGGCCTGGCGACTGCCTGGGTGGGTGCAGATCCCACCCATGGCGCATATGTGGACTCCTGGGCCAAGGCGCATCCGGCCGTCGTCGCCGGCTGGGTGAAAGCCAACCTAAGCACCCCACAACCCAAGGCTGCCGATTTGGCGGTGGTTTTCTTTGAAAACTTCTCCAAGGAAAACCCTGGCCGGTTCCCTTCTGCGGTCACGCACACAGGCGCCGACGGTAAGGCTACAACTGCGATTGAACCGGTCAAGGATGGTTCGGATATTCAGTCGATCTTCTTCGACATGTGGCGGCAGGACCATCCTGACGCTGATCTACAGAACGTCCCTGGTGATTTGGTAACCACTTCCGGTTCTGGCCTCGATCCCGACATTACCCTGCAGAACGCTGAATACCAACTGGATCGAGTCGCTTCCAAATGGGCTGCTGACACCCAGCACGATCCCGCGGCAATCCGTAGAGAAATCGACCAGATACTTCAGGCCAATGCCAAAGCTCCGTTTGGCGGGCTGGCAGGGGAAAAGATGGTAAACGTATTGGAGGTCGACCTAGAGCTTCGCAAACGCTACGGAGCGCCTAAGTAAGTTCACAGGGTTCATTTCGCTGCAAGTATCAGCGTAAATGGAATCTTAATTGCTCGTTTAGAGGGGTTTCTGATGTGGAGCTTTGTGTCCTGACGAAGTAGGGCGTGTGGGGCTACCAGAAGCTGGGGGACTCACACTTGGAGGTTTTTACCATGGTGAGAATGAGCAGCCTGTTCGCATTAGTGGTGGCACTGTCATCATCTCTGGCATACGGCCAATCGATGCTCGGCGGCCTTCATGGGGTTACACGCACTGACTATGGATTGCCGCTGCCGGGAGTGCAAGTTGTTGTGCATCGTGTGGACGAGAACACCGAGCGCAACGTCGTCAGCAATGACCATGGAGCTTTCCTGGTTGAGAATCTCAAACCGGGGCGCTACCAATTGACGGCAAGCAAAGTAGGATTCGGAAGCTCGCCAGTGATCACCGTCGAACTGGCAGCACAACAGAGTTTTCTGGTTGACATGACTCTCGCAGCTCCGAATGGTCCCAAGGGATCGACTGATCCGGCCCGCACCGCTGACACGCAGGGACAACTGCTAACCGAGAACGCGGGCAAAGAACCACTTACCGAGCGGGAAAGGCAATTGCTCGATCGGCTCAACCAATTGGAGCAACGCTTGGCTGCCTTGGAAGCCAAGGAAGCTAAGGGGACCACTCAGGCTCCAATCCCGACTCAGCCCACGCCTGTAGCTGCACCAGACAAAGGGGTCACCCAGGCTGCCGCCCGGGCTACGCCCGTGCTCGTGGCTTCACTGGATGGAACTGCAGGCTTGAAGCCGGCAGAAAAGCCCCAGGCGCTTTCACTCACGCCCGTCCCGGGGCTGCCCGCAGCCGCCAAGCCATCCGGGACTTCCCTCGCGGGTGAGACCCCGGTTTCACCCCCTCAGGAGGCTAGCCCCGGCAAAAAGAAGAAGATCGATCCGTTTTCAGATGCAGACTGGACCTGGCTCAACGGCAACCCCCGCACCAAGGATATCTATTGGGACTCGAAATTCTTTACGCCAGAGATCCGAGCTGACGTTACCTACACCTACGACTTCAACCATCCCAAGGACCACTCGATGGGGGGGTCGAGCGAACTCTTCCGGTCACAAGAAGTCCAGATGGAGCAGCTCGGCGTCGGCGGCGACTTCCACTATGACAACGTTCGCGCCCGGTTGATGACCCAGTTTGGCATGTATGCAGAGACGACGCCACGAAATGACGCCAGCCCCGGAAACGGCCAATGGGATCTGGACACTGCATACCGCTACGTATCGGAAGCGTACGGAGGGTACCATTTTAACGCCTTGCACGGGATCAACGTCGATGGAGGAATCTTCATGTCCTACGTCGGGCTGTTCAGCTACTACAACTTCGATAACTGGGCCTACCAGCCCTCGTATGTGTCTTCCAACACGCCATGGTTTTTCAACGGAGTGCGGGTGCAGATTTTCCCCACGGCACACCTGAAAATTGAGCCGTGGTTCATCAATGGATGGCAGTCGTATGGCTCAGCCAACAACCGGCCCGGTCTGGGAGGGCAGTTTAAGTGGACTCCGCGTCCCTGGATAAACATCATTTCCAACAATTACGGTCTGGGCCGCGATGACCTGTTCGCACCCAACCGCGACCGTATCCACACCGACAACAGCGTCGAAATTAAATACTATGAGAAGCCGAAGAGCCCGACCCTTAGCAAGATGGCGTTCAGCTTCACCGGCGATTTGGGTTGTGAATATGGTGGCGGCGTGAGCTGCACCGGCGACCACGCGGGCGGTCCCAAACAGAGTTTCGTCGGCGCCATGCTCTACAACCGTTTCTGGTTCCATAAGGACTTATTCGGCCTGACGCTCGGGGGCGGACAGATCAACAATCCGGGACGTTATCTGGTGCTCCTCCCGCCCATCAATGGAGAAGGCGCCATATCCGCAGCAACCAATTCACCCTACTTTCCCGAAAATCCTGGGGACAAGTTCAGAGCATGGGATAGCTCCATCACTTTCGATTGGATGCCCAAGCAGTACATCACCTTCCGCTGGGAGTATGCCTATCGCCACGCGGATGTACCGTATTGGTCGGGTCGGGGAGGCATCACGCCTCCTGGTGGCAATAACGGCTATCCCACCGCCTACGCCTGCAACACCGGCGCAGCAGCGATCACGCCGTCCAACAACGGGATTTTGGACCTGGCCCAGGCGCAGACGTTCTGCGCCGGCAACGGCAACGGCGGCCTCTGGTTCCCGGATCTTCGCAAAGATGAGAACTTCATCGACATCGACATCTTGGTTAAATTCTAGTGTCGTGTCTCATACGGGTTGTTCGTCATTCGTAGAAGAAAAGGCCACCGCCTGTCATTCTGAGCGAAGCGAAGAATCCCCGCATTTGAAAGCTCAATCAGTGCGAAAAAATGCCGGGATTCTTCGCTGCGCTCAGAATGACAGACAATGGGGTTATCGTCTACGAATGACCGACGTTGCGTATCAGAAGTTCGTTGATTCAGACGGCGCACCGTGCCCGACCTCTCCGGCATAGCGCGTGGTAGTGGGTCAATTTGATGTAGAGGCGGCTTTACGCCGCCATTTGGCGAGGTAAACTCGCCGCTACAGCATCAAATTGACCCACCACCTAGCGCGCGCAGGGCTGGCTGCCACAGTTCCAATTGGCTACAATGGTGTCTGGAACTCGCGGCGTCGGCACGATAGTTCCAGAGGACCAGCGCTCGAGAGGCCCTTTGGCGTGATTCCAACCATGCGCCTGAGAAACCCACGCCAGTTCCGGCGGCAATGCCAATCGGCCGCGGCAAGCAGCGTCGCGATCGCGTTGGTTACATTTGCCAGCTATAAACTTCATTTCAACAACACGACGGTTGTGCTGCTCTACCTCCTGGTCGTCGTGCTGGAGTCGCTGGCCGGGGGCGCCGTTGCGTCATTGATCGTCGCAGTGGTCGCGGCAGCTTGTTTGGATTTCTTCTTTCTGCCGCCACTGTTTACGTTTCGAATTGCCGATCCATTTAATGTCTTGACGTTGTTTGTCTTTCTGATCATCGCACTCGTTGTAATGTGGCTGGTATTAAGAGTGAGTGTGGAAGCCCAACGGGCGCGGCGTCGCGGTATGGAAATGGAGCAATTGTATGAAGTGGCGAGGCGGCTGCTGGTGGTGACGCCTGATCAAGTTTGTGGCGTCCCGGCGCTCAAAGTGTTTCGTGAGGTCTTGGGCTCGGCTGCGGTTTGCCTGTTCGACGCGAGTACCGCCGAACTCGGAATAGACGGGATCTCGCAGTATGATCTTGCCGAGCGAACCCGTCAGGCGTACATCTTCGGTAAGGATACCGATGATGCCTATCGCGGAGTGTTTGTCCGCCGTCTTCGCATCGGCAGCGCGACGATCGGAGCCATCGGATTCGAAGGCTTGCCCGATCCGGAAATGATTTCGGCGGCTTCCGTGCTGGCCGCTGCAGCCTTGGAACGCGCACACACTTTTCGGCGTGCGAGCTATGAAACTGCGGCAGCTCACGCCGAGGACTTCCGTGCGGCGATCCTGGATGCGCTGGCGCATGAGTTCAAGACACCGCTGGCGACCATACTTGCGGTGATCGGGGGTATTCGGGAGGCGAGGTTAGAACCCGAGCAGGTGGAAATGGCCGAAATGATCGAATTCGAAGTCTCCCGTCTGAGTCGTCTCACCACCCGGTTAATTCGCACGGCACAACTCGATCGGGAAGAACTGAAAGCACGGTTGAAGCCTATGGACATCGTCCCCTTCGTCGAAGGCGTAGTTCATCGGTACATGGCTCAATCCCAGGAGCGCCGCGTCGCGGTGACTTCCTCCTGCCCATCCATCGAAGTGCCGGCAGACCGGCAACTCCTGGATCTGGCACTGACTCAGCTTCTCGACAACGCTTTCAAGTATTCACTGCCGGCTAGCGCTATCAACGTTAGTGTTCAGGCGGAGGGAGGTTTCGTAACGACATGTGTGAGAAATGAGGGGAATTCTATCGCGCCGGATGAGCAGGATCGCATCTTTGAAAGGTTCTATCGTGGCGCCCGAGTGCGAAATCTTGTTTCTGGCACCGGGCTGGGCTTATACGTCGCCCGCAAAATAGCGACTGCGCACGGAGGCAGTCTCGATCTTGTCAACGATGGGCCCGGCAAAGGTGTGGCTTTCTGTCTCCAACTGCCCATGTTGAACCATGGATGTGACAATCTCCCCGTCCGTCATTAGCATTCTGGTTGTAGATGACGATCCCGCATTCCGAATGGGACTGGCAGCTTCTTTGAAAACCAGCGGGTATTCGGTGAGCCTCGCCCGGAACGCACAGGAAGCGCTCCACTATGTTCGCGAACGGCCTGTTGACCTCGTCTTGCTGGACATCAACATGCCCGAAATAGGTGGGGTGGAGGCGTGCCAAAGGATTCGTGCTCTCGCTCCCCAGACGGGAATAGTCATGCTCACGGTGCGTAATACGGAGGACGATAAGGTGAAGGCGCTTGAGGCCGGAGCGGACGACTACATCACAAAACCCTTCCGGCTCCGCGAACTGATCGCCCGAATGCGAGCGGTTCTCCGCCGAACCGGCGCCGACGGGGTGCTGCATACACCCGTAATCCGTGTCGGCCAGTTAGAGTTAGAGGTGGAACACCGAACACTGCGGAAGGCCGGGAGAGAAATTCATCTCTCTCCTAAAGAATTTGAATTGCTCGCCTTCCTTATGCAGCACAAAGATGTCCCGGTCACCCATGCGAAACTCCTGCGCGCTGTTTGGGGCCCCGAGTATGGCAACGAGCCAGATTATCTCCGGTCGTACGTCAAAACCCTTCGCAAGAAGATTGAAAACGATCCTGGCCGCCCCGAGTACATTTTAACGGAGCCGTGGGTCGGTTATCGCTTGCGGGATCCCTTTGACCCGGACTCGTCTTGTAATGATCCGCCTCCTGATACAGACGACGATGAAGATGACCTGTGATCCTGACGCACTTACTGAGGTTCGCAAAATATGGTGACACCTCAGGGGTAGCGCCGGCATCTTGCCGGCATCGCAGAATGCCCCGACAGTCGGGGCGCTACGAAGAAGGGCTGTCACTGTATTTTGCGAACCTCAGTAATTGCTTGCCGTGTGTTCCCGGTGCCAGTCGCGCACGGCGCGGGGAATCTCCTTGAGGTTCTGGATGGGGGTTCGTAAAGGGATGGCGCACTCTGGCCCGATCAGCGGCACACCCGCTTCCAGAGCCCTGAACACTTCCTCGCGAACCCGCGGCGGTCCCTGTGCATACAGGGTTTTAGGAGTGTTGATGTTTCCTACCAGGGCGACCCGATTGCGCATCACTCGCACAGACTCTGCGGCATCGTTCTTGGAATCGAAATGGAATGCCGCTACCCCCGTCCGGGCAATGTACTCCATCCGATCCATGGTGCGTCCGCAAATATGGAGAATCAGCGGAACAGGAAGCCTCTGGACGAACTCGCTGTGAATCTCACGCAAGAACCTATCGTAATAGCTGGCGCTGACCAGGTCGCCCGTCGCGTGGTCGGGGAGGGTGAGTGCGTCCGCGCCCGCTTCGATCTGGGCCAGCCCGAACTGTACGGTTGCCTCCTTCAATTTGTCCAGACACGCCGCCGTCTTACCCGGATCATCCGCAGACATGAGCAGGAAATTTTCCAACCCGAAACAATCATAGGAGAGGGTCCATGGTCCCATGGTCTTGCCGAGGATGGCCACCTCGCCGTCGAATTGCTTCTTGAGGATCTTAATCGCCTCGAGCACGCACTTGGTATCGTGGTGGGTCAAGAAGTTTGGAGGGATCCTGATCTCCTCCGGATGCCGCCAAAGGGGCTCGCTGGTGATCGCGGTCGGCCAGTTGTCCTTCTGTCCCCATTGGATCTTGCAGCCGAGGGCCGAAGACTGCTGGATGGTGGTGAAATAAGGCAGGATGGTGTCAAAGCCCAGCTCGGTATAGCTCGTGGCGCCCAGGCGCGCCATCAGCTCGGGGACGCGGTGGGCTTCCGGGAATGGCGCGTCCACCAAATCCATGAGCGCGACCGTAACCACGGAGGTTGGGTTGCACACCGGCGTTCGGTCCACTGGCTCGCGGCGCAAAGCAGCTAAGACGCGTTCACGACTATTCATGGGTTTCGCCAGGCGCAATTTCCTCGTTGTGGAATTTGGTTTGTGCGATGTTTGTAGGCCCGAAAACCATCATCTCCGAGCCTAAACTCGAAGCCCTTATTACAACACATAAGACATCTTCTGTCACGTTTGCAGACTCCTGGGTAGTGGTACAGTTTGATGTTGTAGCGGCGAGTTTACCTCGCCAGTTGGCGGCATAAAGCCGCCTCTACATCAAATTGTACCACTACCGACTCCTGGGTTTTGGTGTCATTTGGAATGGGGATCCACTCGAGCCGCCGGTCATTCCCGCGAAAGCGGGAATCCAGTCCGACGACAGCACATTTCCGAAGGTTTGCGGAGTGGATTCCCGCTTTCGCGGGAATGACTGCGCTCCAAATGACACCACTACCGATTCCTGACTGCTCGCCGCACGAACCTCCGCCGGCTGCCATTCCGGAAAGTGTCTTGACCAATCGGCCAGGGGAACTCCAGAACTTGCCGGCGGTGGCTCATGGTGCAGGGTTTCGCACGTCTAAACAATAAGAGCATCAGTTACGTATAACAGATGAGAAACGAGTGTGAAAGGAGAAAGTCGTTATGAAGTCCAACCGCATACTCCTCTTGGGTATTCTGACCCTCACCGCTATGTTTTTGTGCCTCGCCGCGTCGCCCGCACCTGCGCGGGCCGCGGCAGGGAAAGCAGAGAAAGGCCGGAGCCAGCCTCCGGTGACGTTGCAGGTGGACCCGCTCTTGATCGCCGAGGCGGGAGAGGTGTGGGGGCTGATCGCGTCCCCGAATAACCCCATCTGGCCAGGTTGGGACACCTCCGGCACGCCCCTCCTGTTCTACTTGCCGGGGAAGCAGGACGTTCTGATCAATCACCCGCGTCCGCCCGGAGGGTTCCTCCCTTACGACGGCCCCGTCCGGTTTCCGGGTGGGCGGATTCTCCTGAAGAACGGCCCGACCCTCATCGAGTGGGACGGGCAGAACACTTCCAAGGACGTGGAAGGAATCCGGACGCTCGTCGTGGCCGACACCCTCTCCAACTTGAGGGGCCAAATCTCCAGCCTCCTGGAGGACGCGAGACCGGCGGCGGAAAAGGTCCAGGCACTGCGCTTCTCGGACCTGGCGACGGACCCCTATGGCCAGCTCGCCATGGTGGTCCACGAGGCTTTCCACGTCTTTCAAGACAAACAGGCTCCCGACAAGGGCGCGAACGAGATGCTGCTGTTGTACTATCCCGTCCTCTCGGTCCAAAACAACGTGGGCTTTGCCCAGGAGGGCTCGGCCCTCGCGGAGGCCCTGCGCGCCACGGACGCCGCGGCGTTTCGGCGTGCGGCTGTGCGCTGGCTGGCGCTGCGCAAGGATCGCCGCTCGAGCCTCCCACAGAAGGCCCTGGAATACGAGGACGGGACCGAATTCACCGAGGGATTGGCGAAGTACACCGAATACCGCCTGTTCCAGGTGTTGGAGGGCCGGCGCCCGGGGCCGGCCATGTCATGGGCGCAAGGGTTCGTTGGCTACGCCGACCTCGCGCCGCAGCGCGAAAGGCTCATCGAGAAGATGGTTCAGAATATGAGCGGCGCGGTCAATGTCAACAACGATCCCTACGGGACAGCTCCGCTCCGCATGCGGCTGTACTACTCTGGCATGGCGGTCGGCGTTATGCTCGACAGGCTCGCGCCCGGCTGGAAGAGCCGGATCTTCTCGCCGGATACCTCCCTGACCTCCCTTGTGGAGGAGGCGCTGAAACCCTCGCCGGCCGAACTGGACCAGGCGCTTAAGGAGGCGAGGGGCGAAGCGCCCTATGCCTCCCTCGTGGAGAACAAGACCAGACTGGCTCAGGAAGGCAAGGCGCACGCCGAGGCCGTGCTCAAGGAGATCGAAGGGGGCCCGGGCGTCGGCCTCATCGTGGACTACTCGGCGCTGGGTTCCCCTAAGCTCGCCATGTCTTTCACGCCCTTCGGCATCACGGTGGTGGACGGGGAGCGCACGATCTTCACGCAAGTTCCCGTGAAGGTCGCTTTTGGTCAGGAGGGCGAGGTGGCCCAAAAAGTGCCGGCGCCGCTCCTGCGAGACACCGGGCGGCGGCTCGTCCGCTTCCGGCTGCCTCAGGGCGCGACCCGAGCGGAGGTGGAGAAGGCCTTGGGCTCAGCGCAGACAAGCGGCGGCACGGTTGCCCATCTGGCGCTCGACCTTCCGGGCGCCACAGTAAAGGCCGCCAAGGCTCAAATCAGGTGGAGCGGCGAAGACCTGATCATCGTCCTGCTGAAGGGCAGCGAGGAGAGATAGAGTCGGGGAATGGACCGGGCGTGCGAGTACGAGAGAAGGCTGATATCAATGTTGTTCGCTTAAGCTTTGTCACGGAGGCTGTTCACTGTTGAGCTCTAGAACCCCCTCACCCCCCTGCCCCTCTCCCCCAAGGGGGGGAGAGGGGAGGCGTTGATCTGAATTTACTGCCCTTCTCACCTCCTGCCCTTCTCGCCCAAGGGGGGAGAGGGGGGGCGTTGATCTGAATTTACTGCCCTTCTCACCTCCTGCCCTTCTCGCCTAAGGGGGGAGAGGGGGGGCGTTGATCTGAATTTACTGCCCTTCTCACCTCCTGCCCTTCTCGCCTAAGGGGGGAGAGGGGGACGTTAATTTGAATATACTGCCCTCGGTCGCCGCGGCTATAGAGGGGCGGCGTTAATTTGAGTTTACTGCCCTTTTTGTGGCTCGCGACGTGGGGCTTGTGCCGCGTGCCAACCGGCCACGGGAAGTGAAGAACTTGCTGGCGGTGGCTCACCGTGCAGCGTTTCGCTCGTCTAAACCGTAAGACCATCAGTTACGTATAACGGATAAGAAACGAGTGTGAAAGGAGAAAGTCCTTATGAAGTCAAACCGCATAGTCCTCTTGGGTATTCTGACCCTCACCGCTATGTGTTTGTGCCTCGCCGCGCCCGCCCGCGCCGTGGAGGGACATTTCGCACGCACTGTGCAGGTCTCGGGCGCCGTGGATCTCGAGGTCCAGACGGGCTCCGGAACCATCGACGTGCGCACGGGCGACAGCTCCACCGTGCGTATCACCGGCACAATCCGGACCACGAATGGCTGGTTCGATGGCGCTGGCGCGGAAAACAAGGTTCACTCCCTGGAAGCTAACCCGCCCATCGAGCAGCACGGGAATATCATCAACATCGGTCGCATTGAAGACGAGGATCTGAAGCGTAACATCTCCATCAGCTACGAGATCGTGGCGCCCGTCGAGACACGCCTGCGCTCGAGCTCCGGCTCCGGGGAACAGAATGTGAGCGGCCTGCGCGGGCCGGTGGAAGCATCTTCGGGCTCCGGCAACCTCAGGCTGACCAATATCGGAGACATGGTCAGAGCCTCGACTGGGTCCGGGCACATTTCCGTGGAAGGCACGAAGGGAACGGTGCGCGCTTCGACCGGGAGCGGCGAAATCCTTGCCACGGGCGTGGCGGGCGGCCTGCACGCCTCGACGGGCAGTGGCAGCGTCACGCTGCGGCAGACCGCGCCGGGCGACGTGGAGGTGAGCACCGGCTCCGGCACGCTGCAACTCGAGGGTGTTCACGGCGCCGTGCGCGCCCAGACCGCCAGCGGCAACATCCTGGTGGAGGGTGAAGGTCAAGGCTCCTGGCGGCTCTCGACCGCCTCCGGCAGCGTCACCGTGCGCCTGCCCGGCGAGCAGGGATTCACGCTCCACACGCACACGGTCTCCGGCAGCGTTCACACCGCACGCGAGGTGACCGTGCAGGGCGACTTCGGCAAGCATGAGCTGGAAGGAAAAGTCGGCGGCGGCGGCTTCATGCTGGATGTAAGCACCGTCTCGGGGAACATCCGGGTTGAGTAGCCGCGACCGGGGTGGTGGAACAGCCTCCCAGAACATCAGGTGTGGCGAAGTTCAGGGGATAAGCAGGACGAGCGAAGCCACCATCCCTTTCACACGCAGTGTCCGTCATTCGTAGAGGATAACCCCATTGTCTGTCATTCTGAGCGAAGCGAAGAATCCCGGCATTTTTTCCCATTGAATGAGCTTTCAAATGCGGGGATTCTTCGCTTCGCTCAGAATGACAGACGGCGGCCTTTTGCTCTACGAATGACGAACAACCCGTATCAGTTGGCGCCGTATCCGGCGAACCTCATACCTTTGTCAGACCAGCCGGAAAATCTCTTGCTGGATTGTTGCGGACGCGGATCTTCACAGGCTTACCGGCGCGCACCTCAAACCGCACCCGGTCGCCCACAAACTCCACGTGTCGGACCTCCGCCGCTCCATTGGTGGCGAACAGTAATTGCCCGTCTTTGCTAACCTCAAGTCCATCCGAGGATTGCGTGACGTCGTAAAGTGATCCGCTGACGAAATAGCGTCGGATACTGGCCGGCGCCACGGGTTCAAGATTGCCAAAGCGCAATCCATGCCACGGGTTGATGTCGATAAGTTCTTCGATGGCAAGCAAAGCCATCAGCGCGCCCCAGGTGTAGTGGGGGTCGCTTTGTCCCGTACCTTCACCGGTGATGGCGCTGAAGTTCTCATGACATTCTCCCTTGTCGCGCCATGCCGTCAAGAACATCTTGGCGGAAGACTCCGCCAGCAGCCTCGCCTCGTGATCCCATTCGTACAGTTTCAACCCCTGATAGACCAACCAGTTGTGTGGCGGCCAGACCTTGCCGCGCCAGTAGTCCTGTTGGGGAAACAGGGGATCGTCACGGCCGATTGTGGGCAATATCCATTCCCCGGCAAATTTCTTCGGATCGTGGAAAATCTTCCGCAAAGACTCGGCCTGCTCGGGTGTAGCTACCTTTCCAAGCAGAGAGAAGAAGATGTCTGGACCCATCTGAGGAAAGAAGGGATCTCCGGCGAAGTTCTCCCAATGACGATTGTAGTAACACCTGCGGGACGGATCCCAGAGTAGGCGGTTGATCGTCTCGACCATGCGTTGATGCTCAGCGGTGAGAGCCGCGGCGTCTGCGGGTCTGTCTAACTGATTGGCCATCCATGCCAGAATCCAACAATCCAGGGCGTACAGGCAGTTACGTTCAACGGTGTCCTGCTCAATAGTCTGCGTCTCGTTGTTGTAGTGAGCGACATGCCACCACTGGGGACTATCATCGTTCGACTCGAAATAGGCTGTCTGCGCTCGGTCATCGTAGGGGATCTCCTCCGGGTAGTTTGAGCCCAGCTCGAGCAGCCCGTTCTTATTGCCGTCTCGCCAAGGTTGTCCGTCTCCGCGATCCGCAAACCACCAACGCTGGTTCTTCAGCAACCGTGGGTAGATGTCTTCGAGGAAGGCCCGATTCGGACGCCGAAGATAGATCTTGGCAACCAACAAGCTCCCGATGGGATATTGCGTGTGTCCCCAGGCGACGGGGAATATCCAGCGGTCCGGGTGGGTCGGCCATTGGCCGTACTGGCAGAACATCCCCTGGTCGTTTTGCCAGGAGGTGATATCGCGAATCAGGTCATAGGACTTCTTTTCGTCTTCCTGGCAAACCAGCAGGCCGCTGAAGAAACTGTCCCATAGAAAATCCGGGGCCGAGTTGTTGGACTGCGCCCATTTCCGGCTGACGGTCACGTATGTCCTTCGACGCGATGGCGTATAGACCTCACTCCATTCGAGGTTGTCGTTGATGGCGGAGGGCGCATCGGCCAGCCAACCGGTGCCTTCAGGCCTCGATTTCAAATAGCGTTCACGATTGCCATCCAGCAACTCGTCAATCTTTCCCGCTCCCAGCCAGGCACTCGTCGCCGCCTCGAGAGGCTCGTAGCTCTGGCCTTGTCGCCCGCAGAAATAGAGCTTGTCGATTCTGTGGAAGTACCCGTGCCATCGCACCGCACCCGTGCCGTCTACGTCGTCGGGGGCTACACTCAATGCCAGTACCCACCGCATGCCGTCCCGTGTTCCGGGAATCCAGGAACGGCCGCGCAAGAAGCGTCGCTCCGGACCTTCCGAGTAGAGCACCGAGAACTGCGGAGGCGCGGAATCCCATGCGATGTAGCCCTGCAACACCAGCGCGGCGGGTTGAGAGTGCGTCAGACGTCCAACGACTTCGTTCTTCTCTGTCTGTGCCCACTCATAAGTGACTTCAGGACCGCCATCGGGCATCTGCCAGACGAGTCGCGCGTAAGAGTTGTCCCATGCTTTCGGCCCGACGAACTTCCACCATCCGGGTATCCCCGCGGCGCCGAGTTGTTCGACGCCAAGCCAGCCTGACCACCATTGGTCGAAATGCTTGGCGCAGTATTCGGCGCGATTTGCAGCCTTGGAGTCCTTCAGCCAGGCATCAGGAAGTGGTAGGGTTCGAAAGGCGAAGATGTCTGCGTCGTCGGCCACGAAGACGCTGCCGGACCAGCTATCGGGTGACAGAGGACCGACCCTCCAATTCTGCGTGTTCTTAAGCCGCTGCCAAAGCTTGAGCGGGTCTTCGCCACTCATGGTGGCAAAACCGAGCAGCCGGTAGATTTCCTGATTGTCCAGTGTGGCGTCGAGAGTCCTCGCTTCTGCCAGCGGCCCGCCGGAGCCAGGGATAGCAGTCGCTTCGCCTTTGAAATCCCCTGCCTTGAGTCGCGCCTGAAGCTGAGTCACGCTTCCCCACAATGCGGTTGTCGCTGTTCCAGCCCACTTCACAAAGCCCCGCCTGTTCAAAACCAGCATTCTGTTCTCCCCTTCCAGAGGTCAGTTCTCGGTCGGCATCCTTGTTTATCAGGTGTCACGGCCTCCCGAATATCGCAGATGCTTTCCGATGTCAACTGCCTTTTCGATTGGGAATTCCTCAAGCATGATACATCTACCAACACTTCTGGCTTAGAATGAAGACCTGAACTGATACAACGAGCTCGGCAGAATAGCGCCAATGGGAGGGCCGCATGGAAACTACTAACATTCATTTCGGGCTGCGAATAGTGATCCTGGCACTAGCGATGGCCGCGTGGCAGCCGGGGGTTCTCTTCTCCGCAGAGACAGGCGCCGCAAAAGAGGGGACTGGAATGTATTTTGCCAAGAAGGCGTACGAAGCCAAACCCCTCCCGAAGTTCGCAAAGTTGCGATCCCGGTTGCCTTCGCCGATCTATGATGACAACCCTGTGCTGGTGCGGCTCTACTGGAAAGCCTGGGAGTTGGCGTTTCACAACTTCTACGAACCGGCCCCGCAGAGCGGGTTCGTCTCCCAGTTCATCGACGCGGCTTTTAACAAGAACATATTCCTTTGGGATAGCTGCTTCATGACCATGTTCTGCAATTATGCGTATCCTCTCGTACCCGGCATCTCGTCCCTCGACAACTTCTACGCGAAGCAGCATGAGGATGGCGAGATTTGCCGTGAGATCGTGAGGAATACAGGGACCGATTTCGACGAGTGGGTGAACCATGAGGACAAACCGCTTATTAGCCGATGGGGCTGGCCCGGTTATGATGAACCGGGTGAGGGTGCTCGAAACGCGCCAGTCGTCTACATGGGCCGGACCATCCCTTCTCCTAATCCGAAGTTGACGCTCGATGCGCTGGATCACCCGATACTGGTCTGGGCGGAACTGGAACACTACAGGGTCACGGGGGATAAGGACCGTTTGGGGAAGGTTTGGCAGCCGCTTGTCCACTATTATGCGGCGCTTCAGCACTACCTGAGGCAAGGGAACGGGCTCTATGTTACTGATTGGGCAAGCATGGACAACTCTCCGCGTAATGCTTATCTGAAGAATGGCGGCACGGGAATTGATATCTCCTCAGAAATGGTGCTCTTCGCGCGGCAACTGAGCGAGATCGCACTGATCCTTGGCAAGGACACCGAGGCGCGTGAGTACTCGGCAGAAGCTGATCAACTGGCCTCGGCTATCAACCAAGCGATGTGGGACGAGAAGCGGAAGTTCTACTTCGACTTGATGCTGGGCGGCAAGCGTGTTCCCGTGATGACGATCGCCGCGTACTGGACGCTGCTAGCCGGGGTTGCTTCCTCCGGCCAAGCGGCGGATTTGGTTGCGGAACTGAAGAATCCCGAGACTTTTGGACGACTCAACCTGGTGCCCACCTTGGCGGCTAACCAAGCTGGGTACGAGCCTCTTGGCGGATACTGGCGAGGATCCGTTTGGGCGCCGACGGTTACCATGATCATTCAGGGTTTGGAGAAGTATGGCTATTCCGACCTCGCTCGCGGAATTGCCTTGAATCACCTGGAGCTTGTCGCCCATGTTTATGAGAAAACGGGAACGATATGGGAGAACTACTCACCGGATCACGCCCAGCAGGGTAACCCTGCAAAGTCCGATTTCGTGGGTTGGAGTGGAATTGGACCGATCATGTACCTTCTGGAGTATGCCATCGGACTCCGACCTGATGCGGCTCACAACAGGCTGGTCTGGCGAATCGAACCAGGGGGCCGGCGCGGTTGCGAGCGCTTCCGCTTTAACGGGCACGTTGTATCTTTGATTGCGCGACCCGCAACAAATGGATCAAAGGGAGAGATCATCCATGTTCAGTCGGACTCGCCATTTGAACTCCAGGCGTACTTTCAGGGCGCTCAAAGAACGTTCCTGGTCAAGGCTGGAAAGCAAAAATTCGATATCATGGGAATTTCGAAATAGTAATGGGCTGAACCCTCGCGTTGCGGGTGGCGCACGCGATCGGCTTTAGGGGAGTGATACGAATTGCTCGTCATTCGTAGAGGAAAAGGCCACCGCCTGTCATTCTGAGCCCTTCGCTGTCATCCTGAGCGCAGCGAAGGATCTCGCTCTGCCCGCTCAGGGTAAACTCCGCGAAGAATCTCCGCATTTGAAAGCTCAGTCAGTGCGAAAAAATGCCGAGATTCTTCTCCCGCAGGGCGGGATCAGAATGACAGACAATGAGGTTATCCTCTACGAATGACGGACATTGCGTATCAGTCCCGCTTCCGCCAGGCTCCGGCTCCCCCTTCGCCCAACCTCCGAGTCAATCTTCAGGCGCTAACCCGACTTTCGCAGTTGGGAGCGATTTTCATCTGACTTTTGGCTTTCCTGCCGGATAAGTTCTTGGCGATGAATGCGCACTTGTTTCAGGTCGTTGTAGTGTAGACCTACCCCCTTCCC
>JBEKME010000053.1:0-41033 GCA_050008675.1 Terriglobia bacterium
GCGGTGAACCCTGTCGGAGAGCCGGATGCGGGAAATCCGCACGTCCGGTTCGATGAGCGGGGACGGGAAACGGGACGACGTCCGCGTCGCAACCGCGCCCAACCCCGACTCTACTGAAAAGAAAGGATGAGTACTAAACAGCCCCGAACGAAGCTGGAATGTTACAGAAAACAAAGGTAGTTACGCGTTGAAAGCGGGAATGTTGCTGAAAAGAAAGGTGGTTAGTGTCTGGTAGGTGGTATGCGGTAGGTGATAGGTCGGGGAAGAGCCGCAGCCAACCTTCGACTGTTGACTCTCGTGGCAGGTGGGGAAAGAGCAGGGGCTAGGCGCTCGGGCTGGGGCAATGCTGAATTCCGAATTGTGAATTATGGAGTGTGAGTTGCCTTCTTACTTCTCGCCACCGCCGACTGGCTACTGCTTACTGCCGACTGCCTACTGAATTTGAGGGGAGTTCGAGTTGGCAGGACTTTTGACCCGTACTGCAATCTACGACAAGATGTCACCTTGGCGCGGAACGAAGAGAGCCTGGTAACGTTAAAAATGAGGGAGCGACGCGGGAATGTTGTTGAAAACAAAGGGCCGGCTTTCAGCCGCCCGGGACGAAGCTGGAATGTTATAGAAAACAAAGGTAGTTACTCTCAGAAGGCAGGAATGTTGATGAAACTAAAGGTAGTTAGTTGATGGCAGGCCGTAGGTGGGGGAAGAGCCGCAGCGAAACTTCGACTGTTGGCCTTTGACTCTGACTCGGCCCTGGTCAATGTCCTGTGCGCTTGCGCCCAGATTCGCCCGCAAGTGAAATCGGCGCAAATCGTCATCCAGACTTCGCCGAATGCACCAGTCTGCCGGAAGTTTCTACTTTGCTGGAACAGGATCTTCTCACTTTGCTACGACGCCGGCCTTGAGTTGTGATTGCACGAAGCCCATGGCGTGCGTACTATAGGGGCGCTAAGGGAGTTGAAAGAGGCAATGCTTATTGACCCTGACGCAACCGTTTGACGTATCGAACCATTCGCTGGGGAAGGCACCCACAAGGGGTGCCCCTACGTTCGCGACGCAAGTATTTGACGTATCGAACCATTCGCTGGGGAAGGCACCCGCAAGGGGTGCCCCTACGTTCGCGACGCAAGTATTTGACGTTTCGAACTATTCGCGGGGAGGGGAAGAATGCGCCGCAGAAACTCTCTCAAGACATCGTTGGGGGCCGCTGGGGCCGCCTTGACACTAGCTTCCCTGTTTCCGGCATTGACCTTTGCGGGGGCCGGACCGTTAGTGCCGGGGGCTGCCGCTCAGCTCGATGCCGGTTACAGCAGCCTTCGTCAGGCATTTGAGAATCCGCCCAACGACAATCGCAATTGGACGCGCTGGTGGTGGTTTGGGCCGCAGGCTAACGAGCCGGGAATTGCCTACGAACTCGAACAGATGCACAAACAGGGTTTGGGCGGGGTGGAAATGCAGTGGGTGACGCGCCCCGAGTTAGAGGGAAACTTGGATTTTCTTTCTGAGGTATGCGCCCCCGGCAGCGGTAAAAAACGGCTGATCCGATTTCTCGTTCGTGCGGCAGAGCCGGTTGGGGGAGACGCTTTGTGGGACAAGCGTCTGCTGAGCCTGAATCACACCCTGGCGCGGCCAGTCACATCCCAGGCGTGCGCGGCGCGATGCAAGGTTTGGAGAGGCTGTATAGCGCGCATGGCGCGACGGTGGTCTGCTAAAATCGCCAACAGCGATGCCCGCCCAACCTTTTCGCAATGCACGGTGCAGAGTGAAATGGCATTAAGGGGACGAACAAAGTCATGAAGTCGGCGTTGGTAATCACGAATGACGTTGAGCCCGTCGCCTTTGGATAAGGCCCACGACCAGTCGGTAACCCATCGCATGACTGTTCCGTGGAGGTGCAACGGACTTCTGCGGAGCGGGTCGCCTGCTCTCAATAGTTCGTTGAGGCAATCCGGAGCAGTCAGAAACACCAAACGCCCGCTATGCAAAAATACGTCCGGCCTTAACCCATTCTCACTCAGGCCGCGCGCAACATCGTTTAAGCAGGTCGGGCCGGCTACGATCACAACCTGCTGGCCGATTTCCAACCCTGCGATTAGGAATTGTAGGATTTCAGATGAGCCCTTTTCCCTGCGGACTACCAAACGACATGCAGTGGCCTGGGCCGCAAGCCCCGCATGGCTGCTTAGTTCTGCTCCCATATACCTTATCTTCATCGAAGTTTGATGGGCCTGTCAACAAGACTTGCTGGCGCAGCGTCGAATTGTCCCAGGGGCATTTTATACACTTTCGCCCTACCTTCGTGTTTACAAGAATTAAACTACCAGAGCCTATCCTCCGGGCGACGTGGGTTTACGGTGTCCCGAGTTGGACATTGAAACTCGCATGGCAATCAGTGGCGGGATCTTGCGTGACAGACTTTCGTAAATCGCCGCCCTGGATCTTGAACTCCAGGGGCGGCTTCTTGAGTTTGTCAGGCAACCCCTCGATGCGCGCCTTGCCATCGCTATTGGTGCCGATTTCAAGCTCGGATTTTCGTTTGTTCATGAAGCCGTAAAGAACAATAACATGGACCTTGGCATCATAAACAGGTGTGTTATTGCTGTCCGTGACAACGAAGTCTGCCGAACAGGGCCCCAGGTCGCCTTTGATGACTGGGACGTCAACCGGCGCCGCGCACCAGGCGTGGTCGGGGGTTGCTCCGGCCCAAAGTACAATCGCCACCAGGAGCAGCTTTCCAAGTCGCGGCGTCCTTATGCGGCTATCCGAGCCGCCGGTGTGGGAATGAAGGAATCCGTAACACATCATCTGCTCTCCTTTCCTTAGCACAGCACGATCTTGTCGCGCTGCTCCTTGACCTGCTTGGTTGCATTCCGAGTGTCAACGACGAGGCGCGCGTGGCGCACGATGGCGGCGTAGTCGTAGCTGGAATGGTCCGTAACGATGAGGACTGCGTCGTAAGACGCCAGAGCTTCGGCCGTAGGCTCCACAGCGGCCATTCCGAAGTCGTATTTCCTCGTCCTGGGGAGGCGGGGGAAGTAGGGATCATGGTAATCAACCTGCGCTCCCTTGTCTTTCAGCAGGTCGATGATTCGTAAACTCGGTGATTCGCGCAGGTCGTCGATATCTTTCTTGTAGGCAATCCCCAGAATCAGGATTCTGGCGTCCTGCAAACATTGTTTTCGTGTATTCAAAGCGTCTCTCAGGAAGGTCACGACGTGGTCAGGCATGGCGGCGTTGATTTCGCCCGCCAGTTCAATGAAGCGCGTGGGGAATTCGTACTCGCGAGCCTTCCAGGTCAAGTAGAACGGGTCAATGGGGATGCAGTGTCCGCCCAATCCCGGTCCAGGAAAAAAAGGTTTGAAGCCAAAAGGTTTGGTGCTGGCAGCCTCGATGACTTCCCAAATGTCGATTCCCATCCGTAGGCAGAGCAGCTTTAACTCATTCACGAGCGCAATGTTCACGCATCGGTAAGTGTTTTCCAGAATCTTGGTCATCTCTGCGGCGCGCGTGGAACTGACCACGACTGTCTTCTCGAATGCCTGATCATAAAGAGCCTGTGCCGCAAGTGCACTCGAGGCATTTACACCGCCCACGACCTTGGGGACTTGGTGGGTCTGGAACTGCAAGTTTCCTGGATCTTCCCGCTCCGGGGAAAATGCCAGGAGGAAGTCGCCCTCGGTTTCCGCGGGGGCGGCAACGCGAGAGCCGTCGGTAGCGTAAGACAGGATGGGACACTTTAACCCTGATTGCTCGAGGATGGGCAGGACCACCTCCTCGGTGGTTCCGGGATAAGTTGTGCTTTCCAGCACAACCAACTGGCCGCGCCGCAAATGCGGTGTTATGTCTTCGGTAGTGTTGCGAACGAAAGAAAGGTCGGGCTCGCGATGTTCGTCGAGCGGGGTAGGGACGCATATTAAGATGGCGTCCATTCCTTCGAGGAGGGCGAAATCGGTGGTGGCACGAAACCCCTTTTTCTCCACCTGCTCCATAATGGCAGGGCCTGGGATGTGGCGAATGTAGCTCGCGCCTTTTTCGAGCATGTCCACTTTTGCCCGGTCGATATCGAAGCCCGTGGTTGGAAGGCCGTTGCGAGCAAACAGTAGCCCCAGAGGCAGGCCGACGTATCCTAATCCGATGACGCCGATCTGCGCCGTCTTGCTTTGCAGCTTGGAGGGGAAGGTTGTCGATGCCTCGAAGCTCGCCGGCCGCGCTTCATTCATGGTCATAGATTCACCTATCGGTTTATGGGTATTTGACCCACATCTTGTTTATTATAACACCGCCCCGAGCAATGCATTCCGACTACTTGTAAAACCGCCGAACATGGGGCTACAAAATGGAAATTCGAAAAGCGAAAATCGAAAATGGAAAGTGGAGAGTGGTTAGTCTCGCGGGCTGCTGCGGTGTTCTGACTACCCACTTCTAGTCTCCAGTCTTGAATTTCCAGGGATGGGAGTCGGCGGCGAGGGGTGGGTCGGACGCAGAGCTGCCGGCTCGATGTGCCGTTGGGCACCATTGGATTGGGGGGCCGGGGACTCCCGAGGCGTGGTTAACCTTCTGGTAAACAAAGTGTAGCGATTGGAGTAACCCCACCATTTTTCACTTGCAACCATTCCAAGCAATCTCCTAATCTTGATTGGGGCCCAAATGTTGCAGAAGGCGTGCCCAGTGGTCATGGTGTGGCGGATTTCCTGCCTCAGAATGACTCACCTGGAATTCAAGCTTGGAAGTCAAGGGCTCATGGTGGGAAGTGCATGGTGAGCATGGCAGGTGTGTGGGCTGGTGAAGGCGTGGAACACAAGGTGTTAGACGACAACATGGAGACCGCGGCGAGTTCCCAAGGACCTTTGCCAAGGGCTGGAGAGGTTCGGAATCAAGAAGCCCTTATGGCCATTGACTTCGAGGGAAGCTCGGAGTATTTGCTGGAACTGATTGTTGACAACTTGAGGCAGCTTGGCCCAGACGCCCCAGGAGCCTTCTTGCAGAGACTCCTGAAGGGCCTTACCAGCGTGGAGGTAACCGAGAAGGAGAGCATCGTCCATTGGGAAAAGATCTTAGCCCGCCGAAACGAGTTGACCGAAAAACTCGGCCGCCCATCCTCACTGAGGACAGCGGCGGTGGACTACTTTGGCGAATTACAACTTCTGCGGAAACCCATTCTGTTGGAATACGAAGAGCTTGAGAAGTTGCGCCATAACGCCGCCACGGACCCGCTTACTGGCCTCCAGAACCGCCGCATGTTTGAAGAATATCTGGGTCGGGAGATCAATCGCTCCAGTCGTTACGGGACCTCGTTCGCATTGCTCTTGTTGGACCTTCGCGGGTTCAAGAGTGTTAATGACACTTACGGACATGCCACGGGAGATGAGATTCTGCGCAGTGTGGCTCGTGCCAGCGTTGAAACCATCCGCGGCTCTGACATTTCTTGCAGGATTGGCGGCGATGAGTTTGCCATCCTTCTTCCCCAAGCCGAGAAGTCCAGTGCCGAGGCGTTGGCAGAACGGATCGCCGGGAAGTTCGAAACATATGCCAAGCCCCTTGCTCCCAACACACCGGTTGGAATCGATTATGGGATTGCCATTTTTCCTGAAGATGCTGAGGACGCAACACACTTGTTCCAATCCGCGGACAAGAACCTTTACGAAAGCAAACAAAGGGCAGCTCGTCTACAAGACGAGCCCGTGGTCACAGCTCGGGCTTCGGGGTCCGAAGTCGAAGGACTCGTGCGGGAATTTGAGGCTGCGACAGACAGCGGCGACCGGCGCAGCCCTGCCCAGTCCGTTTCTTCTCCAGGCGTTGGCTTGGCGGGAGAGAGAATCCGACCTTCAGATCACGCCCATGACCGTCGCCAGTATGAGCGAATTCCGCTCCAAGGAGCGCGCGGGCTGGGCGTAGTTCGTCTTGCGGAGAAGAGCAAGATGGTAAGGGTTCTGGACCTAAGCTTCGGGGGCGTTTGCTTGCTGACGGACGATGATGACCTGCCGGACAGTTTTCCAGCTCGACTACCTGTTCCATTCCTGGCCGACGCTGAACTAGAACTAACCTTGCATCGAATTTACTGGCGTCAACTTCCGGATGGGAAAAAGCGTGTGGGCTGCTCGTTCACACCCAAATCCCAGCCGGCGCAGGCGTAGCGCCCGGCCTCCGGAAGCCTGTCACTTGTTGCCGGCGCCAAGACTCACCGTCTTGCGGAACCAATCCACCGTGCGTTCAAGCCCCTCTTTGAAACTCACTCTTGGTTCGAACCTCAAGAAGCGCCGGGCCTTTTCAATCTCAGCCTGAGAATGGCGTACATCTCCCAGCCGGGCGTTTGAGTACTCGGCTTCCAACTGGCGTCCCACGATTGCGGAAAGAGAAGAGAGGAGATCGTTAAGAGTGTGTCGCTCGCCTGTGCCGACGTTGAAGACCATGCCACCCACGCCATCCGCTGTGCAAGCGAGCATGTTGGCCTCAACCACGTTATCCACATAAGTAAAGTCGCGCGACTGTTCTCCATTGCCGTAGACGATGGGACGAATGCCCCGGAGCGCCGCTTCAATAAAACGCGAAATAACTGCCGAGTACGGGGAGTGGGGATCCTGACGTGGGCCGAACACGTTGAAGTAACGAAGGGAAACAGCCGGGAGGCCGTAAATTCGATGGAAGACGACGCAGTACTTCTCGCCCGCGAGTTTCGTAAGAGCGTAAGGGGAGAGGGGATTCTCGGGCATGGTTTCTACCTTCGGTAACGTCTCCGTGTCACCATATACGGAGGAGGAACTGGCAAATACGAACCGCTTCACTTGGGCGCCCCGGGCCGCCACCAGCATGTTCAGGGTGGCAGTGACATTCGCATTATTGCTTCTGATCGGGTCTTCCACGGAGCGCTGGACCGAAGGAATTGCAGCTTGATGGAGCACGTATTCCACTCCCTGCACGGAGGCCTTGCAAACCGCAAGCTCCGCCAAGTCACCTTCAACCAGTTCGATGCGGTCGAGACAATTGTCGAGATTTCGTCTAAACCCGGTGCTGAAATTATCCACCACTCGAACCGAGTGGCCCAGCTCCACCAGTCGATTGACCAACGCCGACCCGATGAACCCGGCACCGCCGGTCACAAGAAAACTTGCCATACTACCTCCATTGCCAGGATTTTCGGCAGGATGCTGAAAAATGCTGTGCAACCGCGCGCTTTCCAGTTTCTCGTTTCACTCCATGGTCCACAATTCGTCGATGCTTGGCCATCTTCTTAGGTTTGATCGGGCTTTCCCGGACTCAAAAGGCAGTTTGTTCTGAGGTCCCGAAAAGACTAGGTCCTTTATTGTCAGCAGAGATGCGCTTCCTGATTGACCGCTTGATCCTCGACAATCGCCGCGCTCGCGCCCGACTCGAAGAGTTGGTGGAATAAGGTTATCTGGGAGAATCCCAACTGACCCCTTCAGGGGATCAAACAAAAGCTGGCAGAAGGCGGAGGGCGGAAAGCAGGTGCTCTTCATTCTGGCGCCAGTGTTCTGACTCCTGAACTCTCCTTGGCCTCCTGGCACCTGAAACCTGCTCTTCTGACTCCTAGCGCCTGCTCTTGCGGAC
The DNA here is from genome assembly GCA_050008675.1 of Terriglobia bacterium. Taxonomy (GTDB): domain Bacteria; phylum Acidobacteriota; class Terriglobia; order UBA7540; family UBA7540; genus CAVROP01. The sequence continues at coordinate 7,564 of JBEKME010000053.1, forward strand.
ACGACGCCGATTATAACCCCGCGGGGTGAACACAGAAGCCTCTCGCCGAGGCACAGCATGGTAACCTAGCCCCCAAATGCGAAGTAGACTGCGGCAGCCCTCATCGAAGTCCGTTGTAAAATCAACGAACAGGAATTCCCCCAAGGTCCACGACAGGTTCATATGGTTACAAGGCTTACATGACTTCGCAGTACCTGCGCAATCCTCTCTGCGAAACGCCGGTCTTTTGTGGAGTGCGACAGGAAAACTTCACGCGGCAGGGGGTTTTGTTGTCGGGTCATTCGACCAGCACTTATGCCATTGGTCTCAAAGCAATTGCAATGCGCTTGCTGATTTCTGCGGGGTTGTTGTTGGCGCGAAGTATTTGAAACTTGCGCAGAATCCAGGGAACGTCGTCTGTCGGTCGAACAACAACAGGGAACACCCTTCCTTCGTAGTTACGGTCGCCGATGGCGTATTCAATTTCTCGGCGCACCCATTCTGACTTTATCGAGTCCGGAGAAAGCAAAACAACCATCGCCTTCGATTGTTTGAGGGCTTCGCCGATCTTGAGCGACCAGTTGTCGCCGGGAAATAGTTGCTCGCTCGGATCCCAAACCTCACACCCTCGCTTGGAGAGGTGGGAGCCCAACTGCTTGGCAAAATCTTCGTCGGCGGTGGTATAACTTAGAAAGACTCGCATAATAGCATCATCTTCTCCATTTAGTTTACTCGGTCGGTTTAGGGTAGTCAAAGGCTTTCTAGTTCTCGCCAGACTTCGCCAGGGCAAACGCCCGTTCTTGCGGACACGACGCCGATTAAAAACGCTTGCTTTCAGCCGTCAGCCTTCAGGCGTCAGCAGGAACACTCGAATGTTGTAACTGAAGGCTGATAGCTGACAGCTTCTTCTTTCCGCCACGAATAACGGAATAAAACTCCGGCCCACAGTAAGTTATAATGATAACGGAAGTGCATGCGGGCTGGTGTCCGTCCGGGACTTCAAATCCTGCGGGTCTGCCTATGGTGGACCGGTCGGTTCGATTCCGACACACTTCCGCCAGTCTTATCGCCGACGGTTAGGGTAAGCTAGTACTTGTCCTCCCACGGGCGGTGACGCGACCTTGCGTCCCCAAGCACTAGCGGGTGGTGCTGGATGAGTCCACGAAAGCAGAAGCCTTTCCGAGCCACAAAGGAAGTCAAGCGGCGAGCGCGGAGAGAGATCGGATCGCCTCCGCCGACCCAGCGCCATGAAAGCCGCAAGCACAAGCCCCCCAAGCACAAGAAGCAAGAATTGCAGACAGGCGAAGAGAGATAGCAAAGGCTCGAGTGAGTTGGGAGTTACGGCATTGCAGAGGGCAATTGTTGGTGGAGTGAATCTCGGACCTGCTGCCACACTCGCTGCGGCGTTTTGAGGAACAGGTCTGCGATCAGGGGATCGAATTGCTTGCCTCGCTCGCGGGAGACCTCCGCATAAACCTCTGGCAACCCGGTGGCTTTTCTGTAGACCCGGTCGGAGGTCATGGCATCCAGCGTATCAGCCAGCGAGAACAAGCGCGCTCCCAGCGGAATTTGCTCCCCGACCAGCCCATTGGGGTATCCCTTTCCATCGTATCGTTCGTGATGATGCCGGACAACAGGTGCGGAGGGTCTGAGGAAGGGGATTCGGTTTAATATCTGCTCTCCCGCCAAAACATGCCGGCGCATTTGGATCCATTCCTCTTCAGTGAGCTTTCCTGGTTTAAGCAGGATGGAGTCAGCCACCGCAATTTTGCCAATATCGTGCAAAAGTGCAGCACGAGCGAGTGGAGGCATGAGTGCCGGCGGGTAACTAACCAAGCGGGCCAGATGGAGCGTGTAGGCACGTACACGCAGAGAATGTGCGTAGGTTTCGTGCTCGCGCGCGTCCATGGCCAGGGCGAGAGCTTCCAGGGTGATTTGGTAGTTTTCCTCCAATTCACGCAAGGCCTGCATCAAATCCCGCGTGCGTCGCTCAATGCTGGCTTCCAGTGAGGTGCGGTAAGCGCGTGATTCGCGCTCCATTTGGAGCAGACGGAAGGTCCGTGCAATAGACTGCTCCAAGGTCCCAAGGGTAAAGGGCTTTAAGAGGAAATCTGACGCCCCCAGGTGCAGGGCCTGGATGATCTGCTCGATGTGGACTTGGCCGGTGGCCAGAATGAATCCCACATCCCATTTCGACTGCCGCGCCAGGCACAAGAGTTCCATGCCGGAACATCCAGGCATCCAAATGTCACACAAAATGATGTCGAAATTTCCGCTTTCAATGGCTTCCAGCGCGGTCACGGCGTTTTGGGCAACACTCACTCCCGAAGCCTTCGGCGCGATGGCTAGCTTTAAGAACTCGCATATAGACAGGTCATCGTCAACTACTAAGATTTTTGGAAGGAGAGGCTCAAACATGAGCTGGTTCCATGAGAGCGCCCCCATAAGGGCAAGCAGGCTCGCTCTCCAAGTAGGCGCCAACGAACTGCATTAAGTTCCCTCATGGTGAGAATCGGATTTCCCTCCAAGGACTTTAGCAGGCTGCTCTTCGTAGCGGCCCCGGCTAGCCGGGGGCAGCTTGGTGAAATCAAATACGAGGTCAAGCTGAACGCCCGGCGATTTAGGCTTCTCTTTCAAGGCGTGGATCAAGCGGCTTGAACTTTTTGCTAATCCCCCCTGCTTTTTCCGCCGATGTGAGAAATGGCTAATGAGAACGGGCATTGCAGAGGAGTGATGAGTTGTGGAAGAGCGATCAGTGCCGAGGGGAGAAACCATGCGCATTCTAGTGGTAGAGGATGACAAACCCGTGGCCAGCTTTGTAAAGAAAGGTCTGGAATCGGAACAGTATGCGGTGGATTTGGCGTGGGATGGGGAGGATGCTCAGTCGTTAGTTGGTGAGGCCAACTTTGACTTAGTCATCCTGGATTTGGTGCTTCCCAAGATTGATGGGCTGGAAGTGCTGAAACATATACGTAGCCGAAAACCCTCCCCTCCGGTGCTGATTCTTTCCGGTCGCGCACGGGTGGAGGATCGGGTGAAAGGGCTGGACCTCGGGGCGGACGATTACCTGACGAAGCCGTTCTCGTTTAGCGAGCTGTCAGCTCGTGTACGAGCCTTACTGAGGCGATCTCCTAATCCGGTTGGTGTAGTCCTGCGAGTGGAGGAGTTAGAACTGGATCGGGCAGAGAGGGTGGTCAGGCGGGCGGGCCGCCGTATCGACCTAACGCCACGCGAATTTGCCTTGCTCGAATATCTCATGCGTAATGCGGGACGGTGTGTGACGCGCGCCATGATTATCGAGCATGTCTGGAATTTCTCCTTCGACACCATGACGAATGTGGTGGATGTTTACATCAACTACTTGCGGAAGAAGGTCGATCAGGATTTTGAAAGCAAACTCATTCACACGGTTCGGAACGTTGGCTATGAGTTGGGGGAAAAAGGGATGACGGGATGAAAAACGCCCAACCACCAACGGAATCTCCCGAGGGGGAATGGAGGCCTTCCCAAGTCGTGGATGCATTTCCTGTCTCATCCGCCCGCGGACCGATCCCTCGGCAAAGCGTCGAAAGCGATTCGCTGAGCAACTCGCTACCCTACAAGGATCAGACGCGCGTCTTTCTCCATCAATTAAGCCAGACCTTGACGTCTTTGCGCGGAACCCTTGAATTGGCTCTCCTCGTTGACTCCGACGCGCAAGAGTACAGGAGGGTCATCCAGCAGTCACTTGCACAGGCTGAGGGCTTAGTCCAATTGTTTAAGTCGTACCGGGCATTGGCCGAGGGGGGGACAAGCGACCTTGTGAATGACGAGGTTGGGGTCGGCGAACTGGTCCGGGTGGCGCTAGAGCAATTGCGTCCACTCTCGGATTCTCGTCGCCTCGCTGTCCATGTCGAGTCCGGGGACATCTGCCTCGTTCAAGCCGATCCGGCGCGCTTACTCGTGGCTCTGCGTCGGGGATTGCTCCGCGCTATCCAGCAGAGCCCAACAGGAGGAAAGTTGGAAGTGAGCCTATCAACCAAGGAGGGCAGCGCTTGTCTCACTATCTCGGCGACTGCGCAACGGGCCGAGGTGTATTCACCGCCGGAGTGCACCGAAATCCCTGAACGTGAATCCCAGAGGGTGTTAGCCCCGGACAGTGCAGAGGGAGATTGGACCCCGGTGCGCAGAGCGGTCGAGGCGCTCGGAGGCAGCCTCCTGACCATAACTACTGCGAATTCCCCCCTCCTCTGCGAGATTTGCCTCCCACTTTCCCAGCCCGAAGGCTCCTGAACTGGCTTCCTAGCAAGCTGTGACCATTGTGAAGCATGGTAAGGGGGGTTCTTTTTGTCCGTAGGACTCCCTACCCCACTCGCCTTTTCATCCTAGAAAAGTTTAATACGAGGTTAATGAATCTCTAATGATGGCCTCTCTATAATAGGCGTCATCGGAGTACAACATGAGTACGTCGGATTACCGACCAGTGTGCGAAGCTCCGAGCGCCGTAATTGTGGCGAGTGCGAATCAAGAGTTTCGGAAGCGCATTCTCAGACGATTGGGCACTCGCAGTTGGACCGTCGAAGAGGCGCTGGGCGGAGCCGAGGCGTTATCGCTGGTGGAGGACGGAGCGTTCAAGACGCTTTTGCTGGATCGCTGGTTGCCGGACCTTGATGTGCAGGAGTTGGTTGAGATCATCAAGACGCGGCATCCCCACGTGCAGGTTCTAGTGCTTGGCTCCGAAGTTGAGGAACGCTGCCTGCTTGAGAGGCTTTCCCCACGCCAGGGCCGGCCACTGGATTTCCCCCACGCGCAGGGCTCGATGGAGTGCGGAGTGGAAGCCGAGGGGTTGGAGGAGCACCCGGCTGGCGCGGCTGGGATAGTGTCGGAGGTGAAAGGGGAAGAGCCGTTGCCGGGGATGATGGGATCGAGCGGGGCGATGCAACGGGCCTATCATCTGGCGAGATTGGTGATCCCTCGTGATACGACGGTTCTCATCATGGGGGAGACGGGGACGGGAAAAGAACTGATGGCGCGAGCCATCCACAATCTCGGCCCGCGGGCCCGGCAGCCTTTTGTCATTGTCAACTGTGCCGCGATTCCCGAAGCTCTCCTGGAGTCTGAGTTGTTCGGCTATAGTCGGGGGGCTTTCACGGGAGCCTTCCAGTCACGGTTGGGAAGGATCCATTCTGCGCATGGTGGCACACTTTTCCTGGACGAAGTGGGAGGACTGCCTCTGGGCATGCAGGGCAAGTTGCTGCGTTTCCTGCAAGAGGGGGAAGTCCAGCGGTTGGGGAGCCCGGACGTATTTCGGGTGGATGTGCGGGTGATAGCAGCCACGAACGTCGATCTGGCTCGTGGCATGAACGAAGGGCGGTTCAACGACGCGCTCTACTATCGGCTATGCGTTTTTCCGATCGAACTTGCGCCGCTCCGCGACAGGAGAGAAGACATTCTCCCCTTGGCAATTCATTTTCTGGACTCATTCTGTCGCGAGGCTGCGGTTCCGTGCAAGTCAATAGCCTTCGAGGTGGCTGGGACTTTGGAGGCCCACTCGTGGCCTGGGAACGTTCGCGAGCTAGAACACGTCATGGAGCGGGCATTCATCTTGTCCGAAAACGGGTCAGTACTACGTTCTGAGCACCTCAGCCTGCCAATTTGAGGTGGTTAGGTGAGAGGAATCTTAGATTGGGGGCTGGAAAATGGCATGTCTCCTGCTGTTACCCATTGAGCCATAAGGAAGAGAGCTGTTCACGTGAGTTTATAGGGGGCGCTGGAGATCAGCGGGTCGGCGCTGGCGGCGGAGCGACAACGTGCCAAAGTGCTGGCGAGTGATTTGGCGAACGTGCACATGATCAGTCAGTCGTTCGAGATCTTTCGCTAATCCATCTTCGAGGCGGTGGGAGGTGAACAATGGGCAGTCCGCTTTCAGGGGTTTCGCTGCTTAGCCAAGTTAAGGTAGGAGTAGAGGCAGGGAAGCTGGTCGACGGTCGATCGGATTTCTTTTCCCAGCTCCAGACAGCATTCAATCAGGTCGAACAACTCCAAACCGAAGCCAACCAGCAAATAGCGGGACTTTTGAAAGGGGAGGGAGAAGATATCCATCAGGCATGGATTGCGGTGGAAAAGGCAAACCTCTCCTTCCAACTCATGATGCAAGTCCGCAACAAGATCATTGAGGCGTACAAGGAAGTCTCAGGAATGGCATTTTGAAAGGTGAGGCATGGCGCTGCACCCCAGGGAGACGATCAACCAGGTTCAGAAGTTTCTGCGCGGGTTGAATCGAAAGCAGCAAATCACGCTTGGGGCAGGGGCGTGTCTGGTCGTCCTGAGTCTCTTCGTTTTCGTACGCCTGATAAGTGGAGCCGATTACAAACCGCTCTATTCCGGGCTCCAGCCGGAAGAAGCGCAATCCATCGCTCGAACGCTTGCGGCCAATAATATCCCTTACGAGATCTCAAGCGATGGGACGAGCTTGGGCGTGCCTGCCAGCAAGCTCGACTCCGTGCGACTGGATCTCGCCTCCCAGAGGCTACCCCAAACCGGAAGGCTGGGTTTGGAACTGTTCGACAAGCCTAATTGGGCCGGTAGCGACTTTGCTGAAAGGGTGAACTACCAAAGAGCGCTGGAAGGAGAACTGGAACGCACCATCCGAGCGATTCGGCAAGTGCAGTCTGCACGCGTTCACCTTGCTTTACCTCACGACTCTCTTTTTGCCGAGCAGGAGCGCGCGGCGAAGGCCTCCGTGGTGGTCAAGCTGCGCGAGGGAAGGTTGGCGAACAGCGCGATTGAGTCCATTACGTACCTGGTGGCCAGCGCGGTGGACAACCTCGGTCCGGAAAACGTAACGGTGATTGATGCTGACGGCAACGTTCCGTTGCTGTCGAGGAGGCATCAACAGGGAGTAGACCGCGGTGAAATCGAGGAAATGGAAAACAGCCTGTCCGAGAAACTGATTTCAACTCTTACTCCGGTGGTGGGAGCTGCCGGGCTGAGAGCCAATGTAACCGTCGAATACGATCTGGCGAGCAGCGATAGTACGCAGGAAACCTACGATCCGAACGGTTCAGTGGTGTTGACGTCGGAAACTTCTGAGGATCATTCGGCGGACTCGGACTCGCAAGGAATACCTGGCACGCCCAGTAATGTTCCCGGCTCAAACGCGCGGGGCGCCGCCTCAGCGGTTTTGGACAACACACCAGGGCAAATGGGTCAACGAACTAAGCATAAGACGTACGCCGTCAGCAAGGCAGTGCGCCACGCTGTTCAACCCCCGGGAGGGATAAAAAGGCTGGCAGCGGCGGTCCTTGTGGATTATGCGGTAGAGACCAGTTTCGAGGGTGGCCGGAGGGTTGAGGGCCGCCGTAAAAGGTCGCCGGAGGAGATGAAACAAATCGAAGACCTCGCTAAGGCGGCCATCGGCTTCGATCCCGTGAGAGGTGATCGCCTGTCAGTCCAAAACATTTCTTTTATGTCCATGGCCCCCGAAGTCAGCCCTCCCAGCCTGCCGGAGCGTCTTGCTCCGGTGCTCCAAGAATGGATGGGAGTGATCCGTTACATGGGTTTGGCGGCATTGTTCTTCGTGGTCTATTGGCTGGTTCTCCGACCTGTCAAGAGGCAGATGGTCGCCGCTTTGGCGGTTGAACACCCGCAACTTGGGGCAAGAGCTTTGGGACAGGGTGCGTTGGGTAAAGCTGAGACACTCGCACTGGAGCTAAAGCCCAAAGCCGGGGAGGGCGAAAGTGTGGACGAAGGTGTCCTAAACGAGTTAGGCGACATCAAGGCGGAAGTCAAGAGAACCGTCATGTTGAAGCGGCAATTAGTTGAAAAGATCAAGGGGAATCCTGAAGCGGCAAGCCGTTTGATCCAAAACTGGATCCGGCAGAGTGAGGCCCAAGCATGACCGAAGCTCTTTCAATCGCGCCGCATGAGGCGATCCCAAAGGGCGGGCAGCGGCCTGACACGCAAGCCATGACAGGAATCCGGAAGGCCGCAATTCTACTTGTGCTCCTGGGAGATGAGGTGGCGAGCGAGGTCTACCGGCGCCTCAATCCGCTCGAGGTGCAACGACTCACACAGGAAATTGCTGAACTGGGCTATATCTCTGCACAGACGGCCGCTCGTGTGCTTCAAGAGTATCACCAGTTGTCGCTGACTCAAGACTATCTGGCGCAAGGCGGACAGGAGTACGCCAACCAATTACTGGTTAAGGCATTCGGGAAAGATGGCGCCAAGCCGCTGCTTGAACAGGCCATGGAAGCGCAAGAAGCCACCGTTTCGAACCTCGACACGTTACAGAAGGCAGACCCTGCGCAGCTAGTGAAGTTTGTCGAGGGTGAGCACCCTCAGACCGTTGCGCTGGTGCTGGCGCATTTGGGCGCCAGGACGGCGACTTCGCTGCTTGTCTTGTTGCCGGAAAAACTGCGCGCCGAAGCCATCCGACGCCTCGCGGTGATGCGACAATTTTCAACTGAAATGGTCAAGAGGATATCGGTAGTGCTGCAGAAGAAACTTGCCGCGCTTGGAGAACAGAGTCGGCGCGCCTACGGAGGCGTGAGCGCGGCCGCCGACATGCTCAACCGTGTTGATCCCAGATGTTGCGAAGAAATCCTGACGGCCATCGAACAGGAAGATCCCAAGCTGGCACTGGCCATCCGGGATCTTATGTTCACTTTTGAAGACCTCAGCACTATTCCGGAGGCGAGTATCCGTGAGGTGTTGAGCCAAGTCGATAAGAAGACGCTGGCCACGGCCCTGAAGGGTGCGTCAGAAGACTTGAAGAACTACTTCTACAAATCCATGTCTTTGCGCGCCGCAGAGATGCTGAAAGAAGACATCGAGGCCTTAGGACCCATTCGTTCCCGCCTGGTTCGTCAGGCGCAGCAGGAGATCGTGAATTTGGCGCGAAAGCTGGAAGCGGATGGCAAGATTGCCTTGAAGAGTAATGGAGAAGACCCTTATGTGGTCTAGGACGCGGGCTGGGGTTGAGGAAGTCGGGCCGCCAACAGCCCAGCCCTATGTCTACCGGCCCGTGCTGGATACGGTGGTTGAAGACGGGCAGCAAAACGCAGGAAATGGAAAAGAAACAGCAGAGGACTTCAATCCTGCCAAGGTGGCAGAGGCTGAATTGACGCCTCCTCAAATAATCGGCTTCAACGAAGAAGAGGTTCGGGTGAAGGAGGAACAAGCGCGAGCCCTGGGTATGAAGGAAGGTGAAGCGTGGGCTGGCGCCAGGTTTGACCAGGAGCTTACCGCGGAGCGCGAAGCCATCGCGAAAGCCCTGCGGGATTTTGCGGGCGAGCGGGAAGGTTACTTTTGCCGCGTGGAAGCCGAGGTGGTCAAGCTGGCAGTGGAGATCGCGCGGAAGATCCTGCACCGAGAAGTGCAGGTCGATCCTCTGTTATTGGCCGGGGTGGTTCGAGTGGCGCTCGAGAAGATCGCCGCGGGCACTAGCGTACGGTTGCGCGTTCACCCCGACCATGTATATGCCTGGCACGATTTCTTTGCCAACCAACAAGGTCTGCGGCCGGCGCCTGAACTTCTAGGCGACGGAACACTAGGGATGGGTCACTGTGTGTTGGAGACGGCGTTGGGCACCACAGACCTCACCTTGGAAGCCCAACTGGCGGAGGTTGAGCGAGGATTCTTCGACCTGTTGGCTCAGCGTCCTGTGACAACCTGATGGACCCTACAACGCAGTTCGCTCCTTATTTCCAGTATCTGGATGTGTGCTCCACGTCCCGATGGATTGGCCGGGTCACCAAGGCGGTCGGCCACCTCGTCGAGTCTGAAGGTCCTTTCTGTTGTGTGGGGGAGTGTTGCGAGATTGTGGATTCAGAGGGGCATGTCTCCCCAGGCGAGGTGATCGGATTCCGTGGATCCAACGTGCTCTCCATGCCGTTAGAGAGACTGGGTGGAATTCGATATGGCGACCGGATCATGACCTGGGGCGCGCAGCCCACCATCCGCGTCGGAGAAGAGTTGCTGGGTCGAGTGATCGATGCGGTGGGGAGGCCTCTGGATTCCGCCCCGGGTTACCGTGCCCGTGATTATCGACCTCTGCACGCTTCGGGCCCCGCTCCCCTTGAGCGATTGCCCATTCAGGAGGCGCTCGCTACAGGCATCCGAGCTATCGATGCTCTTATCACCTGTGGCCGTGGGCAGCGGGTAGCCGTTTTTGGCGGGAGCGGAGTCGGCAAGAGCACATTGGTGGGAATGATGACTCGGGGCAGTTCCGCCGATCTGGCCGTCTTGGCATTGGTCGGGGAGCGCGGGCGGGAGGTTCGAGAGTTCTTGGAAGGCACGCTGGGGGAGGAGGGGCGCAAACGCTCCGTGGTCGTCGTCTCGACATCCGATCAATCTCCATTGCTTCGCATCCGCGCGGCGCTTACGGCAACGGCGGTAGCGGAATACTTCTGCGCCCGCGGTAAACAGGTGTTGTTGGTGGTGGATTCGCTGACCCGATTTGCCATGGCGCAACGCGAAATCGGATTGGCTGCCGGTGAACCGCCTACTGCAAAGGGCTATACGCCTTCAGTTTTCAGCCTCCTGGCGCAGTTAATTGAACGCTCCGGACGCTTCAATGGGGGCAGCATCACCGCCTTTTACACCGTGCTGATGGAAGGCGACGACCAACTCGATCCCCTTGTGGACTCCGTCCGGGCGCTTGTGGACGGCCACATCGTGCTTGACCGAAAACTCGCTTCGCAAGCCCATTTCCCACCCATCGGTATCCTCGACAGCCTTAGCCGCCTCATGCCCGCAGTCTGCGCGCGCGTGCACCTGGAAAAGGCCTCCCGGCTTCGCCGCCTGGCCGCCGCTTACGCTGCTTCCGAAGACACCATCCGAGTGGGAGCGTACCAAAAAGGCCTTGACCCAATTTTGGACCAAGCTCTCGCGGTATTGCCGGCGCTTACTGCTTTTTTGCAGCAGCGCCAGGATGAGAAGGCTCCTTTCGACCAGACGCTCTCGGCCTTGCAAGCCATTCCAGGGTAGTAGGATTGATGATGGCATTCCGATTTCCCCTCAAGGCCCTGCGGCGAGTCCGCGCCATATATGAACGACGCGAGCGCCAGCGTCTCGAGCTCTTAACCCATCACCTGATAGGTGCGCAAGAGCAGCTCGCTACTTTGAGGCAGGGCCGGGTTGAGGAGGCTGGGTCGCTGGCGAAGAGCCTGGAGAAAGGAATGACCGGAGCCGAACTTCGGTTTCAGGTGGTATGTTCGGTTGTGCGCCTGAGGCGTATAAACGCGGCGGCACAGGTTGTCGAAAGCGTGAATCAGCAACGCGAGCGTCAACTCATTGAATATAGGCAGGCGCGGCAAAAACTGGAGGTCATGGAACGGCTTTACGAACGTCAGCTTTTCGCCCACCGGAGAACCCAGGCACGCCGCGATCAACAACAAGCGACCGACCTTTTCCTGATTTGTTCCAATACCTTCGCCAATCTTGATACCATTGCCGACAAGAATTAGGAGTCGAACTTTCAGGACTTTTTCTATCAAATAGGGTGGGGCCCACCTGAGTTCTAAGAATCATGCCATTAGTTTTTTCTAATTGCAGGGTGAGAACGGCACGAGAAGCGCAGCACGTTCGGGAGGAATTACCCGAGTCCAATCAGAAGAATTCCTGATTAAACAACCACTTCCGACTGCCACCTGCACGGTGCGCGTCTTTATGAGCAGCCCGAATGTGTTTGGCTCCCCACTTGCTTTCCAGTCCTTATGCCTATGGATGAGCGTGTGTCTAGTTACGGTAGATAAGATGGAACCCAACCAGACGGAGGCATCTATTGATCGATCCCCGGGCGAGGAAGGAGCCTGGAGCCATGTTAAGGGGCTCCCGTGTCGGCTGAGTGTTGAGGTTCCAATCCCGGGGTTAACGGTGGGGAAATTGCTCGATCTGGCGCCGGGCGTCATCCTGGACACTCACTATGAGGAGGGATCACACGTCCCCGTACTGGTGAACGGTGAAATGATCGGTTGGGGAGAGTTCGACGTGGTGGACGAAAGTCTGGCCATTCGCTTGACGGAACTTGTTTGAGAGTGCTTTGGGGATGGCGACGGCACGGGCTTTGAGGAGAGAACCTCATGAATCGAGCTGGTTCTGGGAGTTTATGGGCCGCAGTCGGCAGGATCGTCGCGGTCGTCACCGAGCATGCGGCGAACGTTCACAAAAGCCTCAAGCGCCGCCGGTCGGCGCGCCGCTTGCGGTTGTCGGAGACCCTTTCCTTGGGTGAGAAGAGATTTCTGGCGGTCGTGCAATTCCAACACCAGGAGTTTCTTGTGGGTGGTACGGGAAATTCCATCGCTCTTCTGGCAAGACTGGACGCTCCGGGCGTGACGCCGGACAGCCAAACCGGGAAGCAAGAGAATGGCATTTAGAGTCCGAGAGTTTTGGAGGGAGTTGAATACGCCGTCTATTTTGCTCACAGGCCTAATTACCCTCCTGCTAGCCAGCGGGTTCGCGGCGGAGGCGCGGGGTGCTCCGCTGGCCCAACAGCAAGGGGGTTTGGTCCTACCAGGGCTTCCGGGCGCGGGAGGCTCGCTTCCCTGGACAATCGTCGTCCTGCTTACGCTTCTCACCCTTCTGCCCGCCATTTTGCTGGTGATGACACCGTTCGTGAGGTTGCTGGTGGTGTTTCACTTTTTGCGCCAGGCTCTTGGGACTCAAAGCACTCCCACCAACCAGACACTCATTGGTTTGGCCCTTTTCCTCACCTACTTCATAATCCAGCCGGTGGTTTTGGAGGTTTACCAGGTTGCCGTGGTTCCCCTGCAGCAGGGAAGGGTGAATGCGTTCCAGGCAGTCGAGCTCGGTGCCAATCCACTTCGGCGATTCATGCTCAAGTACGCACGCGAAAAGGATCTGGCGTTGTTTGTGGAATTGGGGAAGGAACCGCGCCCCCGCCGGCCGGAGGACCTTGCCATGCGCGTGGTCGTTCCCGCTTACATTCTTTCGGAACTAAAGGCAGGGTTTCAAATCGGCACGGTATTGTTCCTGCCGTTCCTGGTTATCGACATGGTGGTGGCGTCAGTGACCACTTCTGTGGGCATGCTGCAGTTGCCTCCGGTGATGATCTCGACCCCACTCAAAATCCTGCTCTTTGTGATAGTCGATGGTTGGAACTTGCTGGTGGGATCCTTAATGAAGAGTTTTTACTGAGGAATAACTATGTCCGCAGATATGGCGGTGGAACTCGCGCGCAAGACCCTGGAGACGGCTTTCCTCTTGAGCGCCCCGATCCTTCTGGTGGCGCTGGTCACGGGGTTGCTCGTCAGCGTGCTGCAAGTCATGACTTCCGTCCAGGATATCACCATCTCGACCGTCCCGAGACTGTTCGCGGTCGCCCTCACCACGTTTCTTCTGCTGCCGTGGTCTTTGCGAAAACTGCTTCTGTTCACTTTGGAAGTCTTAACCGATTTGCGCCGTTATTTGGGTTGAGGGAGGCGGGAAGGGCTAGGACGTGGGGACAGGACTGGAACGCGTGATAGCCCCAGCAGTGTTTGTGGGGGTGCGGATAGGCATGCTCATGGTTTTTGCTCCTTTCTTCAGCAGCATGGGTATTCCGGTACGCGTGAAAGCAGGTCTGACGGTTGCGATTACGGCGTTGCTGTACCCGGTCTACGCACCGCGCGCTTTTGATTTCAACGGGCTGAATTGGTGCAGGGTGGTGGCGGGCGAGGTCATGGTGGGCCTCATCCTCGGCTTGACCTTGAGTTTCGTTTTCGAGGGGGCGGAAATGGCCGGACAGATACTGGGGTTTCAAGTCGGGTATTCCCTGGTGAACGTGATCGACCCACAAACCCAGGTGGACACGCCCGTTCTTGCGATATTCCACAAGGCTGTCGTCTTGCTTCTGTTCTTGCAACTCGGTGTTCACCACTGGCTGTTGCGAGGTTTGGCGAAGAGCTTCGAGTACTTGCCCCCCGGTGTGGCGAGTGCCACTCCAGCGGCGACCGAGGAACTGTTACACGCTGCCGGTGCCATGCTGGTCGTAGCCGTCCAGATTGCCGCACCTACACTCGTGGCAACCATGCTGGCTGACATTGCCTTGGGGTTGATTGGAAAGGCGTCACCTCAGCTCCCGGTCCTTTTTATGGGGCTTTCAGTCAAGGCTCTGGTGGGTTTTCTTGTCCTCGCCGGGGCCCTCCGCTACTGGCCTGTCTTGATGGAAGGGTATTTCTTTCGCGCCCTCCAGACCATGGAGCATCTGTTGCACCTTGCCCGATGAAAGGTCTCTGCCGTGGCCGACGAGAACAGGACCGAACCCGCAACGCCCAGGCGGCGCAAAAAGGCTCGCGAACGAGGGCAAGTGGCGCGCAGCCGGGAATTGCCCTCCGCCTTGGCGCTGCTGACTGTGGCCGTGCTGGTGTGGTGGCAGGCGGAAGTCTGGCGACTGCAATGGCGGGCGTTCCTGGTGCGAACTCTTCCCCTACCTTCGAGCGACTTCAAAGCGTATGTGACGCTTCTGCAACGGACGGCCCTGCTGGCCATTCGTTGGGCTGCTCCTCCCTTGCTGCTGAGCTGGCTGGCTGCGGCAGGAGGAGTTGTGGCTCAGGGAGGCTTTGTCCTTGCTCCCACCGCGCTCTCGTTCAAGCCGGAGAAGTTGAACCCTGCCTCAAACCTGAGCCGTGTTTTTTCCCTGGCTTCGCTACGAGGGCTTTTGAAGTCCCTCTTGCCCGCCGGCTATCTGTTGTACCTGGGTATCACCCTGATTTCAGGTGAATGGGACAAGATCCTGCGGTCTTGTTTCCTCACGCCGCGCGCCAGCTCCGCCTGGTTGTTTACGCTGGCCTACGGGCTTGTCTGGAAGGCCGGATTGGTGTTCGCGGTATGGTTCCTGTTTGACTACCTGCTTGAGCGCCTGAGCTTCGAACGCCAGCTCCGCATGAGTCGGCAAGAGATCCGAGAGGAGGCCAAGGAGACGGAAGGGCATCCCATGGTTCGTTCTCGGCTCCGGCGTCTGCAGCGGCAGATGCGCAGGCGGCGCGTGTTGAAGGACGTGGCGCGCGCCAGCCTTGTGATTACGAATTCTACCGAGTTTGCCGTGGCACTCGAGTATCGTCCGGAGGAAATGGCGGCTCCGGTGGTGCTGGCCAAAGGACGGAGCCTTCTGGCACAGCGCATCATGCGGGAAGCCAACTGGCATGGAATTCCCATCGTTGAGAACCCGCCGCTGGCTCAAGCGCTTTACCGCAGCGCCGAGGTTGGCCAGGCCATTCCCGCCCAGTTGCATGCGGCCGTAGCGGAGATTCTGGCCTTCATTTACCGCCTACAGGGACGGACTCGCATCCCCCGCCCAGCGCAAAAAGGGTAAAGGGTAAAGGATAAGGGGTAAAGAATAAAGGCAAGAAAATAGGGGGTATGGGCAGAAAGGATTAATGATTAAGGTTAAGGCTCGGAAGAGGAGGTAAGAAGTAAGTTCCCTCTAGCCTTTAACCTTTAACCTTCAGCCTTTAATCATGGCGGCAACACCGAACAATGTGCGGCATCCCGAAAAGTCCTCGGGCGACTGGGTTGTGCCCGCCGCCGTGGTGGCGACCGTTTTCGTCATGCTGGTCCCCGTCCCTTCCTTCGTGCTGGATATTCTCCTCTCTTTCAGCATCACCGCGTCGGTGCTGGTTTTATTGGTGTCCATGTACATCTTGCGGCCGGTTGACTTTTCCGTCTTTCCCTCCTTGTTGCTGCTTTTGACGTTGTTCCGGTTGTCTCTCAATCTGGCCAGCAGCCGCCGAATCCTGCTGCATGGGAACGAAGGTCCGGCCGCCGCCGGGCGGGTGATCGAGGCCTTCGGCCAATTCGTCGTGGGCGGCAACTACATCGTCGGGTTCGTGCTGTTCCTTGCCTTGATTGCGATTCAGTACCTGGTCATCAACCATGGAGCGGTGCGCATTGCAGAGGTCACGGCGCGCTTCACCCTTGACGCGCTTCCTGGAAAACAAATGGCCGTCGACACGGATCTGGGCGCCGGCTTGATCGATGAAACTCAGGCTCGAAGCCGGCGCGAGCAAATCGCCCGCGAGGCGGAATTCTATGGGGCCATGGATGGAGCGGCGCGTTTCAGCCAGCGCGACGCCCTGGCTACCATTCTGGTAACCGCCATCAATATTGTCGCCGGCTTTTTGATTGGGGTTTTCCAACTCAACATCCCTCTCAGTGAGGCGCTCCGAACTTATACCATCCTGACCGTCGGGGACGGCTTGGTGACCATGATCCCTTCGCTGCTGGTTGCAGTGGCGGGGGGTATGGTGGAAACCCGCGCCTCCTCCGAGTCGACGCTGGGGCTAGACCTTGCCAGGCAGCTCTTCTTCCGCAGCCGTCCTCTGTGGATCGTCTCGGGAGTGATGTTGTCGTTGGCGCTGATCCCGGGTCTTCCCAAGACATCCTTCTTACTCATGGCAGGCCTGTGCCTGGGGCTCGCGCGGCTGGCGGCCAAACTGCCGGCGAGCCAGGCTGCAGAAGCTGTCCAACCCTCCAAGGTCACGGCGCAGGAGAGGCTCGAAGCCCTGCTTCATCTGGATGAGCTGGCATTGGAAGTTGGAGGCGCGTTGGTTCCCCAGGTGGATGAGAAGCAAGGGGGACAATTGCTCAGCCGCATCCGCGCGCTACGGCGGCACTTGGCGTTGCAGTTGGGTTTTATTGTTCCCTCCGTTCACATCACGGACAACCTGCAACTGAATCCTCGCGAGTATATCGTTCGGTTGCGCGGGGTTGAGGTCGCTCGCTGGGAAATGGCCCAGGATTGCTTGCTCGCCATCAGCTCCGAAGCTTCTGCCCAACCCTTAGAAGGAAAGGAGACACTTGAGCCGGCTTTTCAGGTGGCCGCGAAATGGATTGCTCCAAGTCAGCGCGAACCCGCCTTGGCGGCAGGATATACGGTGGTGGACCAGACTTCGGTCCTGGCCACACATCTGGCGGAGGTTATCAAGCACCACGCGCACGAACTGTTGACGCGACAGGAAACCAAGCGCCTGCTGGACTCCTTGAGCCAAGGACAACCCAAACTCGTGGAGGAACTCGTCCCCAAGCTGATGAGCCTGGGAGAAGTTCAGAAGGTTTTGCAGCAGTTGCTGCGCGAGCAGGTTTCCATTCGGGACTTGACCACTATCTTGGAAACTTTGCAGGACACGGTTGGAACCACAAAGAAGACGGTGTTGTTAGTGGAAGCGGTTCGCCAGGCCCTGGGACAGGCGCTGGTCCACCCCCTCTTGGGTGAAGACGGGAAGCTTACGGTAGTCCAGGTGGATGTCACCGTCGAGGATCAAATCAACCAAGCTTTCGAGGCACAGGGTCCAGCCAGTCAATCGGGCGGGCTTGAGCCGCCGCTCCTCCGCAGGGTTGTTGACAGCCTCAGGAGTTTTGTCGGAGATCAGATCTCGGCCAGCTCTCCCGTCCTGTTATGCAACAGTCCCGCAAGGTTTCATCTGCGCCGACTTCTTGAGCCCTTCCTGCCTCGTCTTGTGGTCCTGTCTCCAGCCGAGATTCCGGCCGCCGTGACCATTCAGTCCGTGGGGGTACTGCGATGAGCAGCTCTCTAGCAACCCAACCCCAGAGAGACCATAGCGGCCAGGCGCTCCGGGACGTGACCTCTGCTTATGCCACCTTTGGCAATCTGAACCAAGCCGAGCGCGAGCGCCTGCTGGTTGACCAGCTTCCTCAGGTCAAATACATCGCCAAGCGAATTCATGATCGGCTTCCACCGCATGTTCTGCTTGAAGACCTGATCCATGCGGGCATTCTTGGACTGATCGAGGCCATTCAGAGGTTTGACCCCGCGCGCCATGTTGACCTCAGGTCGTATGCCAAATACCGCATACACGGGGCGATATTGGATAGCTTGCGTGATCTTGACTGGAGCCCCCGCCCGCTGCGCAGGAAGGCCCGCCGAATCGAGGAGGCCCATCAAAAATTAAGAGCGCGCTTGGGATACCCCCCGTCGGAGTCTCAACTGGCGGAAGAACTGGGCATGAGTCTCGACAAATTCCAGCACTTACTGGGAGAACTGCGGGGGCTCGACTTGAGAAGCCTGCAGGCAGAAACATTGGAAGAGGGTTCTGGTCGCGGGGTCAGTACCCTCGGCTCATCCACGGCTGCCGAAGATCCGTTCTTGCTTTGTTTGCGCTCCGAAATGACGGGATTGCTAGCAGGGGCCATTGGCGAACTCCCTGAGCGGGAGCGCCAACTGCTGGCGCTTTACTATTACGAGGAACTCACTATGAAGGAAGTGGGCGCTGTTCTGGGGATTGGGGAGGCCCGTGTCTCACAGTTGCACTCCATCGCCATTATCCGCCTGCGAGTGCGAATGAATGAACTGCTGGAGGCCCAGGGGCCGACGCCTGCGCACACGGAGAAGACGCCTGAGTTTGCGGGCGCGGAATAATGGAAAAGATTCCTAACCAGGACGAAATCGACGCGCTCTTCCACGCGGCGCGCGACCGAGCTCGCGATTCGGGACAGCCGGGAGGCGGGAACAAAAACGTGACCGCCTGTAACTTCCGCCGCGCCGGTTTGCTTACCGGCCAGCAATTGCGCGCCGTCAACATGTTGCATGACACCTTCGTGCGAAGCCTTTCCCGTTCGCTTGCGGCTTACCTTCGCGTAGCTCTTGAAGTGAACTTGGTGTCCACTGAGCAAATTGCTTACAGTGAGTTCCTGCAACACGTGCCGGAGGTGAATTATGTGGCCTCAGCCCGCCTCCGACCCTTCGATGCGGTGGCCGCAGTCGAGCTGGATTTGCCATTAGCCTTTGCCATGGTTGACCTTTTGCTCGGAGGGCAGGGAAAGCCGGTGGGCGAAGTGTGCGAGATCACGGAGGTCGAGGAAGAAATCCTCAGAAGCGTCGTGCAGGTCATCTGCCAGGAGCTTCAGGCAACGTGGCAACCGATTATGGATTGGGAATTCCAATTCGGTGAGCGACTAAGGCGGGCACAGATCCTGCGCTTGATGCCAGCCAATGAGAAAGTTCTTTCGCTGAGGGACGAGATCCGCATGAGTGAAGTCAGCGGCCTGCTGATCACGGCGTTTCCGGCGGTTGCCGCGAACGCTTTGATCCGAAAACTAGCCCTGCAAGACTCCTATCGGCAGCATAAGGCTGGCTCGGGAGGGGCCTCGACCTTGCGCGAAAGGGTGAAAAAATGCCCCTTCCCGGTCGAGCTGATACTGCCAGGGGGTACGGTGAGTAGCCGGCAGTTGCTCGCGCTGGAGGCGGGGAGCATCCTCGTCCTGCATTCGAGAGTCAATGAACCTGCCGTTCTGTACGTGGAGAAGCAGGCGCTTTTTACTGCCCAGCCGGTCCGAAGTGGGAACCGCCGCGCCGCCCAGATCGTTGAGATGATCGGCGTTTCAGATCCTCGCCGGAGTCAATAAAATGATCAATGAGATTCCTCCCCCGGCATCGAGGGGTGCAAAAGTCTATCTGAGCGCCTGGACGGCGGGCGCTTGCGAGGTCCTGGAAAAGATCACCGGGACTGCCTTTACCGCGATAGATCTTACCCCGGAGGAGGTTGCCGGGCAGCTCGAAAGCTTGAGGGAGAAAGGTGTATGGCTGCGCTTCACAGTTGCAAGCGCGCTCAAGGGGGAGCAGTCCTTCGGGATTTCCAAATCCGAGGCTTTGCGCCTGGCGCAGATCTTGGTGGGCGAACCCTTCGACGAGACCCGAGATTTTTCCAGTGAATACCAGGACGCGCTGGCCGGGCTTTTTCGCCAGTTTGCGGGTGCGGCGGCCCTGGCCCTGAAACCCCGAGGAGTCGGAGAAGTAAGTCTGCAATTTGCGGGGTATGGCCCGGCAAACTGGAAGCCGGACTTGCAAGGGGGCGTCCGATTGAAGAGCGAGGGAGCGGCGCAGTTCCTGCTGCTGATTCTCCTCGATCCTGATCTTGGCGAATCACTGGCCTCTAGTTCCTGGGGAAAAGCAGCGCAACCTTCCCGTGCCTCAAAGCGACGCGCCCCCCTGTCTTCGACGGCAGCTTCTAAAGACAAAAGAAAGATCGACCTCCTCCTCGATGTTGAACTGCAAGTCTCGCTGCGCTTCGGGAAGCGTGCAATGCTACTGGGCGATATTCTGAAGCTCAGTGCCGGCGCAGTGGTGGAACTGGACCAAAAGATCCTGGAACCCGTTGAGCTCCTCGTGG
Source organism: Terriglobia bacterium (assembly GCA_050008675.1). Lineage (GTDB taxonomy): Bacteria > Acidobacteriota > Terriglobia > UBA7540 > UBA7540 > CAVROP01. Next base: position 27,651 of record JBEKME010000053.1, read on the forward strand.
GCCATAAAGTTGTCGCGCAGGGGGAGGTCGTTGTCATGGACGGTCATTATGCGCTCCGGGTTACAGAGGTTTTGAATCCGATAGAGCGCATTGAGTCATTGCGGGAATAGGGCCAGCAAACTCACCTGACCTTTGGACCATGACTACTCCGACCGCCCTGCGGAGCATCTGCGCCATGAAGTATAAAACATCGAGCCGACATTATTATTGCAAGCAGTAAGCAGCAGGCAACTAGCAATTCACAATTCAGAATTCATAATTTAGGATTACCCCAGCACCGAAAACTGGGAGGGAGCCTGGTATGCGGAGGCGCTCAGATGCATCCTACCGGTCGGCCGGGAAATCAAAACGGAAATTCCAGATAAGAAACCTTATCTGGAACACGTACTAATGCCTGCCTAGTACCCCTGTACCATTGGCAAAGTACAGGGCGGCTTTTAGAGTGGGGCTGCAAGTAAAGAGCGGTGCTCGGAATTCGTAGATTTCGCTTCAGGACCCCGGAACGGGCGATGCGAGCCGCTGGCACAATCCGGGCACGAAACAGGAAATGGGAGGGTTCGTTGGGGGACGAATCGGTGTACACGCAAAGCCGCTGGAAGGCCAAAATGGAAATTCCAGTTGGAACAGAGGTCCCTGCCCAGCCCGCTCCCTCGCTTGTGATTATTGCCATTGATGACGATCCTGGAATGCTCAGGTTTTATGAGGCCGCACTAACCAATGAGGGTGTCCGCGTCGAAAGCGCGGCGGATCCAGTCCATGGGGTGGAACTGGTGGAAACCCTCAATCCTGATTTGGTCCTGCTGGACCTCACGATGCCAGGAATTGATGGTATGGAAGCCCTACGGCGGATCCGCCTCCGCGATCCGGAGGCACGGGTCGTCATGATAACCGGGGACTATTCCATCGAGTCTGCTGTTAAAGCCATCCAGGCGGGGGCTACGGATTATGTTTGCAAGCCAATCACCCCGGAGAAGGTTTGCAAAATCGTTCAGGAAACCCGCGAGCGAGTAAACCTTACGCGGCGGGAGAACACACTGGAAAACCAGTTCGCTGAAGTTTTCAGCTTGGAGGGCATGACCGGCCGCAGTCCACGGATGCTGGAAGTTTTCGACCTGGTTCGCCGCGTTGCGCCGCACCTGGGCATCGCCCTGATCACGGGGGAGACAGGAACAGGAAAGGAGTTGGTGGCTCGAGCTTTACATAAGCTGAGCCCTCGGGCCCAGCAACGCATTGGGGTGTTCAACTGTAGCGCCCTCGTTGATACTCTTGCCGAAAGCCAACTGTTTGGTCACCGCAAGGGGGCTTTTACGGGGGCAATAAACGATCAGGCGGGAATCTTCGAGTGGGCCAACGGGGGCACGGTCTTTCTCGATGAAGTAGGCGACTTAAGCCCGGCAGCACAATCGAAGCTCTTGCGGGTGTTGGAGAATGGCGAGGCGCAGAAGTTAGGCCTTCCGCAAGCCATCCGGGTTGACGTGCAAGTGATCGCCGCGACCAGCCGTGATTTGAACGTGGAAATGAAATCCAACCGGTTTCGGCCGGATCTCTGGTACCGGCTGAATATGCTCCACATTGAACTTCCCCCTTTACGGGAGCGTCGGGAAGATATCTTGCTGCTGGCGCGACGCTTTCTTCAGGATTTCGCTTCCGAGTATCGCAAGCAAATTCACAAAATCTCACGTCGGGCGGAGTCTGCCCTACTGGCTTATTCCTGGCCTGGCAACGTTAGGGAATTGGAAAATGTCATCGGCCGGGGTTGCATGATGGCGCAGACGAAGGCACTTGATTTGGAGGACTTGCCGAGGGAAGTTCGGAGTCAAACCGCCGCCACCCCTTTGTCCGCCATGACCCTGGAGAATGCGCAGAAGCGCGCCATCATCCACACCCTGGCCACGACGAAGAACAAGACCCTTGCCGCGCGCATATTGAAGATCAGCCGCGCCCGCCTCTATCGGTCGATGGATAAATATGGATTGCACGAAAATTCGCCGCAAAAGGAACAATCGCTAGAGGCTGCCGGGGAATGAATAGGATATCAGAGGAGAAGCGTCAGGCCTTCATACCACTAGTGATCGAGGATATCCCGCACTTTTCTCGCAAGGTCTCGGAGGAAGATGATTTTGGCCAGAGGCAGTGCTCATGCCGCGCCCACCGCGGAATAGAACGTCATCGCCGTAGCTCGGTAGCACAACTCCTGCTGGCAGGTCTCCGCAGTATAGAACATTGCCCTCGGCGAGCCTGCAGGCCCTGCCGATAACATTTCCCAGCTCGGAGACATTTCCCGGCCACGAATAAGCGAGCAAAGCAGCTTCAGCGCCACGCGACATCCGCCGGACAGCCTTCCCATATTGAGCGGTGAATTGGGCGAGAAAATGGCGCGCCAAGAGCAGAACGTCGTCCGCCCGCTCGCGCAAGGCCGGAAGGTGAATCTGAACCATATTCAAGCGATACCAGAGGTCGGCCCGGAACCGTCCCGATTGAGTCTCCGCCCGCAAATCACGGCTTGTAGACGCGATGACGCGAAGGTCCTCTTGAGGAGTCAGCGGTGAACCCACTTCCTTGGCCGAGATTTGATCAAGAAGTCGTAAAAGTCTGAGCTGCGTGGCTCCGCTCAGATCTCCAACCTCGTCCAGGAAGACCGTTCCGCCCATAGCCGATTCGAAGAGTTCACTTTCTCCCACCACGGCCTCGGTGAAGGTACTACCCCGCTGCTTGGAAGGTTGGTTGTCCACCGGGTTATCGCCTAAGACTTCGCTTTTGAAAGTGGCAAAACGCTGACCCCTGCCAGGGCTAAGATTGTGAAGAGCCCGGGCCACGGTTCTTCTGCCGCTTCCGGGTTCACCGACAACGAGCGCGGTACGGAAGTGGGGCGCCACGCGTTGGATCATGTCGAAAACCTCCAACATGCGCGGGCTGCGGCCGATGATGCCCTCCAGGTTGGACACATCAGCGAGTTCTTGCTCGGGGGCGCAAGTTCGCTCCTCCTGGTTCATCGGGCTTCGAACGCGGGTGACCAGCTCCCGCAGTTTCTCCGCCGTGACAGGCTTACATAAATAGTCGATTGCGCCTTCTTGGATAGCCTTTACCGCCGTTTCAATCGTGTAGTTGCCCGTAATCATAACGACGCGAGTCTGCGGGTCGCGACTTTTGATGCGGCGGAGGAGTTCCATGCCGTCGGTGCCGGGCATGGTCAGATCGAGAATCACCAAGCTTGGGTCATGAGCCACTACCAGATCCAAAGCCCGCCTGGGATCGGTGGAACTTTCGAAGCGGACGCCCATGTCGCTCATGACTGTTTGGTAAAACTTGAGAATTCCCGGATCATCATCAATGGCAATAATGGCCAACGGATTATTCTGCTCGGCAAAGATCCCTGCCCCCAATCCCTCACGTTCAGCATCGCCCAAATCAGCATTCGGTACGCTCATTCGTGTCACCTCCCTTGAAGTTTCCGGCCGCACCTATGGAAGCCGGCGGCCCACGCCCGACTCACGCACCCCCGATGTCGATACCAGAGGCTTCCCTTATCCATCACCACGTGAATCGTCAACGACCTCGCCTCACGTAGCAAAGCCAGGACGGCAAGACCGCTACGCGGCCTTCGAGAGAACCCTCCGGCAGGAGAACGACGGTTACGGATTAGACTGGGTCGTTGTACCCGATCCAGCAGTCACCATCCATCCGGCTGGTACCTCAACCAAAACGCCGCTTGGCGCAATCACGGGCGTCGACCCCTGCATCGCTGCGCCGTTTCCGGTCCCCAAGATCTCGACAGACAGGGAATCATTAAGCACGCCGTCAGAGGACTCCAGGCAAACCTGCATCGTGCTGGGGCTCGGGTTGCTGCTCACCGGTGTCAACGCGCTGTATGGGATGCTGTAGATTCCGGACATGGTAATGACATGCGATTGCGGGGAGGGTGAGGCGCAGGAATTCCCCGCCCAGAGACCAGCCGTCGTTCCGCGGGCCAGCCGGATCTTGAGCGCCACGCTGCCGTTCTGCTCTTGGAGGAGTTCCTCCGGACGCACCTGCAATGCTAGGGAACTGGTCGCCGTCCGGCCCTGCGCATAAAGCTGAGGTGCCGCGGTCAGCAAGACAACTGCGACGATAAGCGCTGCCATCCTCCCGCGCGCGCGAGGGGGGGAAGCGGGAAGAATGTTAAACCATGCCTGGCTAGGGCATCCTCCCGCGCGCGCGAGGGGGGGAAGCGGGAAGATTGTTAAAGCATGCCTGGCTAGGGCATCCTCCCGCGCGCGCGAGGGGGGGAAGCGGGAAGATTGTTAAAGCATGCCTGGCTAGGGCATCCTCCCGCGCGCGCGAGGGGGGGAGGTCGGGCGAGACAATGGCAACGGGAGTTCTTGAACATCCTCCCGCGCGCGCGTGCGGGGGAGGGCCCAAATTGCGTGCTGCCTTGGTCGTCTTTTCTGCTTCGAGTGGGTTTTTGTAAGGCTTCACCTTGCTCACTTAGGTGAATGGATCCGCCGATTGAAGTATGCATGGAGCCTCCAAAGAGAATTCTCTCCGTTCTCGGGATAGATATAAGGCACGGGAGATGCCAATCACAGCGATTCGCTGAACTTTCTTGTATCCCCAGTGAATTGAATAGGTTCCAGTGAATCAAGGTAACCAGTTTGCCCCGAACCTGTACTAATGAAGGTGTCCGACAAGGTGGGAGTGTCTCGATTTGATACAGGGGCTTGGCTAAACCAAGGGCTCTATCGTTAAGGCAGATACGTTAAATGGTAGTGGTACAGTTTGATGTAGGGGCGGGTTTATGCCGCCAACTGGCGAGGTAAACTCGCCGCTACAACATCAAACTGTACCACTACCCGTTAAATTGGTTACTTGACACACCAGTAAAAATCAGCTATTGTAAGTTGGTTCCGGACTTATGGGTAAAAGGCTGCCGCGCTCCGGGCCTTTGACCAAGTACAAACTGTTTCTACGCCAGACCTCACCGTGTCAAGGCACCGGGCGTTGACTCCCCTCATCCCAATTGAGAATCACATTCATGTTCCTCGCACCGTTATTTTTACTCGTTGCTCTTGCGGCTTGAAGGCCGCGTAGTTCAGAAGCATTTTCGCCAAAACTCGGGTTATTTCAATGAACGCATTCGCTGAAACTGGCCCAAAGGGCGCTCGGTCGCCGAGGGATTCGCGTCCCAGTTCCCTCTTTTCCTTTTCCCAAGGCGCAAGCCTCCGAGGAGCGGCAACCGACCCCGTCAAGACGGGTGCGGGGCAGTTCAAGTGGAAAATGCCCACCTGCTGGGAGTAATGCCATGAAGTCGCCGCGCGAGATATTGGCTCCCCTTCTCCACCCAACCCGACCCTTAACCCAGAGGGTGATCAGCCGCCCAGGGATTCGCGTCCGGGAAGCCGTGGCTTACACCCTGACTTTTGCGCTGGCGGTAGTGACGGTGGGGGCGTTCCAACGCTGGCACATCGCAGGTTTGTACAAGCAAGAGATGGCCTACTGGCGCGCACGGCAATCCAGCCTTGCCGACAATCAAACACAGAGGGTCTCGGACTGGTTAAAAGAGCGTCGAGGAAATGCGCAAGTATTTGCCGTTCACTCTTTGGTCCACGCCGTTCTGCGTGCCTATTACGAGGCAGGGCAGCTCCCCAAGCACCCTTCTGCCGGCCCGCCGGAATTGTTGGCAGCTCTGGACGAAATGGCGAAGTCGTACTCCTACGCCGGGGTCTACATTCTGGATCGCGACGCACAAGTCGTGGCGCAGTCAAGCCGGTCCATACCCTTTAACCCCTTGTTTTCCGAAACCTGCCGAGCCGTGTCCCGCTCGGGAGTCATGGGAATCACTCTTGTCGGCGACGCGCCAAGCCGGAGTCTGATAGGTTTCAGCGCCCCCGTGTTCCCCGGACCGGGTAGGGGCGATGCGGGCCGACCACCGGGCCAACTCCTGGGGATTGTGCTCGTAGTTTCCGATGCATCGCAAACGCTGTTTCCTCTTGTGACGCGGGAGGTCGTTCCAACTCGGACCGGCGAGACACTTCTCGTCCGCCGCGAGGGTAACGACATGGTCTATTTCTCCCCCCTGCGCCATGTTCCAGCCGGGTCCCAGGACCTGCGGTTTCCTTTGTCCACCGCTCCCGCCCCCGCGCGCCTCGCTTTGGAAGGCCGTGAGACTTTTGTGGAATACAGAGACTACCGGGGTGTCCCGGTGCTGGCGGCGACGCAGCACATCGCGCTGACCGGCTGGGGGCTGGTCCGCAAGATCGATCGCGCCGAAGCCTTGGAAGGTTTTCGACGGACGGCCATCGCGGAGGGGCTGTCAGCGGGCCTCCTAATCATCCTTGTGGGTGGCCTACTGCTGTTTCATCGGCGCTACGTGGTGACGCGGGTCCTGAAACAGGAAGAGGAAAAGTTCCGTGCGCTTTTGGAGTCGGCGCCCGATGCCATTTACATCATTGAGCCTTCCACACTTCGCATCCTAGGACGCAACCGCAAAGCCGCGGAGTTGGATGGATACAGCGACGAAGACATTGCCCACATGTCGGCGACTGACCTCCACCCTCCCGAGGATCACCCACTGCTTCGGGAATGGTTCGAAAGGGGGTCGGGAGCGGGCGGGGTTTTGTGCCTTCACACCGTGCAGAGGAAAGATGGCCAGCTTGTGCCCGTCGAAGAAAGCCAAACACCGGTCGATGCCGGGGGAGAAAGACTTGTCCTAGGAATCGTCCGCGACATCACCGAGCGCAAGCGGGCCGAGGAGACGTTGCGCGAAAGCGAGACGAGATACAGAACGCTGGTGGAGAATATCCCGCAAAGCATATTCATGAAGTCCAGGGACTACCGGTGGGTTTCGGTGAACGAGAACTTTGCCCGGAGCCTCGGTGTCCGTCCTGAGGATATCGTGGGGAAAGTGGACTACGATTTATTCCCCAAGGAACTCGCTGACAAGTACCACGCCGACGACAAGAGGATTATGGAGACTGGTGTCACGGACGAGTTCGACGAGGAGTACATGGAGCGGAACGAGCGGCGGATCGTCCACACGATCAAGACACCTATGAGGGACGAGGGCGGTACGGTGACCGGCGTGCTTGGCGTGTTCTGGGACGTGACCGAGCGCAAGCGGGCAGAGGAGGCTTTACGGGAGAGCGGGGAGCGGGCACAGATCGTGGCGGAGAGTGTCGCGGACGTCATCTACGAGTGGGACCTCAAAGACAAGGTGGAATGGTACGGGGACGTGGACAGCTTGATGGGGTACCCGGCGGGAGGCTTCCCGAGGACGCTTGAGGGCTGGAGGGCCACGCTCCACCCGGAAGACAAGGAACGCGTGTGGCTGGCCATTGACAGTCAGCTCAAAGGCGTGGCGCCGTACAACGTCGATTACCGCGTAGCAGGAAAGGACGGCAGGTGGCGCTGGTGGTCCGCGCGCGGGGGTGTGCTCAGAGACGAGCAGGGTGAACCTCGCCGCTGGGTCGGCGCCATAACCGACATCACCGAGCGTAAGCGAGCGGAGGAAGCGCTACAGGAAAGTGGAACCGCGTTTCGGACGCTCGCGGAGGTGGTGCCCCAGTTGGTCTGGATGTGTACCCCTGACGGGTTGAGCATCTATTTCAACCAACGATGGGTGGATTACACCGGGCTGACTCTGGAGGAGAGCTATGGAAGAGGTTGGACCATCCCCTTCCACGCCGATGACAAGCAGGCGGCGTGGGACGCCTGGAACCATGCGGTCGAAAGCGGTGGAAAGTACAGTATTGAGTGTCGCCTGCGAGGGGCTGACGGAACCTACCGTTGGTTCCTCACCCGAGGGGTCCCTTTGCGCGACGCCGCGGGTGGCATCGTCAAGTGGTTTGGGACCTACACCGATATTGACGACCTGAAGCGGGCGCAGCAAGATTTGGTGCAAAGCCATGAGCGGCTCGCCATGGCCCTGCGAGTCGGCCAGTCCGGAACCTTCGAGTGGGACATTCAGAACAACATCAACGTCTGGTCGCCTCAAGTAGAAGCCCTGTACGGGGTTGAGCGAGGGATGTTTGGGGGCACGTATCAGGATTGGGAATCGTTTCTCCTCCCAGAGGACCTCGAGACGGCCAAGAGCGGAATTCAGGAGTCGCTCAAGAGCGGGGAGTTTAAGGGGGAGTGGCGCATCCGACGCCACAGCGACGGGGAAATCCGCTGGTTGGGCGCGCGCGCCAAGGTCCTATTCGATGAGGCTGGTCGGCCAACCCACATGATCGGCATTAACACCGATATCACCGAGCGCAAGCGGGCCGAAGAGGAGGTCCAGAAACTGAACGAACAACTGGAGCAGCGAGTCGCTCAGCGTACCGCGGAACTTGAGGCGGCGAATAAAGAACTGGAAGCCTTTACCTATTCTGTCTCCCATGACCTGCGCGCGCCGCTCCGCCACGTGGACGGGTTTTCGAAGCTGCTCGTCGAACAGCATCAGGCCGAGCTATCCCCCGATGCCCAAGAATACGTCGCGATCATTCGCGACTCAGTGCTCCAGATGGGCATACTGATTGATGACCTGCTCAATCTGGCGCGTGTGGGACGAAAGCAACTGGTCATGCAGGTGACGGGACTGAACTCTCTCGTGGAAGAGGTCAGGACGGATTTGAACCGCGCAAACCCCGATCGCGTGATTGAGTGGAAGGTTGAGACCCTGCCCTTCGCCGAGTGCGATCCGGCACTGATAAAACAGGTCTTTGCCAACCTGCTCTCCAACGCCGTCAAATTCACTCGGCCGCGGAAACCCGCGGTCATTGAAGTGGGAGCGATCCGTCAAGACGACCACCCCGTCGTCTTCGTGCGCGACAACGGTGTGGGCTTCAGCATGAAGTACGCCCCCAAACTCTTTGGCGTGTTTCAGCGCCTGCACCGGGCGGAAGACTTTGAAGGGACGGGCGTGGGCTTGGCAACTGTTCAGCGCATCATTCACAAACACGGAGGGCTCGTCTGGGCGGAGGCTGAACTCGATAAGGGCGCGACTTTCTATTTCACCCTGGGGTCGCCGGACGATCCCTCAACCGGAAAACCGGGTGGTGAGTCAACTTGATGTAGGGGCGGCTTTACGCCGCCATTTGGCGATCCCGCTCAGAGCGGGATCGCCGCTACAGAATCAAATTGACCCATGACCAGAAATACGAACTGACTCGGGAGGCAACCCATGACCCAAGAGGTTCTGCAAATTCTCCTCGTTGAAGACAGCCCCAACGATGTCAAACTGACTATTCACGCTTTACGTGAGGAAAACCTCGGCAACTCCATTCAGGTGGCACGCGACGGGGAAGAAGCGCTCGACTTTCTTTTCTGCCGGGGCGAATTCGCCAGCCGCAGCTTTGACCACCCACCCCGATTGGTGCTTCTGGACTTGAAACTTCCGAAGGTAGATGGTCTGGAAGTCCTGCGTGCGGTGAAGGGCGACCCGCGTACGCATGCGATCCCGATCGTGGTACTCACCTCCTCGCGCGAAGAAGGTGACTTGGTGGAGAGCTATAAGCTGGGCGTCAACGCCTATATTCAGAAGCCAGTGGAATTCGATTCCTTCCGGAAAGCTGTGAAACAACTGGGGCTTTTCTGGCTGGTGGTCAATGAGCCACCGCCGCCGTGCACTTTTCGCCTCTGAAAGGACAGTCGGATGATGGATACAACAGAGCCCGATGGAGTGAATTCGTCTACGCCCTCCCTGCGGGTGCTCATCTTAGAAGATAACCCGCGCGACGCGAAGCTTAATGTGAGCGTGCTCGAGGGCGGAGGTTTCAGGGTGCAGTTCGAAGTCACGGACTCGGCGCAATTCTTTCGGGAACGTCTGGAAAAAGCTGAGTACGATGTGATTCTCGCTGATTTCAATCTCCGCAACTGGACCGCTCTGGACGCTTTGGAGATTCTGAAGCAATCGGGAAAAGACATTCCGCTCATCATGGTGACTGGTTTTCTGGGCGACGAAGCTGCGGTGGAATGCATCAAGCAGGGCGCGGCGGATTTTGTTCTAAAGGACCGGCCGGCGCGACTGTCGAACGCAGTCCGGCGGGCTCTGGAAGAGAAACGCCTGCGCACGGAAAACAAGCGGGCTTTCGACGCCATCTCCCGACTGGCCACTATTGTGGAGTCGTCCGATGACGCGATAATCGGCGGGACCTTGGAAGGCGTTATCACGAGCTGGAACAAAGGCGCAGAGAAGCTCTATGGCTATTCTGCCGGCGAGATCCTTGGCCAACCCATATCGGTTCTGGCCCCACCCGAGCGGTCCGAGGAGGTGACGCAAATCCTTGCCAGGCTCAAGCGGGGTGAGCGCATTGAGGAGTATGAATTGGAACGAGTTCGGAAAGATGGGAGCCTGATTTATATTTCGTTGAGTTTGTTCAGGCTCACCGGCTCCCGTGGAGAGGTAACCGGCGCCGCCGCGATTGCCCGCGACGTAACCGAGCGCAAGCGGGCGGAGCAGGCGCTGCACGAAAGCGAAGAACGATATCGCAGCCTGGTTGAAGCTGCGCCCGACGTTATCTTCACCGTTTCCGCAGAGGATGGATCGCTTACGTCATTGAACCCAGCCTTTGAGACGCTTACAGGTTGGTCACGCGCTGAATGGCTGGGCAGGCCTTTTGTGGGGATGGTACATCCTGACGACTTGCCTGTCGCCGTAGAGAGGTTCCAGAAGGCCTTACGGGGCGAGACGCACCCCCCCCATGAACTACGCGTTCTCTGCAAGTCAGGCGAGTACCTGGTCGGAGAATTCACCTCCACCTCACACGTCAAGGACGGCAAAGTCGTGGGACAACTTGGAATTGCCCGCGACATCACCGATCGCAAGCGAGCGGACGAGGCGCTGCGCGAGAGTGAAGAACTGTACCGGTCCGTTGTCACGTCCGTGGCCGAAGGAATCATGCTCGTAGATCGTGGCGGAGCTATCGTCGCCTGCAACCGCAGCGCGGAGCGGATTCTCGGCCTCACTACGGAAGAACTCATAGGGCGGACAGCGGCCGATCCGCGTTGGCAGGCAATTCACGAGGACGGATCGCCATTGCCCGGGGAGAACTTTCCGGGTATGGCCGCCCTCCGAACCGGGAAGCCGCAGTCGAATTTGTACATGGGTGTCCACAAACCCAACGGGAGCCTTGCCTGGACCATCGCTAATTCGGTGCCCATTTTCCATGCGGGCGACGGTGCTCCCTATGTCGTGGTAACGAGCTTTGCCGACATCACCGAGCGCAAGCGGGCGGAAGAGGCGCTGATTGAGGAAAGGTATCTCCTCCACACCCTTATGGACAATCTCCCCGACGCGATCTACTTCAAGGATCGGGAGAGCCGCTTTACCCGGACCAATAAGGCGCACGCGAAACAGTTTGGGCTGAGCCACCATGCCCAAGCGGTCGGCAAGACCGACTTTGACTTCTTCACCGCAGAACACGCCCAACCGGCCTACAACGATGAGCAGGAAATAATCAGGACGGGCCAGCCGGTGGTGAACAAGGAGGAGAGGGAAACCTGGCCGGATGGCCGTGTCACCTGGGTCTCGACCACGAAGATGCCCCTGCGTGACGCCCATGGGAACATCATCGGAACTTTCGGCGTCTCCCGCGACATCACCCAGCACAAGCAGGCGGAAGCTGAGCACGCGCGCCTCGTAACCGCCATCGAGCAGTCCGCGGAAGCCGTAGTGATTACCAATACGACCGGTGGCATCGAGTACGTCAACCCGGCCTTCACTCGGATCACCGGGTATGGTCGCGAGGAGGTTTTGGGACAGAACCCCAGGATACTGAAATCGGACAAACAGGACCCGGAGTTTTACCAGCAGCTTTGGGCGACCATCCTTAATGGGCAGATCTGGCACGGTGAACTTATCAACCGGAGAAAAGATGGGAGTCTTTACACTGAGGAAATGAACATTGCCCCAGTGCGTAATCAGGTCGGCGAAATCACCCACTTCATCGCCACGAAACAGGACGTGACGGAGCACAAGCAACTGGAGCAGCAATTGATTCAGGCACAAAAGATGGAGGCGGTGGGGCGGCTGGCCGGCGGAGTGGCCCACGATTTCAACAACCTTCTTACCATTATCAACGGATACGCCCAGCTTCTTATCGAGCCAATCTCTCCCCAGGACCCGCGGCGGGGTCATCTCAAAGAAATCCTGATGGCGGGTGAGAGGGCAGCTTCGCTGACCCGGCAACTGCTGGCATTCAGCCGCCGGCAAGTCCTGGAACCAAGAGTCCTGAACTTGAACAGCGTCCTTGCCGATGTAGCAAAGATGCTTCGCCGCCTCATCGGAGAAGACGTGGAGCTGGTATCGACGTTGAAGCCCGACCTAGGACGTGTCAAAGTCGATCCGGGGCAGATCGAACAGGTAATCATGAATCTGGCGGTCAATGCCCGCGACGCCATGCCGCAGGGTGGGAAGCTCTTCATCGAGACATCCAACGTTGAAATTGATGCGAACTATGCGCGTAGGCATTCGCCCATGATGCCCGGCAAGTACGTCATGGTGGCCGTGAGCGATACGGGTTGCGGAATGGACCTCGAAACACAAGCGCATGCCTTTGAGCCCTTTTTCACTACCAAGGAAAAAGGCCACGGAACGGGCTTGGGACTGGCCACAGTCTACGGGATTGTCAAGCAGAGTGGCGGCTTCATTTGGGTTTACAGCGCGCCAGGACATGGTTCAACGTTCAAAATCTACCTTCCCTTCATCGAGGAAGCCCTGCCAACCGCGGAACCGGCCGAAGCCCCCGCTGAACTGGCCAAGGGTTCAGAAACCGTCCTGGTGGTCGAAGACGAGCGAGGTGTCCGGTCGCTGGTGTGCGAAGCCCTTGCATCGCATGGCTACAAGGTGCTGGAAGCAGCAGGAGCCGCAAGCGCACTGGAGATCTCAGAGCGGTATACAGAACCGATTCATCTGCTGCTGACCGACGTGGTGATGCCTCAAACCGGCGGCAAAGAGTTGGCCAAAGGTTTCTCTACCCTACATCCTGAGACAAAAGTGCTCTACATGTCAGGGTACACAGATGATGCCATTGTCCGCCACGGTATCTTGGAGGGAGGCACGTCCTTCCTACAGAAACCCTTCCAACCAAAGGCGTTGTTGCTGAAGATCCGCGAGGTTCTGAAAATGAAGTCGGGAACTCAACAATTCTAAGCTGACCCAATCAAGCTCCTCCCGCTGCATTTCATGCGCAATGTCCGTCATTCGTAAAGGATAACCCCATCGCCTGTCATTCTGAGCATGTATAGCCGAAGACCGCTATCCGTGATGTCAGAAACGGAGTACGTCGCAAACGGGTGTTGCCCTCTGAAGGTGTGAAAGAATTGGGAAAGGCGAGGTTCTACTCTCCCGCAGAGGGATCGTTTTGCGGGTGTTATCGACCCCGGCTGAGATTGATTATGGCCACGACATTGGATTACCTTTCCTGG
>JBEKME010000054.1:0-38899 GCA_050008675.1 Terriglobia bacterium
AGGCGTCGGAACAGGACTCGGCGGCCACACTGGAGTTGAAAATGTAGTGTAGACCTTCGAGACCGCTTTGCTGAAAACACAACACTTACTGCCTCAATGACCCCTCAACTGCGAAAGTTCGGCTAGTTAAGAATGCCATGGCCCCGGCCGACGGTCCGCGACCACGTCAATTGCGTATCGTAACGGGCTCGCGCCGGGCACTCGGCACCGATGCGGCACGGCGCCCACAGGGGCAGGATGAAAACCCAAAGGGAGCCACTGAGGGCATTTCCCGGCATCCTGTAGATGCCACGAGTCCAGATAAACACACATGGTCAAGCGCATTCGCCAGAGCCTGTTTAGTACCGACTAATGTATTAACCAACTAACTCAAATACGAAGCTATCGGCTCTCAGTTACGACATAGAGGTGTTCTTGCTGATCGCTGAAGGCCCAAGGTTTCACTTCTGACTTCTGTACCAGCCGTCAGCTATCAGCTCTCAGCCCTCAGTTACGACATAGGGGCATTCTTGCTGATCGCTGAAGGCCCAGGGTTTCACTTCTGACTTCAGATTCCAGATTCCAGATTTCAGACTCCTTTTCCACATTCCTGACTTCTGCTTCGCGATTGACCCGCCGTGGTGGGCCGATTGACAGCGCAGGAAATTCGAATACCACTTTTTCAATCGCCAATCGCCAATCGCCAATCGCCAATCAGCAATCGGCAATGAAAACCTGGTTGTCGGTTGCGGCTGAAGCCCGCGCTGTTGTCGCTATCCCTGCAAGGACTGCAAACCATGCCGCATTGGCTGGGATGTGCAAGTTGAAATCCAAAAAGCTGTGCACCAGCATACCACAGCATCCAATGGCGGCGCGTGCTCTTGGCGAATGGGGTGGCGCTCGCTGGGGCTGAGGGTGCGGGCCTGATCCTTGATGCGATACAGGGCGCGAATCTGTCCGATGAATCCGAGGGCTTCGCTCACCGATTCCTGGAGCGCTTGGTAGAAGCGGCGTCTCGCGTGGGCCAGACATCCAAGGCGCTGCGGCGCTGGATTTTTGCGCGCCAGCGCCGCGTAGACCTCGTAAGCGTCGGTCTGGATCGTGCCCTGAAAACCGTCCAGTCTCTGCCGCGGCGCCTGCTGGCCCCGGCTGTCACAAAACTCCAAAATCACCTCTGCGTGGGGCACAGAATAAAACCCGAGATAGCCTTGCGCGGCTTTGCCGCACACTTCCGGATCCAGCACCTTGACCGGGGTTTCATCGATCTGCAGATAATCTCCGGCCTTCATCGCTTGCCACAGGGCCTCGTAAATCGGCAGCAGCGATTGGGCAAGATGTTCGATCCACTGCACCATCTGTTGCCGGGGGATCTCGATTCCGTGCCGTTGGCGAAATATCTGCTCCAGCCGGTAGAGCGCCAGATGATCATCATAACGGGCCAAAACAATATAGACCGCCAAGCTCAGACCCAGCCTGCTCTGCGGGATCAGGGCCGTAGCGGACGCCCTTGCCCGGGCGATGGCGGCCATTATGGAAGATGAAGACCTCCGTTCCCGGCTTGCTGAAAAAGGCGGGCGCATCGTTCAACAGATGCCTACTTGGGGCCAGATTGCGGCCCACTTCGTCGAGGTCCTGGAGGGCACCGCCGGCGACGCCGGGGCCATTGGCTGCAATCTGACGCGTGCACTGGCCAATGCCGGCTCGAGGGCGATTGTGATGGGGAACCTGTCTTCCGCAGAGCGGGAACAAGTGACGAGCGGAAAGGCAGAAATTATGGGTCTGACGGGCGAAGGTAGGTGGCAGGAAGGCCGATGGTCTTTCCCTACCTACCACCGACCACCTACTAACTACCTTTATTTTCAATAACATTCCAGCTTTTAAGGGCTAAGTGCCTGTGTTTTCATGGACATTCCCGCTTACTCCCCACTTGTTCCACAGCGGTCCTTTGGTTTCAATAACATCCCCGCTTCGCTCCTTCAATTTTTAAAGTTACTAGGGTTGTCGTGGCAAAGGGTAGGGAATGACATACTGTCGTTTCTGGAAAAGGAATGGGGGAGTCACCCGGGAGGTCTCTACGCTTGTGGCAGAACAGCCAAGCATCAATTGGTAGGCTATCCTATTAAGCATAGTTTGTCAAGAGTCTTTTTCGAGGCCTGTTTTTCGAGGCCCCCAATTCGCTGATAAGGTCGTCGAATGCAGTAGATACTGGGTTCGGAGGGCGGGAGGTTTGCGCCGGCGGACCATGCCGAGCGTAGCCGCCTTGCGTTTCGGCTGAGATCGGTGTTCCAAGGCCCGCTTTACCGTCCGCTTACGCTTAGCAACGAATACCTCGCCCTCACCCTCCGTCTTGGCTCACGAAAAGTAGCTTGCTTATCCGCTGATAAGACCCTCCTTCAGGTCCGCAAGGAAAGCAGCCTCCAGGCTTCCATCCATTCCCCCAACCGCTCCAGCCTCCTCACCAAGCGCCACACCATCCTCCGCGCAGGATACGCTACCCGCCCCGGCGTATCCCGCCATGCGGGATCAGGAAGCGCAGCCGCTTGGGCCGCGCCCTCAGCAACTCCGCCGGCAGAGCCAACCGTTTCAGGGCCGTCAGCATCCCACTCTGCGGGACAGCCAGGCGGCGTTGGTCCCGAAGTACTTGCTGGGCAGCACCCCGCCCGCCAGCTCATTCTTCACCACATCATGCACCGCTTCGATCGTCCCCGCCTTCTCCCGGCGCCACTCAATCAGTCGCCTTGCCATCCAGTCCCAAATATTGCTCAGCAGCGCAAAATGCCGGGTGGCAAGACCGCCCTCAAACAAACCGCCCTGCCGCTTGCGAATCCGAATCCCCATCCCGCCAGGCGGGACAAAGGTTCGGTCAGTTTGTGTTCCGACTTCTCCCCCGGTACAAACGGCACCTCGGCACATTCCCGAATCTCCTCCAGGTGCGGCTCCCGGTCCTCCACACACTCCCCTCCCACTGCGTTCAACACCACCAAACTTTCCACGTAGGTGGCTTCGTCATAGCCCCGCTCGCGCTGCTTGATATGCATATGTTCCTGGACCGCAGCCGGCAGGCCCAGCGACCGAAAGGCCTGCACCACCAGCGGCACTCCCCCCAGCGCCGTCAACTCTTCCCCTAATGGCTTGGGGTCAATCTCGAAAAGCATCGGCAATTCCGTGGATGAGCGTCTTCTGGGTTTCTCCGTGTGGCGAGTGTAACGGCATTCCACACCTGAGGGGTGAAATTTTCTTACTCCCTGCAAAATCTTGCCGGACTTCTAACTCCGCCTCTGCCAACGCATTCAGCGCCTCCGACACTACCTTTCCCCCACCGGGCCCCGTCTCTTATCGGCGAATTAGTGACTTGATTGCCACTTGACAGGCGATCTGCGGTTCTGTTAGCCTTGTAAATTAGTCAATGGTAAGGGTTGGGTGATTCTGCGCCGCCGGTCCTGCGGGAGGGCGCTGTGAGGCTAATGTGATACGGAAGCGTTCTCGGCAAATAGCGGCCGCGAAGGTAGTTTTGTAGTCGATGCCAAGCGACCGAGGCTCTCGAGAGGCCGAAAGCCGGCGCTATTGGCGTGCAGAACCCAGGGTGATTGGCGGAGAACATCAGGCAGAATGTCAGGTTCGGCAAGGGTGAGTCCATTCTGGCGCAAGACCTCGTAGTGGGTAGAGTGGAACTGCTCCCTGGAGTTAACCGATTGGTTCATCTAGGATCCGGGCTCGTGGACGAGTGCGAGCTGGGCGCGCCAATATCAGGATGACACGCTGGCGCCGAACTGTCCGTGATGGGATCGATGCCCAGAGACGCTAGCGACAGGCTGCATGACCGGCTTATGAGGATTTTCCTGTAAGCCACAGGGCGGAGCTGTGTGCTATCAATCAGAGGCCCCGCGCTTGACATCCCGGCGGTGAGAAATGAGGAGTCAGGAATGAGGCCTCCGACCGTCCCTCTTCATTTATCGGCAAGAAGACCCCAATGCTTTAACTGAAAGCTGAAAGGTGAGGGCTTCCTGGTCGCCCTGCAAGTTGAAATAACGAGAACAAAATTCTCATTTCACCATAAATAGCGGTCTGATGAATTCAGGATCTGGACAGAACGAGTTGGATATCAGCGGGGCGTGGTATGCAATTTACACTCGTCATCAGCACGAGAAGGCCATTGCCCAGATTCTCTCCGTCAAGGGGCTGGAGGTCTTTCTTCCACTTTACAACGCAACTCGCAGATGGAAGGACCGGACCATGCACCTCTCGCTTCCCTTGTTCCCCTGCTATCTATTTCTGCGCGGAATGAAGGAGCGGCGGCTCGAGGTGGTGACGACGCCGGGAATTGTTTCCATTTTGAGTATCAATGGTGAACCGGCGGCCATTCCTGAATCCGAGATCGAGTCTGTGCGCAGGGCGATCGAGTGGGGAAATCGAGTTGAGCCTCACCCCTTTCTCCGCTGTGGCGACAGGGTGCGCGTCATATCCGGACCTTTGCAAGGCCTGGAGGGAATTCTAGTTCGCAAGAAAAACTTGTACCGGCTGGTGCTTTCGGTGGAAATACTGGAGAGATCGGCCGCCGTGGAAGTCGACGTTTCTGCGGTGGAGCGAGTTGGAAACCGTCGTCCTACGCTGCCCTGGGGGCCGGAACCTGGAATCAATGTGGGGAGCGTAGGACGGACGTCTCGCCCGTGAGCAGGAACCTGGAATCAATGCCGCCAGAACTGGGCTCAGGAAGCACTGAAATGAGGTTGAGGATTGGAGTCCTTATGTGGTATCCTAATGAGCAGGAGTTTGCACCACGTCCGTGGTAGGTCGTTCTGTTGGAAACGAGGTTGGGACTCGTGGCGGCGTGAAATATCCCTTTCAACGATAGTGGTTAGCACAGGTACATTGAAGGCAAACCTGGAGAGGAAGTTGCCTTAAGGAGCGGTTATCATGGCATGGGGAGTGACAGGTTCGGCTTTGGGTGTTATGTCGCTTTGGCGCGCCGGCCGCAGGGCGCCTGGCCATTTCTACCTTACGATGGTGGGGTTGCTGTTGATGGGCTTGGCCGGTCTGTTTTGTGCTCCCGGCGCTTCGCCCGCAGCTTCGCAAAAGGCGAACAGTCCCGACAATAAGGCCGACACCAAAGGCGGGGTTGACCAGGGGCCTTTGAAGGCAGAGGACACGCTCATCTATCCCAACGATGTGTTATCCATTCAGGTGTTCGATGTGGATCAGTTGTCGCGTGAATACCGGGTGAGTGCAACAGGAACCCTGCTCTTCCCGCTTCTCACGGAGTCGATTCGGGTTGAGGGTCTGACGCCCCAGCAGGTGGCTGATGTGATTTCGAAGAAGTGCGTAGAAGCGGGGGTGCTCAGCCATCCCCAGATTAGCGTAACCGTTAAGGATTCACGAATTCACGCCGTGGCCATCACGGGGGCCGTCAAGAACCCGCAGATTTATCCGGTCTTCGGCAAAATCTCGCTGCTGGAAGTTCTCTCCCAAGGCGGGGAATTGGCTGATGACGCGGGGTCCTCGGTAACCATAACTCGCGGTGAGGTCTCCCGCCGGATGTTGGCATCGCAGGGTGGAGGCGCGGTGGACGGAGGGAAATCACAGCCCGTTCCCCCCACGCAGACCATCGATCTTAGACGTCTCCTGGAGACTGGCGATCCGAGTTTGAACGTCGACGTGTACCCGGGCGATCGCGTGACGGTGCAACGCGCCGGGATCGTTTACGTTCTGGGGGCAGTAAACAAAGCCGGCGGCTTCTTGTTGACCGAGGGGCGGCAGGACATGTCGGTCCTGAAGGCTATTGCCCTGGCGGAGGATCTTAAATCCACCGCGAAGTCGAGGAAAGCCTTGATCCTTCGCCCCAACTCCTCGGCTCCTGGCGGCCGGGAGGAAATTCCCATTGACCTTCACGCCATGCTCAAGGGCCACGCTCCGGACAGGCTCTTAGAAAGCAACGATATTGTGTTTGTGCCCGACAGTATCGCCCTGAAGGCGCTTCACAGGACCGGCGAAGCTGCGGCGACAGCCGCTAGTTTGGCGGTAGTTTATAAGTGATGCCCTTTTTGGTGCGTGTGGTGATTATTTGCTTTTTGAGTTCTAGTTTTGTTGATTTTGGCAAAGGCGGTTTTGCGACATGGCTGAACACGAAGCGTTAGCTCCTGTGGAGCGCAGGTCCCCGGAACTGGCCACCCATCGGGTGGATTCTGTTATCGATATAGGGGCAGAAAGCTCCGACAGCAGTTCCTATATGCGGGCCTACTGGCTGATTGTATCGAAGCGCCGCTGGACGATCCTGACGGTTGCCTTGGTGCTGGCAACCCTGGTGGCGATTGTTTCCTTCAAGATGCAGCCGGTTTATGAGGCGACGGCTCGAGTGGAAGTTGAAGCCGCGTCGCTCGAGATCCAAAACCTCGAGGATCTCTTCAAGGGCACGCCCACCGATGATGCTTTCCTGCAAACCCAGGTGAACGTGCTGAAGAGTGAAAACCTAGCCTGGCGAAGCATTCAGCAGCTCGGCATGGGGGAAAGGCCGGAATTTGGGGGAGGCAGCAAGCGCCCGGCGGGGGATACTGAGACTGCGGCGCAGAACCGGCTCATCACGGCATTCAAGAAACATCTGCGCGTTCAACTGATGAGAGATAGCCGCATGCTGGAAGTCGGTTTTGAGAGCACCGATCCGCAGCTTGCAGCGCGCGTGGCCAACGCGCTCGTCAGCGACTACAGCGAATTCAATTTTCATCAGAAATATGACGCCACGCGGCAAGCTTCGGGGTTCATGGAGCAGCAACTGGACGAGTTGAAAGCCAAGGTGGAGAAGTCGCAGCAGGCCATGGTCGATTACGAGCGCCAGAATGCGATCGTTAATGTTGGCGACAAGCAAAGTGTGGTGGAGCAGAGGCTGGCCGATTTGAACAAGGACCTAACCGACGCTCAAAGCGATCGCATGCAGAAGGAATCGCTCTACGACATGGTGCGCTCGGACCAAGCCGAGGTCGCCCTCACTACCCAGAACCTGTTGCTGCAACACTTGGACGAAAAATACGCCGATTTGAGAGACCAGTACGTGGACGCTTTGGGGCAGTACGGGCCCAACTTTCCCAAAGTAGTAAGACTCCGGGACCAAGTGAACGAAATCCAGTCCATCATCGAGCGCGAACGCAAGCGTCTTGTGGCGCAAATTCACAACGACTACATGGCGGCCCTGGACCGGGAGAAGCTTGCGTCTGCCGCGGTAGGCCGAGAGAAGGCAGCGGTGGGAGAGCTCAACCAACTCTTAATTCAGCACAACATCTTGAAACGTGAATTTGAGACCAACGAACAGCTCTATGAGACCCTGCTCCAGCACCTGAAAGATGCGACGGTCTCGGCGGGTTTAAGGGCGACCAACATCCATCTAGTCGATCCGGCGTTAATCCCCACCGAGCCGGTGCGGCCGAAAAAATTGCTTTACATTGGAGTTGGTTTGCTGGTGGGACTGATTCTGGGGGTTACGCTCGCCTTCGTCCAGGAAAGTCTAGATACTTCCGTCAAGAGCGCCGAGGACGTGGAACGGCTCATCTCCGCCCCAGCCCTGGCCGTGATTCCGCTGGCGCGCTCCTCCTGGCGGAGGCTCGGCGGGGACAGAAGCCAGCCACAGGATGGGGGAGTGGAATCGATCGTTTTGAGACACCCCACCTCATCCCTGGCAGAGTCTTACCGCACCCTGCGCACTTCGATCCTGCTCTCCACTGCTCCGCGCCCTCCACAGTCTTTGCTGGTGACCAGCGCTCAGCCCCGCGAGGGCAAGACTTCCACTTCGCTCAACCTGGCCGTGGGGCTGGCCCAGCGCGGCGTGCCCGTGGTAATCGTCGACGCCGACATGCGCCGGCCGGGGGTCTCGAAGGCCCTGGGTCTCGCGGAGAATGGCGCGGGGCTCTCGAGTCTTCTTTCCGGCGCGCACAGCCTGGATGAGGTCCTGCGCCAATTTGAAGCGGTACCTAATCTCTGGGTGCTTCCGGCTGGCCCCCAGCCTCCCAACCCGGCGGACTTGCTAGCCTCACCCACCATGGAAAAAGTCTTGCAGGAGTTACGCGGGCGCTTCGAGCACCTGGTGTTGGACTCCGCCCCTTTGCTGCTGGTGACGGACGCGACGATTCTCTCCAGGCTTGTGGACGGAGTGGTGCTGGTGGTGGAAAGCGGAGTCACGGCGCGCCGCGCCCTGGTCCGCGCCCACAGGATTCTGGGAAGCGCGGGGGGAAGAATTCTGGGCACCGTGGTGAATAAGTGGGATGCGCGGACCGAGGGCTACTACAGCTACTATGGCTCATACTATCGCGGTTACTACCGTTCTTATTATAGCAGCAAAGATAAATAATGAACCGACTTTACTCCCAAGGGAAGGCTGAGTTTTCGCTCCGATCGCGGGGGCGGGCGAGCGGGTTTTTGCTGGCCGTAGGGCTGGCAGCCCTTTTCATGGCCGGTGAGGCTGTACGAATTGTCCTCGCCTCGTCGCTGGAAGGATCGGCCAGGCTTCCCCAACTTCGCCGGGCCTTGACCCTTGATCCTGACGACCCCAAACTTCACTACCAGCTCGGCTTGGTTTACTCCTATTCGCCGCAAGATATCGACCCGGCCGAGGCCTTGAAGCATTTTCGCCGGGCCACGGAATTGAATCCTTACAAGGCAATTTACTGGTCGAGCCTCGCCTCAGCGTGCGACTCGATGGGTGACCGTGTTTGCGCTGACCGGGCTCTGGAACGAGCTGTGACCCTCAGTCCCATGACTCCGCGTCTGCACTGGATCACTGCCAACCACTACCTGGTGACGGATCGGACCGAGGTGGCCTTGCCTCACTTCCAGCGCTTACTGGAACTGAGCCCCGACGAATACGCTTGGCCGACGTTTCGGCTCTGTCTTCAGGCCACCCGGGATCCCCAAGTGGTCCTCGAAAAGGTCCTGCCCAGCGGGCCTGATACGAAGCTCAAACTTGCCTACATCGATTTCTTGAGCGCCCAGGGAAACCTCGATTTTGCCTATGGAGTTTGGGGTCAAACTGTGGCCAAGGCTTCCCCCTTTGACTTTTGGTTGGCCGCATCTTACCTCGGGCGTCTGCTCGAGCTTGGCCGGTATAAGGAAGCGATCAACGTCTGGGGGGACCTTGAACGGTTGGGAATTGTGAACAAGCCCCCCAGCGAGGACGGGGACAATCTCATCTACAATGGGGATTTCGAGCAAGTCCCCCTGAACGCCGGCTTCGATTGGCGCACCTCGGAATTGCCCTATCTTTGGTTTGCTTTCCCCAGTTCCGGCGCTTACCGGGGTGGTCGCTGCTTGCGCCTGGACTTCACGGTGGGCCGGAACGATGAATCCGAGGCCGTCTATCAATTCGTACCAGCCGCTCCTAACCAGGGGTATCTGCTGACGGCCTACACCCGCTCGGACAACATCACTTCCGATAGCGGCCCGCGCTTGCGGGTGGTTGACCCTGCCTGTCCCGCCTGCCTGGATGTCTCGAGTGAAACGACTGTGGGGACAACTCCCTGGCACCCGGTGAGTCTGAAGTTCTCGACCGGAGACCATGCCCAAGTTGTACGGGTGTCGGTTTGGCGGCCGCGCAGCCGAACTTTTCCCACTGAAATCACCGGAACTTTCTGGCTGGACGCAGTCTCGCTGAAACGTCTGGACCTCGAGAAATCAGAAGTCAGAAGTCAGAAGTCAGAAGCGAGAATTGTAAAGGGTAAGGGAAAAGGGTAAAGGGTAAAGGAAGAAGGGCAAGTCATGATGAAGGCGGAAGCAAGAGTTATAAAGGGCAACAGTTGCAGCAGGAAGAACAAGTGATGAAGCCACAAACCGAGCGTGAGGCAGGAAGCCAGCCTTTACCCTTTACACTTTACCCTTCACACTTTACACCTTACCCTTTACACATCGCTCGCATCCTGCTCGTCACTGCCTTGTTCGCGGCGCCTCTGGCTTTTGGGGCTGTGCAGACGTGGGCCTGGGCATCGCTGGCCGGTCTGGCGTCTGTCTTGCTCTTTTTGTGGAGCGTCGGGTGCGTCGAGCAGGGGGCGCTGAAAATTGCCTGGTCGCCGCTTTACTTGCCCGCCCTGCTATTTCTTCTGCTGGGGACGATTCAGTTTTTCGCGCATCGCACGCTTGACCCCAGCGCCACCCGAGAATCACTCCTGAAGCTGGTCACCGATCTGATTTTCTTCTTCCTGGCGGGCCAGCTTTTGGCGACCGGAACTCAGAAAATAGTGCGGGGTTTTGGGTTCGCGGTCGTGGTCTACGCGTTTTCGTTGGCCGTGTTTGCCGTGCTCGAGCTTTTCTCCAGTAATGGACTCATTTACTGGAGCGTGCAAACGGCGGGTTGGACCTTTGGCCCCTACGTCAACCACAACCACTATGCGGGCTTGATGGAGATGTTGATTCCGGTTGGGGCCGGCTACGTCCTTTCCCGGCCGCGCGACGATCCCATGCGAACCCTGCTGGGGTTCGCCCTGTTGATCCCGATCGCTTCCCTGCTGCTTTGCGGCTCGCGGGGAGGATTCATCTCCCTGCTGGTGGAGGTGGTGATTCTGGGCGCGATGGTTTTCAGGCATGCCCCCATGCACCGCCGCCGACGCTTGGCTGCGGTGGGCGGACTGGGGATGACAGTGGCCGTGTTGCTCTTTTTCTGGATGGACACTGGCGATATCTCGAAGCGCCTGGGAACGATAACCTCCATCACGCATTCGCCTGACGTGACCCTGGGCGGCCGGAGAGTTGTGGCGCTGGATTCTCTTCACATCCTCCGCGATCATCTTTGGGTGGGCACAGGCTTGGGCAGTTTTGAGACCGCTTATCCTGCGTACCAAAGCTTTGCCACCGACTTGGTTTACGATCACGCCCACAACGACTACGCCGAGGCGCTGGCCGAAACCGGTTTGGCCGGCGGGCTGCTGATGGTGGCGGCGTTGGCGATTTTCTTGCGCCTGGGGTTCAAGAAATTGGGGCAGCGCCTGCGACACGAGGTCGGCTGGATTCAATTGGGCGCCACCATCGGTTGCTGCGGTCTGCTCGTCCACAGCTTTGTAGACTTTAACCTCCACATACCTGCTAACGCCGCCTGGTTTGCGGTGTGTGCAGGCATCGCAACTTGCAAGGTGCCGCATCTCTTGCCACAGAGGCACGGGGACAGAGCGGAAGCAGAAAGCAGAAACTAGAATTTAGAAAACGGCTCTTTATCTTGTGGCCTGCGACGCGGGCGTCACAGGAAAGGTGCTCGTACGGTGAAGAGAAGTCAAAAGTCAAAAGTCAAAAGTGAAAAGTCAAAGATTCAACTCTTCAACTTTTCAACTCTTCGACTGCCCTTCCTGCGGCGCCTTTTCCTCTGCTTGTCACTAGCCACTAGCCACTCGTCACTGCTCTTTGGCCAGCAGCCCCAGACCCAGCCAGGCCAGGCGCTCCATGCGGTTGACGCCAAGTACGTGAACGGCCTCGCCCCAGGTTACTGGCCCACCGCCGGCACAGGGCTGACGTTGAAGCTAAGCACGGGCAGCGCGCTCTGCGGCAATCCGCCTGCGCCCGTGGCCTATACGGGTGGCACATTGACCATGGCCGCGAGTTCCACGAACTACGTCTACCTCGATCCCTCGGGCTCCTGCCTGCCGGCATCGAACACCTCCGGCTTCGACGTCGGGCAGATTCGGATCGCGGTTGTGGTAACCAACGGTTCAACGATTACGGCGGTTAATGATGTCCGCAGTTCTTTCTCACCAGCGATCACTGTGGATTCGGCCGGGCGGTCGATTTTCAAGGGGCTGAATGGCACCTATTTTGCCGACCAGTTCGGGGACAAGAGAACCACAGGAATTGCTTCCGTGATTTCGGCCTGTGGTACTTCAACTCCCTGTCAGGTCGTTGTGCCCGGCTCCTATCCGACGACCGAGCACGTGCCGGGGAGCCAAAATGGGGGTGGCTCCTTTTACCCAGGAACAACCGGCTCGAACGTTCAAGTCCTGGACTTTCGCACCGGCGATGCGCAAACCGCGATCAACGCGCTACCCAACGGGAGTGCTAGGGCGTGGCACCAGTGGGTTGATAATGTCTATAATCCGTACTCAAATAAGGTTCTGGCTCATACAGTCTTCAGCCCGGTTATGAACAGCTTTGACGGTGGATTTTGCCTTCAGAATAGCAGTGTTACCCCACCGTACTACAAGAAATCGGGAGTCGAAGCGATTTGGGCAATTATAAACAACTACGCTCCCGGCGACCCTGGAAACAGATTTGTTAACAATCAATATTCGGTTGGCGACTCCTTTCCCGTTTACGCCATCGACAACTTCTACGGCGGGCAAACTACGCAAGGTGAGGAAGGGGCGGAGGGCGTCGATATTTGGGTCATGCAGGGCAATGTGGCTTATCAGGGAACCATCGCCTCGGGAGGTGCGACGGGTGCGACCAGTCTCACTTTAAGCCCAACAGCAGGATCAGGGACGCAAGGCGCAGGCCGCTATCTCATCAACACGACTTCTGGCAAGACTATCTCGGCGGGGACGATCAGCAACATCACCAACAACCTCGGCGGCACGCCAATTACCTTCACGGGATCGGGAACCTCTTGGCCGGTCTCGACGGTCAACACTACCACCACGGCGCAAATTGCGGCACCCGGCTCGCAGACCGTCACG
Source organism: Terriglobia bacterium (assembly GCA_050008675.1). Lineage (GTDB taxonomy): Bacteria > Acidobacteriota > Terriglobia > UBA7540 > UBA7540 > CAVROP01. The sequence goes on from JBEKME010000054.1 coordinate 12,606, forward strand.
CTCGGCAGTACCTCGGGGATTACAACCTCCACCGTCTTGGCCATTTGCGACGCCAGCGCCTATGAGACTGTCATTCCCAGCGCGGTGGGCAGTGGTAGTATCACGGCGACTTTCGCCGCTCCGCATTCGAAGGGCGCCGTAGTCGCGGCGGGTGGTTTGTCAGGCTATTTCATGGAACTGACCGCAGACACCGTGCCAAGCGGAACAGCAGCGGCCAACGGCACGACAGCTACAGCCCTTCGGCAAGCGTTCCCCGTCCTTTACTCCACCAGCAGCACGTCACTGGCCGCTTCGATTGACCAGCAGGGAATGTGGTCATCTTTTCAGTCGGGCATCGCCACGGCTTGGAAGAACTCCAGTGGCAGCAACGGTTATATCCTTTATCCCGGCGCTCAGGTAACCTCCGTCCACTCGTCCGGCGCGATTGGAAATACCTTTTCACTCATGCCCAATTCAGTGAATTGGGCAAATAACGACACGGTTGAACTGCCGCAGCACCCAGCCAATCATTCGGGAATAGGGTCTTGGAATATGCAAACGTGGTGGCCGGGGGGAAACACGCACGGCGCCCATATAATGTTTTACGGCGTCCCCGGGCAAGGGACCATTGGCCTCTGGCTCCAAAACTCTGCGCCCACAACGCTGTACGCCGGTGGCGGCGGGAACCTAAATCCGCCGGGTAACGCCGTGTCTGTTTGGGGGCCTTGGAGAAGTCTGCTGTCGGGTTACGGTTACGGGCCGAGTGTTTATGGCCTCGTCTTTAATGGCCAGAAGTGGGGATCAACAGGAGTAGTTTACCCCATCAGCGTGCGTCCGGCGTCAGGTGGCTACGACTATCTCGAATACGATGAGAGCAAGAAAAATTGGACGCTGACCGCAAACAGTGTGGGCGGAGCATACAACCTCGGAGACAACGTTTCTGCCGCCACCGGAGGTTTCATAGCTCCCGGTCACATGGGAAGCAAATCATCCGACGTTCAGGGGACGGTTGCCATCTCGTCCAATACCAGTGCCACAGTCAGCTTTTCCGTGGCGTTTCAGCACGCGCCCATCTGCACTCTGACCCCAACCAGCGATCCGACTTCGGTAGGAACCTTCTGGGTTAGAAGCACGACTTCCGGCTTCACCGTCAACGTGCACAAGTCGGGCACCATCACATTCAACTACATCTGCATGGCGAACCCGAACTAGGAAGAAAAGAGAACCCACCCCCCCAGTTGCGGACAGATCAGGGCCATGAGAATAAGAACGATCGGATACCTTGCGAAGACTAGGGAGGAAATCGCAGCGGCCTTCGAGAAAAATCGCCTTGAGGAGCTGCTCCATTTGGAGGGCGAATACATCATTGTTATCGAGGACGAAAAGCGGACAGTGGTCGTATCTTCATATTATGGGATCTGTCAATACTTCTATGCCTATATCGGGTCAAACTTCTATCATGGGGAAACGGTTTTCGAGGTCCTTCAGAAGTCGGGCTTGAAATGGAAGTACAACTTCTCCGCTTTGGCCGATTTGGCTTGCCTCCAGCATGTTCTTGAGGACGACACGCTGCACCCTGACATCCGGCGGGTGCCCCCGGCCACAATTCTTATCCACTCTAATGGAACTCTTACACGCAAGTCCCTTTCTTGGGCCGAAATTCATAAGCGGGGAAAATCAACCCCCGAAGAAACTTTGGAGAGTTTCAACTCGAGTTGCCGGCGCTGGCTTGGGGATGTGAATGTGTTATCCATGTCGGGTGGATTCGACTCCAGGGTCATATTGAGCGCGCTGCTTCGTTTGGGAGTTAAACCCCTGTTGCTCTCCATGGGCTTTGAGGACACGACGGATGTGGTCATTTCGAAGGAGATTGCCCGGTTTTTTGGCCTGTCCCTGGAAACGGTTTCTGTAGACCTGGAGGATTACTTCGCAAGTGGTTTGGAAATCGTCAAGCTTACAGGTGGAACAAAAACCGCCGAGAACTGGCACACCTACATCTACCCCCGCAAGTCCCATTTCCCCCTGGGCTGCAATTTCTTTGTGGGGTCAAATGGTGAGTTCGCCCGCTCCATCCACGCGGGCCACGACGCCACGGCCAGCATCGCCAACCTATTCCCATCTCTCGCAGTTCCCTGGCGTTGGAGACTCAAGCTCAAAACGATCGCGGGAAAAGGGCAGCGGCCGTTTCGAGATGCTGAGCTGGGGGGCATGTGTGAAGAGCTGAGAAACGAACTGGGTCCTTCAGGCTATCAAAGGCGCGTCGCCAAGCTAACAGCCCTTTGCCATAAGACGTTCCTGGAAGGTTTTAGGAGGTTTTTGATCGAGCAGGGAGTCCGTACCTTCATATCCAATGGCCTAAAACTTTACTCAGGCCGCTTTAGTTGGCGCGCGCCGTTTATTGACCGGGATTGGGTCGAGAGCGTGATGAATTTGCCGCAGAAGTTCAAATCCGGCTCGAACTGGCATCGTTTTGCGATAGCGCAGAACGAGCCGAGGTTACTGGATTTCCCTTTTGAAAAGGACATCCCGAAGCCGGTGCACTACGCGCGTTACCCCGAGTGGTTTGCGACTAAGCGGACGGTTGGCTTCATAGTCTCAAATGCCGGCATCCTCGAGGATGTGCTCGCTGCCAAGGTGGTTCGTTCAATTATCGAAGAACATGTGAGGCTTCGAAGTCGAACTCGAACTCTATCATTCCTGATCAGTCAGATTTTTTGGCGACTGGCGGTCAATTCTCTTACCTGCCTTCCGGCGCAGAGATGATCTCCGGCGGATCTTTATCGCGGCAATATTCGCAGTGGCTGACAAACTGTGAGCTCCATTGGTACTCCACAGCGCGTGCCGAGGGTTTTGAGCGGCAGCTATGAGTGAGACAAATCTGACGCAAGCGGCTGCTTTGAATGGGAAAACCCAGGCCGATTTTTCTTCCACGCTCTCGCGCGATTTCGGCTCAACGCTCGTCACACAGATCGGCTTGCTCGGGCTGGGCGCTTTCACTAGTGTCGCGGCAGCTCGGATCCTCGGACCTCAGGGGCGGGGGGAACTCGTCGCGCTGACGGTTTGGACGCTCGCCCTCGTCCAGGTGGTGGCGCTGGGAATGAACCAGTCGGTCGTTTTCCATACCGGCAAGAAGCTCTTTTCGATCTCAGAGATCTGGACGTCATCCGCCGCCATCGGGGCAGCGCAAGCGGTTCTCGTTGTGAGCATTGGTTTGGCAGTCGTCCCGCTGGCGCTGCGAGGCTACACCTCCGAAGTGAGGCGCCTCGGGGTCATCTTTTTGACGGCAACGCCGGTGCTGCTTTTCCTTGGTGGAAGTTACCCGGCGAACATCCTGCAGGGGATGGTCGATCTTAACTCTTTTAACCTCGTCAGCCTGGCTGCGCCGGTCGCTTATGCGGTCGGCCTCACGATAATTGCGGCCCTACACAGCCGTGAGCTTTCATGGGCTGTTGCAGCACAGGTTGCCGGTTATGCGTCGTCCTCGGTCCTAGGCTATTGGCTCTTCTCGAGAAGACACTTGATTCGGATCCGGTGGAATGGGGCAGCCTGCTCCAGTTTGTTGAAGTACGGTTGGAAAACCCAACTGGGGAGTGTTTCGAACTACGTCAACCAGCGCCTTGACCAGTTGCTTCTCTCCCTTTTCGTCCCTCCGCGTGAGTTGGGCCTGTATGCTGTCGCCGTGGCGGTTACGTCCGTCGTGGGCTTCCTGCCCGGGGCTTTAGGGATAGTTACGCTAGCCAAAGGGTCGAACCTGGGCCTGCAAGACGCCACAAAGTTGGTCTCGAATTCCTTTCGCCTCTCGGTTGCGTCTCTTGTTCTCCTTTGTGGAGGACTTTTCCTGGTCGCCCCGTGGTTAATCCATCTCGTTTTGGGCAGGGAATTCGTGAATTCGACTCTCCCCTGTAGAATACTGCTCCCCGGAACTGTGGCCTTGGGGACGGCGCGGGTGCTTTACGACGGGGCCCGAGCGCTAGGAGATCCGATCTTGGCCTTCTACGCGGAGGGGGCGGCCATGGCGGTGACCTGTGGGGGCTTGTATTTGCTCCTGCCGCGTTACGGGATTGTGGGCGCCGCTCTTACTTCGAGTTTAGCTTACAGCTTTGCTCTGGCCGTGGTGCTGGCCCTTTTCCGGGTGCGGCTGGGGATCGGGTTAAAAGACCTTTTGTTCGGTCGATGAGCAGGAGCCAGCAGGTAATATGCGATGGCGGAACTGATTTCACTGCCGGGGGCGAGGCCTTTACAAAGGGTCTTTAGGGCGATTGCCTCGGCGATGGGGACCCCTCGCGGACTTTTCCGGATTGCAAGGCTGGCTGCGCTGCTTGGGCCAGGGTTGCGCGACTACGGAGCGACGCTTATAGACGGATCGCAGATCTATCTCGATCTTCGGGAGCCAATGTGCTTTTCGTACTTCTTGCACGGCTGCATCCCCCACGAGCGGTCCGAGGTGAAGGTACTGGCTTGCCTTGCAAGGGAGGGCGACTTTTTTGTGGACGTTGGCGCGAACGTCGGGTTTTATACCGCCTTGGCGAGACGCTGGGTTGGAACCTCGGGGATGGTTCTGGCCTTTGAGCCCAACCCCAAGTGCTTGGCGCTGTTGGCAAAGTCCTTTGGCGGCGACCGCAAGGTGACGATTGTCCCCAGTGCCCTCGGCAGTGCACAGGGGACCGGCCGCCTGCACGTTCCCTTTCAGGGGGACAGGGCAACGCTGGCCGCCATCCAGACGGCACGTTGCTCAGAGGTTGAGGTCGCCGTAACTTCGCTCGACGACTATTTGCAGCAGCACGCGCTGCCCTGTCCGTCTTTGGTCAAGATCGACTGCGAGGGGATGGAGTTTCCTGTCCTGCAAGGCATGGTAAATGTCCTGCGCGCGGAGCGACCCCCAATCATAGCTTTCGAATACATCGCAGAAGATGCGTTGCGTTTTGGGGCGACCCTCGACGTGATTACGGAGTACATCCACACCACAAGTAGGGGCGTATATCAATTCTTCAGGTTTGATCCCGGTGCGCGGCTGAGGGCGGACAGACTGCAAGAGGCTACAGCCCAAAACGACCTTATCGCTGTGCCGGCATGGAGGCGAAGCGCTCTGGCAGATTTGGTGTCAGCTTAATGTGTAAGTTCGGCCGTCCAACTTCTCCGTAAAGACCTCCTGCTCGAAAAGTCCTCCCGGTGGCTGTGGCCGGGGAGGAAGGTGGTCTCGTTATTCGATGTTGCGAGTCGCAACCCGCTTTTTACTTGGGCTCGGAGGTACCCTTGCGAATCCTGTTGATCGGGATCATGAGCTATTACCATATTGGCGCATTCTTCCTGAAGGCCCTCCAGGCCCTCGGCCAACCACACGTCGCCCTGGATCGGAGTGTCTACGAGCAGACTACATGGCGTATCATTCGCAGGGTGACCTCCCCATTTATGGGAGGGCTGCGGTTAGGGTACCGGGGCTCTAACCGCGGTATCCTGGCTGCCGCTCGGGATCTCGGACCCGACATGGTTCTCATCACCGGAGGCATTCCGGTGGCCGCGTCAACTCTACAGCAACTGAAGGAGCGAAACGGGGCGGTGCTCGTCAACTATGCGACCGACGACCCCTTTAATAGGCTTTTCTGCGGACGCTGGGTGGCGGCGAATATCCCCCTCTATGACCTCTATGCATGCACCAAGCGGGCCATCATAGACGATGTGCGCGCGGCCGGATGCCAGCGAGTGGCTTTTGTTCCTTTCGGCTACGAGCCTTCCCTCCACTTCCCGGACGAGTTCGGGTCGAGGGAGGAATTGGAGAAGTTCAGTTGCGACGTCGTCTTCGTCGGGGGCGGTGACCCAGACCGTTATCCTTATTTCGAAGCACTGGTTCGCGCGCTTCCCGGTCTTCGCCTGCACCTTTATGGCGGTTACTGGGAGAGGAATCGCAATCTCGCACGCTACGCTCGAGGATTCGCACTAGGCCGGGACTATCGCCTGGCAGTGCGGGGGGCGAAAATTGCTCCCTGCCTGGTGCGCCGGTCCAACCGCGATGGTCACGTGATGCGAAGCTTCGAAGTCCCGGCCTGTGGAGGGTTCATGCTCGCTGAGCGCACAGCGGAGCACCAGGAACTCTTTCGGGAAGGCGAAGAGGTCGGATATTTCAGTTCCGCGGAGGAACTGGTGGAGAAGGTCCGATACTACCTCGATCACGATAGTGAACGCCAGCGTATGGCGGAGGCGGCTTACCACAAGGTAACGAGCTCGAACCACACTTACGCCCACCGGCTGCAGCAAATCCTGGAGCTGGCAGCTCCGTTGGTGAGTGAGCGTGGTAGGGCCGACCTGCTCAACCTGCGCTAAAGGCGGGCAACCCGCGACCGGGCGGATACCGCGCCGTTGGAAGCCACCGGATGCGGAGCGTTTGTGCCTAGCGAGAATCGGCTGCCTATCGCGGATTTCTCCGCCTCTGGAAAGGAGGTCGCGGCCTTCGATGCCGGAGAGGAGTTCGTCGGGCAGGTGAGATATTACCTCTTTCATCCAGAGGAACACGCAGACAGTTCCGAGCGCCCTTGCGCCCGTGCTCAACGGGAGCATACCTATGAACTCAGGCTCAAAAGAATGTTTGAGATCTTGGGATTTACAACGGGGGCTTGCGAACCGTGGGAGGGGCCCAGCGCCTCGAGGAGGGAGCAGTGAGCGTCATTCCCGGCCAGCCGGATAGTGCCACGAACAGGCGGCCCTTTGACCCTGGCGCCAAATTCGGGTTCTTGAACGTCCTGTTGCTCCTGGCGCTGACCCTAACGGTCACGGTTTGGGGCGTGATGTTTGTTGGAGGGGTAAGCGGCTACGAGCTGGAAAGCTTTATCAGTCTGGCAGGATTATTTGGGGTCGCTTGCGCTTTCTTTGTCGCCTCAAGGGTGAGCGCGGGTTTTCAAAACTTGTTCGAAATCCCGGTGTACATGACGGTTGTTGCGTTTTTGATGTTCGGAGCAGCGCCCCTCGTCAACTTTCTCGACCCCTCCACGATGGCCCCGAAGTTTCACGGCGACGCCTCGCCCTTTCTTCCGGCGCTTGGGTTGGTGATTGTGGGGATGGTTGCATTTTGGCTGGGCGCGGGAATCGCGCGCACAAGAAAACAGCCGCCGGCGGCCCTGGATCTCGCAACGCTGCCGGGGTCGGCCCCCCGCTACCTCACTTTGGCCTTGGGCACCTGTCTTTACCTCACCGGATTTGTAGCTAAGGTTTACATGCTTCGGTCCGGCATGTTCGCGTACCTGGAGTCGATGGAGGTCACCAAAGCCCGCCTGGCAGAGTTGCAAGTCTGGCTGGTTCTTGAGCGCTTTGGATTCTACGCTCTCATTATCTTCATCATCGAGATGTACTATCACCCCGCAGACAAGGTGAGAACTTGGCTGTTTTGGGCCGTCCTTGGCTCAGAGTGCTTTTGGGGGCTGATCTCCGGTATGAAGCGTCCGCTGCTCGAAAACCTCCTGGTAGTCGCCCTGGTTTCCTCCGTGGCAGGAAGGAAACTGAGGCTACGCTGGTTCGCTATTGCAATCCTGGGCCTCATCGCCGTTTACCCCCTGATAAACCAATACCGCTCCATTGTGCGCAAGTCAACAGGGGTTACCTCCGTCACCGAGGTGAGCGATGCGACCGAGGCATTGGGGGGGGCGGCGGGCCGAGCGGCTGGCCAGGGGGAGACTACGGGCGGGTGGCTGGCGTCGGGATGGTCCTCCTCGGTGAACCGGGTCAATATGCTCCAGCAGGTCGCAATACTGCAGGCCTATGAGAGCCGCGCTTACCTGCTCGAGGGGGACGAGCGCCTGTGGATGATCCCTTTCTATCCTTTCGTTCCCCGCTTGCTGTGGCCTGGCAAACCCGTCCCGGACAAGGCCATGCGTTTGTCGAGGCTTCTGGGCGGGGGACCAATGGCCACTTCCTCCGCCGTTACGATTCCAGGCGATCTTTACGTTCTGCAGTATGGCATCGCAGGATTGCTGGTGGGAATGTTCCTCATAGGACTTGTCGTCCAGTGGCTGACGAATCCCGTCAAACTGTGCCCGTCAAAGCGGCACCTGTTCATTTATGCCTGCATATTCTTTCCGGCGGCGAATTGGGAGGCAGGCTTCTTCGATTATTCGGTCGTAGTGATTCGGACTTTCGTTATTGCCCAGATCCTTGCCTCTGTAGTTTATGGCCCGCCTCCTCGGGCGCCCTCACGCGCAGGATTGCTCCCTGGTCGGGCCGTGCCTCGGCGGTGAACGAGAAGCACAGCGACACAGAGGCACAGAGAATTCAGAAGCAGGATCGAGGAACCAGGATTCCTGTGTCAATAAAGGTTCTTCCCGAATCCTGAATCCTGTTCTGCTCCCGCCTGTCCGGAGTAGGCAGGGAGTGAGAAACAATGATTGATATTGGTAAATCGAACGAGGAAAGTCTTCGGGACGCGCCCATCGCCGTCCTGGGTTTGGGCCACGTCGGGCTTCCTACAGCCTTGGGCTTGGCAGAGTTGGGGCGGACCGTAATTGGCGCTGACGGCGATCCTGCCAAGGTCGCCCTTATTCAAGCGGGCCAGCCGCCCTTCTACGAACCGGGGCTCAGTGACCTGCTGCTCAAGCACCTCAAGAGTGGGAAGTTCCGGCCAGTGGATGATGTAGAAGCTGCCGTCCGATCCGCTACCATCCTCTTCATCTGTGTTGGCACGCCCCAGCGGGAGGACGGACAAGCCGATTTGACCCAGGTGGAAGCGGTTGCCCGGGTGGTGGGGCGCAACTTGAACGGTTACAAACTCGTCGTCGAGAAGAGCACGGTGCCAGCCATAACCGCCCAGTGGCTCAAGAGGACCATCCTGCGCTACAGCGCCGGAAAAGCCGCGGTGGTAACACCGGCTGCGAACGAGCTCACGGCCCGTCACTCGCCCTCGCACCCGGAGGCAGGCGTTTCGGCTGCCAACTTCGAGGTGGCTTCCAACCCCGAATTCCTTCAGGAAGGCAACGCAGTTGAGGATTTTTTCCACCCCGACCGCGTAGTCTGCGGCGTCGAGTCAGCCCGCGCGCGAGAAATCCTCACCGAGATTTATCGCCCCCTCCAATGTCCCCTGGTAATAACCACCGTCAGCACGGCGGAAATCATAAAACATGCCGCCAACGCCTTTCTGGCTACCAAGATTTCTTTCATCAACATGGTGGCCGACCTCTGCGAGAAGCTCGGGGCCGACGTCGCCGGGGTCGCTCGGGGTATTGGATTGGATTCCCGCATCGGTGCTGACTTCCTTAATCCCGGCATTGGCTTCGGAGGTTACTGCTTTCCCAAAGACCTGAGGGCTTTCATGCATCTTGCGCAGGAGCACGGCTTGGAGTTCTCGCTTCTCAAGGAGGTCGAACGGATCAACTTGCAGCGCGTTGAGATCTTCCTCAGGAAGGTTCGCCGGGCGCTCTGGGTCCTGCAAGGCAAGACGATCGGCATTCTGGGATTAGCTTTCAAACCCGGCACCGACGACGTCCGCGAAGCGCCCAGCCTGAAGATTGTCCAGGCGCTGCTCAATGAGGGCAACATTCTCCGCATGTACGATCCGCAAGCCATGCCGAACGCGCAGCGGGTGTTTCCCGAGGCGCCAGGCCGCATCACCTACTGCACCTCAGCGTACGAAGCGGCTCGTGGCGCGCATGCTCTGCTGCTCCTCACGGAGTGGGAGGAGTTCGGCCGCCTGGACCTGATCCGATTGCGCGACCTCATGGAACTACCTGTCCTGGTGGACGGCAGAAACCTCTATGACCCTGGGGCCGCTCGCCAAGCAGGCTTCGAATACATTTCCGTGGGGCGCGACGGGGCAACGAATCTTGTTCTTCACTCTCCTGTGGAAACGAGGGTGGCCTGAGGCGGGCTGCTCACCGTCTCAATGCGGAGGATCTGTTTTTCTTCGCGCCACGCGACGAAGTTGGCGCCTGGTGTTACAAAGAAAGCGAGAGCAGAAAATGGAAATCGGAAACTGGAAACTAGAAGTCAGAAACTGGAACGCAAGCCCGCCACGTCCCAGTTTCTATTTTCTATTTTCTAGTTTCTGCTGTGCCCCGGCGACCCCGGTCGTTCCATGAAGGCGCTGATCCTTGCCACGGATATATACACGCGGGGTGGCATCGCGCGTTACACCTACACCTTCGCCTCAGTATTGGCAGACCTGCTTGGGCCGGAAAACGTCCATGTTCTGGCTCTATTGGGAGGCGGTAACCCTTCTGATTTCCAGCCGCGCTTTCGTCTGCTGGGGCCCGTGAGCGACCGATTGACGGCCGGTGCAGAGGTGCAGTTTACTGTCAAGGCGCTGGCACTTGCCCGGAGGAAATACGACCTGGTTATCGCCAACCATGTGGCGCTTGGCCAGGTGGCAGGGATGATTCGCCTCCTTTGGGGGACGCCCTTCTGGGTGGCTTGCTACGGGCATGAGGTATGGCACCGTATTCCCATGTTGAAACTTGCGGCGCTCCGAGGGGCTGAGCTGGCTTTCGCCATCAGCCAATTCACACGAGAAAAACTGCAGAAAGTCAACGGGATCCCGGCAGGGAAAATAAGCCTACTCTACAATGCGGTTCCCACGCACTTTGCTTCTCTGCTTTTGTCCACCGAGGGTAAAGCGAGCGCCGCCGCGCCGGGAGGCGGTGAAAGGGTCTTGCTCTCGGTGGGGGACTTGAGCAAGGCGCACGCCTACAAGGGATTTGACACGGTGATCCAGGCCCTTCCCAGGATTCTTGCCCTGGCCCCAAATGCGCGCTACGTAATTGTTGGAGAGGGTGACAACCGTGCCAACCTGGAGAAACTGGCGGGTGAGGTGGGGGTGGGAGACCGCGTGACCTTTGCGGGTGGGCTCCCCGACCCCGGGTTAGCTGCTCTATATCGGACCTGTGAGGTCTTCGTCATGCCCAGCCGGGCACTGGGCGCAGACGGGCTGACAAGCGGGGAAGGCCTGGGATTCGTGTACCTGGAAGCGGCGCTTGCCGGCAAGCCCGTAGTGGGAAGCCGGGAAGGAGGAGCAGCAGAGGCTGTATTGCACGGAAGGACTGGCTTTCTTGTCGACCCACGATCGGTGGATGAGGTTGCGGATGCGGTGATGGCGCTTCTAAGCGACGCGGAACTGGCGGCGGGCATGGGAGCGGCAGGGCGCAGGTGGGTCCTGGAGAATTTCACTCGGCCGGCGATGTCGAGGGCCCTCGAACAGTTGTTACGCCTTACGGGCCATTCGCTGGTCAGTAAACGCTCTCCTGAATCCTGAATCCTCTTTTGCTCTGTCTCGGTGCCTCAGCGGTGAAGAGGAACCACAGAGACACGGGTCAAAGAAAAGCGGGAGAGCAGAAAATGGAAATCGGAGACGCGCCATGAAGATTTGCTATAACATCCTGGGATTTCCGCCCGCTACGGGGCTTGGTGGCCCCACGCTCAACGCCTATTACCTTACAAAGGCTTTAATCGCCAGAGGTCATGCGGTCACGGTGGTTTGCACCAACCTTGCCAGCAAGCACAGGAAACTGTTTCCCGAGACCCGGCGAGTTCTGCGCGAAGGTGTGGACGTTATGTACTTCAATACGTACCGGTTGATGCCGTTGGGACTCCATTCCTTTGGTCTAATTGTTTCTCCGGGCATGGTCGGTTTCTTTAAGCAGGAGCTGAAGAACTACGACGTTGTCCACTTGGAGGGTCTGCGCGCGTTTGATGTTATGGCGGCGAGCTACTTCTGTCGTAAATATAACGTTCCCTATGTCATCCAGGGGCGGGGCGCCATGGGGCGGATCTATTCCAGCCTGCTCCCCAAGCTTGCTTACGACTGGTTATTGGGGAGGCGGATTCTGAGGGGGTGCGCGTTGTTCATTGCCTCGTCGGCCCGCGAGGTCTCGGATTATAAGCGGGTTATGAGGCCCGGCCAGCGGGTTGTGGTCATCCCTAACGGGATCAATGCGGCTGAGTACGCGGAGCTGCCGGAGAAGGGGAGTTTCAGGCGGCGACATGGGATCGCTGAGCGCAAGGTGGTCACATACCTTGGCCGGGTACACCGCTCGAAGGGCATCGAGCACCTGGTCCGGGCCTTTGCTAGCAGCCGCTTCCGCGGGGAGAGCCGTCTGGTGATTATTGGGCCCGACGAAGGGTACAAGACGAAACTGGCGAGCTTGGCGCGGGAGCTTGGCCTCACGGACTCCGTAACGTTCATCGACACCCTGGCGGGGGAGCAGAAACTCCAGGCTTACGTGGACGCGGACGTGGTGGTCTATGCAGGGAGATTAGAGGGCGAGTCGTTTGGGATGGTGCCTTTTGAGGCGGCCATGTGCGGCGCGCCAACCATCACCTCGGAGGGCAGCGCCTGTGCCCAGCTTCTCACCGACTTCGGGGCGGCGTTCGTGGTTCCTTACGGCGACGCGCCGAAGCTGGCGCGGGCCATCGATGGCATTCTCGAGAACGGGCAGGAAGCCGCCCAAAAGGTCGCAGTGGCCCGTGAAAGAATCAAAGAGGAACTATCCTGGGAAAAGATCGGGCGACAATATGAAGAGGCATACAGTTCCGTGCTGCGCGCGCCGGGAAGAGGGGCTAGCGGCTCCGTGCATAATCGACGCTAGAGTTGCGAAGAGGGGGAGATGACCTTGGTGATCACAACCTTATGTAATACAGCTCCCAGTTTCCAGGGGGGAGGAGTACTTGCCTCCGGGCGGTGAGGAACGTCTTGGAGCGGACATCAGTAATCCCATACATAGAGGTGCTCAAAGGATGGACAAAATGAATTCTCATCACGGCAGGGCTTCTGCGTTTTGCAACCGCAATGCAGCCCACTCGACTGAATTTCAGTCTAAGACGCTCCGTATAATGGGGCGGATAATCGGTGTCCTGGTGTTTGCACTAACGGTGCTCATAGCTTGTGAGAAACCCGCTTACGCCTACACCGATCCGGGGTCAGCCCTCCTGATTTGGCAAATCGCCGGTTCCTTGTTAATCGGCGCAGCCTATTATTTCAGGAAATTCATAACACGCTTAATTGGAAAAGGGGACAAGGCAAAGAAGGAAGACGGGGTGGGCGGTGATTGATGAAAGCGTCTCCGGGCCGCCGCAAGATTTCAATCCGTCCTTTCGAGATCCTGCCGGAACCTTGATCCTGCGCGATTCCGGGATTTTCCGTATCATCAGCAAGGTCGCAATGCACGACTTGCTAACGTTTCTGGCCTCAAAACAAGGGAAGAAACTCCTATCTTCCGGCAAGCTGGTTCGAACCCGATTGCTTTCAGATTCTGAGAAGGTGGAAATACTTCAGGATCCGGAAGTATCCAGGCAAGCCCGAGGTATTGACGTGGGGGGCATCGCAGAGCACGAGCGAATCCCCTTTCCCAGCTATCCCTATGAGTGGCCTCCCGAAATGCTGCAAGCCGCGGGGCAGTTGACTCTCGATTTGGCCACAGGCTTGCTCCCGGAATGTCTTGGCGTCAAAGACGCAACTCCGTACAATATTCTCTTTCGGGGAAGCTCACCTGTCTTCGTCGACGTGCTGTCTGTCGAAGGGCGCGAACCTCGGGACCCAATCTGGCTGGCCTATGCACAGTTTGTGCGAACCTTCCTGCTACCCCTCCTCGTAAACAAGGAATTTGGAGTTTCGTTGGAGCAATCGCTGCTCAGCCGGCGCGACGGACTTGAGCCGGAAGAGGTTTACCGCCTTTGCAGTGCTTTACAGAAACTGCGTCCGCCTTTCCTCTCCTTAGTGAGCCTTCCGTCTTGGCTCGGCGGACGTCACAGACCCGAGGACCAATCCATTTACCGTCCGCATCTTGTGAAAGACCCCGAGCAAGCACGCTACGTCCTGGGCTCGTTGCTCAATCGCCTGAGAAGACGATTGAACCGACTCGTCCCAGCGAATAACCGGGAATCCCATTGGGCGGACTATATGGAATCCCACTGTAGCTACCCCCCGGAAGACTTCCTGACGAAGCAGGCTTTTGTGGAGAAAGCTGTTAGCGAATGCAAGCCCCGAAGTGTTCTGGATATTGGCTGTAACACCGGCCATTTCAGTGCGCTCGCAGCACGCCGCGGGGCCAGCGTGGTTGCGATCGACTCAGACCCTGTAGTTGTGGGGCAAGTATGGCGAATGGCAACTCGCGAAAAACTTGACATCTTGCCGCTCGTCATCAATATTGCTCGGCCAAGTCCCTCCGTGGGCTGGCGTAATCGCGAGTGCCTATCCTTTCTTGATCGCGCCTCGGGCAGCTTCGACGCCGTCTTCATGCTGGCTCTAGTTCACCACCTCCTGGTTAGCGAACGGATCCCTCTAGCTGAAATAATGGAAGTGGCGTCAGTCCTTACTTCGAATCTTTTGATCGTTGAGTATGTAGGTCCAGAAGATGCTATGTTCCGATGCCTCACGCGTGGGCGCGACAGTCTGTTTCAAGGGCTCAATCGGCAGGCTTTCGAAGCTGCTTTTTCAGGTCGCTTTGAATGTCTCGAGTCGCGGCGTTTAGGGCAGAGCAAGCGCTGGATATACCTCCTTCGAAAGCGAGCAGGCAATGGTACGGCTTAAGTATTTGGCTTTGGCACTCTCCCTGGCAAACCTATGTTTCATGGGCTACTGGCTTGATATTTCGAGGGCTGCGTTCTTTCGATTGCAGCCAGAGATTGTTGACAACCTTGCCGTAATCGCCGATATGTTTTTGCTAGGGTTGGCTTTCTGGGGCTTTTACACCTTGGCCAGACTCTCGCAGCGGCGGTTCGTATTGGAAGCGTCGAGGTGGGCTTTCGTCCTCGTTCTCCTTATCCCTTTCATGACACTGAGGAAGGAGATCCCAGCCCTCGGGACGGATAAACTGCTAACTTACCTGACCAAGACGGAGTTGATAATCGTGTGCGGAATCATGGTGACAGTATCGGCCTGGGTTGTGGTCCGCTGGCGCCGCCGCATCATCCCAGCCCTCGCTCTGCTCGTGCTGCTCCTGTTCCCTTTCACCTTTTTCACTTTCGGAGGAGTTCTCACCAAGTGGTTCTCCGAAAGGTCGGCAGTCTGGTCAGGGACTGACCCGTCAACGCCCTCTCCGAGCACGTCCGCCCCGTCGCGGCGACGCGTTCTGTGGATGATCTTTGACGAGATGGATGAACGGCTGACGTTCATTGACCGTCCTAGGGGGCTTAGGCTTCCGGAGATTGACCGCCTGCGCGACGAGTCGTTATGGGCTTCGAACGCATTCCCGCCCGCAGGAGATACGCTTTTGTCGATGCCTTCCTTAATAAATGGAAGAATCGTGACCAGGGCGAAGCCACAGGGCACAAGAGACTTACTGCTCACCTATGAAGGCGATGAGCAGACCGTGAACTGGAGGAATACGGCGAACGTGTTCTCTCGAGCGCGGGGTCTTGGTTACAAAACAGCGGTGGTGGGTTGGTTTCACCCCTACGACAGGGTAATCCGTAGCAGCCTTGACTTCTGCCAGTTTTTTCCGCTCGACTACCCAGATTCCGATCTGCCGTTTTTCTCCAGAATGGTGGAACGGATGGCAATTGTACCCTCTTCCTTTCGTCCTCTGGATCTGCTTCACTGGCTAAACCCGATTGGACTCAGCGAGGACCGCACGCACGCTCTGGGCCATATCAAGACATATCAGGCCTTTCGCGAGGCCGCACTTCCTGTGGCCACCAACCGAGACTTCGATTTGATTCTCCTCCATTGGCCGATTCCACACATGCCGTACATTTACAGTCGATCCCGGGGCGATTTCGATTCTAGTGGACGAGCAAATTATGTTGATAACCTCGCGCTAGTTGACCGAACCTTCCGGGAATTGCGGCAGGCCATGAAGGCGGCTGGAGTGTGGGACTCGACAACTGTCCTCCTGAGTGCAGATCACTGGGACCGAAATTCACGTCTAGTCGATAGAAAGAGCGATCGCCGGGTGCCATTCCTGCTGAAACTGGCCGGGCAAACGACCAGGTTGGACTACAACCGCCGCTTCGACACCGTAGCAACCCACGACTTGATCCTTTCAATTCTGAGGGGCGAGCTGCAAGACCCTGAGAGTGTTGCCCGCTGGCTCGATCAACGGAGTGATCCCAACCCGTTCGCAGGGTTTGACCCAGCCTCGCCACGGCCGGGGATGAAGGGTGAAACTGCTTTCGTCTTGAAGAACCACCACCCCTGACCCCCTCCTTAACCAAGGAGGGGGAATTGGGGCTCCCCTCCTCGCTTGCGGAGGGGATGGGGGTGGTGCTGGTCCACATTATCGGGAAGGACGGTTAGATTGCGGTGCGGGTTCTCGTCATTACGCTCTTCTACGCCCCCGATCTGGGGCCCAGCGCGGCGCTCTACGAGATGCTGTGTGAAGAACTGGTCCGCCTGGGGTGTGACGTCTCCGTTATCTCTGCCGTTCCCCACTACCCGACGGGAAGGGTTGCCAAGGAGTTTCGAGGCCGGCTGGTGCAACGCGAGCGGCGCCAGGGCGTGGATGTAACCCGTGTGTGGGTGCCCAGCGTCGATAGGGCGCGGCTGGGGCTAAGGCTTTTGAGCTTTTTCTGCTTCCAGGTCCTGGCAGCGTTTGTGGCCCTCACTCGCCGCTGCGATGTGTTACTGGCCAGCAGCCCCGCCCTGGAAGTGCTGTTGCCTGTGGTGGCTTTAGGGTTGTTGCGGCGCAAGCCCATGATTTACTCGGTCCATGAAATCTACCCTGACGTAGGGGTCAAACTTGGCGTTTTTCGCCACCCTCCGGTGATAAAGGCCATCGACTGGATGGAGCGGCGGTGCTGCCGGCGTGCGGGCTACGTGCGCGTGCTGTCCGAAGGTTACAAGAGGGTGCTGGAGTCTAAAGGGACGCCGGAGTCGAAGCTGGCGGTTATTTGGGACTGGATTGACACCGATTTCATTTCTCCGCTTCCCCGGTGCAACGCCTTCTCCGCGCAGTGGGGGCTGGATGGCCACTTTGTGGCGATGTACGCCGGCAACCTGGGATTGACTCAAGGGCTCGAACAGGTCGTGGAAGCCGCGCGGCTGCTCGAGGAGGAGCCAGCCGTCCGCATCGTTCTGGTGGGGGACGGGGCTGCTAAAGGCAACTTACAGCAGTCGGTGGAACGAGCCGGCCTTAGAAATGTCCAATTCGTCCCTTTCCAGGAGCGCGAATTGCTGCCGTGGGTGCTGGCGTCGGCGGATGTTTCACTGCTCACGCTGAAACGGGGCATGGCCAGTGATTCGGTGCCCTCGAAGTGTTACTCGATCATGGCCAGCGGCCGCCCTATCATCGCTTCCGTGGACGAGGGTTCCGACACCTGGAACATGATTCAGCGGGCGGGCTGCGGCTTGTGCGTCGAGCCGGAAACCCCCCACGCCTTGGCCGGCGCCATTCTCGACTTGTTCCGGAATGACGCGTATCGAGCGCGTCTTGGCGCCCTCGGCAGGGCATACGCGGTCCAGCATCATTCCAAACTGGCTGCGGCTCAAGAGTTTTGCAGACTCCTGCGTTCCCTGGTCTGCGGAGAAAAGCGCCCATCCGGGGAGGCGGTACCGCACGACGGGCCAGTGTAATTACGTAAGCTGCGCGGCAGGCGCCGGCTCCAATTTAGCGTACGAGTTAGGCTAGATAAAACCTGACGGGCAGTTTTCTCCGCAATATGATTCCGCGCTGCGATCGTGATTACGCACTTTGTGATGTATTGCGCGGGCTTCGCGGGCTGCTTGGCGGTTTTGCTGAGGGCTCGGATAGCCTTCGAGAATGGTTTCCAGAGAGCCGTTTCTTCTTCCTGCGCAGGGGCGGGGAATGCTTGTACCTGCTGCTGCGCGCCATGGGGTTGCCTGCCGGTTCCAGAGTGGGAGCACCACTCTATAGCTCCCCACTTGTTTTCCAGGCTATCGCTGCCGCAGGGCACATACCGATTTTTCTCGATGTGGACCCCCAGGGCTGCGGGATCGAGTTTTCCTCGCTTTCTCGCAACAGAGAGAAGCTCGACGTGCTGGTGGTCGTTCACACGTTCGGTTACCCCGCCGACCTGGATGGGATCCGAGCTGCTCTCGGGGGACGGGACGTGCCGATTGTCGAAGACTGTGCGAGTTCCCTCCTGAGCGAGTATAAGGGCCGACTGACAGGCAGCTTGACCGAAGCGTCGTTTTTTAGCTTCCGGCTGGATAAACCCGCGTCCGTGGGCGGGGGCGGAGTTCTCGCCGTTAATCAGCCCGAGCTTGCGCGGAGGGTGGAGCGTGAGTATCAGAAGCTGGGGCTTGAGCCTGTAGCGACCGAGATTTGGCACGCGCTGAAGTCGTGGCTGGGAGCGCTGGCTTACTGGAAACTGCCCTACCGTATCATCATGGCTTCTCCGCTGGGCAAAAGGCGCGAGCAGGTCGGGCGTGACCATGAGGCTGAGGCTCGAGTCGCGCTCTCCGGAAATTGGCGGGCGGGGAGAATGCGGCGTATGGAGCTCGCGCTTCTCGAGGGGCGCCTTCGGGCTTTCCTGGGAAGCATGCCCCGCTTGGCCGAAAGCTCGCGCATCATCCGTAGCTTCGTGAGAGACACGCCTCTGGCTGTGCCAGACGAGCCGCGGTGGGGCAAGTGGAATCACTTTACATTGCCTGTTTGTTTTCCGAGCCCTCGGCAGCGCGAAGCCGGGCGGAGATTTTTGCTTGCGCGGGGGATTGATACTCACAGGCTGTACTGGGACTGCGTGCTGAGTGCCCGGACCTTCGGCTACGATTCGGGATGCCCTCAGGCAGAGCGGGTTGCGGCAACTGTCTGCACGGTCCCCAATTATACGTGGCTGTCGCACCGCCTGCTCGAGCATATTGGGCGATCTCTGCGCCAAAGTGTAACGGCAGCTCAATAGCGCCGCGCGACAGCGACAGTGCAAATGCACAGACTGGCTTCCATTTAGTCGATGGCCGACGAGCGAGGAACGAACGGGGGGACCTGAAACTCCGGGGCGGATAAGTTTCTTTGGGCGCGGTTCCTGTTGTGAAATAGCGTAAACCGTTTTTGAGCCGAAGACCCTGGCAAGCCACGCGGGGTAGCGCCATGACAGAAGGCCAATTTGCAGAGTTCTTTTTGAAGCAGGGCCAGAGGGTCATTGAGACCAAAACTTGCTTTTGGTACTCGCATCGGCCCTTCCTCTATATGAGCCTGCCTTACTATCGGGCGGTTTCACCCTCAGGGTCGGAACTGGCTCGCGTGCTGCTAGGGGGACCGGCTGCGGCGCTCCGCTTTCCAACGAATCCGGACACGCGCAACCGCACGGTAGGAATCTTCCTATGCTCGGATCGGAATTATGGCTTCTCTTCACTTCAGCAAAGAATGCGCAACTATACGCGGCGAGGATTGGAGAACTGCACCGTCGAAGCTGTTGATTTCGGTTACCTCGCCCAGCATGGTCACCTACTCAACGCCGAATCGTTCCAACGTCAAGGCAGGGAGGCAGCGACCATGAGTGAATCCCAATGGCATCGTTATTGTGAGGCTGCTGGCAGTATCCGGGGTTTCGAGGCTTGGGGCGCGTGGGTGCGTGGGCATTTGGCCGCGTTTGTGGTGGCGGCTTTGGTGGGAGACTGTTCCTACATGCATCATCAGAGTGCCGCGACTGAGTACTTGCCACTCTTCCCCGACCACGCCCTCAACTTTAGCGTAACCCGACTTGTGCTCACGAGACCCGAGGTGAAGAGTGTTTGTTACGGTTCGGATTCACTCCTGACCCCGGGCATCGACACATATAAGTCGCGCATGGGGTTTGAACGCCGGCTCTTTGGGGAGCGCATCGTGCTTAACCCCCTGTTGCAGCCCATGCTCTCCCTCGGTGGGCGGCGGATTATTCGTTGGGCGGCTCGCAGGCACCCCGAGAGTAAAATGTGGCAGAGAGCATCTTTGTTCCTGACGCGGAACGGAACCTAGTGGTCTCCCGAAGGTGAATTCACAGCCTCACTTGTGGCGTTGCCCGTCTGGTTTTGAAAGCCAGCGGTGGCGGCTCGTCGGTGGCTGGCAAGGAAGTCTATCTGGCCGTCAAGTCGAGCCCTGCTCCTCCGGGGCAAGCCCTTGGGTCTTCGGCATGAGCACAGCGTTCCGGATCGTCACGGCTGGTGCGCGATGACTCCTGATGTCTTCGCGGAATGGTTGCGCGGCCAGGGCCAGAAGGTGGTGCGCACGGCCAGCGCCTACTGGCACAGTCAGGGGCCACGCGTTTTTCAGGCGTTTCCCTACCATTGGATTCTCCGCCCCAGCGAAGAAGAGCTAAGGGGTCTGTTGCGCGAGCATGGCATCATCGCGGTGCGATATTCGACCCCCCCGGACGCGCCGCTGGGTTGCCTGAGCTACCACGTGGTGTACGAAAAGCCCACCTATGACTTCGAGGATCTGGGTAAATGGGCTCGCAAGAACGTTCGGCGAGGGTTGCGGAATTGCGCCGTGGAACAGGTCCCCTTCGACCTGCTGGCGCGGGAGGGCTGGGCCCTTCAGCAGGACACGCTGGAGCGCCAGGGAAGGCATGTGCGCCTTTCGCGGCAGGATTGGCGAAGGCGCTGTGAGTCCGCCGCCACCTTGCCCGGATTTGAGGCTTGGGGAGCGCTGGTGGAGGGCGCCCTGGCTGCCTCGGTCATAACGTTTCAGATGGGCGATTGCTGCTATCTGCTCTACCAGCAATGTCGCCGTGAGTTCCTCACCGCGCACGTCAACAACGCCCTGAGCTTCGTGGTAACCAAGGCCATGAGAGGTCGCCCCGGTGTTCGTACGATTTTCTACACATTGCATTCTCTCGATGCTCCCCCCAACATCGACGAGTTCAAGCTGCGCATGGGCTACATGGCAATACCCGTGCGCCAGCGCGTGGTTTTCCATCCTCGGCTGGCACCGGCTTTCAATCCAGTTACCCACACCCTGCTAAAGTTCATGAAGCGGTTGCGGCCGGGGAATCCCACGGTCTCCAAAGCTGAAGGGATGGTGCGTTTCTATATTGAGGGGAAACGTCCAGTCGAGCAGCAGAGGATGCCTGAGGCGTTGCGAGGCTCGGCTCTCGAGGGAGACGCTCCGGGGCTCAGCGCCCAGTCGCTCAACGGGGATTGAAGCCAGATCGGTCCTGCCCTCTTAGGACGATTCATACGCAATGTCCGTCATTCGTAGAGGATAACCCCATTGTCTGTCATTCTGAGCCCGTTCGCTGTCATGCTGAGCGAAGCGAATGGGCTCAGAATGGCAGGCGGTGGCCTTTTCTTCTACGAATGACGAACAACCCGTATCAGAACCGCCCGCTGGGTGCGTAGCGCTGTGGACGACCGGACGGAAAGATAGAGATATAGGATGCGAAACAACTTCTTGCCATTTTCTCCACCCTGCATTGGCGAGGAAGAGATCGCCGAAGTGGTGGACACCCTGCGCTCCGACTGGCTGACTACCGGTCCCAAGGTGAAGCAGTTCGAGCGGGAATTCGCCAGCTTTGTGGGTGCGCCGGCAGCTCTGGCGGTGAGCTCTTGTACTTCGGCGCTGCATCTGGCGTTGGTAACCTTGGGGATCGGCCCCGGCGATGCCGTCATCACCACGCCCATGACTTTCTGCTCCGGCGTGAACGTGATCGAGCACGTGGGCGCGCGTCCGATCCTGGTGGACGTGGAGCCGGACACTCTCAATATAGATGCCGCGCGGGTCGAGGAGGCCTTGAAGAGACTGTCGAAGGAGCGCGAGGGCGTTCGGGTGAAGGCCATCTTGCCCGTGCATCTTTATGGGCATGCGTGCGACATGGAGGCTTTGCTGCGGTTGGCGGAGGAGTACGGACTCGAGGTGATCGAGGATGCGGCCCATGCGCTTCCTGCCAAGTACAAGGGACGCATGATCGGCGCCCCCGCGGGGACATCGAAGGTGCGCGTATTAAGTTGCTACTCCTTTTATGCCACCAAGAATCTGACTACGGGTGAAGGTGGCATGCTGACGGGCCCTCCTGAGCTTGTCGAGGAAGCGCGCATTTGGGGGTTGCACGGGATGAGTCGCGATGCCTGGAAACGGTACAGCTCGGAGGGCTCGTGGTACTACGAGGTGGTTCGAGCCGGTTTCAAGTGCAACATGACGGACGTGCAGGCGGCCATCGGCCTGCACCAGTTGAAGAAGCTCGAGGGTTTCCACGCCCGGCGGCGTGAGATCGTGCGGCGCTACAATGCGGCCTTCTCCCCGCTCGCGGAGCTTCAAACCCCGGTCGAGCGTCCCGAGGTCGAGCATGCCTGGCATCTCTACGTCCTGCGCTTGAATCTCGACCGCTTTAAGCTCTCGCGGAACCGGTTCATTGAGGAGTTGAAAGCCCGCAACATTGGCACCTCCGTACATTTCATTCCAATCCACCTACATCCTTATTACCGGAATAAATACGGCTACAAGCCTGAAGACTTTCCTGTAGCGTACCGGGAATACCAGCGCGCGGTCTCGTTGCCGCTCTCTGCCAAAATGAGTGACCAGGATGTGGAGGATGTGATCGAGGCGGTCTGTGCCATTGTCACGGAATATCGCGTGTGATTTGACGAGACCAGCACAGTCGTGGCGCCAACCCGCGAACGATGCGAAGCAAGGGGTTGGAGTGTCTGCCTTACCGATGGGTTGGATGCCCGTACGGGCAGGCAACTCAGAGAGCGGCGAATAAATGGGTCAACCTTTGGTGGAGAAGGGAACTGCCTCTCATGCGCCGGGCGTTTGATGTGGTTTGTGCCGCTGGTGGGCTGCTGCTGTCTTCCCCCCTCTTTGCCCTCATCGCTCTGGCCATCAAACTTGAAGACGGGGGGCCCGTACTCTTCTCCCAAATCCGTGTGGGAAGGAATTTCCGGAAGTTCCGCCTGCACAAGTTCCGGAGCATGGTTGCCGACTCGGAGCGTCGGGGAAGTCCCATAACGGAGCCCGCAGATCCGCGCATCACCCGTGTGGGAGCCTTCCTGCGGAAATACAAGCTAGATGAGCTGCCCCAATTGATCAACGTGCTGACCGGCGACATGGGATTAGTGGGAGCCCGACCCGAGCTCGAGCGCTACGTGGAGATGTTTCGCCCCCAGTACACGCTGATCCTTCGCGAGCGCCCAGGCATTACCGACCCTGCCTCCCTTGCCTATCGTCACGAAGAGCACATTCTTAAGCCGGGTGATGTGGAGACCCAATACGTGAAGCAAGTTCTCCCCCGCAAGCTGGAGATCTCACTCGAGTACTCACGGCGCCGGACATTCCTCTCTGACCTGCGAGTGATCGTAATGACGCTTTTCGGCATGTGTCCTGTTCAGCACGATTCAGAGTCCATACAGACCGTTCGGGGCTCCGGCGCTCGAATCTCCAACCAGGATGGAGAACAACGATGAGGTTTGCCATCGTCCGTAGGAGCGGCCCTGCTCGCCAAGGCATGGGCGAGGCCCTGCGGGGGGCCTTAACTGCCGGTCGCCCAGGCCGGTCAGTTGGAATGATTCAGTCTTGGCAACTCCACGGTGAGGGAACGCTTGATTCTCGAGCGGTTCGATCCGTGATGCCTCCCCTTCTTCCAGCCGCAGCGTGGTGACGTCGGCACGACGAAAGGCAGCGCGTTCTTCGAGAACAGGAGTTCATATGAAAGAGACAGGGATGCAGTACGAATTCTATTCGGCGGTGAATGAGCGGATCGTTGACGGGTTGATTGCCGGCGTGGCTTTCTACATCGCGTATCAGTTGCGTTTTGAGGGTGCAATACCCCCTGAGGGTCGCTATCAGATGTGGCTTCTGATGGGGGCAGTCATGCTGGGCCGGGTGCTCATCAATTCCTTGTTCCACGTATACCGCCTTATCTGGCGATACATCAGCCTGCGCGATGCTTTCTTCATGTCGAGGAGTTATCTCGCCTTTTCCGCAATTCTCCTCCTCCTGCGCTTGGCGTTGCCGAACCGTTGGGGGTTGCTTCGGGTTCCTCTCAGCATAATTGTTATTGAATGTCTCATTGCTTTCGGCGGGGCGCTAGGCGCCCGCTCCTTGCGGAGATTGCTGCACGAGGGTACGCACAGAGGGAAGCGAGCCGAAGGTGCAGCGAGAAGAGCGGTCCTGATTGGGGCGGGGCGTGCCGGCGTGATGGTCGCAAAAGAGCTCGTGTCGCGGGCTGACATCAGACCGGTAGGCTTCTTGGACGATGATCCCAGGAAGGCTGGAGCGCTCATCAATGGCCTTCCGGTTCTGGGCCCGTTGAGCTTGCTACCTTCGGTGGTGAGTGAGCATGACGTCGAAGAAGTGATCATCTGCATTCCGCAAATACCACGCGCTACACTGAAACAGATGTGGGCGTATTGTGAATTGCTCCCCGTGCGGACTTGGATGGTTCCGACGCTTGAGGAGATCCTGGAAAAGAAGGTCAACATTTCCCACTTTCGCGAACTCGTCATGGCGGACCTGCTTGGCCGGGACCCTGTCGGCATGTCCGTGGAACACGCCGATGTCGTCGCCGCCTACCGGGGCAAACGCATCCTGATCACGGGGGCGGGAGGATCGATCGGCTCCGAACTTGCTTGCCAACTCTTCAATTTGAAGCCTGCCCAACTCGTTCTCTTGGACAAGGATGAGAATGGCCTCAACGACACCTATGGATGCATTCAGTCGGAATCGGCAGGTGTGAAAGTGCACCCTGTGGTTGCCGACATTCGCTTCCCTGCGCGGCTACAAGCTATCTTCTCGCGTTTTCGCCCCGAAGTGGTTTTCCACGCCGCCGCGCATAAACACGTCCACTTGATGGAAATGAATCCCTGCGAAGCCGTTCTCAATAACGTCAGCGGCACGAGGAATCTAGTGGAGCTATCGCGGACGTTAGGCGTCGCAAGATTTGTGTTCATTTCAACGGATAAGGCCGTAAAGCCAAGGTCGGTCATGGGGGCGACCAAGCGGCTATGCGAGATGATTGTTCAGGCGAACTGCCACAACGGACATACCGATACCGCGTTTTCCTGCGTGCGGTTTGGGAACGTCGTGGGCAGTCGAGGGAGCGTAGTACCCATATTTCAGAAGCAGATCGCCAACGGTGGACCCGTAACCATCACCCATGCGGAGGCTGAGCGCTTCCTGATGACCATCCCTGAAGCTGTTCGCCTGGTGATCCAGGCCGGCATCCTGGGTCCCGCCGGTGAAATCTACGTATTGCAGATGGGAGATCCCATAAGTATCCAGAACCTCGCGCGCAATGTCATCGAGCTTTCCGGCTTGCGGCCTGGGAAAGACGTTGAGATCAAGATCACTCAATTACGTAATGGAGAGAAGATTCGTGAGGAGTTGGTGGACGAAGCGAGGGAGAGCCTTCTCCCCACGCGCTTCGACGGAATCAACGTGATCAGGGGGCAGGGCTTTGACCCCACCCTATTCATGCAGGAACTGAGTGCTTTGGAGGAAGCGGCCCGCCGAGAGGCCGTCGCGGAGGTCTACCATCTGATGCAGGGCTTCGACATCGAGTTTCGTCCGGACTTCAGTCTGTTGGCGCAATCAACCCGGGTAGGCGCTGAGAAACCGCATGTCAGGGAATCTGAACGCATCGCAGAGACAAGCCTGAACGAGGGACGTTGACTTGCCCTTGCACTCTCGACTACGGCATTGCGGAAATCAAGAGAGCCGCACAGGCCGGGCTGATCAGGGACTATCGTAACCCCACGCATTACAACGATCGGAGCATCGAACAGTTGAGCGCCCAAGTCTTCGGGCGGGAGGGGGGAGAGACCCTGAGCGCCTCCGAAGAATTCCTGCGCCGGAGCGCAGCAGCAACCACGTAGCGAGTTTCGCCCCCAGCCCCCTTCAGCGAACAACCTTGGGACGTTGAATGTTACGGGACGACGAGAACCCAGGTCACAGTGTTACCAGTCCGCGCCAGCGTGAATACCCTTCCCAAAACTACAAGGGCAATTTGCGACAAGGAGGGGAGAGCCTCATGACCGCCTCCCCTGTCCCGATCAAGTACTACTGTCTGAATGGAGGAATGATATGAAGAAAGCACTAGTCTGTGGCGCAGGTGGCTTCATCGGCGGCCACCTTGTCAAGAAGTTGAAACGGGAAGGCTATTGGGTTCGCGGCGTGGACATCAAGGAGCATGAGTTTTGTCCGACCGCTGCGGATGAGTTCCTTCTTCTCGACCTTCGAGACAAACATAATTGCCAAGCTGCACTCGCCGTAGATGGTGGAGGGTTTGTTGAAGTCTATCAGCTGGCCGCCGATATGGGTGGAATGGGCTTCATACATTCTGCCGAGTGCGAGATCATGCACAACAGCGCGTTGATCAATATCCACATGACGCGGGCTGCGGCACTAATGTAGGGTCGCGTCAAAGTCGGTCTTGTGGGGATGGGAGGGGATGGCGGAGTGGAGGCGATGGCGGGCGGAGGGTCTTCAGCCGGGATTCCGGGCCTGACCCTCAAGGGGCGCGGGAGGCGCACGGAT
>JBEKME010000055.1:0-38795 GCA_050008675.1 Terriglobia bacterium
ATGTCGTGGCCATAATCAATCACAGCCGCGGTCGATAGGACCCGCAAAACGATGGTGCTGCGGGAGAGCGGATCCTCGCCCCCGATAATTTTTTCACAGCTTCTTTTTGTCGGGATGTATGCGACCCCGGGACGATATAATGTTCGGGTGTCTGAGCTAAATTGGGTTACATGCACAACAATCCCGTGAAACGAGGGCTGGTCAAGCACCCCGGCGACTGGCCGTGGTCGAGTTGGGGGTTCTATTTCTGGAATGACGCTTCGATCTTGGGCATGGACAAAATACTGTGATGGCATGTTGGAGTGAATGTCATAGCTTGCCTTCCTTGCTTCCGCGTTCGCAGAACTCGGCGTAGCTCTTCCTGGAATACTCAGCCATCCTGTCTCTCTCGCGGATGCCCCCTACGAAGAACCAGATGCCCGCCACAATTGCTCCACCCGGGATGAAAAGCAGGAGAAGCAGAGGCAGCATCTTCCAGTATTTCTTACTTTCCTTCCACCAGTTCTTCCACCGCTGTCTCTCAGTCATGGCATCCTCCTTGTACGCGCGAGCTTGCGCCTTATGCTCACACTCTTAGGAGAGTCAGAAGCCTAATACCAGAGTACGTCCGTACCATACCAGTAATATTTAGATAACATCTTGTCGCACGAATGGATTGGCCTAGAGCGGCAAGCGTAGAGCAGACGTGCTCCTTACGATGGATTTCTCGAATGCTCAGCTTTTCGGAATCAAGGCGAAAGCTCACCGCCACGGATCGATACTCATACAGGGACCCGCTGCTGCGAATAGTTTCTGGCATTCATCCTGTCTCAGCGCAATTACTCTGCCAGATCATCGTTGGGGCGGACCGGACGCTTGGTTTGGAGGGGTTCACGTTGGTGTGGCTTCAAAAATAAGGCCAAATGCCCGCTGCTTGGCCGGTTTCGCCGAACGCGATGGCCGGCTGGCATTCGGCTTGACCGTCTCGGCGATCGCTGGATTGGCTCAAATGAGGCAGCAGAAGTGAGGAAAGGCGAGAGCAGCCGGCTGGAAACGGTAGAGAATCCACTCGGAGCGATCTTCATCAGTTGGAAAGCTGGCGCTCCTGAGGCCGCCGGATCCCATGTCTCTCCATCCGGTAAATCAAGGTCTTGCGGCTGATATCCAGGTAGCGAGCGGCGTGCGTCTGGTTCCAGTCACACTTCTCCAATGCCTTCAGGATGAGTTCCTTTTCAATCGCTTCCAGGCTGATGCCTTGGGGTGGCAAGCCTATTTCAAGAGCATCTACGCCGGCTCTTTCCTCACGCAGGAACTCCGGCAAGTCGTGGAGGGTAACCTCGTCACCGCGAGTTAGGACCACGACACGCTCCACTGCGTTCTCGAGCTCGCGCACATTGCCTGGCCAGCGATAGCGCACAAAATAAGGCAATAGAGCGGGAGGCATCACCAGATTCGGTCGACCGTTCTTTTGCTGGCTCCTGGCAAAGAAATGCTGCACCAGATCCGAGATATCCTCCACCCGCTCCCGCAAGGGCGGCAGCACGAGAGGGATCACGGCGAGGCGGTAGTAGAGATCCTCGCGAAACGTGCCGTCCTCAATCATGGCCTGGAGATCTCGATGGGTCGCCGCGATGATGCGGACGTCGACGTGGTGTCCCAATTCGGAACCAATCTTGTCAATCTCACCCTCCTGGATCAGCCGCAGTAGTTTTACTTGCAGCTCCGGCGGTATTTCGCCGATTTCGTCCAGGAAGAGCGTTCCACCATCGGCCATTTCGATCTTTCCCTTTTTGTCGCCGACCGCGCCGGTGAAAGCACCTTTCTTATGGCCGAAGAGTTCAGATTCAAGCAGCTCCCGCGGAATCGCCGCGCAGTTAATGGTGATCAGCGGGCCATCTTTGCGCGAGCTGTTAAAGTGGATCGCTCTTGCCAGCAGTTCCTTCCCGGTCCCCGTCTCTCCTCGAATGAGAAGCGTGGAATTCGTTCGCGCCGCCCGCGCCGCGACGTCCAGAACGTGCAGGAGGGCGTCGGAATTCCCTCGGATGTTCTCAAACCCGTATTTCTGATTAAGATTGGCGCGCAAGGCCCGGACTTCCTCAATGAGTCGAAGATGATCCAGGGCACGAGCGACCACCAGCGACAGCTCATCCGGGTGCACTGGCTTGGTGAGAAAGTCATAGGCGCCGGCCTTCATGGCTTCCACCGCCGTCTCCACGGTTCCGAAGGCGGTGAGGACGATGACGACGGTTTCCGAGTACTGCGACTTGACCTGCTTGAGCACCTCCATACCCGAGAGGCCGGGCATCCTCAGATCCGTGATCACCAGGTCGTACCCTCGAAGCTGCAGCAGCGAGAAGGCCTGTTGGGCCGAAGCCGCGGTGACGACGGAATAGCCGTCCTGTTCCAATTGAACCTGCAGCACCCGGCGCAGACTATCTTCGTCGTCGACTACGAGGATTCGGCTCATCTTCATGTGCGGCTCGAGGGGCGGGGAAGCGAAACCCGCATCGTGACCCCATCGGGCGAGTTGCGGACCACCGTCAGCGTCCCTCCATGTTGGCTCACGATCTGGTGCGCCAGGGACAGTCCCAGGCCGGTGCCGGTCTCTTTGGTGGTAAAGAAGGGATCGAAGATCCGGTCGAGACAATCATGGCTGATTCCGCATCCTTGATCGTGAACGTCAATCGTGACCTTGTTCCCGTCCTCCCGCGCCGCCAGCAGCACGGTCCCGCCCTGCGGCGTTGCCTGAATTGCGTTCATGACCAGGTTGAGCAGAACCTGCTTCAACTGCTCGGGGTCACACTCCAGTCGCGACAAACCCGGCTGGATGTCCTTCTTCAGATCCCGCCGGCGGGTTTCTCCCGCATGTTGCGCCAGAACAATCACCGAGTCCAACAAACCGTCGATTTCGACCGTCTTCAAATCAGGCGGGCTGGGCTTGGCAAAGCTGAGAAAACTGGTCAGCAATCGGTTGAGCCGGCGGCTCTCTTTCTGAATGATATCGAGAAACTCCCGACGGCGCTCCTCGGATTCGCGCTCACGCTGCACCACTGCGGCGGCGCCTTCAATGCTCGCCAGGGGATTACGAATCTCGTGTGCGAGTCCGGCGGACAATTGCCCCAGGGCATAAAGTCGTTCTGCACGTTTCATTCCCTCGAAATTCTCGCGCAATTCCTGATGCGCCCGACGCAATTCCTCGGTGGTCTTACGGAGGGCCTGATCCTGCTTTCTCTGCCGATCCGTGAGTACTCCGGCCACCCCGCCTACGAGGCAGAAGACACAGGTTTCCAAGCATTGGTCGAGCACATCAACCTTGGACACGGTCCAGATGGGTGGCGTGCCGACCATAAAGGCGATGCCTGACAGCAGGGCGACGGCCAAGCCGCCGCGCCAGCCCATGCTCAAGCCTGCCAGGACGATCGGGATGTAGTACAGCCTTTGTAATATATAGATCCAGTGGGCCGCGGTCCGAGGGGTCAAGAAATGGAGAACGCCGATTACTGCCACCGCCACCAGAATCAGGCCTCGCCACAGCCAACCCTTCAGGGTTCCCGCCGCATCGTCCCCGGTAGTACCCAACTTGGTGATAGAAGGCAAGATGTGACCCTCCACCGTCGCGTCCGATGATGCGTTGCCATCCTCGGTCACACTTGAGGGTACGCCGATTTCTTCCGATCTTCAACCCGACAACATCAGCGCGGTCGCGCCCTACTTTCGCCCTACATGGCCTACTTGCGCGTGGGAGCGCCGGCGTCGCGCCCACCTCTCCCGCAAAGTGCAATCAGGTCTCCATTAGAGCGGTTTCCGCCGCAGGAGGAAAGAGCCGGCAGGACGCCCGAGCTGCCGTGTTAAAGCAGGGTACTAGCCCTCTTGGTAACCGAGCTTGCCGGGATACCAAGTGGGGCGCCTGTCCGATTTGGGGCAGAAGCGCCTCTTTTGAGGCACTTGTCAAAGCCGTTGCCACTGCGCCTGCGCCATCGGCGTGGCCATCCATTAAACGCCAAATCCGGGTCTCAAAACACTGGGGGATCCGGCTGTAGCCGAGGTAGGCCTCAATCCCGGAATTGAGTAGCACTGTTTTGCCCTAATCCGTGGGGAGATGCCCGGCTTTGCCGGGGGATATTTACTCAGTCTAATCATTTTAGATTGCAATGGCTTGAGACAAAACTGAGGAGGGACAAAACAGTGCGACACGAAATTACCCACTTTGGGGCGAAAAGGCAGGGAAATTGCGAGGGACGAAGCGGGCGGTGACGCCTTGGGAGGGGTGGCGGGGGTGGGCGGGGTTCTGTTCGTGGAGTTTCTGCGCAAGGTTGATTTTCTGGAGGCAGGCGGAAGGTATCGAGCGGCCGGAGCCTGAAGATTTCGAGCACATCTACCATCTGTATTATAGCCCGCGGGTGTACTCGTTGTGCCTGCGTATGGCTGGGAACATCGCGGAAGCGGAAGATCTCACCCAGCAGGCTTTCCTCCAGGCGTCCAGAAAGCTCGATACCTTCCGTGGGGAGTCGTCCTTTTACACCTGGTTACACCGGCTAGCCGTCAA
Source organism: Terriglobia bacterium (assembly GCA_050008675.1). GTDB lineage: Bacteria > Acidobacteriota > Terriglobia > UBA7540 > UBA7540 > CAVROP01. The sequence goes on from JBEKME010000055.1 coordinate 4,526, forward strand.
CGTGGTTTTGATGCGCCTGCGGAAAAAGAGGGTAGCGAAAGAAGACTCCCTCGAAGAACTAACGGATCCCGACAACCGGTCGAGCGCTTGGCATGGAACAAAAGTTCGTTCGTCAGACGCGACGGCGTTGGTGGCGATTGATCGCGTGGATGTGGAGAGGGCACTCAACCAGTTACCGTCGGGATTGCGAACCATTCTCGTTTTGTACGACATCGAAGGTTACGAACACGTGGAAATTTCCGGCCTCTTAGGCTGCTCCATTGGCGTATCGAAGTCACAACTGTACAGAGCCCGGCAGCACACGCGCATACTGACGCGTGAGGCTGCGTGGCAAAAGACTGGATAAGAGCGACTATTTACGAACAGATCCCGAGAGGGGAGGATCTTTTGTGGAGATATATACCTTAGCTAGCATTATCGCTGTGATGATTGCTACCATTGTGGTTACGAGAGAGGCGGAAGACAATTCTCAATTCACAAAATCCGCACGCAAAAAGAGATGAGGCAACTAAGTTTCACGTCGACCAGGAGGGTCCTTGTCACCGACAGGCAATTCGTCAGGAAGATGTCCCATCGCTATGCTGGACTCATGCAAAGACCTGAATCGTCCTGAATTGAGAGGCGGCTCATGCAGGCTAGCGTAGTAAGCCACAGCGTTGCACAGGGAGTTGGGATTACTGTCCGAGGAAAGATCCTGGTAGTTGACGATGATGCCAAGGATCTCGAGGCGTACTCCTCGACTTTTCGACAAGAAGGCTTCGAAGTCCGGGCTTTCGTCTCTTTCCCGGAGGGTTTATCCTGCCTTGAATCCGAGCACTTTGACCTGGTCATGGTGAAGCTCAGGAAAGTCCCAAGTTTGGAGGATGAGGAATCCTGGAGCGTGAGATCGAGATCCCCCGCCGCAGGCGTGTCTTGGGTCTGGCAGGCTGTGTCGATAGGAGTGGTTATGTTGATGTGGTGTGCTTGGGAGCTCTGGACTGATTAAGGAAGCCCTTATCCACCACGCAGGTTTTGCGGACGGTGAAAAACCATCTTCAACTCCAGGCATAAGCGGGCTGAGCCTCACCTGACTTCAAGATCTTGACGACTTCCCGTTCACCAGGATCCTGATGAGTGCTAATCCAAGAGCTAAATGCAAAGCACGTGGAAACGAAGAAAGGGTGGTGCCTGCAATCCCTCTCGGTTTCTGGCTGAGTAGACACCTTTATCTTCGATATGGCAACAGGCGACCCGCAAGAAGCGTCTGCCATTCCCCGCTCCCGGCGCCCACACCTAACGGCGGAGGCTCAGCCCATGCCATTCGATTGGCCGACCCTGCGGCTCGTTCCCGCGCGCTGACAACCTTTCTTTGATCGACACACCTTTTGAAGAGCCGTGAAGATTGCCTGACGAACGGCCTTGGCTAGGAACACCTCTGGCGGCTACAGGGCCTCCGAATGTTTCGGGTTGGTGGGATTTAGTCTTGGCTCAATCTTCACAGAATAACTGGGACAACCTCAAACAATCGCGCCCGGGGCAGAAGATCGAGGTGGTGGACTCGAGCATGAAGACGCTCGAAGGCACTTTCGTTTGCGTCTCTGATCAAGCCATCTCGCTTCAGGTCGATAAGAACGCGGAATCCGTGGAGCGTGCCAACGTCGTGCGTGTCAGCGTCCGTGACACCTCACACCGCACGGGCAACATGCTGATTGGCGCGGCCATCGCAGGAGGCGCTGCCTTAGCCCTCGGTTTACTAGCGAACGCTCCGGGAAGCAACGAGGGCAATGGTTGCGCGGGCTGCGTCGCCGGCTTTGCGGCTGCCGCGGCGGGCGGGGGCGCAGGCTTGGGCGCGATCCCTGGTAATCGGACGGTTTACCGAGCCAAGAAGTAGCGGCCTTGCTTTCTGAAAAAGCGCGCTTGCGACGAGCGGTGAAAAGTCATTGTTTTCTCTGCTGGCCCGCCGTGGTAACGCAAATGACTCTGGAGAGGAAACTGAAACTCCAGGAGGTGACATATGAATCGTCGAACACAACATTTCGCAATAGGGATGGCGGTCCTCATGCTCGGTTTCATCGAGGTCGCTTCCGTCAGCGCAGCGGAGCCCAAATCGACCCAAGCCAATTGGGAAAACCTCAAGCAACTGGCGCTTGGCCAGGAAGTCCAGGCAGTGCTGAACGACGCCAAGTCGTATCGAGGCCAACTGCAAACGGTGGGCGATGACGCGCTGGTGCTGCGCCTGGCGACGGGCGACCAAACCTTCGAGCGGCAAAACGTTCTGCGGGTCTCCACGCGAGGCAAGAGCCACCGCGGCCGGAACGCGCTGATCGGCCTCGCTGTCGGTGCCGGTGCCGGTGTGATTGTCGCTGTTGCCTCCCCTGAATTGGGTACTGGGAAATGCGCGCAGGGGTCCTGCGTCAATGCTGGGACGGTCTCCCAGTTGGGGTTTGTGGGAGGCGTTCTAGGCGCTGGCTTAGGAGCCGCCATCCCCACCCGCGGCTGGCACGATGTCTACCGCGCCGAGACGAAGCCCAGAAAATGAGCCTGAGTTGAAAGGGGAATGCGATGGTCAAGGCAATCCTTGGAATGCTGTTTGTGCTACTCGCTTCTTTCCCAGCCGCTGCCCAGATGTCGAGCGGCTATGTTTACGCGTTTGGCGGGCCGGTAGTCGTGCCGAAGAGCGCCTTCACACGCTGGAACGGGGACTTCGTCCACGTGGGAGGAGGAGGCGAGGGCCGCCTCACCGACCGGTTCGCCCTGGGGGGTGAAATAGGGGTTCTCAAGCCGGTAACAAACCAATACGCCATTACGACCGGCCTGGCTTCGGTGACGCCCGCCTTTCATTTCATCTCCAGGGATTCGAAGCGCAAATTCGATCCTTTCGTGGACGGCGGATTCTCTCTGCTTGCCGGCGGGGGAGGCGGGGCAGTAGCGATTCACTACGGTGGCGGAATGAATTACTGGGTGCGACGCCGGTTCGGCCTGCGATTCGAGTTCCGCCATCATATCTTTTCACCCGAGACCGGAGAGGCCGTGCACTTGGTTGGCTTTCGGGTTGGTATTGTCTTCGGCACGGGGTGATGGCGCTCACGGGTGGCGCAGAGATCGCTTCTGGATGTCCCCGAGTGTTGGTACCTCCAGAGCGGCGGGGCGTCGGCGGGTGTCCTACAAATGGAGTCCCCTTGCCGATCGCAGACACGTCAAACCCCGGCGTGTCTGCGCCACCCGCGAAGCAAGAACAAAATGCTTTGCCGTCGGAAATCTTTTTCCCGCGGGATCCCGAAGGGAGGCTTGTCATGATTCGAGGAAGAAATTCCAGCTCAGCACTTGGAGGTGCTGCTATGAGAGATATGATCCTACTGATTCTGATATCAGTTCTGTTCGGCAATTCGGTTTTAGAGGCCAGAGTCGGAGCCTCTGCAACAGGCGCTGTCTTGCCACAGGAAACAACCAAGAAACCGACTGTGCAGGAGCGCATTATGGAAATTCCACCCGGAACCATGGTTGAAGTACGCCTTATGGACAAGCACAAGGTCAGGGGGAGGCTTGGGGAGGTCACAAACGAGGGCTTCAGTCTCCAGACGGCGCAAGGAAACAAGGTCGAGACGCAGAAGATTGCCTTCACAGAAGTGAAGACCTTAAGAAAGGTCGAAGGTGAGACGACCGGGAAGAAATTTAGCAGGGGTGTGATTTACGGGCTGGCCGGAATCGGCGTCCTTATGGTGATCTTGATCATCTGGGCTGCGTCCCGCTCAGATTAGGGACCACGCCGGAAGCTTTCCTTGGCAGATTCCGGGCGGCGCGGCAAGTGGGGCGACGTGCACGATCGATCCCGCGTTCGCTCCCGTTGAGCGGGGCGGCTGCCGCAAACGCCACCGTCACCGTGCCGAGGACAGGCCACGTACAGACCGCGCCTCTTCCCAAGGCGCACAGGTGGTTTGGCGGATGGCTTAGTAGCGTCGTTGAGCGGGATGGTGTCGTTGCTACTGCTGGCATAGTAGCTCGCGCTTGTCATGGAAGTGCGACAGAGGGCGGCTTGGGCATTACTCGGGTCGGCCCTACTGGTGCTGTCGGCGCGGGTGGCTCGCGGCGGCGGGGGTGCGAGTAGCCGTCCTCCTCCGCCTCCGCGGGGGCCGGAGTGGCGACTGGGGTGTCTTTCGGCGCTATTGGTAGGCTGGTCGTGCCCACGGGGAGCTGGCTCGGCGTCTACCGCGCGCGCTGAGTGCCTATTGCAAGGGGCGAATTCGAAAGCGGAGTCTGTCTCGGCAGTCACCGCACGGAGCCGGTCCCGTAAGCCTTGTTTGGAAGCAGGCCCACAGCGCTACGAAGATGTTGTGGGTGTCCATAACCTGACAAAGGAGGAGAACATGAATAGCTGGAGGAAGCATACGGTCATAGGGCTTGTTATTTGTCTGATGCAGTTATCGTTGGCCGATGTAGCTTTGTCGGCGGACACCACTCTACCCAATCCGAGCCTGACCAGACAGCGAGTGGATCAATTCGGAGTGGGCGCGAAAGTGAAAGTCGAACTTACCAACGGCAAGAAGTTCAAAGGATCAATTCAGTCCGTCGAGGACGGTGGATTCGTGCTGGCTGCGGCCAAAGCCGGTTCACCAACACGGGTTCTCTACGGCGATGTCGCGCAACTGAATCTGGCGAAGAACACCTATAAGGCGACGGGCCAGCCGGATTCCGTTGAGGTAAGGCGCGTGGTGGCGGAACTGGGTGTGGCCCACCACATCATGGTAAAGACGTCGGAAGCAAAGGAGTACCACGGCAATATCGTGGCTATCGAGGCTGAGAGCTTCACCGTGCTGCCCGACCACACGGCTGCACCGATCCAGATCGCATACAACAACGTGCAGCAGATGGGGCCAAACATGAGCAGGACCAGTTGGATCGTCATTGCCGTGCTTGTAGGAGTTGCCGTGGTGGTCACTGTTTATGCCGTTGTTTTTGCAGTGTACGCCAACCACTAGCCGGGATTTCCACGGAAAACCATGCCCCTAAGAATTGGCCGGTTTTTCTGGACCCTGGTAGGTCGTCAATCTCGCGGGTGGCGCATACACTGCCTTTCATGTATGCGCCTCACGAACACGGGTAACATCTCTGTCACCGCGTCCTGTCCGTGGCCTGTCCTGGCTTCTTAACGGTCGCCGACATCAAGGGCAATGTCGGCGCCACCCGCGGGAGGGAGGCGACATCTACACAAAGGAGGAAATACGAATAAAAATAACAGACAACATAGGGGGGTTATCTCATGACATGATACTGTCTAGCTGCTCGCGGCGAGCCTAGCTCGCTTGGCACGACGAGCGAAGCCGCACGCGCGGTAGAGATGACGCGGGGTGGAAAGCGTGGCAAAGTCCGGGGGCGCCTGGGCAGGATTTGTGGCTAAAGGGGGCGATGCTCAGCCTGGGGCCGGGGCGTTCTCTCAGGCATGGGAAATCTATCGCGACGGGGCAGAAGAAGGGAGAAGGGCGGCCCTGGGGTCGCCCCCCCCTCATCGTCGCGATGAGTTTCCAACCGGCTATTCCTCAGCGGGTTGCTCGCCATGCCGCAGGGCGGGACCGCCTCCGCTTCACCGGCCAGGCAGCATTGTGAAGTTGGAGGGCGCCCGTGTCAAGTTCCACATCTCCAGAGCGCCGGCGGTGAAGTGTGCAATAGGAGAAGAAAAAAGGACAGAAAAAACAGAAAAAAGTAGTTGCCACGGCATCGCGGTTTCAGAGATGCGCTACCTGCTGCTTCCGCGCAGAATCTCGGCAATTCCTCCGTCTTTAGCGCGCACGCCACTTGCAATGGGTAATTAGTACCTAAGTAACGTTGACCCCGGCCCCACGTGACATACACTCGGGTGGTTATGGAATCTCTTTCCGCCCGCTACAGGCTCGGCCCGTATGATATCGCCTCGGCGATTTGGACTTGGTGACAGGGGCGAAGGGTTCTCATCGGCGGCGGGAGACTGATGGACAAAGGAGGAAAACCCCAATGAAACGCATCATGATGGCAACGGTAGTGCTGTGCTTGGCAGCAGCTTTGCAGATGATGGGGCAAACGACGTCGACCCCAACGTCGCAGCCAACGACGAAACTAACGTCGCAGCCAACGACGAAACTAACGTCGCAGCCAACGATGAAACTAACGTCGCAGCCAACGACGAAACCAACGTCGCAGGCAACGGCGAAACCAACGTCGCAGGCAACGACGAACACAACCCCCGGTGGCGCCGCCAACGGGCAGGGGTCGGTAGGGGCCTTGAAATGCACGGGCCCGGAAAGGAGACCTTGCACGCAAGAGATGGTGAGGGATTTGGCCAGGAGGATGGGGAAAAAGAGCGCGGAACACTCGGCCTTGGCCAAAATTAACACCTTGAGTTTGGATTCGCCCGACGGGACTTTGTCGTGCAGGCAGAATGATGGAAAGCCCTGCACGGCTGAACAAGTAAGGTCTCTGAACGAGCATGTTGCGGCGGAGATGAGATGCGACGTGAGATTTGAATACTCAGGGTCGAATGCGGGGAATGCTACTTCTACCCACCCGAATACAACCTCCGATATCGCCGCCAAGGTGGAGGCGTGGGAAAGGACCTTAAACACAACGAACTCACCCTCCGAAATCGCCGCCAAGGAGCGGGAGCGGGAAAGGACCGAACGGAGAATGGACGCAACCTCCGAAATCGCCGCCAAGGAGCGGGAGGGGGAAAGGACCGAACGGAGAATGGACTCACCCTCCGAAATCGCCGCCAAGGAGCGGGAGGGGGAAAGGACCGAACGGAGAATGAACTCAACCTCCGATAGCGCCGCCAAGGAGCGGGAGGGGGAAAGGACCGAACGGAGAATGAACTCAACCTCCGATAGCGCCGCCAAGGAGCGGGAGCGGGCAAGGACCGAACGGAGAATGAACTCAACCTCCCAAGGCACCGCGGCGCCGCCAAGGGAAAAGGGTCGGTAGGGGCCTTGAAATGCACGGGCCCGGAAAGGAGACCTTGCACGCAAGAGATGGTGAGGGATTTGGCCAGGAGGATGGGGGAAAAGAGCGCGGAACACCCCGCCTTGGCCGAAATTAACACCTTGAGTTTGGATTCGCCCGACGGGACTTTGTCGTGCAGGCAGAATGATGGAAAGCCCTGCACGGCTGAACAAGTAAGGTCTCTGAACGAGCATGTTGCGGCGGAGATGAGATGCGACGTAAGATTTGAATACTCGAGGTCGAATGCGGGGAATGCTACTTATACCCACCCGAAGTAGCAGTAAAAGGTGACCTCGACGATTCCTTTCGCCGAGGGTATGCAAGGTTACGGCCTCAGACTGCCTAGCCCTCGACCTTTTGACGCATCCCCAAAAGGGAGAGGGAAGAAACGTGCAGACTCCAGGCGCCGGGCTGAAGCGCGGCGCTACTTTGGCTCCAGCACCAGCACGGACTCCACCTGTCCGGCTTGGAATGCCTGCGGTGAAGGATAAAAATAGAGCGGCAGGTAGCGGCCCGCGGCCCAGGGTTTCATCTGGTCGTCGTAATGGGGGCTGGTAGGATCTTCGCTCTGGCCGCCGGGGTACATGCCGAAGCTATGCCCGAGATCGCTGAAATCCACCACCATTCGCCAGGAGGCGCCGCCTGTGACCTCGCCGCCGTTGGCGCCGGGCCCGAGCGTGAACTCGTCGCCGCGCACGGGGATGCCGCCGCGGTCGAGAGCGGGATTCTGCGTGAGCGAGTGCAGGCGCAGGACGTTGGTCGCGCCCCACTGCCACCGGCTCATGTCGGCTCCCCGGTCCTTCACAAGCTGGGCGACGGCCGCGACGAAGCTGCGCGCCATGATGTCGTTACGTGTTTCCCTTTGCTTCGTGCGCACATCATCGAACCATTTCGACTCCGGGTTGGCGCGAGTGAGGAACTCCAGCACTTCGAGCTCGGGCTGGCGCTCGTTCGATCCGGCGAAACCCCAGCCGCCATCCCACCGTTCCACGCCGGCGGCGTCGAACTTATCCTGCCAGACCTCCTGGCGGAAGCGCTCGAACCACACCGCCCAAATCCGCTCGGCGACGCTCTCCGGGGTGGCTTCGAAGTTCCAGCGGCGCAGCTCGTCGATGGCGCGGCGCACCTCGTCGCCGCCGAAGGGCTGGCGGTCATAGGCTGCGACCAGGACGGGCACAAACGCCTCGGCGGCCGAATCGTGCGCGTCCATCTGGAAGGCCTCCATATCCTCTACCGTGATGTGTTCATGCGTGCAAAGCAATTCATGGATGCGGCGCGTGCGGTAGCTTGGGTCCCACATCCAGCCAAGGTAGTAGGGGTATCCCACGGGAGCGGGTCGGCCGTTGGCGGAGGCTAGGAAATGCTGGGTAGGGTTGAGCGCAAAGGGAAGCTGATCGTCGGGAATGTTTCCGGCCCAATCGTAGTCGCCGGAGGAGCCGTCCACGGGCCAGCGTCCCAGGCCGCGCTTGCGGATGGGCAGCGCACCGTGGGGAGCGATGGCAATGTTGCCGTCCACGTCGGCATAGATCACATTGAGCGCGGGCACGGTGAGGTTCTTGAGCGCCGCCTGGTAATCGGCGAGACCGCGCGCGGTGTTGAGCCGCTGGAAGGCCAGCACCTCAAACGTGGGCTCAAGGCCGGTCCACGCGAGCGCGAGCTTGGCGCCGTGCGTAGTAACCAGTGGCCCGTGGATCGTCGACTCGATTTCCAGGGGTACCGGCTTTTCGCCGCGCACGGGCACGTCTTCACGAACGCGCGTCAGGGGGCGCCACGCGCCCTTGTAGAAATACTGGTGGGGATGCTGCGGGTCCGTCTTTTCGATGAAGTAATCGACGGCATCGGCCTGCATGTCGGTAAGGCCCCACGCGATGCGATCGTTGTGGCCAATCACGGTGTAGGGGAAGCCCGCGAACGTGACTCCCGTAATGTTGAGGCCCGGCGCCACCAGATGCGCGGTGTACCAGATGGAGGGAAGCGAAAAGCCCAGGTGTGGGTCGTTGGCGAGAATTGGCTTGCCGGTGGCGGATTTGGTTCCGTCGATCACCCAGTTGTTGCTGCCCAACGCGAACTCGCTGCCGAAGCGGCCGCTTACAAAGTGTCGATGCAGATCGAGGGCAGCCCGGTCAAAATCAGGGGGGAATTTCGGAGGCACGTCGGTAGCGGCGCACGGTGAGCGCCTGAGACACGGTGCTGACGGACGCCAAACTCCGGACGGCGGTCGTGGACCGCCCCCCCAGCGGGCTAGGGCATCCCCGTGCCCCAGGGGCTTGTTCACCGCTCCCCATCCCGGAATGGTAGGAACTTCATACGGGCGGTCGAGAGGAAAGAGTTCGTCCACCGTCTCACGACCCAGCTTCTCCACCAGCATGCCCATCCACACGTCGGTATCGGTGCCGGACTGGTCCCAGCCCATGTACTTGGAGAACGCCAGCGCGTCGACCGGAGTCCAGGGCGCGGGGGTGAAGCCGAGTTGCTGGAAGATCGCGGGCAGCTTTGGGCCGCTTAACTTTTGCAGCTCGCCAAGGCGGGCGTTGACACCGGCGCAGTAGGCCTCCGTCTCGCTGCGGATGCGGCCGTCAAGACGATGACTTTTCCAGGCGGCTTCGGCGCTGCGCCGGATGCCGATCTGGCGCACGAAGATGTCGTCGTCCAGCGAGGCCTTGCCGAAGACTTCCGCCAGCGTGCCGGAAGCGCGGCGCCGGAACACTTCCATCTCGAACAGGCGATCGGTGGCGTGCAGATATCCGAGCGCGAAGTAGGCGTCTTCGGCTGAACCCGCATAGATGTGCGGGATGCCAAGAGTGTCGCGATAGACGCCGACAGGGGCTTTGAGTCCCGCCAATGCCAGCGTCGCACGCGACGCCTGGCCGACGGCAGGGAAGTCCTGGGCCCGCAGGGGGGCCGTCGTGATGCCAGCCAACGCCAAGACGCGTAGGGCGGCAACGGACGCCAGGCACCACGGGAGTGATCGTGAAAATTGGCGGACCACGCTGAACCTGTTCATGAGATATTGCCTCCTGCGGCGCTCTACTATATCAGCAAGGGGAGCAAGTTGGATAGACAACGCGTCGCTCTCCTCATTTGCGTGGGCCGCCGCTATCGTTAAGGGTTCTACCTTAGCTATCCTAGTTTGTCATCGTTGTTGAGATAATCCTTACTGGGACCTATTCTGCCCAGACAGCGTTTGACGACCGTGTTAGTTTTCGAGGACGCCGTGGTCCGGGAGGAGCCAGCAGGCTAACGTGGGCGCCATATCTACGTTTGGCGACGATACGGCCCAGAGGTCGCATTCTGTGGGCAATAGTTTTCGAATACAACGATCCAGGACTTGCGGGTAGGCCGTAATACATCCAAGTGAATTCTTTCCGAGTTCGCCATCCCGGAAGAACCAGAGCGATGGGCGCGGCGCTTGCGCGCGCCGACTATCATTTCGGCGCCCACCGAGCTCTTGCCGGCGCTCCCGCTAGCTAACTTGACGCGCTGAGAGCACATCCCGCGCAGTCGTCCAACGAATACTGGGATAGCGGTCGTTGTCGAGCGGCTCTAGCTTTGCCCGGCCGTCGAACATGTTACGCATGTACTGCATGCCCTGCCATGCCGGGTAAAGTTCCTTCTCTCCGGGAGCGACCGTGCGCGCGACCTTGATAAGCGTGCCGAGCATTCCCAGACCTCCGGCGCGGAACAGGCGGAACTCCTTTCCGGTCACCTCACTTACGACCGCCGTCAGTTCCCGGGCGCTGAGTTGATCGCCAGCAATTCGTAGAAAGCGCGGGGTGGAGGGATCAAGAGCCGCGCTGGCCGTGAATGCGGCCGTGTCGTCCATCGTCGTGAAGTCCATGCGCTGGTCCGCGTCGCCCCAATAGAGGACTCGCTTCAGTTTGAAGAGAATGAGCGGCATCTGACCGGTCAGCATATCGGTAAACGCACCGTTGAAGATCGTGGTCGCTCGAATCGAAGTCTTAGCGAGGCGCTTGTGGAAGTTTCGGCGCAGATCGAGATTGCGATTCTCTCCGGGTGGAAACTGGGTGAAATCGATCGAGTAGTCGGAGGGAATGAAACGTGGCAGGTCAGCCTTGATCGCAGCGTCGAGCAGAACCGTTTGCGTTTCCACGATCACATCCCGCAATCCCTGCAGCGCGGACACCACGCAGGACGCACGCGAGCACACCGGTGTCACTTGGGAAGCGCTGCTCAAGTCGACACTGGCAATCGTTACGCCGAGCTCCCGCAGTCGCTCAAGCTTGTCTCGCGCAGTGCCGTGGCGAACAAGCGCTCTTACGCTGGCTCCCCGTTCCAGCAAAGCTCGCGCGATGCGTCCGCCGAGATTACCGGTCGCTCCCGCCACGACGATGGTCGAGTCACTCATGATTCCGATATTACAGAAAGGATAGCGTCGGTGCAAAGTGGGCGCAGATCCGAGTGGGGGTCGACCGGAGGCTTTTTCGGTCGATGAGGTCAACAGACGACTGGCACCCTTCGAGCGCCGTCGGAACAAACCGGCCGCGAAAAGAAGTGAGCCAGGGTATATTCCTCCGAGAAATAGATTACCCTAAAGTCCTATGCAGGCTTGCCGAAAGCTCACGAACAACGACAACCTCTGGGAGAACAAAAACGATAATTTCCCAGAAATGCGGTCTAGCTGACCCTCGCCAGACGCTGGTACTCGGCCTCAGCGTGCTCGGGGATCAGGACCCAGAGGGTGTAGATGCCGAGCGCCGTCCCGAGGGGAAAGTGAATGAGGCTAATGCAGCCGAGGACGATGGCGAGCATGCGCGCCCAGGGGCTGTGGGCCAAGAGGCCCCATCCAGCGATCACTCCTGCAATGGCGAAGCCTGAAATGAGCAGGCCGATCGCGCCCAGGAAGGGAGCCAAGAACAACCGCACGTGTTCGGGAATCGGCATCAGCATGAACGGGAAAGGCATTTGGCCCAAGGCCACCAGGGCCACGCCCGGGATCAGCCGCAGCACGGAAAGGGCGATCCAGAGGGCGCCAAGCACGCTAACGTGTCTCACCACGCGCGAGGGTCGGGCGAATCCCGCGCTCGGGCTGGTTTGCGCCGGTAGGCTGGTTGGGCTAATCGAGGATTGAGGCGGTGGCGCGGGCGTGGCCATTGGCGCGGGAGCCGGTGCGCCGGAGATGGCCTGGCCGCATTTGCTACAGAAGATCTGCCCGGGCATGACCTGGGCGCCACAATGAGCGCAGTACATAAGAACCTCCTTGCTTCCTTGCACTATTATACGCACAACGCCACATAAGAGTTCCAGACGGGCGCGTCCATCACAAGCAGCGCGACCTAATTGGAACGCAAAACCGCTGACCGGTGTCTAAGGGAAGCACACAGGTCGTAAGAGCGGCTGCGGCGTGGGCATCCTCGTCGGGCCGGCGTGTATCTGTGTGGAGAGGAGGAACTGACCATGAGATCGACTCTCGCGCTGTTAACAATTCTTGTTGTTTCCCTGAGTCTTTGCGCTCGACCGTCCGACAGCCCACAAGTCGCCCGAGCGAAAGGAACTGCGGCACACACGGGTGAACAGTCGCTGCCCCTCCGTCGCGTAATTCTGTACAGCAATGGTGTGGCGTATTTTGAGCGGCGGGGCCAAGTGACGGGACACGCCGAAATCAATCTGTCATTCAAAGATTCGCAAATGGACGACGTGCTGAAATCGCTGATCGTGCTTGACCTCGGGCATGGACAGATCGGCGCGGTGAACTACACTTCATCGGCTCCACTCTCAGCGCGACTCGGCGAAATCCCTTTCAGCATCGCACCCGAGATTGAAAACTCAAATGAAGGCGGGCTGGCAGGAGTGCTGCGCCAGTTACAAGGAGCTCACGTTACGGTGGCCACGGCGAATCGCACGGCCACAGGAGCTATCCTCACGGTGGAGGACCGGACTTCACAGCTTGACGCGGACAAGCCGCCCGAAGTCAACCACTGGCTGGTGTTGGCCTCGGAGGCAGGCGAACTGGCCAGCTTCAACCTGGCCGAAGTTCGGTCCGTCCGCGTGCTGGAGGAGAGCGCGCGCCAAAGTATTACCAACTTTGCCGAAGCCACAGCTTCCGCTCGGCGACGAGGCGCCAGAAACATTGTGGTGACCTCAGATGGAAGCGGGCCGCGAGAGATGGTGGTCAGTTATACGGTTGCCGCTCCCATTTGGAAGACGACCTACCGCCTGGTGCTTGACGCTTCGGGCAAGCCGTTCTTCCAGGGTTGGGCCGTGGTGGATAACGTCAGCGATGAGGATTGGCGGGACATTAACCTCGCGCTCGTTTCCGGCAGCCCGGTCTCGTTCATTCAGCCCATTCAGCAGCCACTCTACCGGCACAGACCGGTTGTGCCCATCCCCGAAGACTTGCAACTGAATCCGCAAACTTACGAGGCGGCTGTCGGCTCGCCAGGGGGCGTGGCGGGGGGAATGATGGGCGGCATCGGAAGCGGTAGGGGCAGCGGTCTCGGACCCGGAGAGGGCGGTGGCGTCGGTGGCGGTGTCTATTCTGTGGGAGGTTCTGCGCGCGCACCTGCCAATGGCCCAACCACAACGCTCAGCGACGCCATCACCAGCGAAGACTCCGGCGTCAAGAGCGCGGCCACCGGGAGCGAGGTCGGTGATTTTTTTGAGTACAAAATCGACCGTCCTGTTACCGTGCTTCGCGGACAGTCGGTCTTGATTCCGATCCTACAGACGCGAATGGAAGCCGAATCCGTGTCGATCTACAACCAATCCGCGCGTGCTGACCGTCCGATGAGCGGCTTGAGGTTGAAGAACACTTCCGCCCTGACGTTGGAGGACGGCTCCCTGACCGTGATTGAGGACAATGCTTACGCCGGCGAGGCGCTCATGGAGCGGCTAAAGCCCGGTGAAGAGCGATTTATTTCCTACGCTCTCGATTTGGGCACGCTGGTTTCAACTCGCTCCCAGGACGCACAAGAGCCAGCTTTCCTGGTTCGTGTATCGAACGGCGTCTTCCAAGCTCACTATTATCGAACCCAGAAGGAGGTCTATGCGCTTACCAACCAGACGGACAAGGCTCGGGTGGTTTACGTCGAACATGCGCAACGCCCGGGATGGAGATTGGCGGATGAGACACGCAAGCCGGATCAGGTGACCGCTTCGGGATATCGCTTCCGTGTCGAGCTTGGGCCGCATGCCACCGTCCAACTCCCCGTAAGCGAGCGCCAAGCTCTCATGGACACGTATGCCCTCTCGAACCTGACCCCGCGCACGTTAGAGTTGTTCATCTCAAGCCCCTCGATCGTGGAAGCGACACGCACGGCACTCGAGAAGGTACTCGAAATCAAGAGTCGCATATCCGCCGCTGAGGCGCGGCTGGCGGCGGCTGAGCATGAAACCGCCGAGATTGCCAAAGATCAGGACCGGCTGCGCGAAAACATCAAGGCCTTGGAGAAGACGCCCGAGGGTCACGAGCTGATTGCGCGCTATGTGGCCAAGGCTGAGCAGCAGGAAACTCGCATCGAGCAACTGACAAACGAGCGGCGGACCGCCAACGATGAGCGCGCCCACTTACAGGGCGAACTCGATGCCGCCTTCCAAGCCTTGGGCCACAAGGCGGAGGGGAACTCGGCGAATCTGGCCTCGCCGGCCGAATCCTTGGCGAAACCCGGAGGGCCTCTGCCACAATAAACCTTTCGAAGGAAGCGCCATCACTTCCCAAGCGAACAGCGTGCTAACGTTTGATAGCAATAGCAGTGAGTCACTTATCGACATAGACATAATGGTAAAATTTTAGTTCTGTAAACCCCCGCTTTTCCGGATGGAGGGACGATGTCCTGCGCGACCTGAATGGGGGCAGCGTTCCGAACCTGGTTCCAACTCCGGCGCTGCTCCGCAGACCTTTCACCTGTCCTGCTCAACGACGGCACGGCATCAGTCCTTATGAGAAACAAGGGTTTGGCGATCGGTCTTCTCCTCATCTCTGTCGTTTCAGTGCTCGCTCTCACCGGCTGTAGGGAAGTGCATGGAGACCAGGCGGCAGACGCGCCGCCTCCCGCCACTGTGGTTCCCGGCGTTGATGTGAGCCTTCTGACCGTAGACCATCCTGAGCAGTATCCGCTCGCCGCCGCAGTCGCGCGGGCCGCAGCCTCGGAGTTAGTCGTCACGGGCACGGTGAGCCCCGACATCGCCAGGAACGTTCCTGTCATCGTGCTGGCTTCCGGCCGCGTGGTGGGAATTTACGCGCGGCCGGGCGATACGGTGCAAAAGGGACGGTTGTTGCTGCGCGTTCGACAAACCGTAACGAACGGCCTGGAAGAAACTCTCGATGTAGTTCACTCGTCGCATATCCCGGCACTCCTCTTTGATTTGTTCCACCCCGCCCAACTCGCGCAGGGCGGCGTAACAGGCTTCCTCCGGCGTCATTTCTTTTCCGACCTTCTCCTCAATCAGCCTTTCCAGGTGGAAGCGGAGTTCGTCGGTAACCTCCTGCTCGACACGGCTCTTCTGAAAGAGCGACCGAAGTCGAAGCGGAAATTTGTAAATCCAGCGCATAAACAAAGTCATCAGTTCTCAGTCGTCAGTTCTCAGTTCTCAGTCGCAATCGACTTCTTCTTCTCGCAACTGACAATTGAGGGCTGACAACTGACCACTGACAACTGACGACTTCATTCGTACCTCAGTGCCACCATGGGATCGACCTTGGTCGCCCTGCGGGCCGGGATGTAGGTCGCGAGCAAGGCCACGACGGCGAGCAGGATGGTGACGCCGCCAAACGTCGAGAGGTCACCCGGCCGGACGCCGTAAAGCAGGCTTGCCAGCAGACGAGCCAGCACGGCCGCCCCGGCCAGCCCGAAGGCGACTCCCACCAGCGCCAACTGGAGGCCCTCGCGCATAATCAAGCGCAACACCTCAGGGTGTCCCGCACCAAGCGCCATGCGGATCACAATCTCGCGCGTGCGTTGGGCCACGGAGTATGAAATCACTCCGTAGATGCCCAGCGCCGCCAACGTCAGCGCCAGGAGAGCAAAGGCCACCAGCAGGATCACACTGACCCGCCGCAGCGTGACGGATTCACGGGCGAGTTCTTCCATCGTGACCAGTTTGAAGATGGGCTGGTCTTTGTCCACGGACCAGATCGCCCGCTTGAAGGCGTTCGCCAGGCTTCCCGGCTCCGGTTCCGTCCGCACCACAAAGGCGATCAACGGGAACGGGGCCTGGTCGAAGGGCCGGTAGAGGTCGGCGTGCGTTTCCTTTTCCAGGCCGAACGATTTGACGTCGCCGACCACGCCGACGATCTGCCATAAGTCCGGGTGATCGTTCTCTCCCAGGTCCAATTGCTTGCCGAGCGGGTCCTCGCCCGGAAAGAAGCGGCGAGCCAAGGTCTGATTGACGGCGGCCACCTTCACAGCCCCCTCGCGGTCGGCATCGGTGAAGA
Source organism: Terriglobia bacterium (assembly GCA_050008675.1). Taxonomy (GTDB): domain Bacteria; phylum Acidobacteriota; class Terriglobia; order UBA7540; family UBA7540; genus CAVROP01. The sequence goes on from JBEKME010000055.1 coordinate 20,862, forward strand.
CGCGCCCCGCAATCAAGGGAATTCCCATGGTGGAGAAATAGCCCGGCGTCACCACGCGGTCGTCGGCCTGTGGCTCCCGACCCGGCAACGGCCGCGGGCGCTCTGCGACAGTAAAGGTCTTTATTCCCCAGAATCCGGTCAAGGGAAGATAGTTGGTCGCGGCCACGGACTTCGCTCCTGGCAACTCTCCAAGCTGCTGCATCGCGGCATGGGCAAAGGTCCGCCATTGATCGGGCTTCGGATAGTTGTTGGACGAAACGAAGATCTCGCCGGCCAGAATGTGATCCGGGTTTAACCCGAGGTCGCCGCGCATCAACTGGGCAAAACTCTTCATCATGAGGCCCGCACCCACCATCAGCACGAGCGCAAGAGCGATCTCGGTCACCACCAGCGAGCCGCGAAGCCGGCGGCCGCTCACGCTTGCCGAGGCGCTGCCCGCAGTCTCTTTCAAAACCTCGTTAATCTCCATGCCCGCTGCCCGCAGCGCCGGCACGAGGCCGAACAACAGACCCGTAAGCAGGCTGGCGAGCGCCGCGAAGCTCAGCACGCGAGCGTCGATAGGTATGGACTCAACCGTGGGAATGCTGAGGTTTGCAATTTGATTGGGAAAGAGCTTCACCAGAAATGCGGAGCTCCACACCGCCAGCACCAGACCCAAGGCGCCGCCCGCCAGCGAAAGCATCACGCTCTCGGTCAGAAGCTGCACCACGAGACGCCGGCGGCCCGCTCCCAAGGCGGCGCGGATGGCGATCTCTTTCTGCCTCACCGTCGCGCGGGTGAGGAGGAGGTTGGCCAGATTCACGCAGGCGATCAGCAGCACGAGGCCAACGGCCACCAGCAACACGAGCAGAGCGGGCCGGATGTCCCCCACCCGCTGGCTTCGCAGAGTCACCAGCTTCAGCGTGTTGCCCGCATCTTCGTTCGGGAAACGCCGCGCCAGCTCCGTCTCGATGCCGTTCGCCTGCGCTTGCGCCTGGGCCAGGCTCACGCCGGGCTTGAGTCGGGCGACGATTCGGAGGAAGTCGTGCACCCGATCGCTCTTCGCGGAAGGAGTGAGCGCCAGCGGCGTCCACAATTCCACCATGCTCCCCGGATGATCGAAGTCGGGCGGCATCACTCCTACCACCTGGAAAAGCTTGCCGGTGAGGTTGATCGATTTTCCGATCACGCGCGCGTTGCCGCCAAAACGCCGGCGCCACAATTTATAGCTCAGCACCACCACAGAGTCGCTGCCCGGGCGGTCGTCGCCCGGAAGAAAAGTGCGCCCGAGCAGAGGCTTCACCCCGAGAAGCGGGAACATGTTGGCGTCGAAGTCGTAGCCGACAATATGCTCGGGCTCGCCCTCGCCCGTGAGGGTATAGATTTCGTCGCAGGAGCCGGCCATGCCCTCAAAAACGTGGTTCTGATCTTTTAAATCGGCGAAGTCCGCCGGGGATACGGGAGCAATCTCGGAGCCCTCCTTGGGATTCATCCTCCACACCATTACCAGCCGCTCCGCGTCCTTGTAGGGCAGCGGCCGGAGCAGAACTGTATTGACCACGCTGAAGATGGCGGTATTGGCGCCAATTCCGAGCGCGAGCGTCAGTACAGCCACGGCGGTGAAGCCGCGATTCTTCGCCAGCATCCGCAGGCCGTAACGAACGTCCTGGAAGAAGATCTCGATATAATTCACTCGTCGCATATCGCGGCACTCCTCCTTGATCTGTTCGACGCCGCCCAACTCGCGCAAAGCCGCATAACGGGCTTCCTCCGGGGTCATCCCTTTTCCAACCTTCTCCTCCATCAGTTTTTCCAGGTGGAAGCGGAGCTCGTCGTCGAGCTCGCGCTCGACGCTCGTCTTGCGAAATAACGACCGGAGCCGAAGCGGCAATTTGTAAATCCAACGCATAAATAAAGTCATCAGTTCTCAGTCGTCAGTTCTCAGTTTTCGGTTCTCAGCCGCAAGCGACTTCTGCTTCTCACAACTGACCACTGACAACTGACCACTAACCACTAGCCACTAACCACTAGCCACTGTTATTCATACCTCAACGCCACCATAGGATCGACCTTGGTCGCCCGGCGGGCGGGCAGGTAACTGGCGGCGAGGACCACGGCCAGAAGAACCAATGCCACCGTCGCAAACGTGACGGGATCATAGGGGCTGACGCCGAAAATCATGCTCCCGAGGAGGCGTGCGACTCCAAGGGCCAGCGCCATGCCGAGCGCACCGCCGATCAGCAGCAGTTGCAGTACGCCGTTCGCCACCAGGCGGAGAATCTCGCGACGGGGAGCACCCAAAGCCAATCTTAGGGCGAACTCGGTGGTGCGCTGCGTCACCGAGTAGGAGATGACCCCATAGAGCCCCACGCTCCCCATCGACAGCGCCATGAGAGCGAAGATGAGCATGAGGGCCACGACGACGCGTCCGCCGGCGAGCGAAGTCGAGAAACGCTCATCCATCGTGCTGACGCTGGTCAAGGGCAGGTCAGGATCGATCGCACGCAGGGCATTCCGGAGGGCGGCCACAAGTGGTTCTGTCTCGCTCCGGCTCCGCACCAGAAGGTATTCGCTGGTCCAGGGTGCTTGCAGATAGGAAATATAGATCTCAGGGCTGCTGGGTTCGTTCACTCTGGAGTTCTTCACGTCGTTCACTACGCCGACGATTTCGAGCGCCACCGGTCCCGAGGGGTCATTGCGACCCGGAACGAGTTCCGAAACCAGCAAACGCTTGCCGAGCGGATCGCTCGCTGGAAAGAACTTCTCTGCCAGTCTGTGATTGATGATCACCACAGGGGTTGACCCCTCGCGGTCGTCCTCGGTGAAGCCGCGGCCCTCGAGCACGGCCAGGCCGAGGGTGCGGAAGTAGCCGGCGCTGATGACCTGATAATTCGCGACGCCCGAGGCGGCGGGCGAAACTGGATCGCGGCCCTCCACGCGAAAGGGCTGGCCGAATTCAAAATTCATGGGTGGCAGGCCGGTGGAAATCGCGGCGTCCTCCACGCCGGGGATCGCGCGTACCCCCTCGAGGAATTCTGCATAGAACGTCCGGACGCGACCCGCGTCGGCATACTGCGGAGCCGGCAGCAATAGATGAGCGGTCAGCAGGCCTTTGCTGGGGAAGCCTGGATCGACTTGAGTCAGGCGAATGAAGCTGCGGACGCTAAGGCCGGCCGTCACCATGAGCACCAGAGACAATGCCAGCTCCGCCATCACGAACCCATTGCGAAGGCGGTTTTGGCTTCGATCGCCCACCGCGGTGCGGCCCGAGGCTTTGACATGCTCCAGCAAATTCGCGGCGGCGGTCTGCCAGGCGGGCACGAGCCCGGAAAGCACGGTTGCGGCCAGGCAGAGCGCTGCGGCAAATCCCAGAACAACGCGATTGATTTCGATAGGAGCCAGTCCCGGCGCCTGGAGAACGGGAAGAGTTGCAAGGTAGCGCACCGCTCCGAAGGCCAGCAGAAGGCCCAGTGCGCCGCCCATCAGGGCAAAAAGAAGAGTCTCCACCAGCAGTTGGCGCATTACACGCCAGCGGCTGGCGCCCAAAGCGATGCGCACCGCGATCTCTTTCTGACGCGTGGTGGCCCGAGCCAGAAGCAAGTTGGCAACATTCGCGCAAGCCATGAGCAGGACCACACACACCGTGGTGAATAGGAGAACCAGCATGAGACTGACGCCCGGGCCCGCCAGAGCCTCTTTGAAGTCTTGGGTGAGCGCGCTCCATTGCTTGTTCGTCTGGGGCGATTCCTGCGCGACTCGAGCCGCGCGCGTCCGCATTTCCTCCCGGGCCTCGGCGGCAGTGACGCCCGCCTTCGTCCGTCCCACCACGAGCAAGTCGCGAGTTTGCCGGTCAAGCTCCCCGCCAGGAAGGGCTAAAGGCATCCAGACATCCATCCGCCCCCAGAACTCGAAATCAGCAGGCGCCACGCCGACTACGACGTACGTCTCGCCATTGAGTCGGATGGCTTTGCCCACGATGCCCGACTCTCCTCCGAAGTGGCCCTGCCAGATTTCGTGGCTCAGGATGGTAACCCTGTCGCCGCCCGGGCGGAATTCCGTTGCCGAAAAAAAGCGCCCTAGCTCGGGCCGCAAGCGGAAAGTGTCAAAGAAGTTCGGAGTGATGCGCGCTCCTGACACGAGGATGGGAGGGTCTCCGGATAAGGCGACAGTCGCGCTACGAGCGGCGGCGAGTTGCTCGAAGCACGTATTTTGATCGCGCCAATCGAGATAGGTGGGAGCGGAAACGGGGCTTCGGCTGCCATCGGGGCGCGTCTCCCACACCATCAGAAGGCGATCGGCGTCACGGTAGCGCATGGGGCGCCACACCACGCTGAAGATGGTCGTGTTCGCGCCAATGCCCAGTGCCAGCGTGATGACCGCCACGGCCGCGAAGCCGGGATTCTTCGCCAGCAACCGCAGGCCGTAGCGAAGGTCTTGCAAGAAATTCTCGATGTACCTCAGCCCCCACATATCGCGGTACTCCTCCTTGATTTGCTCCACCCCGCCCAGCGCGCGCAGGGCCGCATAACGAGCTTCCTGCGGCGCAATGCCTTTTGCGACGTATTCCTCAGTCAGCTTTTCCAGGTGAAAGCGGAGTTCGTCGCTGAGATCCTGCTCGGCGCGGCTCTTACGGAACAGCGACCGGAGGCGAAGAGGCAATTTGTAAATCCATCGCATTAGAAGTTCTCAGTTTTCAATTCTCAGTCCCGAGCGACTTCTGCTTCTCACAACTGGGAATTGAAGACTGACCACTAGCCACTAACCACTAGTCACTGCCAATCTGTTATGGCCGGACGCTATATCTTACGGCGCACTCATCGTCGTTCACTGATGACCGATAACTGAAGACCGAAAACTTGGTGGTGGTGTCATTTGGAATCGGATCCCTTTCGAAACACCGGTCATTCCCGCGAAAGCGGGAATCCAGTCCGTGCATAGCAAATTTCCGAAGGTTTGCGGAGTAGATTCCCGCTTTCGCGGGAATGACTGCGGCCTGGAGCGCTCGTGTCTCGCAAATGACACCACGACCAAAAACTTAGTTCCGTTGACATTTTTCCGTACCTCGCGTATGGTTTTCCATATGAAGACAACGCTGATCATTCCGGACCCCGTTTTTCGCGACTTGAAGAAGCGAGCGGCGGAGCGGGACACGACCCTGTCCGAACTGGTTACGGAATACTTGCGCCAGGGCCTGCGCCGGCCGCCGAAGCGCAAGCCATTGCCGCGGCTGCCTTCCTTCAAAATGGGCCCCCCTCTGATTGACATCACCAGTCGCGACGAAATATATCGCGTTCTCGACCTGGACCGCCTGCGTCTGTACCGCAACCTCAAAGGGTCCGAGAAGAAGGGCTGACGGTGTTCGTCGTTGACACCAACCTGCTGGTCTACGCCGCCGACGAAGACTTCGCCGGGCAGGGGCAGATGAGACAAGTATTCCGCCAATGGGGTATGTCCTCGGAAACGTGGTACGTCACCTGGTCGATTGTCTATGAATTCCTCAACCTGGCCACGCAACGCTCGGCCTTTGCCCATCCCCTGTCGTTTTCGCAAGCTTGGCACTTCATCGAAGCGCTGCGGACGTTTCCTTCTTTCGAGATCCTGATGGAGACCGACCGGCATGCGGAAGTGGTCCGCGATTTGGCGAGGGAATACCCGCACATGTCCGGCAGTGGGTTTCATGATCTGCATATCGCCGCGGTGATGAGGGAGCACGGAATCACCGATATTCGCACCGCTGATACGGATTTTCATCAGTTCAAGTTCCTCCGTGTCACGAACCCACTTCTTCGCCGTGGCTAGGGTCCCAGGGTGGTACTTCAACTCTTCAACTTTTGACTCCTCGACCTCCAGATTGCCTATCAGCCGTCACTAGCCACTGACCACTAGCCACTAACCACTAGCCACTAACCACTTCATCACGTCGTCTCCAGCACAAGCCCAATGGCCGTGGAAAGCCTCTGCCAGTTGGCGTGCTCGTGCTCCAAATACTTGCGCCCCGCCGGGGTCAACGAATAAAACTTCGCCCGGCGATTGTTGTCCGACTCGCCCCACTTCGCCTTGATCCATCCACTATGCTCGAGGCGGTGCAGCGCGGGGTAGAGCGCTCCCTGGTTCACCTGGAGCACTTCCTTGGACACCTGCCGGATGCGCTGAGCGATGCCCCAGCCGTGCATGGGTTCAAGAGCAAGAGTCTTGAGGATCAGGAGGTCCAATGTGCCTTGGACCAAATCGGTTGGTTTGCTCATTCACACTCCCCTCAGTTATCGACAGTGAATCCTACCTCGCCTCCTGTCAATAATCAAGGGGAGATTTTCCGATAGCAAAGGAGGTTCCAATGTTCGGACGCATGACTGCAAGTTTCTCGTAATATTCCTTAACGCTTCGCGGAGCGCGGTCGAAAAATCGCGGCTGGGGGCTAGGGCAATTCTGAATTGTGAATTCTGAATTGTGAATTGAAGAAGTGCAGCGGGCGACCGCCGACGGCGGCAACATCGATCACGACGCCATCCGTGGTCACTTTGGGGAGCCAAACCTCAGCGTAGAGTTTGAGCATCCCCGATTCTGCTGCTGCGCTTTCGGTATGCTTCCCGCTCGCGCAACTGCGATTTCTGTCCGTCCGTGAGGTCCAGTCGTCTTGATTTCTCCCGCACATGCTCAATTGCCAGGAGGTAACAAGCGGAGGCGGGGACACCGGCGCCGCAAGAGCAAGACGGCGGCCCGTACTCTTTCTCTCTAAATCCTTACGCCATTCGGCGCTTAGATGTACAATGGCTCCGGTTCGGGGCAACTGAACCAGGGTATGCCCGATAGCTCTCCAGGCAGGAATTGAATGGCCATCAAGAAAAGCGAACTCTACAGCTCACTCCGGAAAAGTTGCGACGAGCTGCGCGGGGGCATGGACGCTTCGCAATACAAGGATTACGTCCTCGTTCTCCTCTTCGTCAAATACGTCTCGGACAAATATGCGGGCCAGAAGGATGCCCTCCTCGACGTGCCCAAGGGCGGCAGATTTGCCGACATGGTGGCGCTGAAGGGCGACAAGGAGATCGGCGACAAAATGAATAAGATCATCAGTCGCCTGGCCGAGGCCAACGACCTCAAGGGCGTGATCGATGTCGCCGACTTCAACGACGCCGACAAGCCGGGCAAGGGCAAGGAGATGGTGGACCGCCTCCCCAACCTGGTGTCTATCTTTGACAATCCGGCGCTCGACTTCCGGGGCAACTGCGCCGAGGGCGATGACATTCTGGGCGACGCCTACGAATACCTGATGCGCCACTTCGCCACCGAGTCAAGCAAAAGCAAGGGACAGTTCTACACCCCGGCGGAAGTCTCCCGTATGATGGCCAAGGTGATCGGCGCTGGCAGGGTCAACCCGGTCGCGGTGTTCCGCTTCGTCTCCGAAGACTGGTCGCCCTAGATCGCGCCTCTGCGCATGCGCGAGCGCTGGCCGGAGTTGCTAGAACACCCCCTCATGTATCAACTCCTAAAATCAAGAGCCCAAATGAGAACAGACCCATCCGCCTCGGTCAGTCCCGCCAGGTATCTACTCGGTCAAGAGACCACCGCACCCGCTGCGCCACAAATGTGGAGAACGGTCTTATATCCATGTCGATGCTGGCGCGGTCCAGCGCGCCCCAATAAGCATTGCGATCCTCGACCCGAATGACCGTCCAGGGATAGCCGCCCGAAGCCAGCATCACATTCGTCAGAAAGCGTGCCATCCGCCCGTTGCCGTCCGGATAGGGATGGATATAGCCGAACAGCCAGTGACCGAGCACGGCGCGCACCGAAGGCTTGACCTCCCTTTCGAGAAGATCAAAAAGCACGGGCATGGCGTCGCGTACCGCCTCCCACCGTGGCGGCACATAGCGCGACGTCCGCAGATAGACCGGAATGTTCCGGTATCCGGCGAGCGCGCCTGGTTGAATCAGGCCCGCAGCGACACAGGGCTGGAACAATTCGCGATACCACTCCTTGTGTGCCGCGCGCGCGCGCCGGCATTCTCCCCCGCGATCACTTTCTCCACCGATCCTTTCACGAGCTGGAACGCTTGCCAGTATCCGCGCGCCGCCAGCGCGTCGCGGCTCTTCCGGTCATCTTCGTGATGTTCCGGGTCCCAGTTCCCTTGCCGCACCCTCTCAATGACTTCCGGTGTGACCGAGTATCCCTCAATGGACAGAGAATGGTAGGCGTCGCTTTGATAAATTCCGTCGACGAAACGAAGATAGGCATCCCGGTCTTTCGGAAGCCCCGGTTCTTTCGGGAATGTCTCCACGACGGCGCTGCGCATCGACTCCCAGAGCATCTCCACGCGCCCCACGATAGGGGCCCGAGGCCGGCGCAGCGTGCCGAATATTTGCCCGGCCTCGAAGGGATTGCTCTCCCGCACATCGTAGCCAGCGCTCTTCATCGCGCCAATTATCTCACCCGCCAAATCCGGCCGGCCCGTCTGCCGGAACGCCCCCGCCAGATAACCTGCTTTCGCGGAGTGGCCGCCATTCAGCAAGAGGCGCAGCAGGTCCGACGCATCGCCAAGGCTGGCCAGCATCACCTGCGTCTCGACCGGATTTCGCCGGAAAAAGGATTCCACCACCCTCACCAGCGCCGCCGCCGGCGAGAAAAGCCGCAAGCCGTCCCTTACCACCAGATCCGCCGTCGCCGGCATTGCGGGTACCTTCAGGTCGTAGAGCGACGTGCCGAACAGAAGCTCGATTGCATTGTTCGTGCCATTCGGGCTGTTGACCACAACCTGGTCCGGGATGACCGTTCTCTCGCCATGGAGCAAAAGCGACTGCTCCGGCGAGAGGTACCACTCCTCGCCGAAACGGTCGTTGCAGTAGCGCGCGCAAAATTCCCAGAATGAAGCGTACCATGGCGTGCTGTCGCCCTCGTGCGCGCTCGGGCTGGAGAAGATCAGCCAGCCTTTCATGACCTCCTGAAGAAAGCCGTTCGCAACCAGTCGTTGACGGTGAACGCGGCTCAGGTCGTCCGACCGGAACACATGTCTCCCGCCCCGTTGAAGCGCTTTGAGCACATCGAGGGATGCAGCCAGTTTCTCGTTCGGCGTCGCCATAGAAACTCTCTTGCTCCGGGTTAACGCAAGTTTATTGTGTTGTGCAACTGCAAGTATATTATGCCGTATCAATGCAAGTCAAAAATGCCGTGCGAATGCAAGTATATCATGCATATAACTTAACACGATGTTTAATTACAATGACTTACCGTAAAATCCCCAGACTACAATTCCGCCATGACAGTGCCCCTCGCACCCCGCCGACCTTACATCCTCGCTTGGCCGAGGATGGCAGGAATTGCCGATTTTCGATTGCCGATTGCTGAAGGATATTGGAAGGAGTTGCCACACCACTTTTTCAATCGTCAATCGGCAATCAGCAATCGGCAATCAAGACTCGGCTGCGTCTGCAAACGAGCACTGCCGTGCGTCCAGTGAAGGCGAGGACACTCGGCACAAAATCTCGTGCGGGGTCGAATGCTCGCCCTGTCACCAAAAGAGTGGCTGTGGCCATCAAACTTGCTTCGAGCGGACGCAATACAGGCGAGTCAAAGTGATCCCAATCGGAAAGTCCTCAACATATCACCCTCCTTGCGTAGGCGCCGATTCAGCCAACCGCTATCTGGACACGGAGACGCGTCGTGAGCGGGAATGGTTTCACCGCCAACAGCAGTCCCTGAATTGGCTGTTCGCTTTACTGAACAAGTTCAGCGGCATGCAAAAGCTTGCACATGTGCGGTTAGCCGGCTTACCGTCAAGTGACCGCAGGTCCGTGCTACCTCTCTATCGGCCCAACCGTTTGCTTGCACTCCCCGCGAGCATGTGGTTATACTGATGGTATGAAAACTGCGATTTCTATCCCCGATGGAGTCTACCAGGGCGCGGAGCGTCTGGCGCGGCGGACGAAGAAGTCGCGCAGTCGGCTGTATGGCGACAGGCGAACAGCGTCAGGCCGGGTGCGCAAAGGTGCCTGGGCTGTTCTCCGTGGCCTGCCACTTTGGTCTGCGCTCCTTGCTGGCCTGGGCTAGTGCGCGCCGCACTCCCTCGGCATCGAAGTCGGTTGCGTAAACCGGTGTGCCCGGCTGCTGGCGCCACGACTCATCGAGGCCGCCAGCATCAACGGCATCGAATCCGAGCTGGTTTACAAGCCGCATTACGGTCTCCTTTGCGTGCTTGTCATCGCCGGCCACGGGCAGGGCGATCCGTCCTCGGCTGCCAGCCGGGTGGCCGCGCTCCAGCAGGTGTCGGGCATAGATGTTATTAAACGCCTTGACCATGGGCCGGCCGAGCTGATTCGCCACCCATCGACTTTCCGCCATTCCCGCTTCGATATCGCCAATGCGGCCATCGCGCTCCCGTGGGTAGTAATTGCCCGTGTCGATTCTGTTTGCGGCGTGCATTCCGGCCTCTTTTTGCCTTATACTGCGACTATGCAGCAACTTATACTGGAGATCCCCGACGAGTTATCCGCCTTTTTGGCTGGCTTCGGGCACGACCTCCACCGCGCGGCTCTGGAAACCATTGCGGCAGAGGCCTATCGCGAAAAAAAGGTGTCCGCCGGCCAACTGCGTCGCTTACTTGGGTACAAAACCCGAATGCAGGTACACGCCTTCCTCAAAGAGCATGGCGTTTACCTACGGTACGGTCTTGCCGATCTGGAGCACGACCGGCAAGCGGGCGATGCCCTTTCTCGGCACCCTGCTCCATGATAGTTATTGCTGACACGACGCCACTGAACTACTTGGTGCTCATTGATCGGGCCGATTTGCTTCCTCAGCTCTTTGGGCTTGTGTTGATCCCTCCGGCAGTTTTCAACGAGCTTAAGCAACCTGAAACCTCGGAACTGGTGCGGGATTGGGTGGCCAATCCTCCCTCCTGGTTGCAGGTGCAATCTCTTCGCTCCCGGCCAGACCCTTCGCTTGACCACCTTGATTCGGGAGAGCGCGAAGCCATTGCCTTGGCCGAAGAGGTGAAAGCAGATCAACTCTTGATCGATGAGGCGGATGCCCGGCGGGAGGCCGCTCGCCGGAATTTGGCGTTCATGGGCACACTCGGTGTTTTACGCCTGGCCGCCCGACTCAACCTGATCGACCTGCCATCCGATCTCGCCCGCTTGCAGCAGACCACGTTTTACGTCGATCCCGAATTGATCAATTCCTTACTCGTGGAAGACGCCGCCCGAAAAAAGCAATTGTAGCTCGGACCTGTTTTGAAGCTCCGCGGGTGGCGCATACGTCCCGATACTTTTTGTGGGGATGCATGCGACGAGCGGGGCTGGGGCGGAGCGGTCGCGCTACCCCAGAGTTGAGCTCCCGCTCACGGTGGGCCGCTATGGAAAACACATCAACCGGTCGTCTCACGCACCGGCCCAAGCGAGGTAGAATAGGCCCGTTTCTGGCATGACGCTCCGTCTTGGCCGCGGACACAGTGCCGTGGCACATCACTGAGGGTCGCATACATCCCGACAAAAAGCGTCCGGACGTATGCGCCACCCGCCGATACTGTCCTGGGCAAGTAGCCCTGAGCCCTCAACCCAAACGCGCGGAGCACGTCTACGGTTTCGCGACTACACCTCAAGTGACTGGATGCCGAGGGGGATAGTTTCCCGGTGGACGACTACACCCCGCCGTTGGGTGGTGCTTTTTCTGCGCTTTTCGTCTGCCGACTTGAAAATCGGCGCTATTGCGAGGATAGTTGTTGGGCGGGAGGTCTACCGCTCGAAAATGCGTTTCGAATGAATACGAAAGGCCTCGGCTATGGCGGCTAAGTTCGTTTTCCGTGTCCACGCACTTCGGCGAATGTTCGAAAGGCAAATCAGTGTTGACGATGTCAGGGCCGTCATCGGCAGCGGGGAAACAATTGAGGATTACCCAGATGACAAGCCTTACCCCAGCCGTCTTGTTTTAGGGTGGAGAGGCGCGCGTCCTGTACACGTTGTCGTGGCGCACAACATGAGCGACAATGAATTCATCGTGGTAACGGTCTATGAACCGGACGCCGAGCTTTGGGAACACGATTTCAGGAGGAGAACCACATGAAGTGCATCATCTGTAAAGTAGGGGAGACCCGTCCCGGTCGCACCGCCATCACCCTCGAGCGGGATACCACGACACTCGTCTTCAAGGCTGTGCCAGCAGAAGTGTGCGCCAATTGCGGCGAACCCTACGTTGCGGAAGAAATCAGCCGCCAAATCCTCGCCGCTGCCGAGCTCGCCGCCCGCTCCGGTGTTCAGGTTGATGTCCGGGATTTTGTCGGGGCTGTGACATAAAGCAGGCAGCGCCGTGCGTATAAGAAGTCCTTTCACATGTCGATCAATGCGAAAGACCGAAAAGCCGCAGACGAAGGCAAACTGCGCCTACGTCTGCGCTGCTACCCGCTCACTTACGGGATTTCGCAGAAATTTGGAGCTCGTTGTAAACAAGCTGAAAGGCGTTACCCTCTCTCTCGCACGAAAACGCAGAGCTTCGCTCTGCGCCAGCCTGCCGAAGTCCGCTTCTCGGAAGTGACCCCGGCCGAGCTTGCTTAGCTGTTGACATCAGCCGTTCCCACTAGGCCACCACCACCGCTGTGAAGCGGCCTACCTTTGAGAAATCCGCGGCTGGTGCATACATCGCACCTCTTGATATGTGCGCTATGTAAAATGCGGGGGTGCCAACACAGCGTGACAATAATGGCCTTAGCCTGTCGGGCCGTTCAAGAGCCAGCGGCCTTGCCTATTCCCATCGCTGGGCCCGGCTCCTGCTCGGCGTTCGCTGATCGCATACATGCCAAATGGCGGCATCTGTGCGGCAGCCGCGAACGGTCGTCAACAACACCATTCGGCGAGACGAAACGGTAGGCGCGGCTAGCGGGGTTGTCAGTCGTCGTCTTTCAGTTGCAGCGAGAGGAAGTGAACCCGGCCTGACTCATCGCCAGCAACGATCCTGCGATCGCCGGCAAAGGCACAGCACAGCGCGGCAGCATCGCACGTGAAGGTGGCCACCACCGCTCCCGTTTCCAGATCCCAGACCTTCAGCGTATGGTCCCCAGAAGCGGACACCGCCCGCTGCCCGTCCGCACTCACCGCCACGCCATAGACTGCCCCAGAGTGGCCGGCCAGGGTTTGCAGTTCGCGGCCCGTTTTCAGATCCCACACCTTCAGCGTCTCGTCCCCAGAAGCGGACACCGCCCGCCGCCCGTCCGCACTCACCACCACGCCATTGACCTCCGCAGAGTGGCCAACCAGGGTGCGCAGCTCGCGGCCCGTTTCCAGGTCCCACACCTTCAGCGTCTGGTCCTCAGAGGCGGACACCGCGCGCCACCCGTCCGCACCCATCGCCACGCCATTCACCTCCCCAGAGTGACCAGCCAGCGTGCGCTGCAGCGCCGTCCCCGGCGGGTCGAGCGCGGGGTGCAACGGCTGGAGCCACGGGGTGGGAGCGGCCTTGATCAGTGAATGCGTGAATTGTTGCACCGCCGGGAGCTCCTGGTGCGGCAGAAGGCGCCCAACCATCTGGGATGCGAACTGCCCTGGATCTTTCTCGACTACGTGGGAGGAAAGCCACAGGGCGCCATGGATCAAATCGAGCGCCTCACGGTCCGGGTACTGGGCGCGCACGTAGTCGAGTTGAAGGTCGTGCAGACGGATGCTGCCAGTCTCTGCGTCCCGTTGAGCCAAGGACAAGCTCACAAACTGCTCGGCCGTTTCGAGCGCCTCCCATTCGTCCACTCCCCAGAGCGTTTGTTGGATGGCGGGAGGAATCGGCATGTCTTCCAGAAGAACGGCGAGCGCTAGATAACGCTGGCGCGCCTTCGGGTCGAGCGCCTCCGCGCTCACCTGGATGGCACGCAGCAGATCGGTGTGCGGATAGTCCGGGAACTGCGCTCGGATCTTCGCGAGATCAGCACGGCGGAGGAGGTTGCCAACGTGTTTCCAGTACGCTGAGGGCCTGCCGCGCAACATGGCGCCGATCATGGCCAGGGCAAGGGGCAGCCGGCCACATTCGCGAATGAGATCAGCAGCTTCAGGCGGCAGATCCTCCGGTGTCAAGGCGCACCAGCGGGCCAGGAGGTCGCGAGACTGCTCCACGGTCAGGAGATCGGCGATATGCTCCTCCGCTCCGACGGCCGCCGCGATGGAGGCATCGCGAGTGGTGAAGAGCAATCGCGAACGGAGCGACTCAGCGCGGAACGGCTCGACGTCCCCGGAGCGCCAAACGTCATCGACCACAATCAGCGCGGCTTTGTCCCGCATCACGGTGCGGTAACGATTGATGCAACCGAGTTGCGTGTCGTAGCCTGCGAGATCATCACGAAAGGCTTTGCCGACCTCTCGCATGCGAATGACGAGGTCATAAGCCGACTCTCTGCCGGCGGTGATCCAGATGACGCCGTCCGGAAACGCCTGCTGCACCACCTCGTCATGGCACAGGGCCTGCGCCAGAATCGTCTTGCCGATCCCGCCCATGCCTTCGAGCGCCGTGAGGGCAGTGCTGGGGCCGGAACCGTCGCTGATGATCGCGTTACGCAGCCTGGCGAGCGCATCAGGCCGCTCCACGTAATTGCATGGCAGGAGGCGGGGCAGTGACGTAGGTGATGCGGAACTCGGGGCGCAGCGCCACCGCGTTTCTGCCCAGGCGTAGGTCTTCGAGCAGGAGCTTGAACTGGGCAGCGTAGGGCTGCGCGCCGGTGAAGTCGCGGTAGTTCTTCGTTTCCAGATGCAGAGGGATATCGCTGCCAGATTGGGCGAGCAGGGGAATGACGCGTTTGCCCTTGCGCAACGGCCGAAGCTGCTCGGCGCGGCAAATCTCCGAGAGGTAGGAGCCCGGCGTCATCAGCGCCAGCACCACATGAGATGTGTCGAGCGCTCGTTCGATTTCGGTGGTCCAGGTAGCGCCACCTGCGATGTGCTGTGTGTCGAGCCAGGCATCGAAGCCTACTTCCGACAGGTCGCGCTGGAGACGCTGCGCGAGGTGCGCTCCGTCCTTCCGGGCATAAGAGATGAAAATGCTTTCCCGTTGCTGCGTCATCCGTGAGAGTCACTCTATCATACCTGGAGCTCATTTGGCCGTATAACGCTAGAAGTGTAGAGTCTTGGAATTTGGTGCAAAGGAGTCAAGTTCTGCGCTCAATTCTGGGGCGAGGGTGGGGCTTCAGCGCCGCCGGTAGCCACTCCTCAATCAGAATGCGCGGCAAATTCGGTTTTTGCTCCAAGTGCTTCGCAGGATTCTCTAGGACAGTTCTGGATGTTCGGCCCGAATCCAACGTTCTACCTCAGCACGCAACTCCGTGGCCAGCGCGGGCATTTCTTTGGCTTCCCCGTCGGAAACGGTCCCACTCGTTTCGTAGCTTGACAGGTTCCTTTTCTTCCGAAAAGCGTCCAACCGCTGAATCAGTTTCGGTTCGGCCTTGATCGTATATTCGAGTGATTGAAACACCCGGTAATGGTGTGAGTCGCGGGTGGCGCGATAACCCGCGGCGGCTAATGCGGTATTAGCGGCTTGCAGCGCGGCATTGTAAGCAATGGCGAAGCGCCAATCCGCGCCCAACCCTTTGGCTTGGCACTCCTTAAGGTCGCGGTCCACAACGCCCAAGAGGTTTTCGATTTCCTCGCGGCTGCTCTTGTGCTCGGTCAGCCAGCCGTATTGGACCCAGTCTCGCAAGCTCATGCTCATCGCCTATGACAAAGACGTTTTCATTTCTCAGCACACTTGACAGAAAGTGATGGTGCGCCTTCAGCTTGGACTTGAATTCCGTGGGCGAATAAACAGTAGGATTAACCTCTCGGCCGAGGGTTTCCTGGGCGATTGCCAACGCCGAGACGGCATCGCCGAAGCTCACGTCACCCACCACCATCAAATCCACATCACTGCCGGTCTTCTGTTTGAATCTGGCCACAGAACCATAGATAAAGGCCACCTTGATCCGGCCGGCTAAAGGCGCCAGGGCATCGCGCAAGACCTCGACAGCGCCAGCGGTCTTGACTACCAAGCCTTTCAGCTCGGCGAAAACTGGGCATTCCGGATCCGCCTGGTAATAGACTTGGCGCCCTCGGACTGTGCGCCGGAGAATCCCTGCCTCTGTAAGCCGCTTGACCTCCCGCTGCACTGCTCCTAGGCCCAGCCCACCTGAACGGACCAGTTGACGCAGATAATAGGCTTCGTCCGGATGGCCATATAGCAAGGCTAGAATAGCGCGCCGCGTCTGGCCGAACAGCGCAGCAGATAGGCTCGAACTGGCCGGCGCTGTACTCATATTGGATACGATCGTAACCAATTCGGTTACGCCCGTCAAGCCGAAACCCCGCGGCGTTTGCTCACCAAAACAAATAACCCCGCCCGAGGCCTCGCGGCATGTCGCGGGTGGCGCGGTTAACCCGCTCGCCATTGAGATCGGCGGGCCTTCGGCCGCGGCGGGTCTGCGACATGCTGATTCCGCTTGAGGCTGAGGTAAAATCTTTTCCTGCCTCGGCTGCGGCATTCTTACGGCCTCAATCATCTTCATTTTCATTATGTGACCACCAGCATCGAACAGGATTCAGGATTCGGGATTCAGGAAGTGAAAGACCGGCTTCCAGGTGGTAGATGGTAGGTGGGGAAGAGCACCGGGGGTCGCGCCCGGCTCTTCGACTCGGAGCGGTTTAAGCGCAGATTCGTCACCACGCTCGCCGACCTGCGAGGCGAGCTGTGGGCTTCCGCATGGTACGAATTTGAGGGAAAAGCTTTATTCACGCTATACTATGAACCACCAAGACACTAAGGCACCAAGAGAGCCCATCCCCAAGGAAACTGACGAAGTTGTTTCAAAGATCGTTGACGCTGCATTTGCGGTGCACAGGGCGCTCGGCCCGGGCCTGCTGGAGAGCGTCTATGAGGTCTGCCTGTTGCACGAGCTCAATAAGCGAGGACTGAAGGTGGAACGGCAAGTGTTACTGCCCGTGGTGTACGATAACCTCCGCCTGGATGCCGGACTTCGACTGGACCTTGTCGTAGAAAGGCGGGTGGTTGTGGAACTGAAGACTGTCGAGGTGCTGCTGCCCGTTCACAAAGCGCAACTGCTGACCTACCTGAAACTTTCCGGTCATCGCCTCGGTTTACTGGTGAACTTCAATAGTGCACTCATAAAGCAAGGGATACAGCGAATTGCCCTGTGATCGCTTGGTGCCTTGGTGTCTTGGTGGTGAAAGGTAGGATTCCAGCGATTGACCCATTGATCCATTGAATCATTGATTCATTGAAAAGAACGAGGCAAGGGCCCTTCAATGAGTCAATGGATCAATGATCCAATGAGTCAATTGAAGAAGTCCTGGGCTACGCGTGTGTACATATTGTCTCTTGACAACGCCCCGCCGCTGTGGTAGCCTATAAATGTGAAAAGCCCAACTCGCGGGGAAGTCCTTTCCTCGTCAAGCTAACACCCCGCCCCAGGAGGAACCATGTCCTTACGCAAATCACCCCTGGACGGTATGTGGTAGGTGGTAGGTGGGGGAAGAACAGGATTCGGGATTCAGGAGTCAGGAGGCAGAAGAGCGGGGGCGGACTACAGCGGGAAGGGAAAGGGGCTAATTCTGAATTGTGAATTGTGAATCCGGTAGGCGGTAGTTCGTAGGTGGTAGGTGGGGAAAAGCAGGTTCCAGGTGCCAGGGGCTAAAATAGGATTCAGGAGTCAGGAGTCAGGACGAAGAAGGTCTGCTCTTCGCCGACTGCCTACTGCCCACTGCATTTGAGCGGAGTTCGGCTTGCCGGAACTCTTGACCCGTACCGCATTCTACGACAAGATGTCAAACTCTTCAAGGAAAGAAAGAGCCGGTAACGTCAAAAAGTGAACGAACCATGCGGGAATGTTATGTGCGCCCCAACGGCGCGGATCGCCAGTGGGTGGAAGTCCCACCCAGATAGTCGTCGGTAAGTCTGGTAGCTGACAAGCGGCTTAGGCCGGCGACGGGCCGGACCGGGCCGAAG
>JBEKME010000056.1:0-38706 GCA_050008675.1 Terriglobia bacterium
GCGGACAGGAAACCACCATCACCTCGTTTCACACCACCTTGTTGCATCACGGCATGATCATCGTGGGGGTTCCCTATTCCTGCCAGGAGATCATGAACATGAGTGAAATCACCGGCGGATCACCCTATGGAGCGAGCACTCTTGCTGGCGGCGATGGTAGTCGTCAACCGTCAGAGAACGAAATAAAAATCGCTCGTTTCCAGGGAACCCACGTTGCGGAAGTGGCTAAGAAGCAATCAGCCTGACAACCGCTTGCAGAGGGAGGCGCCAAAAACCGGCGCGCCCCTCAAGCGGAGCGTTACGCTTTTACGTCACCACATAGGAGGCAAAATGATGAGCAATGACAAGATTGAAAGTGCATCTCCGCATGTCCTACCGTCCCTGCCCTACGCGGATAACGCGCTGGGCCCCGTAATCTCCGCAAATACGATTGGCTTCCACTACGGCAAGCATCACAAGGGATATGTCGATAACCTGAACAAGCTGATAGCAGGAACAGAGTTTGCGGACCTGCCGTTGGAGAATATCATCACCGAGACAGCCGGCAAAGCTGACAAGACCGCGATCTTCAATAATGCAGCGCAAACATGGAACCACACGTTTTACTGGCGCAGTCTGAGGCCGAAGGGCGGTGGTGAACCACCCGCAGCGTTGAAGCAAAAGATCGAGGCTTCCTTCGGCACCTTGGAGGCATGCAAGAAGGAGTTGGCGACTGCGGCAATGACCCAGTTCGGCAGCGGCTGGGCGTGGCTCGTGCTGGATGGCGACAAGCTCAAAGTGGTCAAGACCGGCAATGCAGATGTGCCGATGACCACTGGCATGAAACCGTTATTGACCGTCGACGTGTGGGAACACGCCTACTACTTGGATTACCAGAACCGACGCGCAGACTATGTCAACGCAGTGCTGGATAAACTGATTAATTGGGATTTCGCGGCAGAGAACCTTGGCTGATGGCAGCCTGAACGGTGGCATGCTTTATCCTAAAACAAGACTGACAAGGCGCTCCACCCACCGCGTATTGCGGCGATGCCGGTGCCCACCGGATAGCCGAAGCTCGCTGGCAGCAGAGAATAGGTCAATAGACGGCTTAAGGGGGAGCAGTGGCTGAGGAATCGCCTCCAGCAGAGGTCGGTCCGGAATGGATGAATGAGATGGAGGCTCCGTAGTGAGGAGACAATTATGACAGGTATGATGAGTCGCGAGATTCGGCTGGCCTCCCGCCCCAAGGGGCTTCCAACCGCAGCTAACTTTACCCTGGCGCGGACCGAGCTGGAGCCACTGCAAGATCAGGAGGTGCTGGTTCGTAACCTCTTTATGTCGGTGGACCCATACATGCGCGGTCGCATGAACGACGGGAAATCGTATGTGCCTCCTTTCGAATTGGGCAAACCGCTCGACGGCGGCGCAGTCGGCGAGGTCATCGAGTCGCGCGCCAAGGAATTCAAGCCGGGTGATGCCGTCACCTCCAACTTTGGCTGGCGGGAATACTTCATTGCTGCGTCGAAAGAGTTGCATCCGGTCAGCCGCGAGATTCAGCCGCTCTCGGTTTACCTTGGTACCCTCGGCATGACGGGCATGACCGCGTGGGTCGGGTTAAATTTGGTGGAGGTCAAAGCCGGCGACGTCATTTTTATTTCGGGAGCCGCCGGCGCCGTCGGCAATGTGACCGGGCAACTGGCGAAATTGCGCGGGTGTCGTGTTATCGGATCAGCCGGTTCGGCGGAAAAGGTCAAGTTCCTGCGGGAAGAATGTGGGTTTGATATCGCCTTCAATTACAAAGTCGGTCCGATACTCGAACAATTGAATGAGGGGGCGCCGGACGGGATCGATGTCTATTTCGATAATGTGGGAGGCGCGACGCTCGAAGCGGCGCTCTCGGCTTTGCGTGTGCATGGCCGCATCATCGCCTGTGGCGGCATCTCCGGTTACAACGAGGAAAAGCCGCGCCCCGGCCCTTCCAATCTATTCAACATCATCACCAAACGGCTCACCATGAAGGGTTTCATAGTTCGGGATTGGCTGGACCGTCAAGCCGAGTTCGAAAAGGAAGTGGGGGGCTATTTCAAAGCTGGCAAGCTGAAGCACAAGGAAACGGTCGTGAAAGGAATCGACAAAGCGGTGGGCGCTTTCATCGGTCTTTTCCAAGGGCAAAACGTCGGCAAGATGGTGGTGGAGTTGGCTTGAGCCCGAGTCTCGTGGGTTTTCTTATGAGCGACATCGTTCTGGAAATCAAAGCCCTTACTCGCCGCTTCGGCGCATTTACGGCGGTCGATGCTCTAACCCTTTCGGTCAACGCCGGTGAGGTCTTCGGCTTGCTCGGCTCCAACGGGGCTGGCAAGACCACCACGATCAAAATGCTCACCACGCTGTTGCCACCCTCCTCGGGCGAGGCGCGCGTGGCCGGTTTCTCCATAACCACCCAGGCGGTCGGCGTTCGCCGCGCCATCGGTTATGTGCCGCAGTCGGTCTCCGTGGACGGTTCGCTCACCGGTTACGAGAACCTGCTCATCTTCGCCAAACTCTACGACCTGCCACACCGCGAGCAGCAGGCGCGCGTCCGCGAGGCATTGGAGTTCATGGGCCTGACTGCCGACGGCGGCCGACTTGTGGGCGAATACTCCGGCGGCATGGTCCGCCGCCTGGAAATCGCCCAGTCCACGCTGCATCGACCGCGAGTGCTCTTCCTCGATGAGCCGACCGTCGGGCTGGACCCGATTGCGCGCGACGCTGTTTGGAAACATCTTGTTGATCTGCGGGCCAACTACGGCACGACCCTGTTCTTCACTACCCATTACCTGGAGGAGGCGGAGAGCCATTGTGATCGCATCGCGATCATGCATCTGGGCAAGGTGGCTGCGCTTGGTACCTGCAAAGAACTCGAGGCCTCGCTGGGCGGCGGCAGCCACACGCTGAGTGAGGTCTTCGTGCACTATGCGGGCAGCGCCCTTGATTCCGGCGGCACCTTCCGCGACGTATCCACCGAACGCGCTAAGGCCCAGCGCCTTGGCTAGCCCCAACCCTATGACCGCGACTTTCATCCACCCTTTCACCGGCTTCATCGAGAAGACGTTCGTCATCACCGAGTTTGAGCTGCGCAAGCTGCGCCACGATTTCACGGAACTCATCACCCGCGCCCTCCAGCCCGCACTTTGGCTGCTCATCTTCGGGGAAGTGTTCTCACGCAGCGGGGCGATGCACACGGGCAACATTCCCTATCTGGATTTCATTGCTCCCGGCATCCTGGCGCAAAGCGTTCTCTTCGTGGCCATTTTTTACGGCATCAACGTCATCTGGGAGCGCGACCTGGGCATTGTGCAGAAATTCCTCGCCAGCCCAACTCCGCGCGCGGCACTTGTGCTCGGCAAGGGCTTCTCCGCTGGCATCCGCACGCTCTCGCAGGCCGTAATCGTTTACGGTCTCTCGCTGCTGCTCGGGGTGAAGCTGAATTGGAGCCCGCTCGCGCTCCTCGACGTGCTGGTCATCGTTGTCCTTGCCGCCACGCTGTTCTCGACGTTTTCGCTCATCATCGCGTGCATTGTGAAGACGCGCGAACGCTTCATGGGCGTCGGCCAGGTGCTCACCATGCCGCTGTTCTTTGCGAGCAACGCGATTTACCCCACCACCATCATGCCCGGCTGGCTGAAGACCATTTCTCATCTAAATCCCTTGACCTACGTCGTCGATGCCCTGCGCACTTTCATGCTTGCCGGCAGCACGAGCACCTTCGGTCTGAGTCACGACTATGCTGTCATCCTCCTGACCACGACCATCCTGGTCTTCATTGGCGCGCGATTGTATCCCCGACTTGCATCGTAAAGCGTAACTTGGAAACGGTATGAATGCTCCAACTCTTTTCACTCCCGTTCGTCTGGGCGCGGTTGAGGCGCCGAACCGCCTTGTGATGGCTCCACTCACGTGGATGCGCGCTGCCACGGGCCGGGCGCCGACGCCGTTAATGGCTGTAAATCGGATTCCTGCGCCACCCGTCTCTAGCATCATGGCCGCTGTTTGAGAGTCAGCTCGATTTTGAGGACACACAGGCCGGCATGGCGTGGGTTCGTGCGATTCTGAAAAGCCCCCGGCACAGAGTCCGTGCCGGGGCCCGCTGTCAGGTGAGTTGGTCTTTTGAGTGTCCTCTCTCGGAGAGTTGGTTGATGTGGTCCGCGATTTCCTGCGGCCGGTCGATGTTGACAATGGCCTCCCAGCTCGACTTGCCCGCGGTCTCAATGGAAAGATCGCCCACTCCGAAAATTCTTTGGCCGATCCGCTGATGCACAGTCACGTCCTGCACTTTCGAGAGCTGGACGTTGCGCGTGTTCCTGCTCAGAATGCCCGTTTCGTACCGCAGCCGGTCATCGAGGATCGTCATCTTGGTGAAGCGGTTGCGGAAATGGCGTTTCAGCGGCCAGAGCAGAAGAAGCACGGGCAACCAGGGAATCCAGGGTTGCCATGCCGACGGAATCGACGGCGGCCAGTGCAAACGCATCGCCGCAACGACCAAAGCCGCCACGATCAGAACCGCGACCGCGTAGCCCATGTATATGAATTTCATAGTCGGACGAATGATCATTTCGGACATGTCCCCTCCTTTGACCAGCATTCGCTATTGTACCGCGCGGCGGAAAGTGGGACAAAAAAGAATCGTCGCAGTTGGACGCTCTGCCCCGGCGGGTGACCTCGCCAAGATCTGAGCCGCAAGCGGAGCCCCTCCCCCTGAAGAGAAAATCCCAACTGTAGAGGAATAACGCTTCTCGGCTCCGTCTCTTAGGCGTGTGATTCAGAGGATTGGCCGGTTAAACGGCGCACTCGGAAGCGATCCACTTATGGTTGTGTAACTTGCATACCGAAACGTGCTGCCACTCGGATAGCGGTTGTGAAATCCCCATGTATTGAATGCTGGCCGCAGTGAAACTGGCTGGCAGCGCGTGCGTAGCGGGCGCTCGGTTCCGCGAATCCTCGTCAGACTTGACTGGCGGCCGCGCGATCTCGCGGACGCCGGTGGGACCCCTCGCAGGATGCCATGACCGCCTGTGCCATGGAGGGAGCGAAAGCTTGATTCCTTTGCCTTATCTCCTCTATCGAATGACTTTCGCCGGACAAACATGGCCACCGACAATTTTCCTGTTTCCAAGCGCCACGATCCCTCTCTCCCGTAGGTAACCCGTAAATTCTTCCCTGCCTCATGTAAGACTTACACCTGTTATCGCTTCGTGAGAGCACGAAGGTGCGACCCACTCCCAGCAAATCAGGTCTCTACGATTGAGCAATCGTTTGGCAGGTTGTGTGCTAGGTAGCCAGCGAATAGCTGCCGAGACCTCTGATTTGCACGTGGGGCAGCAAGTAAATCAACACGAGTACGACAGAGTTTCTCGCTCAGTGAATGACCAGGGGCGGCCCTCATCCCGCGAGCTGCAACCCCATCCGGGTTGTGGAAGGGAGCCTCTCGTAAACTGCGACCGGGCAGCACGGCCCTTTTCCGTCGTGCAGTCTGGCGCATCGAAGGCTCACTACGTAATGAGCCGGGAGGACATTGGGACTCAATCCTGAGGATGCGTGTGTCCACGACGGATGCAGAAATCAACCTCTGAGAACAATTCGTAACCAGCCCGCTGCGCCCCGAAACATATAAGGACTCGTAAATAGATATAGCACTCATGGGGTGGCGATCATGCTCTTACGGGGTCTTGGTGGCCTCATTACATGAATCATAAAAAAGCGGGCAGTTCTTTCCTATATCGAGCCTTCCCTCACGAACTCTCAGGATGACAAAGCATTCCGCGGATAACCAAATCTGGACGTGAAGAGGTTTGCCGTCCCCTGTAAGTGTGCCGGTTGCCTCGGCGATCGCGCCGAAGACTGGTGCACAAGCCTCTTGGCGGCTCGGAACCGTTCCCCAGCCCTAAGAGGAGAGGTATGCCTTGCCCATGTCATCTTGAGAACCGTCGGAAGTACGCACGCGCCGGACGCTCTGCGCAACTCGTCCTTTCTGTGCTCCTATTTTTCGTGGCCCTCAGTCTTGCCAAAAATGCCGCAGCGTTTACGCGGATCGCTACAAGTTCCAATAGTCTCAGCTTTGGGAGCGTCACGGTGGGGACCAGCCTTACCCTGAGGGTGACTCTCACGAATACTGGAACTCGCAGCGTAACGGTCTCACAGGCCACGGTAACAGGAGCGGGCTTCAGCATCAGCGGGCTTGTGTTACCTCTTACCCTGCATGCGCGCGATAATGCTACCTTCAACGTTGAATTCGCTCCCGCGGTCGGCGGCAGCGTCACCGGCACCATATCGATCATCAGCAATGCTCGCAACTCTACTATCAGCATCTCACTGTCAGGGACCGGTGTGGCACAACCCACGGCAAACTTGTCGCCCCCCAGCATGACGTTTGCAAGCCAAGCTCTCGGGACCACGAGTAGCGCCCAAGCTGCGACACTTACGAACAGTGGCGGCACGACGCTAAACATCACTAGCATCGCGCTCACGGGCGCTAATTCCAGCGACTTTGCGCAAACCAATAATTGCGGGGCAAGTGTTGCGGCAGGAGCCAACTGCACGATCAGCGTGACGTTCATGCCTTCGGCCAGTGGCAGCCGCACGGCCTCGGTGACCATCACGGACAATGCCAGTGGCAGCCCGCAGACGGTGAGCCTCTCTGGCACGGGCACGGGCACGGCTGCCCTGGTCAGCCTTTCACCCACCAGCCTTGCCTTCGGCAACCAACCCGTCGATATGACCAGTTCGGCGCAGACCGTCACCCTGAGCAACACCGGCAACGCCGCCTTGAGCATTACCAGCCTCGCGCTGACGGGTACCAATGCCAGCGATTTTGCTCAGGCCAACACGTGCGGCAGTTCGGTGGCGGCCGGCGCCAACTGCACGATTGCCGTGATGTTCACGCCTTCCGTCACCGGGACCGAGGCGGCCTCGCTAAGCATCGCGGACAATAGAAGCGGCAGCCCGCAGACGGTACCCCTGTCTGGCGCGGGAACGCACGACGTGATTCTATCCTGGACCGCCAGCACGACTTCCGGGGTAGTTGGGTACAATGTTTACCGTGGCACTACCTCGGGTGGCGAGAGCGCGACGCCATTGAATTCCTCGCCTATTAACGGAACTACGTATAGCGACGAGACTGTGCAAGCAGGGCAGACGTACTACTATGTGGTTACAGCCGTGGCGTCGGATGATGGTACCCAGAGTGCATACTCGAATCAAACTTCATCGACCGTACCCTCACCTTAGCCGCCGCTTGTCGCCTTCCAGCCCGCTGCAGCCGTTTCGGAAGACGACCAATCCCTGGTCCGAGGCGCGCCTGAGAGGGAGCGTGAATGGGCGAGATCACTCCCCTTCGACAAACAGCCGTCGAAGTGGGATGCCCAGCCCGCCAACCCGCAAATGCGGATGAAGTTCTGAAGGGTCACGGCGGTCGTCTAAGAGCCAGGACGCTGGTGGGACCAATTGCAGGAAGATATTACCGCCTGCCTGAAGAATGTGCCTTGAGGGAGCGAAAGCTTGATTCCTTTGCCTTATCTCCTCTCAACAACAATGGTTAATCCGGGAATACCTCCGCTGTAGTTGCCGCAAATAAAATTCCTGCGGCGACAGCGGCTCTTCACCCCTCGCGAGGGTGTTGTTCCGGTAGCGCAGGTAATCGTTTTCTCCGGCCACCTCACGCAAGTACTCCCAAAGCGTGCGTAACTTGTTTCGAATTTTGCTCATCGTCCCTCCGGAGGGCTTAGCAGGTTGCTGAATATACCCAATGTCATGTCATTCTGAGCGCAGCGGAGCGGAGCGAAGAATCTCGCTCTGGACTTTTCCGCCGACAAAAAGCAGGGCGAGATGCTTCGCTGCGCTCAGCATGACAGTGAGCAGGCGACCTCGCGACGATTGCCCCTACGCTGTAATTCTCGAGACCACCATGGGTGCCTCCATCAAAACCGGCTTCCTTCGCCCCCGTGCGTAGAGCCACCATTGACGCCCGGCCTCGGCAAGGATCAGCAGCACCACGCCCGCGAATATCCCCGTGACGACGGCGTCCAACCGGTCATTGAAGATTTGGCGCTGCGACGCGGCGATCTGAGCGGCGGGGATTTTCGCTTCGGCGAGCTGCTTCCCCAAGTGGCGAGCATGGGACAGGAACCCAATGCTTGGGTCGGGATGAAATACTTTCTGCGCGCTCGCCGTCAGGGTCACGGTAGCCAGCCAAGTGAGAGGGAGCAGAGTCACCCACACGTGCTCCCATTTTCCCATCTTGATGAGAACGGTTGTGCAAACGCAAAGGGCGATAGTGGCCAAGAGCTGATTCGAGATTCCAAACAGCGGCCACAGGCTGTTGATGCCGCCGAGAGGATCGACGACGCCTTCGTAAAGGAAGTAACCCCAGGCCCCTACGATTGCCGCGCTGGTCAAGATAACTCCCGGATACCATCCCGTCCTCCCCAGGGGCTTCCAAAAATGCCCGCAAACTTCCTGCACCATAAAGCGTCCCACGCGTGTCCCGGCATCGAGAAGGGCCAAGATGAATAAGGCTTCAAACATTATGGCATAGTGGTACCAGAGGGCCATCAACCGGGACCCTCCCAAAACACGGGAGAAGATGTGGGCCATGCCAACAGCCAGGGAGGGCGCGCCGCCAGTCCGATTGAAGAGCGTCTTTTCTCCGATTCTCAATGCCAGGTCCGCCATGTGCTGGGCGGTGACAGGGAAGCCCCAAGAGGAGATGATCGCCGCGGCGTGCTCGGGAGCGCTCCCAACCACACCCGCAGGACTGTTGATGGCGAAGTAGACGCCCGGCTCGAGTCCGGCGGCCGCCACCATGGCGGTCAAAGCCACCAGCGACTCCATCAGCATGCTGCCATAACCCACCATGCGCGCATGGCTCTCCTTGGCAATCAACTTTGGCGTAGTCCCCGAGGAGATGAGCGCATGAAATCCCGAAATGGCCCCGCAAGCTATGGTAATGAAGCAGAAGGGGAATACCTTTCCAGCGAAGATGGGCCCTGTTCCGTCGGTAAAGCGAGTTAAGGGC
Organism: Terriglobia bacterium; assembly: GCA_050008675.1. Taxonomy (GTDB): domain Bacteria; phylum Acidobacteriota; class Terriglobia; order UBA7540; family UBA7540; genus CAVROP01. The sequence goes on from JBEKME010000056.1 coordinate 9,032, forward strand.
GGGAGCAACAAGGTCGGACGCGCCGCCAGGATGCCCAGAGTCAACGCCACAATCGTCCCCAGCTTCACGAAAGTGCTCAAGTAATTCCGCGGCGCGAGCAGCAGCCAGACCGGCAGTACGGAAGCTACAAAACCGAAGCCGATCACAATCAAGGCTAAAGTGGGGGCATTGTAGGTGAAAAGAGGCGCAAGCAGGGGCGAAGCAGCCACGTAACGACCGCCCACCACCGCGACCACGATCAGAACGAATCCCCAAATTGACGCTTCGAGGACCCTGCCGGGGCGCCAATAGCGTAGGTAGACTCCTATGAGGAGAGCGATGGGGACGGTCATGGCAATGGTCGAGAGCCCCCAGGGACTACCTTTCAGGGCGTTGACAACCACCAGCCCCGCCGCCGCGAGAAGAATGACCATGATGCCGAGCACGCCAAACAAGGCGCAATAGCCACCCAGCGCGCCGAGTTCGTCCTTCGCCATCTCACCCAGCGACTTGCCATCGCGGCGGATCGAGCAGAACAGGGTGACGAAATCGTGTACCGCCCCGCCCAGCACGCCCCCAATCACTATCCAGAGCGTTCCCGGCAGGTATCCGAACTGCGCCGCCAGAATTGGCCCCACCAGCGGGCCAGGCCCTGCGATGGCCGCGAAGTGTTGTCCAAAAACCACCCATTTGTTTGTGACGACGAAGTCGCGGCCGTCTTCCAGCCGTTCTGCGGGCGTGGCGCGCCGATCGTTCAGTCCCAGGACTCGATAAGCCAGATAACGACTGTAGAAGCGGTAGCCCAAAGCAAAAACGCAGCCTGCGGCGAGCATGAGCCAAACGGCATTGATCGGCTCTGCTCGCGAAACGGCAATCACCCCCAGCGCCAGAGCGCCCAGCACCGTCAGAAGAACCCAGCCGAGTTTCTTGTAAACCTGCATTTGTGAATCTCTCCAAAAGGAAGTGCTCCCATTCTCGAAGCCGACGAATATATCACGTCCGGCCCCGTCGCGGGTGGTGACCGCAGCCTGATCATGTACCAGAAATCGCGGGTTGTCGAAATCCTCTGGCTGGGCAGAGCGCACACGGACGGCGACGTTTTTGTGTATTTGCCCAAAGAAAAGGTCATCGCCAGCGGCGATGCGTTACAAGGCTGGATGCCCTACATGGGTGACGGGTACCCCTACGATTGGATCAAGACACTCGAGTCATTCTCAGTCGGTGCGCGAGAGGAGGCAAGTGATGTCGTCGTGCTGGCGGGTGTGACCCACGAAGGCGTCAACAGCGGAAAGCAGGTTTTTCAGCGTGGCTTGCGCACCCGCGGTGTCGCTTGATTTCAGCACCTCCAGGAGGCGGGATTCTCCAAATTCCTGGTCGGCGTCGTTCACCGCTTCAATCAATCCATCCGTAAAGATCACCAGGAGGTCGCGGGGGGCCATGGCTGCGGCGCCGCAGGTGAAACGAGCGCCGGCGTCGATTCCCAGCGGCAGATCTCCGGTCTCCAGCCGCTCGAGGCTCCCGGAGGCGCGGCGAATGACGGGCGCATTGTGCCCCGCGCGGACGTAGGAGAGTACGCCGGTCTCGGGTTCCAATTCTGCAAAGAACGCCGTCGTGAACCGGCGGCCACCCAGGCTGTGGGCGCAAGCATACCGGTTCAACCCTTCGACCAGCTCGAGGAGAGAAGTGTTTGCTTCGGCCAGGGTTCGCAGGCTGGCTTGAAACGTGGCCATCAGCAACGCAGCGGGAACGCTCTTTCCCGCCACATCCGCCACAACCAACAGCAAACGCTTCGAGTTGGGTTTCGAGCTCGGGGCGCCGCGCAAGAAGGCGTCGTAGTAATCCCCGCCCACGGTGTTGGCAGGCCGCGAAACAAACGCGATCTCGACTCCCGGTACCTCGGGCGGCGACTCAGGCACCAGCCAGCGCTGGATCTCGCGGGCAATTTCAAGGTCGCGCTTCATGGTGACGCGGTCAGCGAGTTCCAGCGCCAGCAGAAAAAGCAGAGCCGCAACAGCCAGGAGGACGGACAGGAAATTGTGGGGCAGGCCTGCCTCGTAGCGATGTTCGGAAGTCGAAATCGTGACCTGGCTACTGGTCAAGGCAAGGATTGCAAACAACAAGGCAATGAGCAGGAAGATCCGGCGGGCCGGCGAAAGCTTCATCAGCATCGCCCAAAAAAGCGCACTAGTGGTCTTCCTGAATCGCCGGCCTCGGGTTTCCTTGCGCAGCGCCTCCCAGTCAATCTCTCGAGAGTAAAGGCTGTAGCTCTCCCGCGCTTCCGCCATGAATTGCGCCCAAAGGACTTGGACCGCGATGCCTTCGGTCACTCGTTGCCAGAAGTCTTCAATCCTTTTTACGATGCGCATGATAATGTCTCCCAAGCTCGCGACGGCCCTTTCAAAATCGCTGTCGGAATCGGAGGGCATGATAGAGGATTATAGGCTAAATGAGCCTGACAGGTGTCAGGTGCCGGGTGTCAGGTTCCAGGTTTCAGGTCTCAGGGGTTGAGGGAATCGTGAATTATGAATAGTGAATTATGAACTGCCTGCTGCCTTCCGTTCTTGTCCAGTTCTCAGCCGACGGGAGGGAGGGGCTTCGCGACAAGCAGGAGCCAGCGAGCAGCAAGCACAACTAAGAAAAGCGATTCACACCTTAGACTTCATAATTTAGAATTGCTTTCCGCCCCGTCCTTTCAACTGACGACTGACCACTGACAACTGACGACTAGACAAAATCCCGCCCGATCAGCCGCTCAATGCGCTTGCGGATGGGGGGGTGGGTGGAAAACAGGCTGGAGAAAACCTCGCCGCTGGTGAGCGGCTGGCAGATGTACATGTGCGCCATGGAGGGCGAGGCCTGCATGGGTATTCGCTTCGACCATTTATCAATCTTGGCGAGCGCCCGCGCCAGGCCTTGGGGATTGCCGGTAATGCGTGCGCCCGTGGCGTCGGCCTCGTACTCGCGCGAGCGGGAAATGGCAAGCTGAATGAGCATGGCCGCGAGGGGCGCGACAATCATCATGGCGAGCGCGGAGAACATGCCTCCGCCGCGCCGGTTGCTACTGCGCGAGCCGCCAAAGCCGCCAAACAGCTCGCCCCAATAAACCATACGAGCAACCAGGGTGATAGCGCCGGCAAGCGTGGCCACAACCGCGCAGATCAGGATGTCGCGGTTTTTCACGTGGCCGAGTTCATGCGCCAGCACACCTTCAATTTCCTCGTCGTCGCAAATATCCAGGATGCCGCCCGTGACCGCCACCGAAGCGTGGCTGGGATTGCGGCCCGTGGCAAAAGCGTTCGGCGAATCAGTGGGGATGTAATAGATTTTGGGCACCGGAATGCCGGCCTTCGCCGCCAGGCGCTCCACGATCTGGTAAAGGCGCGGGTTCTCTTGGCGCGCAATCGGCTTCGCGCCACTCATTTTCAGCGCAATCTTGTCGGAGAAGAAATAGCTGCCCAGGTTCATCACGCCCGCCAGCACCAGGGCAAACATCAGCCCCCGCTGCCCGCCCCAGAGCTGCCCAATGGCCAGCAGAAGGCCGGTCATCGCCGCAAGGAGTATCGTTGTTTTCAAATTGTTCCACATGCTTGCAAGTTCCTCTCGTTCTCATTGTATTAGATGCTTCGCGAACTCCGGATGACTAGTCCCAACTGAAGTTGCGGAGCAAACGAACCCAAGGGCAGTCGTGCTCAAACGCCCGATATAGTCTTTCATCCGCCGTCACGAGATCGCAGTCCTCTCTTCGGGCAAGGACAACGTAGAGACAGTCGTAGACCGGATGATGGTGCCGGAAGGCGATGCTCATGGCGGACCCAATAAGCTCTTGAACTTTACAGTATTTGAACTCGACCTTCTGGAATCCGTCGAAAAGACCCAAGGCAGAAGCTCTGTCGAGGTCGCTGCGCTCGGTCCGTTTCCATAACGAGTTGGCGATTTCGGCAAGGAGGATTTCAGGAGCCAAAAGCTCCAATTCACCGCGCTCCGCTGAATCAAGGATAGCCCGGGCCTTCCCGGTGTCCGGCTCGAGAAAAAGCCATTTGGCGGCTACGCTCGCATCTACGACAAGGTTCATCGCGTGTCCCGGTCTTCCCGAATCAACTCCCACATCTCATAATTCACGGGAAATTTCTTCGAGATTTCCTCGCGAAGGCGGTCCAGCTTGCGAATTGCCTTTTTCATGCGCTGCCGCCGCTGCGCTTGCTGAGCTTCGTTCCCCAAAACTTCAAGAAGTTGCGAGTTCAAGCTTCGCTTATGCTGTCTCGCATTCTTCTGGAGGCGCTTGTAAGTTCCTACCGGAATGTTCCGGACCACAAAGTCTGGCATGTTTCCTCCGCCACCGGCGCCCGGCCTCTACCGGCGGCCTCGGCCTTCACGAATCAGGTTGACGCTGTTGGGGGCGTTGGGATGCTCTCTTGCAATCTCCTCGCGCATGAGCCGAAGCTCGGGCAAAACCTTGGCTATTTCCAGGCGCCGCATTTCCCAACTATCCTTCTCGGCAAGGATGTCAAGGATCTCCGCGTTCAGACTGCGCCGGTAGCTCCTCGCGCGGGCCCGCAGCCGCTTATAAGTCCGTTCGGGGATGTTTCGAACCGTCACGTTAGGCATGATCACTCCGATAGCAAAATGATATCATGACTGACATCGATGCGCCATCATAGACGACAAAACCCTTGGCGCGGGCACAGCGTGCCAAGAATCGGGCTCATCGGCTTTCCCTATCCTCGCGGATGAGTTCAAGCATCTCGTATTTCACCGGAAACTTCTTGGCGATCTCCTTGCGCAGCCGACGTAGCTTAGGAATAGCAGATCGGATGCGAAACTGCCGGAGGGCCCAGGCGTCACGGTCGTTCAGAAGTTCAAGGAATTCCGCGTTCAGGCTTCGCTTATGCTCTCTCGCGTTTTCTTGTAGGCGCTTGTAAGTCTCTTCGGGAATATTCCGCACTACAAAGTCTGGCATGTCTCCTCCGACATCATAATGATATCATTTTGATGTCATTTTTGAAATGGCCATGCGGAGAGGCCAGGGAGCGGGGGGATTACGAATCGCACCTACGAGCCTTGCCGCGCCGCCAAGGATGAACGGACGCGCGCCAGACGGAGCGGGATAGAATCAATCCAAATCGCTTTCCCGAAACCCTGCCATTTTGAGAAGGTGCCTGAGCAGGCCGATCTTCAGGGGTTTGTTACCATGGATGGGGATTGACAGCCGGACGATGCTGCCCGACTTGCCGTAGATGTGATGGCTGCCATGAATTCGGAGGAGTTGCCAGCCGTGACTCTCGACGAGGCGGGCAAGGTCCTTGCCGGAGAGGGACTTCATAGGGCGATTTCCAATATCTGGTCCTTGGGGGCGTGCTCTGGCGGATCGACTTCAACGTCCAAACAGGCCTCAATGGCCTCGTGAACGTTCGCCATCAGCTCTTCCATGGTTTCGCCCTGTGTGGCACAGCCGGGGATCGCTGGCACTTCCGCCCAGTACCCGCCTTCCTCCGCTTCGTGAACCACGACCTTGATTTTCAAGCTACCTCCTCAAACATAATTTCTTGCCTTATCTTAGCACCAACTATTCGCCTACATGGCAAAGAACGCGATGTGCGCGCCAGCCACGAGTCCCTCTGTTGACTTTGCCATATCCGCGGCGGTACCCTGCAAGTGCCAGGTGGTGTCCATTTGGGTAGCACGCCACCATGCTGGCTCGCACAGGTGGTTAATCCGGCTAGGGCAGCGTGCCCCGAAGAGCCTACCGCCCCGTAAGTCGCCCTTGGGAGGCGAGGTAGTGTTGCTTCCTGCACGGGTAATGCCGAGGATACGCACGGGGGTATCGCCTGCCGGATCCCACCGTGTGAGAATCCCAACGTCAACCGTCACATCCCCGTCCCCGCTCGTCACTTACCCCTTTTGCGGTTGAATTCGATCTTGAACCTCTTTCATCTGCTGGTTCCTTTGGTTTGGCGGAAGGGAACTGAGGTATGTTCGGGCAATCTCCACCCTGAGGGTCTCCTTCCGCTGCTCGGATAGTCTCGGTCCCCTCCAGTTCGCAGGAGGGAGTTCCTGATGGGCGGATAAGTACTCCACAAGGAGATCGCCCTCCAATGCAACGGGCTCGGCACATTCGAAGAAACACACCTGCAGACGCTTCTCGAATCCTATCTAAGTTAACAGCCAGCCTTTGTCTTTGAAGTCAGGCCTCAAGCCTGCGTGAGCCCTCAGTCTGGTTCCGATCCTTCCAGAACCGATGTAGACGATGTCAGACTTTCCCCTGAGACGCCCCACCTTTAGGCCGTCGGCGAACCGTATCACGTACACGCCTCGCGTCAAACCTGAGTTTGCCGCCGCGTGCTCGTCAAAAGGCAGCCAGCACCCCGACTGCTTCCCGAATTTCGCTTGCACATCATCGGAGTTCATAGTTTGTTACCGCGCCGCCTTCGCCGTCGCTCGCTCGAAAGTCATCGTGCCCTTCTTCAGGTCGCCGTCAACTTCCACCGTTTGGCCGGGCAGCACCTCGCCGTCCAGGAGCTTCATGGCCAGCGGGTCCTGGATGAGGCGTTGGATGGCGCGTTTCAGCGGACGCGCTCCGAACTGCGGGTCGTAGCCTTCGCGGAAGAGCAGCTCGTTCGCCCTGGGCGTCAATTCAATCTGAATCTTGCGCTCCGCCAGGAGGTTCTTCAGATAACCGAGTTGCAGCTCGATGATCTTCTTGATGTTTTCCTTGCCCAGTGGGTTGAAGATCACAATCTCGTCCACGCGGTTCAAGAACTCGGGACGGAAGTGTTCGAGCAGCGCCTCGTGGATTCGTTTCTTGAGGACTTCGGAAATAGCCTCAGGCTCCTCGCCGCCGCGCCCGCTCATCGCCTCGTGAATGTAGGTGCTGGCGATGTTGGAGGTCATGATGATGACCGTGTTCTTGAAGTCCACGGTGCGCCCCTTGCCGTCTGTCAGGCGGCCTTCGTCGAGGATTTGGAGGAAGATGTTGAACACGTCCGGGTGCGCCTTTTCGATTTCGTCGAAAAGCAGGACGGAATAAGGCCGGCGCCGCACCTGCTCGGTGAGTTGCCCGCCTTCCTCATACCCCACGTAGCCCGGAGGCGCGCCAATCAGCCGCGCCACCGCGTGCTTCTCCATGTATTCCGACATGTCAATGCGCAGCATGGCGCGCTCGTCGTCGAAGAGGAATTCCGCCAGCGCCCGCGCCAACTCGGTCTTGCCCACGCCTGTGGGGCCAAGGAAGAGAAACGAACCGATGGGCCGCTTGGGATCGGAAAGCCCCGCGCGGCTGCGTCGCACGGCGTTCGAAACCAACTTCAGCGCCTCGTCCTGCCCGACCACCCGGAGTCGCAGGCGGTCTTCCATCTGAACGAGCTTGGCGACGTCGCCCTCGAGCATCTTCGACACTGGGATGCCGGTCCACTTGGAGACCACACGGGCCACGTCCTCTTCGTCCACTTCTTCTTTCAGCATCCGGCCCGCTTTCTCCATGCCTTCGAGTTTCGCGTTCACAGCGGCCAGTCGCTTCTCGAGTGACACCAGTTTGCCGTAACGGATTTCCGCTGCCTTGTTCAGGTCGCCTTCGCGCGTTACACGCTGTTCGTCGACCTTGGCTTGCTCGATTTCCTGCTTGAGCCGGCGGATTTGCGTGATGACTTCCTTTTCAGATTTCCAGCGCAGCTTGAGCTTGGACGACTCCTCTTTAAGTTCGGCCAATTCCTTTTCAAGCGCCTCCAGGCGTTCACGCGAGGCTGGGTCTTCCTCCTTGCGCAGCGCCTGCCGCTCGATCTCGAGTTGGGTGATGCGGCGCTCAATCTGGTCAATCTCCGCCGGCATGGAATCGATTTCAATGCGCAAGCCTGACGCGGCCTCGTCAATCAGGTCAATGGCCTTGTCAGGCAGAAACCGGTCGGAGATGTAACGGTTGGAAAGGACTGCGGCGGCGACGATAGCGGAATCCTTGATACGCACGCCGTGATGAACCTCGTAGCGCTCCTTGAGCCCACGGAGAATGGCGATGGTGTCCTCGACGCTCGGCTGGCCCACGTAAACCGGCTGGAAGCGGCGCTCGAGCGCCGCATCCTTTTCAATGTATTTCTTGTATTCGTTGAGCGTGGTGGCGCCGATGCAGCGCAATTCGCCGCGCGCCAGGGCAGGCTTGAGCATGTTCGAGGCGTCAATGGAGCCCTCCGCCGCGCCCGCTCCCACCAACGTGTGAAGTTCGTCGATGAATAGGATGACCTGGCCGTTTGACTCCTCGATCTCCTTGAGCACGGCCTTGAGGCGGTCTTCAAATTCTCCCCGGTACTTCGAGCCGGCAACCAGTGCCCCCAGGTCAAGTTGCACCAGCCGCTTGGACTTGAGCGACTCAGGCACATCGCCTGCCACCACGCGTTGCGCGATGCCCTCCACGATGGCCGTCTTACCCACACCCGGCTCGCCGATCAGCACGGGATTGTTCTTGGTGCGCCGCGAAAGCACCTGGATAACCCGTCGCACCTCATCATTGCGGCCAATGACGGGGTCGAGTTTGCCGCGCCGCGCCAGTTCCGTAAGGTCGCGCGCGTAACGTTCCAGGGCCTGGTACTTGTCCTCGGGGTTCTGGTCGGTCACGCGTTGCGTCCCCCGGACGGAAACCAGCGCTTTCAGGATGGCGTCGTGGGTCACTCGGAGCTGAGCCAGAACACGGCCCGCAGCGTCCTTCGACTTCCTCGACAGGGCGAGCAGGAGGTGCTCGGTGGAGACGAACTCGTCCTTGAATTCCTCCTTCTCTTTGGAAGCCTGGTCCAGGACTTCTTTGAGCGCCGGGGAGTGATAATGGTCCGTGGTTCCCCCCACCTTGGGGAGATTCTCGATGGCCTGCTCAGCTTCCTTTGCGACCGAAGCGGGTGGTACCCCGAGCCGGGCCAGAAGGCTTGGGACGATGCCCTCCTTCTGGTCGATCAAAGCCAACAGCAGGTGCAGAGGTTCCAGTTGTTGATTGCCGAAACGGCTGGCAACATCCTGCGTCCCTTGCAGGGCTTCCTGGGCTTTTACCGTGAATTTGTCAAAACGTGTCGCCATGTTGGAAACTCGAAAATCGAAATTGGAAAATCGAAACTCGAAAACCGCCCGCCGAATGTACCAAGCGCCACTATACAGTTTAATGAGGCCAACGGTTCAGAAAAACAAACCGCGCCGGGCCGCCTTGGCGACCCCAGCGCGGTTCTGAAATACTGCGTGGGAAGGTCGTTGCCGGGGTCTTCGCTAGACCCTGACCGCTCAAACCGGACCACCTTAGCTCTTGGTCACGTCGATCTTGATGGTCTTCGGCTTCGCCTCTTCGCGCTTCGGCATCGTCAAGGTCAACAAGCCATCCTTGTACTCAGCCTTCACTTTCTCGGCGCTGATCGAATTGGGGAGCGTGAAGCTGCGAGCAAAAGATCCATACGACCGCTCAATGCGGTGGTAGTTCTGCTCCTTGACCTCTTTTTCGAAATTGCGTTCACCTTTCAGATAGAGCGTGTTGTCCTCAACCCGGACTTCCACGTCCTGCGGATCGATCCCGGGCAGCTCCGCCTTCAGGACGATGGCGTCCTCGGTCTCGTAAATGTCGACCGGAGGAGCCCACGAGCGTGTCGAGACTTCCGTCTCACCGGACATGGGCGAAAAAGCTTCTTTGAACAAACGGTCAAATTCCCTCTGAGTCGTCAGAAGATCTCGGAAGGGTTCCCATCTCACGATTGCCATTGTCATTTACCTCCTTGAATTTTCCTTCTTCAGCCTTAGTAGATGCACATCATATAACTTGAGTTACCTGTTGTCAAGAATTATTTTTCATTTATTTTCAATTGCTTACGATGAGTGCTCGCAACGAGTGTTCTGCTAACGGGCCGCTTGCTAGCCATTCTTGGTATATAGAGCTGAGTCGGATGGTTGTCTACCAGCAGGAGCAGGCTTGTCGAGATTCGTTAATTAGGGCCGCGAACAGCCCAGGGGTTCTGAAAGCGGTATAATCCGAGTTCGGCATTTCATGCTTGGTCATTGGGGAAAGGTAGTAAGCTTTGGGCGCAGGGAAGAAGGCCGAAGTCGGGAGTCGGAAGCTTAAGAATTCGACCTTTGTCTGGGTGGGTTGATGATCAAATAACTTTTCATGATCATTGCAATGGGGGGTACTGGCATGTTGTTCCCGCATCGACAAGGATAGGGTGATCCAACACATCGACCATGGCTCGGATGCGATGGACCCCAGGAAATCCTTTGGCGCCTGCAACGTTCTGGAGCACAAGAAACAATGAGAAGTGGCCGGCAGCTTCCTTGCCTTTGGCCCCCATTCGGCTTGAGTGTTAGGTTGAAGCATCTAACAATAGGCTGGCAACTACGGGGACAGGCTCTTCATCTCAAGCCTCAGCGGAACCGGGCCTTGTTTCGATACTCGGCTACGACCTTTTGCAAGTAGAGAATGGGAGAACGCTGGTCTTCGGTGGAGATCCCAATCCTGTTGGAGATTCTCTCCACGATCTCCCGTCCTAACTTGTCCTTTGCTTCCGCCGGTAGTTGGGGCAGGCGCAGCAAAAAGACCTCAATGAACTGGAATTCCTCCGGGGTCAGCAGGGTAACCTCATAACCCGAGGCCGCCTGTTGATCGGCATACTGAAAACCTACACCACTGCTGTTCTCCAACGGCCTTTCATGAACGACGACCGTCCCCACCACGTAGTCGCCCAGGCGCATGTTCCGGGAGCTCAAGAGCATGGAGATGATGCCGATTGCATAAAAAAGGGGGAGGCTATCCACGACGCGCATCAGGTTCCGTCCCACGGAGTCGAGCGCGGTAATGGGCCGCCCGTTGTCCTTAATAACCCGCAAGTGCTGGTACCGTTTCCCCGGTGTCTGGCCGTTCCAGATGGCCTCGAAGAAAATGAAATATCCAAATTGCAGCAGAAAGAACACAACCACGAATAGCGCGCCCGCCCAGGGCCTGATCCACCCCGGAAAAAGCGGCGCGGCAAAGGAGAAAAATAGGATTGCGAGGATTAGCAGCACTACCAAAGCAATGACCTGGATGAAAATATCATGGACCATTGCCAGGAAGCGGCTGCCGATTCCCGCCAGTTGAAACTCTAGGGGGACCTGTTCGGGCGTTTCAATGATAAGCTTGTCTTCCGCCAAGGTCACCTCCATGATTCGCAACCGGTGGCTTCAAAAGCGAAAACCATTCTGGGACCGCCTGGAAGACATCATTAAGCGGGCAGGCCGGCGTGGCCTCATGGCGCTGTCCGCCCATGAACTGCAGGACATGGGCCTATTGTACCGCCAAGTGGCCTCGGACCTCTCCACGGTTCGTGAAGATCCTCTGAGCCAGCGACTGGCCGGATACCTGAACCAACTCCTGGGGCGAGCCCATAACCTGATCTATATGGGGCGCGCTCCACGCCCTCGTGGCATCACCCGCTTCTATCGATCCATTTTCCCGCAAGTTTTCAGAGAAACTTTCAATTACACTCTCGCCGCGTTTGGGCTCTTCCTGCTCGGGACTCTTGTGGGGTTCCTTGCCACACTCGGAGATCCCGCTTTTCAGAGGTTTTTCCTGGGAGAGGACATGGCCAGGAGCATTGACCGCCGAGTGATGTGGACGCAATCCATCGTCACCATCAAGCCCCTGGCCTCCAGCGGGATCATGACCAACAACCTTTCCGTTTCTTTCTCGGTATTTGCCACAGGAATCCTGGGCGGAGTTGGGACGGTTTGCCTGCTGCTGACGAACGGCCTTTTGTTCGGCGTGATCAGTGCCGCGTGCTGGCAGGCCGGAATGGCCAAGGATCTCCTCTCGTTCGTAGCTCCGCATGGCGTTATCGAGATCCCTTCGATCCTCATTGCCGGGGCCGCGGGATTGCTGCTGGCGAGAGGCTTACTCTTTCCCGGCTCGATGACGCGCCGTGATGCCACGGTGTTTTATGGAGGGAAAGCCATCCGGCTGGTTGCGGGCATCATTCCGCTCCTCGTGGTGGCCGGCATCATCGAGGGCTTTGTTTCGCCATCTCCGCTGAGGGCGACGACCAAGTTTGCAGCCGCCGCGCTCTCAGCCCTGCTGCTTTGCCTTTACCTCTGCGCTGCCGGACGCCACCCGAGCGATTAACCTGCCCCCTGGCGGCTCCGCGTTATCAGAGCAATCCTCTTTCTTTAATCATCAGGTATTGGTTGACGACGCTGGTGGAGATCTGTTGCGGTTTCAAATCGAGAACCAGCGCGCCCCTTTCGCGCAATCGTCTGATCAGGATCTCGCGCCTCTCCGCCATTTCCTGAGCGGCCACGTGCCGATACATCTGTTCAAAATCGCCTGGTTTCTCAGAGAGAAGTGTGTCGAGTTCCGTCTGGCCAATGGCCACGAACAGAACGAGGTGCTGAGGGAGCAAGCGGGAAGCCGCCTCGATCACTTCGGGAGTGGCGGGCGTTTCCGCAAGGTCGGTGAGCCACACCGCCAGGCTCCTTTGCCGCTTGAGGGAAAGCAAGGCATCTGCTGCGGCGGCGTGGTTTGCCTCCACCAGTTCGCCGCTCAGAACGGCGAGATGATCCAGTATGGTGCGCAAGTGGCTGGGGCTCCTTCCGGGCAAAAGCCGCGATTTCATTTTGCGACCGTAGGCCAGCAGTCCCACGCGATCGCCGGAGGAAAATGCCACATGAGCCAGGGTCAAAGCGGAATTGACCGCACAATCGAGCTTCGTCAAGGTCTCCCCATCGCGCCTGATACGGGCCAGCATCAGCCGGCCTGTGTCCACAATGATCACCACCGGCTGGCTGCGTTCGGTGCGATAAACCCGTGTAACGAGCTTGCCCCGGCGCGCCGTGGCCGTCCAACAGACATCCCGAGGCTCATCTCCCTCACGATAAGCGCGCAGGCTCTCGAACTCACGCCCTTTTCCTGGTTGATGCTTCAGACGCCGTTCCTGCTCGACCTGTTGACGGCGGAGCAAATACAGCGTGTGCTGTTTGGGCTCCTGCAGGTTGGGGTAGACCCGGACCGTCTGTTCGAGCGGCGCTGCATACCATCGTTCCGCCAATTTCAGCCGGCTTTGCACGCGCAAAAAAGTCTTTCCGAGCCGCATATCACCGCGCTGCGTGGGGTGGATGCGATACGTTGCGCGGGCGCTTGAGAGTGCTGGGAGCGTCACTTGAACCTGCGGCACGCGCGGTGTGGGGGGACCGGGAACATCATCTGCGATAAAAGCTTCGAGTGGGCGGGGGGTCGGGTTTGCCACCGCGATCTCAACCTGCGTTTCCACACCGTGAGAAACCGGCGCCAGCCATGATCGGGAGACCTGGAGATTGCCCGGGAGGGGAAGTCGCCGGAAATCGATGGCCCAAGCCACCAGAACCATGAGATCCCAAGCCAACATCAACCAGGCGAATCGCAAGTCCCACCAGGCAGGCCCCAGCCAAGCCAGGCCGGCGACCACAGCAATAAAAAAGCGGGGCGCAAAGGCGAACGGAAAGCGCGAAAAACCCGCAGCAGGGGCCGCAACCGTGAGCGGAGCGAGTTTGGCGGGCTGGGTCATTTCGGGACTTCGACCACTGCCATGACTTCGCTGACGATGTGGTCCGGCGTAATGCCTTCCAGGTCCGCTTCCGGCTTGACGACCAACCGGTGGCGCAACACGGGCGCTGCCACCGCTTTGATGTCGTCAGGAATAATGTAATCGCGACTGTCGAGAGCCGCCTGCGCTTTCGCGGCAAACATGAGGTGGAGCGTAGCGCGAGGGCTGCCTCCCAGGCTCAGGGCAGGCCAATCCCGCGTCTTGCGCACAATCTCGCTGATGTACCGGTAAAGGCCCGGTTCGGTTTTCACGGCAGACACCTCGCGGCGGGCCCCATCCAGAAGTGCGGGTTCAACGGCAAGCAGGCCAAGGGTCTCGACCTCTCGTGGGCTAAATCCGTTCCGGAACCTGTTAAGGATTTCCACTTCCTCATCGGGTTGCGGATAGCCGATAGATATCTTGAAGAGAAAGCGGTCAAGCTGGGCCTCCGGAAGCGGATAAGTTCCCTCGAATTCCACGGGATTCTGTGTTGCGAACACGGTAAAGAAGGTCGAGAGGGGATAGCACACACCGTCCACGGTGACCTGACGCTCCTCCATGCACTCCAGCAACGCCGCCTGGGTCCGGGGCGGCATGCGGTTGATTTCGTCAACCAGAAGGTAGTCCGTGAACACCGGGCCACGGTGAAAAGAGAAACTTGCGGTGGAAATATTATAGATATTGGTTCCGAGGATATCGGACGGCATCAGGTCAGGTGTGCACTGCAGGCGCTGGAAACCCAGCCCGCAGGTTTTCGCCAGCGCCTTCACCGTCAGAGTCTTGGCGGTGCCCGGCACGCCCTCAAGCAAGGCGTGCCCCCCGCAGAGGAGGACGGTGACTATCTCGCGGACCATTTGCGTCTGTCCGACGATGATCTTGCCCAGTTCGTTCTGAACGTGGGCTGCGAACTGCTTGGCTTCTCCAGGCATAAAACAATCTCCTCAGGGTCTCCCGGCAAGGCGCCAGCGATGCTCGAAATAGTGCAATTCCCGGACGAAGCGCAGCACCTCCGCTTCATCGACGGACCGGGTGCGGAGGGCGCGCTCGCACTTCTGGAGCAGGGTGTAGAAGTCTGGATCGTCCCATCCCAGGCGGTCATGTACGCCCCGCCAAATCCGCTCGGGAACAGCGCTGGCGGGAAAACCCAAGCGCTTCAATAACAGGAAGCGGAACCGCCGATAAGCGATTTCGAGCGCTTCCGGGGCTGCATGCTTTCGCCAGTACAGGTCTCCCAGCGTCTCGATGAATTCCAGCGGTGAGAGGCGCGAGCTTTCGATAGCCAGGGGACGAACGGGGCCGCTCCGCCGCCCGAACGTCAGCAGTAGCGCAGCCAACAAAACCGCGCACTGGAAGGCGAACCACGGAGCCGGCGTTTTCGCCAGATACAACAACAAATTCGGGCGCTGCCCATGAAAGTATTCATCCCAGAGGATGCGCGTTTTTTCCGGCGGCCCGACGGAGTTCAAAAACAACTCAAGATTCGATGCCTTGCTTAGGCCGGAATTGGAGAGCGGTTCGGAGTCCGCCCACCACTCCACTTGGCCATTGCCCCACGGATAAGTGACCACCACCGGCCCCTCGCCGTCACCATAGTAGGAGAGGTAGGCGATGTCCGGGGCTTTCCAGCGCGCCAGCGGCCGCATGGTGATCTCAGGAGCTTGGCGGGTGACAGGCCCCGGGAGCAAGGCGGGGAAGGTCTTCCAATCAGGTTCGTCCGGGATTTTGGTTAGCTCGTGCCTTCCGGGCAGCAGGTCAGCGGCCAGCCTTTCGGTGGCCAGGACTCGGCCTCCTCTGGAAATGAATTGGTCCAAGTCCTCTCGGGCCTCAAGCGAAATGCCGACGGAAGGGGCGCCGAGGATCAGCGTTATACCGCTGGGGTGCTCCGGCAACTCGCCGGGGGATCGGTCCCAGCGCTCCACCTTGTATCCCAGTTGTTCCAGAAGCAAGTACGCCGCCTTGCCGCCGTCGCTCGCCGTGGAATAGCTTGAAGGAAAACCCCCCGGTCTCTGGATAGGTGGAGGCGAGACGAGGAACCCCGCAACCGTCAGCAGCACCAGGATGGCGCCGGAAACGATCAGGACCTTCCGGTCTTCGGCGTTCAGTGGGACGGGCATTCCAGGTTCTCCAAGACGGACAGTGCCTCGCGGAAGTCTTCCGCGGAAGCGGGTCGGCAGCCGTACCAGGTGAGCTCAAAACGCCGCGTGAGGGCGGAGAACTTAACGTATTGCGGGTGACTGACAGGCAGCAGGTGCAAATACTCTCGGTGCGTGCGCGTCCGGTCAAACTGCCAAATCCCCAGCTTCTCCAGCCTGTAAATCCCGGCCCAGTACGACAAACGGAAGGCTTCACGATAGTTTCCTCGGCTGGCTTCCGCGAACGCCTCGCCCACAAGGTCCTGCCAGGTCCGAGTACCTTCTGCGGGGGCCTCTAGTGCCATCGGGCGTTCCAGGGGGCGGTAAAGGAGCATGCGAACCAACCAAGCGCCAAAGGCGAGAGCCAGGCCAATCAACACGGTCCAGATCACAGTTCCTGTAACCACGGCATGGTGGCTCATCGCCTTCCAAAGGAAAGCAATGAGATTCCCGATCCACCGGAACAAGCGTACATTCTTTATATCAAACGAAGGTTGTTCAGGAGATGAGCGGAATTCCCGGCGGCTCAAGATCTTCTCCAATTGGGAGCGGGCGTGTGGCCCGTTTATCCCCGCCCCACCCATCATGGATGCTGTGGCATCCCGCATCATGCGGAGCCGGGCCAGTATCCCTTCAGAGGTCTTGGCGGCATTGGAGGGTTGGCGCCGGACCTGTTCGAGTGCGTCACGCAGCGGCGTCGTAGTGACAATGAATTGCTGCCCCTGCGTCTGGACCTGCCAGTTATCGGGAAGTTCCTGGAGGAGCC
Organism: Terriglobia bacterium; assembly: GCA_050008675.1. Classification (GTDB taxonomy): domain Bacteria; phylum Acidobacteriota; class Terriglobia; order UBA7540; family UBA7540; genus CAVROP01. Next base: position 25,447 of record JBEKME010000056.1, read on the forward strand.
TGCCGGCAGCAGGTCCGCTCGCACGCAGCTTCTGGACGCGCACCGTCCAATCGTCCAGGGTTCGAACATAATCGCTCAAGGTGAGACATGAGGGTTCCGGGTTGGTAATTGGACTCGGCTGCGAGGCTTGCAACCTGGATAGCGTGAGGGCGAGAACCAGAAACGATACGAGGGTCCATATCAGAACGCTGGTTCGTGGAGGTATAAGGTTATAGACGCCGGCGACGGGAAAGACCGGACGATGACTTCGGAAACGAAAATGCCGACCCCGCTTCCTAAACAGGGCGAGCCCCATAACTGGTGAAATCATTACCGAACTGCCGCCGGAAAACGGTCGAAGAGCCACCTTTTTCATTGGTGAAGGCGCCAACCCCCCGCCGCGCTTTGCAGCACGGGTAGCCTGCCATGCTGTCGGCCTCCTGGCAAGAATCATACGCGCCGCACGCTTTCATGCTCCCAGAGGCACATCCACTAGGGGATCGCCTGGAATGCCTGGCCCGGCGACTTCTCGGGACCCAGATTCTCCATCATCACTTGCAGGTCGTAGCCTTCCTTCTTCACCCTGACGTCGTAATACAACAATGCCAGCCCGATCGGTGCCAGAGAAGTGGTAAGCGCGCCGGCCGTGCGCTGGAAAAGGGTGGTGAGGATCTGCAGCCAGATCGGTATGGCTAATTTTTTCATGGCCAGGGTTACAGTCACGATTATAAATGGGAACCCGGCAACCGTCGCTGCAATCCATGCAATCAGGCCCATGAGAGCCGCGATGGCGAAGATGTTCCCTCGGTTACCTTTGCTCAGTTGCCGGCTGCGCTCGAGGGCCTTTCTCGGAGAGGCTTTTTCCTCCACAAGCACAGGGACAGCGAATGCATACCACAGACACATCAGGATGGGAAGGATGATGGTGATGGCTCCCACAAGGAGCAAAAGCAAAAAGAGCACAGTGAGAACCACCAGGCTCCCCGTTCTTTTCAACGGCTGGCGGTAGCATTCGCGAATGGTGAGAGAGCGGCCAAGCTGAATTTCGGAAACCTCGCTCGTAACTGCGCCATAAGCCAGCGATCCAAGAATGAGGTACAGAAGTACAAACAACGCCGTGATGCCGATGAAGGTCAGCGCGGACGAGGGGTCTCTGAAGGGCCCGGGATGCGGCTTCGCAACAGTTGAAGTCCGAAGAGGCAATACCAGAAAGGCGGTCAATGTTGCCTGAAGGAAGCCGAGGAGTTGGGGAATGGCCATAATCCCGGCGAATGTCCAAAAGTGCTTGCGGTAATATGTGAAGGTACGGTCAAGCAGTTCTCCGAACGAGAGAGGCCGAATATCGGTGGTTGGCATCGAGGTCTCCTCAGGCAATCCCACGAGGAATTGATGCCCCGATTGTACACAATCAAGCCCCAATATCAATAGTAATGCAGGATTCATAATTCACAATTCATAATTCCCTCTGGCACCTGCGCTTCCCCTGCCTACTGCCTACTGCTTTCCGGAGTCCCCAGGCCTGACGACATCAGCCAAATAATATAGCCTACCATCAGCCCTGACGGGTCGTTCCCGGGCGGGCCATGTCGTTCTGGAAGAGGTCCCCATGGAAGCCCCTTTCCCCAAACCGCAAAGCTCCCCCGAAAAACAAAGCCGGCGAATAGGCCGCAAGCCCGGCAAGCCCTTGACCGCTCGCGAGCTGTCCCTGCGGCGCGCGAACCTCGAGAAAGCCCGCGCGGCCTCGAGGCAAGGCAACCGGCCCACCGAGAAGCGTCTCCGGGCGAGCCGTGCCAATCTCGTGAAAGCCATCGCTGCCCGGCGCAGCCCGGAGGGCAATGCTGCCGCGCGGCTGAATGCCTTGAAGCATGGCCTCTTTGCGCGCCGTACGGTTGCAGCCAGTGTTACGTGGCTGGGCGAAGATCCCGCAGAGTTCGAGCGGCACTTGGCCCTCTTCGATCGCATATTCATTCCCGGAAATGAAGAAGAGAAGGCGATCGTGCGCGGGCTGGCGGAAACCGTCCGGCGGCGGCTGCGGTTTTTCCACGCCCAGTCCGCGAGCTGCTCCTCAGACAAATAGTGCTTGGCGTAGGCCGTCCACCAGATCACAGCCGCGTAACTGTCGATGACTTGGTCGTTCGACTTGTGAAATTCGCTACCCCCCCGACTGAAACTGGCGGCGCTGACAGAAAAGCCGCGAGCGGAGTTGATCCAGGTACCGAAGTTAGAACGGGGGCATGCCCCGTTCCGGCCAAAAGGAATCCGGGAGAAGAACATGCGATCGCCGGTGGGGGCCGATTCAAAACTGTGCCGAAAGGCCACCAACGAGGCAGGGGGCTTCTGTTTCTCCCACTCATCAAACAGAGCCTCCAGGTTGAGATCTCCAGGGACATTCTGGTAGCCGAGCAGAATACAGTGGTTCTCCGAGAACCGGGTGAGGGTGCCGTCGTCCTGCAAGTAGCCTTCAGCCTTTCCATAGTTTGTTACTTGGGTGACGTCGCCCTTATTCCAGGAAGTTTTAAGTTCCAGCACGGAGCTGTGGGAAGGTCGCTGAACAATGAGACCATCGGGGGTGCGCGGATTCGACTCCGAACCTCGCGAGCAGACCCGAGGCCGAAAACTCCGGAAAACGGTCTCCTGGTTAATCTCGGGGATGAACTCAAGAACGAAACGGAAAGCGGCGAGAGCGCTCAGGGCGCGGTCGTGAGCCGCATACTCTTTGTATTTCTCATCAAATAGCTTTTGTATCCGATCCTCAATGCCTGCGCTCAGGGCCATTGACCTAGACCCGCCCCTCCAGGAGGTCCTTCAGCCGAAAGTCGGGCGCTTCCTCGATCTTGACTGTGGGTTCACGAAACACCTCCGCGAGGCTATTGTGGAGGCGCAAGAAGGAGGCTGGCGAAGCGCCTTCGCGGCCTTGAATGCGAACCGTGGACAAATCCGTTACGAAAACATCAAACTCCCCGCCATCCTCATAGTTGGTGAGGGTGGCATGGAAATAGGGATTCGCGTGAAGCACCGCCAGGGTCGCATGCGGTAAGCGAGAAAGCGCTCCAAATACACCGGCGTAGCTGGCGCGCTCCGCGAACACCGGCTCGGGAAATCGCAAGGCCACGAAACGCCCTCTCGCTTCTTCGAAGGGTCTAACCGACGCGGTCATTTCCTGGCTGAGCCGCCCAAGGATCAACTTGAGGAGGGCGGCAAATTGGCCCTTGTGGTAGCTCACGTAGCCGATTCGGCTCACGGTGAATTCGCAAGAGCCCTCTTCCCCTATTCGTGCCCGCATTCTTGCCACTTTCAAAACGCGACGATCTTCGTCCAGTCTCTCGAAAAAAAAACCGGCGTCACCGGGGTTGAGCTTAATCTCGGCCCCTCCCTCGCTGGGTTGGCTTGGATAAGGCACGCCTCTCAAAACACGCGTTTGGCTAAACTCGTATCTGTCGTCCAGTCGAACGCAAGACCTCACCAAGCTGTGACCGATCGGGAAAAGATGCGCCCTGCCTCTGGCTCGGGCCAAGAGTCGGTACATGAAACGCAGAGCCCGCGAGGGGCGCTCCAGTGAGAAAAGGAGATGAGGTCCATCGGCTGCGCGGAAGGGAAGGTGCCAAAAGGTGGTCCGCTGCATCCCGTCCCGTCGATTCTTGATAAGAACATCAGTTGCGAAATCGGCTAGTGGAACGGTCTGTGGATCGACCGGAGGTTGCCCCAAGCTGCCGGCGAAACGGTCTTCCGAAAGAGGAGAGAGCACAAACCAAAAGGTGCCGGAGAAGTGAGGATCTTCCACAGCCTTTTGCTCAATCCAGACTTCAAACTCCTTGAGAGATCCATTCATGGCGTGTGCCTCGCACCTAAGGGTACACTGTCCCGCTTTCGTTTTCGAGACTCCGCATCGAGTCATGTTAAATGTTACTGCTGAGGCGCCGTCAAGCCATTTAGACCCGAGATATTCAATGAACTCTCCCTGCGAACCATCGGGCGTCCCTCGTCTTCTGTATTTATGCGGGCTTGAACGCGATCAACGCGCTCACGGGCCACGCGGACGGGAATGACGTCCAGCGGGATGGGACATTCCAAAACGAAGCTGCGGGGTGTACACTCACACCTGCGCAGGATTCCAAAATGGAAATCCTGGCGGGGTCCCAATCTGTTGGAGTTTTTTGAGCATACAAGGGGGCCATTTGGCGATGTAAAATCGCCGCAACGAGGAGCAGGCAAAATGAGAAAACTCTGGCGTGGGTTCTCGGTCTTCATGGGGTTGGCATTATCTTGGCTTGTCATCGTCCCTTCGCAGACGCGCTTGAGCCCGACCATAGCCCTAACAACCTCATCACCTTCTGCCAATGTCTCTGGCACCGTCGCTTCCCCCAAGGATGTTGGTCTTTCGTCGGAACGCCTGGAACGCATCGCCAACGCGGTCGAGAGCAGTATCAACGATGGACGTATCGCTGGTGCTGTCACCCTCGTCGCCCGGCACGGCAAGATTGCCTATTTCAAAGCGTTTGGCATGGCAGACCGAGAGGCAAAGAAGCCCATGCGCACCGACAACATTTTTCGAATCTGTTCCATGAGCAAACCTATCACCAGTGTTGCGGTCATGATGCTCTACGAAGAAGGGCGCTTCATGCTGAATGAGCCCGTCTCCGACTTCATCCCGGAATTCAAAGATATGAAAGTCCTGGACCCGCCCTATCCCCAGGACAAAACTTCTCCCCCGGGTGCCCTGGTCAATGCCAAGCGCCCCATCACCATCCTCCACTTACTTACTCATACAGCTGGACTCACTTATCCCTGGAATGCCCGGCTGGCAAAAACATACCGCGAAGCGGGTATCGGCACCGGGCTCCTTCAGCAGGAAGGGTCCACAGGCGATTCGGTGAAGAAGCTGGCATCTCTTCCCCTGCTGTTTCAGCCCGGTGACGCCTGGGAATACAGTTTGTCGGATGATGTGCTGGGTTACCTTGTCGAAAAGGTTTCCGGGATGCCCCTCGACCGGTTCTACGAGGAACGGATCTTCAAGCCCCTGGGGATGAGCGATTCCTACTTCTTCCTGCCGGACGATAAGGTTTCCCGGCTGGCAGCAGCCTACACCTATTATCCGGAAAAGGGGCTTCAGCTTTTTCCAGAGAAAATGGTTGAGAAGGAAGGCGAGTCCGCCTACTCTTCCGATTATCCCTACCGCGGGCCGCGCACCTATTTCTCCGGAGGTGCCGGTCTTTGCTCAACGGCGGAAGATTACTATCGGTTCTGCCAAATGATGCTGAACAAGGGCGAGCTCAACGGTGTGCGCCTCTTGAGCCGCAAATCCGTCGAATTAATGACCCAAGACCACGTTCAGGGGAAGCTGGAGGACATGGGTTACGGCCTTGGCTTCGGGGTGAATAGCGATGCCAGGTATCTGACGGAACTGGGTTCCATCGGTTCCTATTATTGGGGTGGTTTCTTTTATACTGCTTTCGTTATCGACCCAAAGGAAGACATGATTGCCATCTTTATGGGGCAACTCCATCCCACCGGGGAACTCAACCTTGACGCAAAAGCAATACGGCTGGCCTACCAGGCGATCAAAGACTGAGAAGATTTCTGGTGATGGCGCCCGTGGCGCAAACATGCTGGGGTTTGACATGTCTGCCACCAGGCAGGCGGGTTTCTTCCTGGAGCGCATCGCAGTTGGACCCCCGCTTTCGCGGGGGTGACGTGCCAATGCGGGGGTGGCGTGCCACGGAGCTTGCAGTTCTTATTGCGTCCGCGCGGTGTCCTCGTCAGAAAGCTCGGCGGCCACGCCCGGAGCGGGGGCTGGCGGGGCCGGGATAGTAACTTCCGTGGGCACTTCCTCTTCCGGCCGAGGCGGCTCCACCTCACTCAACAACTTAAAGTTCCGATAGAACTCCAGGCCCGTGCCGGCCGGGATCAAACGGCCCATGATGACGTTTTCCTTCAATCCCCGCAGGTGGTCCACTGCGCCGCGGATGGAAGCTTCCGTCAGCACACGGGTGGTTTCCTGAAAGGAAGCAGCGGAGATGAACGAGTCTGTAGCCAGGGAAGCTTTGGTGATACCGAGGAGCAAGGGCCTGCCGGCAGCGGGCTTGCCGCCCCCAGCCTTTGACCGCTCGTTTTCTTCCCGGAACCTGAACTTATCCACCTGCTCGTCGAGGAGGAATTCGGTATCTCCAACTTCCTCGACTTTCACCCAGCGCATCATCTGCCGAACGATGACCTCGATGTGCTTGTCGTTAATGTTGACGCCCTGGAGCCGGTAGACCTCCTGGATCTCGTCCACCAGGTACTTTTGCAGCTCTTTTTCACCCAGCACCGCCAGGATATCGTGCGGGTTGCGCGGCCCGTCCATGAGAGGCTCGCCGGTTTTTACCCGTTCACCCTCCTGCACGGACACGTGGACGCCGCGCGGCAGCAAGTACTCCTTGGGCTCGGCACGATCGGGCACCACAACGATTTTGCGCTGGCCCTTCACGACTTCTGCATACTTTACGAGGCCGTCAATTTCCGTGATGACGGCCGGCTCATGGGGTTTGCGGGCCTCGAAGAGCTCGACCACGCGCGGCAGACCTCCGGTGATGTCTTTGGTCTTGGTGGTTTCACGCGGGATCTTGGCCAGCACGTCGCCGGCCCTCACGTCATCGCCATCTTGAACCATCAAGTGAGCGCGCGAGGGCATCAGGTACTTCTTAGCTCCCTTGGCCCCGCTTTTCTCGTCGCGAATCACCAGCCGGGGTTGATGTTCCTCACCCGGCGCTTCCGTCACCACCCACTGGGACAGACCGGTGACTTCATCGACCTGTTCCTGAAGGGTAATTCCCGCTTCCAGGTCCTTGAATTGAACCGTGCCGGCGACTTCCGTCAAGATCGAAAAGGTGTAAGGATCCCATTCGACCAGGACATTCCCCAGCTTAACGGGAGCGCCGTCGGCAAACTTGATCCTGGCGCCGTAGACTACCGAGTAGCGCTCGCGTTCGTGGCCCTTGTCGTCAACCACCACCACCGCGCCGTTGCGGTTCATGGCCACAAAGTTGCCGTCCCGGTTGATGACGGTCTGGAGGTTATGAAACTTCAGGAAGCCGTTGTTCTTCGCCTCCAGGGTGGTCTGCTCGCTGATTCGGCTGGCGGTTCCGCCGATATGGAAGGTCCGCATGGTGAGCTGGGTGCCGGGTTCGCCAATGGACTGCGCGGCGATGACTCCTACGGCCTCGCCCATCTCCACCATTTTGCCGGTGGCCAGATTTCGCCCGTAGCAGCGCACACAAACTCCGCGCCGCGACTCGCAGGTCAGCACGGAGCGGATTTTCACCCGCTCGATTCCGGCAGCCTGAATGGAAGCGGCCAGGTCTTCGTTGACCTCCTGATTGACATCCACGATGACGTTGCCCTCGTAGTCCTTGATCTGCTCCAGGACGACGCGGCCAACGATACGGTCACGGAGCGGCTCGACCACTTCCCCGGTTTCCACGATGGACTCGACGTAGATGCCGTCCAGGGTGCCGCAGTCGAATTCCGAGATGATGACATCCTGCGCCACATCGACCAAGCGGCGCGTAAGGTACCCGGAGTCCGCCGTCTTGAGCGCCGTGTCCGCCAAGCCCTTGCGCGCGCCGTGCGTGGAGATGAAGTATTGCAAGACGTTGAGGCCTTCGCGAAAGTTGGCGGTGATGGGAGTCTCGATGATTTCGCCCGAAGGCTTGGCCATCAAGCCGCGCATTCCTGAAAGCTGCCGGATCTGTTGCTTGGAACCGCGCGCCCCGGAATCCGCCATGATATAAATGGGGTTCAACTGGCCGGACTTGTCCTGGGCTTCCATGGTTTGGAACATCTCGTCCGCCACGTCGTCGGTCACCTTCGACCAGATGGCGATCACCTTGTTGTAACGCTCGCCGTGGGTGATGGCGCCTTCCTGGTACTGCTTCTCCACATCGATCACTTCCAGTTCGGCATCGTTCACCAGCTTGGCTTTGCTGGGAGGCACCACGAGGTCGTCGATGCCGATGGAAATCCCCGCCTTGGTGGCGTAAAGGAAACCGAGGGTCTTGATATCGTCCAGCATCTGCACCGTGGTCTCCAGGCCGAAGCGCAGGTAGCAGTAATTGACCAGCGCCCCAAGACCTCTCTTCCTGAGCAGGCCGTTGATGAAGGGCACACCGCTGGGCAGATGATCGTTGAAGATCACGCGCCCGACCGTAGTGTTGACGAACTGGCTCTTCACCGTGATGGGCTCGGAGTGAAGCACGTCCTGGTCATCATAGGCGGTGGTCAGGTCAATCACGCGGCCGGTGAAGCGCAGGCGGATGGGTGTTAGCGTCTCAACCTCGCCCGCTTCCAGGGCTAACAGGACCTCTTCGGAATTGGCAAAAGCCCGGCCTTCCCCCTTGGCCCCGCGCTTGTCCTTGGTCAGGTAGTAAATGCCCAGCACGATATCCTGTGTGGGAACCGCCAGAGGCTGGCCGTTGGCTGGGGAAAGGATATTGGACGAAGACAACATGAGGACCGAAGCCTCGATTTGCGCTTCGGGCGAGAGGGGAATGTGCACCGCCATCTGGTCGCCGTCGAAGTCGGCGTTGAACGCCGTGCAAACCAGCGGGTGAATCTTTATGGCCTTGCCTTCCACCAGCAGGGGCTCGAAGGCCTGAATGCCCAGGCGGTGAAGCGTGGGAGCGCGGTTGAGCAGTACCGGGTGGTCATTGATGACTTCTTCCAGTATATCCCACACCACCGGTTCCTGCCGTTCCACCATTTCCTTTGCGGCCTTGATGGTCGTGCAGTGCCCGGCCTGTTCCAGGCGGTGGTAAATGAAAGGCTTGAAGAGTTCCAGCGCCATCTTCTTGGGAAGACCACACTGGTGGAGTTTCAGCTCCGGACCCACCACGATGACGGAGCGGCCAGAGTAGTCCACGCGCTTGCCCAGCAGGTTCTGCCGGAAGCGGCCTTGCTTGCCTTTCAGGGTGTCGGAGAGCGACTTCAGTGGCCGGTTGTTGGCGCCACGCAGCACACGTCCACGACGACCGTTGTCGAACAGGGCATCCACCGCCTCCTGGAGCATGCGCTTTTCGTTGCGCACAATGACGTCCGGGGCGTGCAGCTCCATCAACTTCTTCAGCCGGTTGTTGCGGTTGATCACCCGGCGATAGAGGTCGTTGAGATCGGAGGTGGCAAACCTGCCGCCATCCAAGGGCACCAGGGGCCGCAACTCCGGCGGAATCACCGGAATCACATCTAGGATCATCCACTCCGGCTTGTTGCCGGACCTGCGGAACGCCTCCAGAACTTTCAGGCGCTTGGCATACTTGACCCGCTTCTGCTGGGACGCGTCGGTCTTCATCCGGTCCCGCAGTTCCTCAGCGAGCGCCTCAATATCCACTCCCTTGAGGAGTTCCTTGATCGCTTCCGCACCCATCCCGGCGCGGAACTTTCCCGGGAATTCCTGTTGAAGTTGCCGATAGCGCTCTTCCGTGAGCAGTTCCTTTTCGTTAAGGGGGGCTTCGCCGGGGTCCATCACAACGTACTTCTCAAAATACAGAATGGCTTCCAGGTCCCGGAGAGAAATGTCGAGCAGGTGACCGATGCGGCTGGGCAGACCTTTGAAAAACCAGACGTGGGAGCATGGAGCTGCCAGCTCAATGTGACCCATGCGCTCGCGCCGCACCTTGGAAAGAGTTACCTCGACACCGCACTTGTCGCAAATCACCCCGCGGTGTTTCATGCGCTTGTATTTTCCGCACAAGCATTCCCAGTCGGTGACCGGGCCGAAAATCTTGGCGCAGAAAAGTCCATCGCGTTCCGGTTTGAAAGTCCGATAGTTGATAGTTTCTGGTTTAGTGACTTCGCCATGAGACCAGGAACGGATCTTTTCGGGCGAAGCCAGACTGATGCGAATGGCGTCGAACTCACCGATCAAACTGACTCGATCGTAAGGGCTGCTGCGGAACAAGGTGTTCCTCCTTTGCTACTGCCGAAACTCGAAAATCGAAATTCGAAACTCGTCCTGTGGACAAGTCAGACGATGTACCACATGCCATTCCTCAACGTCATCCGCCCCTCGCGTTTGAGCTGAAATTGGTTGCGGCGGAGTTCGTGCATCCACTCCTTATCCCCGTTGCTGACGCGTTCTCGGTGGGGACAGGGGGTGTCAGGGCAATCGCGCGGCTGCCTCTGCCGGGCGAGCTGATATAGTTCCTGCGTGCCTTTCGACCCTTCCGAGAGCGCGTCAAGGATGAGTTGTCTGAACATAGCGCACTCCGAGCCTAGCCACTGCCGGTGGCTTTAAGCGCCAAGGTCGATCTCAGGTATCCGTTCAGTATTTGAGCGACTCGCTGCGCCATCAAGTCGAGCCTCTGCCCTTCCTTCACGCTGAGATATTGCTGGTCGACGCATGTCGTCAGGTGGTCTCTTAATTCAAAAACCGAGCCGCGCGCTTGACGGCAGAACTGAGCGTTTTCCTGATAACCAAACCGTCCGAACCCTTCTGCTATGTTTGCCGTCACCGAAATGGCAGCCCGCCGAATCTGCGTACCAAGGGCAAATTTCTCGCCCTCGGGCAGCTCACGAACTACCTTGTACATCTCGTTTCGAAACTCGCGGGCCACTTGCCAAGCGTCCAAGTCCTTAAAGTCTTTGATGACGGGTTGTGCCATCACTTACCCACGTGCGAGCTTCGATCTTCGATTTTCGATTTTCGAATTTCGATTTTCGGTTTTCGAATTTCGAATTTCGATTTTCGAAGCGAAACTCACTCCGCACTTAGCGGCGCGAGTTCTTTCGGCTTCTTGATCAATTCCACATCGAGGCAGAGGCTCTGGAGTTCCCGGACCAGCACGTTGAATGATTCCGGAACGCCAGGCTCGATGGCCGCCTCTCCCTTGACGATGGCTTCGTAAATCTTGGCGCGACCGTACACGTCGTCGGACTTGGCGGTGAGTAGTTCCTGTAGGATATAAGCCGCACCGTAAGCTTCCAGCGCCCAAACTTCCATTTCTCCAAAGCGCTGTCCACCGAACTGCGCCTTGCCGCCCAGTGGTTGTTGGGTGATGAGGGAGTAAGGGCCGATAGAGCGGGCGTGGATCTTGTCGTCTACCAAGTGCGACAGCTTGAGCATGTAGATGTAGCCCACCGTGACCGGTTGTTCGAAGGGCTCACCCGTCATCCCGTCATAGAGCTTGATCTTTCCGGAAGTGGGCAGCCCCGCCTTTTCCAGGTACCCCTTGATTTCCTTTTCGGTGGCGCCGTCGAATACCGGGGAGGAGAAGGGAACCCCTTCCGCGAGGGAACGCGCGAAGGCGAACACCTGTTCGTCATCGAGGCTATCCACAACCTTGGCGGAAGCGTTATTGCGGAATGTTCCCTTGAGCTCTTTGCGGACGACTTCGGCGCTGGACTCCGTAGAAGCCAACTGGCGAACCTTGGCGCCCAACTCTCTGGCGGCCCACCCCAGGTGAGTTTCCAGGATCTGACCCACGTTCATTCGAGAGGGGACGCCGAGGGGATTCAAAACCACTTCCACGGGCGTGCCGTCCGGCATGTAAGGCATATCTTCCTCGGGAAGGATGCGCGCAATCACACCCTTGTTCCCGTGCCGTCCCGCCATCTTATCGCCCACCGAGAGCTTGCGCTTCATGGCGATAAAGGCTTTCACCAGCTTGATGACTCCCGGTGGAAGTTCATCGCCTTTCTTGAGCTTCTGGATCCTTTCATCCGCAATCTTCCTCAGGATGTCGATCTGCCGCGACGTCATCTCCTCGATCTCATCGATCTTCTCCATCAGGGTCGGGTCCTTCTTGGCGATCCTGATGCGCTTCAAGTTGTGTGTGGAGAGGCGCGCCAGCACGTCGCGATCCAGGTCCGTGCCTTTGACGAGAAGTCGTTTGTTGGTCCTCTCGTCGTGCAAGTCCGCCAGCAACTTCTCCCCGGCGAGGAGAGCACTGAGCCGCTTCAAACGTTCGTCCTGGAGGATGCGGATTTCGTCGTTCAAGTTCTTTTCCAAGCGAGCCACTTGGGAGGCTTCGATGGTTCGAGCCCGCTCGTCCTTATCCGCGCCCTTGCGCGAGAAGATCTTCACATCCACCACGATGCCCTCGATACCCGGGGGGCACGTCAGGGAAGCATCGCGGACGTCACCGGCCTTTTCGCCGAAGATGGCGCGCAGCAGTTTTTCCTCCGGAGTGAGCTGAGTTTCACCCTTGGGGGTAACCTTGCCGACCAGAATATCGCCGGACTTTACGTAAGCGCCGATGCGGATAATGCCACTCTCGTCCAGGTCCTTCAGCAAGGATTCTGAAACGTTGGGGATGTCACGCGTGATTTCTTCCGGACCCAGCTTGGTGTCACGAGATTCGATTTCGAACTCCTCGATATGAATCGAAGTATAGGAATCCTCTTTTACGAGCTTCTCGCTGACCAGGATGGCGTCTTCATAGTTGTAACCTCGCCAGGGCATGAAGGCCACGAGTACGTTACGCCCCAGGGCCAGCTCTCCATGGTCGGTACAGGGGCCGTCGGCGAGGACCTGCCCGGCCAAAACATGCTGATCTTTGTGGACCGCCGGCTTCTGGTTAATGCAGGTGTTCTGGTTGGAGCGGCGGAACTTGATCAACTGGTAGATGTCCGCGCCGACTTCCCGCGAGAACTGCCCGCTGTGGCCGTCGCCCTCGACGCGCACAATGATGCGCTCGCTGTCCACGCTGTCCACGACGCCGTTGCGCCTGCAAATGACCACCGCGCCGGAATCGCGAGCGGTAACCTCTTCCATGCCGGTGCCAATCAACGGGGCCTGGGCGCGCAGGAGCGGAACCGACTGCCGCTGCATGTTGGAGCCCATGAGCGCGCGGTTAGCGTCATCATTCTCCAGGAAGGGGATCAATGAGGCCGCCACGCTCACCAGTTGCTTGGGGCTGACGTCGATGTAATCAATTTCATCGCGCCGCTTCAGCACGAAGTTGCCGGCCTGCCGGGCGTTTACCAATTCATGGGTAATGCGGCCTTTTTCGTCCACCGGAACGTTGGCCTGAGCAATGACGTGCTGATCTTCTTCCCAGGCGGACAGGTAAAACGAGTAAGGTTCGTATTCCACGAGCTTGCGCTTTCTCTCGCCCAGATCTTCGTTGACCTTCTCGACTTCGCCCACCTCCACGTGTTCGCCAACGCGCCAGGGGCTGTCGCCGCCGTGAGTAATCGTGACATAATCCACAATCCTGCCGCCGCGGACTTTACGGTAGGGGCTCTCGATGAAGCCATGCTCGTTGATCCGCGCGTAGCAGGAAAGCGAGGAAATGAGGCCGATGTTGG
>JBEKME010000057.1:0-38665 GCA_050008675.1 Terriglobia bacterium
GGTAACCAATCCCTCCATTCTGGTCATTCGCGCCTTGTTCGCCATCCTGGCCATCATCATCGTCCTTGAAAACCTTGGTATTTCTCTCACCGCCGTCTGGACCACCTTGGGCGTCGGCAGCATAGCCGTTGCCCTGGCGTTGCAGGAAACCCTTAGCAATCTCTTTGCCGGGCTCTATTTGCTGGCGGACCGGCCCGTTAGCCCAGGGGATTACATCAAGCTGGATTCCGGCCAGGAAGGGTACGTCGTCCGCATCGGCTGGCGCTCCACCTCCATGCGCAATCAGTCAAATAACATTCTGTTTGTGCCGAACTCCACCATGGCCAAGGCCATTATCATCAACTATTCCCTGCCCGAGTTGCGGGTGTCGGTCAGTATTCCCGTGCATGTTTGCTATGGAACTGACCCCGGCGGGGTTGAAAAAGCCCTTCTGGACGTTACGCGGGAAGCCGCCCAAGAGGGGGTTGCGGGGTTGCTATTGGACCCGCCTCCCAGCGTTTGCTTAAATCCGGGGTTTGGGGATTCCTCCTTAGATTTCTCGCTCAACCTGAATGTGCGGCGATTTGAGGAGCAGATCCCCGTGCAGAGCGAGTTGCGCAAGCGCATCCTGGCGCGCTTTGCCAAAGAGGGCATCGCCATCCCCTTCCCCACACGAACCATTGGACTCGACCACGCGACACTCGATTCGCTTCAGAGCCCCGCGCCTAAGCAGGGAAGCCACGGAAGTTGAGCCTTTCAAGAGGCGGCTGCATCAAATCACTTGGGAAGTAAGTAAGGGAAACATCAATCACACCAGCCAAAGGAGCTTCTATGCCGTTCACACTTCCACCGCTGCCCTACGCTTTCGACGCGCTGGAACCGTATATCGATAAGATGACCATGGAGATTCACCATGGCAAGCACCATGGAACTTACGTAACCAATTTGAATAAGGCGCTGGAGTCGGCGCCAGGCCTGGCCGGCAAGACCCTCGAGGAACTGCTGGCGAACAACTTAAGCAGTGTTCCGGAAAACATCCGAACGGCGGTACGTAACAATGGCGGTGGCCACCTTAACCACTCCATGTTCTGGCAGATTATGGCGCCCAAGGCCGGTGGGCAGCCCAGCGGCCATCTGGCGGAAGCCCTCCTGAACACCTTCGGCAGTTTCGGCCAGTTCCAAGAGAAATTCACTGCCGCCGCTCTGGGACGCTTCGGCTCAGGCTGGGCGTGGCTGACGGCTCAGGGGAGCAAGCTCGAAATCTACTCGACCGCCAACCAGGACAGCCCCGTGATCGAGGGCAAGTATCCCGTTATGGGTCTCGACGTTTGGGAGCACGCCTACTACCTCAAGTACCAGAACCGCCGGGCCGAATACATCACCGCTTGGTGGAAGGTGGTGAACTGGGCCGAAATCGAGAAGCGATTCAACACCGTGAAGTAGGTGCGACCTTAAACAAACCAAGCATATGAAGCCCGGCCCTCGTGCCGGGCTTTTGCTTTGCCGGGTTGGTGAAATAAGGTACTCCATCATCTTCTTGCTGAAAGCTGAGGGCTGAGAGCTGAAAGCTGACCACCGAGCACTCGCCACAGATGACGGACCAACCACCAGGAGTCAGTAGTCGGGAGATTTTGAAGAGGGTTGCTGGAGTTGACCGTAACCGCTAAGAGTAGCGAGGAGTTTCATGACGTCGAATTTCACATCGCGAAAGAGCTGGAGGAGGTCGCGTTCCCGCTCCGCAGGGCTTAGAGGCAGGAATTTTTCTGCCGGAATGTAGAACGGGTTATCGCGGACCAGAGCGCCTTCCACCAACAAGTGACGATGAACGGCGATGGCGGTAAACAGGTGATGGGTTGCAATCTGTTCGAGGTCGTACTGGCAGAGCGCCACACTGGGGTAGTGCTTCACCTGGTAATTGAGGAGCGCATGAAACTCGAAGAACTGCGGCATTGGAAAACCGAGCGGGGCTGGCCAGAGCCCCTCTTCGAGCCATCGCAGCGATGGGGCGCCGGCGCGCTCTGCATCGGTAAAGATCGCCTTGGTCCACTCCTGCAGCGACTGATAGGTGTCCAAGCCGTGATGTAACCGAAAGGTTCCATCGCGAGTGTGACGATCGACCTCCACCGGCAGTGAACGAAGGCGGTTGAGCATCTCAGCCTGGTAGTCATCTGGAGCAAGGTAAACGCACAGGTCATTGCGTTTGAGCCCTTCGGCAAGAAAGGAAGCCACACTGAACGCTTCCGCGCGGTCTCGGTACAGGATGGCAACGTGCTCATGGCGGCGAATGGGGATTCGACCATGGAGGTAAGTAAACAGAGGCGTGGGCACGCTCGGCTCCTGCAACCAGACCGTGATCCACAGATTATGCGGGCCGCCGCAGAAGGTGTCAAGCAACGCCAAGAGCGGATGGACCTGCGCGATGGACCGAAAGATCACCCGCCAGTTGGCGCGAACCGTCCGGGTTTTAGGTTTTTACGCGCAGCAGCAAGTACGACCCCGCCAGCCCAAAGAGAACGTCTGGGGACCATGCGGCGACCACGGGAGGCAATTGGCTGAGGTTTCCCATGGCTTCGAACAGGCTGGAGATCGACCAATAGAGAATAGCGATGCCGATGCTGAGGGCGACTCCGGAGAGTGCACCCTTGCTGCCGGTAGTGAAGGAGAAAGGAATGCCAATCAGGGTCACGACGAAGGCAATAAGGGGATAGGAAAACTTCCGATAGAACTGGACGGAGAGGCGGACTACGTCAAAGCCGCTCTGGCCTAAATCGATGATATAACGCCGCAATTCGAGAGCACTCATCTGTTCGGAGGTTCTCACTTCCTTCTTAAAATAGGCGGGCTCCTCCGTCATCTCGGTGAAGGTGTCCACCGAAAAGGGGAAGTATTTGTCAACCCGGTCTCCCCCGAGGTCCCGAACCCACCCGTTTTCCAGCACCCACCCCCGGATGGGCGGTTCCCAGAATGCCCGGGCAGCGTAAATACGGCGGGTAAGATGAAAAGACTGAGGGTCGATTTCGAAGCAAGTGAGGTCGGCGAAAACGTTCTTGTCAGGGTCAAAGAACCTGTAGTTGTAGATACGATCCGATTGCCCAAAAATCCACTGTCTTTCAGGGCGATAGAAGGTTCGTGGGGGTTTCCCCTTGATCTGATTGCGCAACGCGTCCTGCTGCTGGTTGCTCTCCGGCAAGAAATCATCGGAAAGGAAAAACATACCGATGCTCAGAACAATGGCAACCAGTAGCACGGGGACGGAAATCCTGTAAAGGCTCACACCCGCGGCTTTAATGGCGGTAATCTGGTTGGATTTGGTGAGCAGGCCGAAGTTGACGAGTGTGGCTACAAGGATGCTGAGCGGAAGCATCAAGTAGATAACTTGGGGGAGAAGGAAGCGGTAATATTCCAGGACCACGCCTGCCGAAGCGTGGTTGCGGACCATATCACCTAGAAGCTGGAAGAAGTCGAAAATAATGTAAATGCCCGTGAAGGTAACCAGCAGGATGAAAAAGTAGAAAACCCAGCCCTGGATGATGTAGACATCGAGAATCTGAAAGATTCGGCTTCCGGGGGCTCGGGGCTTCAAGGGCGGCTCGGAGAATCGTCCGTGCCGCTTGCGGACTTGCCGGGCCTGCCACCTCTGTTGCAAATCGTCCATCCAGTCCTGAAGGAACTGGAGCCGCAAGTGGAGGCTTTGAAGTTGCGCCAGCATCAAAACCCCGGCGGCAGCGAAGATGACGTTGGCAAGCCAGAGCCCGATGACCGGAGGGAGGCGGCCTTGCTTGGCGAAACTGAGGCCGAAGGCCATGATGATGTAGTAGAGGAAGACCAGCAGAATGGTCAGTATCAGCCCCACCGCCTTGCCGCCCTTGCGGGTAGAGAGGCCCAGTGATATTCCCACCAGCGCCAGAACCAAGCTTGCCACAGGCAGAGCGAAGCGATAATGGAGTTCCACAAGCGCGGCTTGGCGCTCGAGGGGAGTGCGCGTCTGCTTCATCAATTGGTGTACTGAAAGCAGGGGAGGGGACTGGCTTTCGCTCCCGGCGGCCGACCCCTGTTCAAGCGGCACCGGGATGTCCGTATCCGTGAAGGACACCACCGAATACAGGGCGGAATTTTGCGGGTCGAGTTCGTGCGTCATGCCCTGGGCAAGGTGAATCACCAGTCGGTCGTTGGCGGCTTCGTTGACAAGCACCCCGCTTTCCGCTAAGGTTACCTTGACTTGGTCACGCTGCGTGGTGTCCGCAATGAAGACGCCCCGCCACCTGGAACGAGATCCGGTTACATCCTGCAAGTAAAGAAGCAAATTGGGGAATTGCTCGATAAACACGCGCGGTTGGATCTCATACGACACCTGGCTGGCCTTTAGCCCTGCTTCCATGCGATTGAGTTTCCGGGCTGCCTGTGGCGAGAGGAACAGGCTCATCCACATGGTGAGTGCCCACCCCGCACAAGCGAAGAGCAATACGGGCCGGACGAACTGGGAGAGCCCGATCCCCGAGGCTCGGGCAGCGATAACCTCGCCGTCGGCAGCCATGCGGCTGAGGCCAATAAGCGTTCCCACCAGTACGGCCATGGGAACCGTGAGCACGAGGATGCCTGGAACCGGCAGCAGGAACAACGTCATCATATCGGGGAGCGGCAGATTGTGGCGCACCACCAGCTCGAGGAGATGTCCCAGGTGTCGAATGAAAATTACGAAAGTGAAGACCAGCAGTCCCAGCAGGGAGTGAGAAGAGATTTCTTTGAGAATATAGCGGGTAAGTATCCGCATAGGTCCTTGCCGGGGCGCAACCTTGGCATGAAATGGAATCCGGGATGCCGCCCTGCGTTCATGCTAACACACCGATTTCAGCGCCGCAAAGGAACTGTTCGTTAATTCCATGCCACAGACCTATTTGATGCTGCTTTGGCACATGCACCAGCCCTTTTACAAGGATTTGGCGCAGGGCCGGTACACCATGCCTTGGGTGCGCCTGCACGCCTTGAAGGATTACTTCGGGATGGTGGCGATCCTCCGGGATTTCCCGACCCTCCACATGACCTTCAACCTGGTTCCTTCGCTGGTGATGCAAATACAGGACTACGCGCAGGAGGCGGCCGTGGAGCAGGCATACGAAGTTGCCTTCAAGCCTGTCCAAAAGCTTACGGAGGATGACCGCCGGTTTCTCCTGGAAAGCGCTTTCCAGCTCAACCATGAAAACCTGCTCAACCGCTATCCGCGTTTCCGCGAGTTGTGGGATAAGTCACGAACTACCGACCCCGCCACGGCTGGACGGCTCTTCTCGCCCCACGACCTGCTCGATTTGCAAGTGCTTTCACAGCTCGCATGGTTTGACGAAATCTACCTTGACGGTGACCCCCAAATCAGAAAGCTTGCGGCGCAAGAACGGGGTTATAACGAAGACGATAAGTCTTTGCTTCACCTGAAGGAAATGGAGATATTCAAGCGAGTTCTTGACGACTACAGGGCCGCCAGTGAGCGCGGGCAGATTGAGATTTCAACCTCGCCTTTCTACCATCCGATCCTTCCCCTCCTTTGCGACAGCAACATTGCGGTGGAATCTCACCCTGGAGTCCGTTTGCCGCGCCACCACTTTCAGCACCCTGAGGATGCCCGCGACCAACTCCGTGCTGCGATCAGACTACACCAGGAAGTTTTCGGCAGCAAGCCGCGCGGGCTCTGGCCCAGCGAGGGAGGTGTCTCGGACGAGGTCCTGCGTCTAGCCGCCGAGGAAGGCTTCGAGTGGGCGGCAACAGACGAGGGAGTGCTGGGGCGCTCACGTCAGATGGATTTCGGCCGGAGAAGTGACGGGACCGTGGATGGGGGTTCTGAGCTCTACCGGCCACATGTTTTCTCATCCGAAGGACGCAATATCTCCATCTTTTTTCGCGACCGCCAGCTTTCTGACTTGGTGGGCTTCGTTTACTCACGTATGGATCCGCACGCCGCGGCGGCTGATCTTTACCAGCGTATCAAAGCGGCCGGCTGCAGCACCTCGAGTAGACCCGCTGTGGTATCGGTTATTCTGGACGGTGAAAACGCCTGGGAGTACTACCCGGAAAACGGCAGGGAATTCCTTAAGAGCTTCTACGGCCGGCTGGCTTCTGACCCTGAACTGAAGGCTGTGACCGCTACAGAGGCCTTGAGGGTTACAGACCCTGGGCTTCTGACCCATGTGCATCCTGGGTCTTGGATCAGCGCCAATTTTGACGTTTGGATTGGAGCGGATGAAGACAATCGCGCCTGGGACCTGCTTTCGGAGGCGCGCGATTTCTACGCTCAAAACAGCAGCAAAGCCCAGAAAAAGAATGCCACGCTCGCACAACAGGAATTGTGGGTTGCCGAGGGCAGTGATTGGTGCTGGTGGTACGGTCCGGAACACTCCACCGCGAACGACGAAGATTTTGATCTGCTTTTCCGCACACACCTCAGTAACCTTTACAGGATGCTGGGAGGTTTTCCCGCAGACGAGCTGGCGGAACCTATCAAGCGCCCCCACACGACAGCATTTAGCGTTCCGCCTACGGGGCTTATCCAGCCGCGCATCGATGGCGTGGTCACCAACTACTTCGAGTGGTTAGGCGCTGGCCTCTATCTGCCTGATCCACGCTCCGGCTCCATGCACGGGGCCACAAGGGTTTGGGATGCGCTTTACTACGGGTTCAGTCCAGAGGCCCTTTTCCTTCGCCTGGATCTCACTCAGGCATTTCTGGAAGACCACCCGGAATTTCAAGTTCGAGTGAATGTGGTAGACAACAGCCACGCTCGTATCCACGCCTCGATCGGCCCCACCGGCCTGGCCAGATTGAATTTGTGGAAAGACGAGGAGCCGCTGCTTGTCCCGCTGGCGTCGGGCGACCGACTTCAGGTAGCCTTCCACCGCATCTTCGAGCTGCGCTTGGATTACAGCCTGCTGGGATATGAGCAACACCAGCAGGTCCGCTTGCAGGTTTCGATTTGGGCGAACGAGCTACCGCTCCAGGTGATTCCTCAAGAGGGCTGGCTGTCTCTCCGACTCACGGATGAGCTAATTAGCTGGTAAGGACGCGAACAGGGAACAGGGAACAGGAAATAGGGGATATTTCCACTCTCCGATGAGCTCATTAGGTGGCAAGGACTGTTTATTCGCCAGGGCTTTCCGCACTACCGTTGTTGCTGAGGGCGAGGCAATTTTAAATTATGAATTCTGAATTCTGAATTGTGAATTGAAGTGCAGCGGTCAGATGCCCTGGGCGCGGCGCGCAAAGCAAGTTCTGCATCCCCAATTCACCATTCACTATTCATAATCCTGCTCCTTACTCTTCTCCTGACTCCTGACTCCTGTCTCCTGTCTCCTGACTTCTGCTTGTCACTCGTCACTGCCCTTCCAGGAGCCAGCCGGGAACCACCACGTCCACGGGGTCAGCCCCAACGGGGAACGTAGTGAGCAGCGTGGCGGGGTTTGTCTGAAGCACAGCCAGCGTCGAGGCGGCGGTGTCCGCCAGCACCAGAAACCGTTCGTCGGGAGTGAGCGCCATGGCGCGGGGCTCGATTCCGAGGTGTACCGCCGCTAACAGGGTGCGGTTCTGAACGTCCAGGGCCATGACGGACCCGTCACCGGCGTTGGCGATGTAAAGGACAAGCGGGTTCTGCTGAAACACTCCCGCCACCGGCTTATGGCCAGTGGGATAGTTCTGTTCCACGTTGTCCTGGTCAGTGTCCACGATGACCATGCTGGTCCCTTCATACTCGAAGATAAAAAGCTCTCCGCCATCCGGCTTGAGGACCATGGCGCCGGGCCGAATGCCGATTTCGATGTTGGAAAGGAGTTGCTGCGTGGTCAAGTCTGCGGCGGATATTGCTCCTTCTTCCGTGTCACAAACGAAGACCTTGGAGCTATTGGGGAGGATAACCATGGGACCAGGAGCTTTGCCAACTGCGACGGAACCAAGCACCTTCTGATCGTCCGCCTTGACAAAAAAGAGCCGGTTCGTAGCGCTGGAAGAGGCCACCAGCGTATTGCCGTCGGGCGTCAAGGCAAGGTCGGTGAGTGGCGTGCCCAGATTGAGGCGTCTGGTTTCCTTGTAGTTTTCCGCGTCGATGAAAACGATTTGTCCTTTTGCCGGCTCGAGGATGAAAGCCCGGCGCCCGTGCGATGAAAAGGCAAGGTCACGCGCGCCTTCCCCAATGCGAAGCTTCCTCACAACCCGCAGCCCGGGGAACTCCACCACGCTGATTTCACCACAGGCCGATACCACCCATAATTCCTCGCGTTGCGGCCTCACCACCCATGATTCCTCACGCTGCGGCCTCACCAGCACCCGTTCAGGACGGGCTGCGACAGCCACCGTTGCCAGCAGGCGGAATTTCGCCAGATTAACTTCGGCGAGAGTCGAACTCTGCTTGTTGACGACGAAGGCGGCGTAGGCCTTGGGCGGGGCGCGCCGCCCGCGGCACCCGCTTGAAAACACCGCGAAACAAACCAGTACGACCGCGAGGAGTCGGGGAGTGCAAGGAGACGAGAATTCGTTTCGCGCACTGGATCGTTTCATCATTGAGAATCCTCAGGAGGAATTAGCCACACGGTTGAGGATTCTGGCTACCCCTTCTTCAAAGACCTCCGGTTTGGTCAACAGGCTTATCACCAAATGCCCCTCCGAGCTGAAATCGAAGAAATGGCCGGGATGAACGAGCACGCCGTCTTTGCGGGCCAGTTCCATCGCCCACTCCTCGTCCGTTCGAATCGAGGGAAGCCGCAAGATGGCATACCATCCCCCTTCCACCACCAGCCGGCTTACAGGCTGGCCCGAGGCAAGTCGGGCGTCGAGCAACTTGAGGTTGGACGTCACTTGTGCCAGTATCTGTGGCTGAAGCGTTCGGCGTGTCTCGAGCAAGCCTGGTAATGCCAGCGCCAGGGGCGCACTCACGGAGAGGTACGTGTCGGCGATGATCTCCATGCGGGCCAGGCCACTCCGCAGAAGTTCCGGAGGTCCGTTCAGGACCAGCCAAGCAAGCTTCATCTGCGGCAAGGCGGAGATTTTCGAGAGACCGCTCAGCGTGAAAGTGAGCGCTTCCGTGACTGCGGCGTGGCTTACGACGCGCTGCGGATCCGCTCCAAAGGGATAGTCGGCAAAGACCTCGTCGGCAACCAGAGCCATGTGGTGACTTTGGCAGAAGGCGAGAAGCTCAGCAACTTCGCGCCGCCGAACAAATGACCCGGTGGGATTGTTGGGATGGACCACCAGGATGGCGCGGGCGCGAGCGTCCAGGCGCTTTTCAATCGTGGGCAAATCAATCTGCCAGCCTTGGTCGTAAATCAGGGGATAAGCGGCAACCCCAACATCGTTCAATCCGGCCAGGAAGTCAAAAAGGGGGTAGCTGGGCTGCGGCACCAGGACGGTGTCAGCCGGGTCGGCGAGCAGGCGGAAAACGTAGGAATAAGCTTCGCTGGTGCTTGTGGTCAGGAAGATCTGCCCCGGATCAAGCGCGATCCCGCGCTCGGCGTAATAGCTTGCCACCGCCTGGCGCGCCACGAGCAAGCCGCGAGGGTCGGGCTCGTAAGAAAGCGCCTGGGGATTTGCGAGTGCCTCGAGGATTGCCTGCGTATCGAAAGCAAACCCGCAGCGCGTGGGGTTCGATTCGGTCAGGTCAAGAAGAGGAAGCCCCCTACGCCGCAGTTCTTCAATCGCTCTTGAGAGGCGATTCAGAGTGAGTGGCCAGTTGGTACGGGATGAGAACATATAAGCAGTGACGAATGATGAGAGAGAAGTCAGGAGTCAGAAGTCAGGAGCCAGAAGAAGAAAGACTCCGCAATCGGCGCTCGTGACTGGTTCGAATCGGCCCGACGCGTCCGGGCCGCTCGTTGGTTGCAGCGGCTTGTTAGCTGGCAAGCCCGGATAACTTGACAAGGTTCTGTCGCAACCAGTGCTGCTGCTCCAAGGTTTCGGGTATCCGAACACCGCGAGCAGCGGTTACCGCACGGACCGCGCCCTCCAAGGACTCCCCGAGCGCAACTGCCACTGCTGCCGCTAGGAGTCCGGATCTTCCAACGCTCTGCCGACAATGGGCAGCCACAAACTTTCCGTTCCGGACGGCAAGGGCGAGTTGCCCGACCATGTTGATAAACGCTGCACCGTCGGACGGAATGCCGAGGTCCGGGATCGGGAACACTCTGAATTCGATGCCGTTGCTGAGGCAAAGAGTAGCCTCATTCTCGAGCTGCAACTCGAACTCCTCCTCAGCGGTCAGGAGTGACACCAGAATCTGGACACCTTCTGCGGCGAGTTTCTGTATGTCGTCCGACAACCAGTCACCTCCTCTTGGCCGTGACGTGATCGCCAACACGCCACTCGCTTGTAGCGGCACCTGGTAGATGTTCGCCTCCCTTCTGACTTCTGACTCCTGACTCCTGACTTCTGACTCCTACGCATTGACCGATTTCAATACCCTGAGCAACCCTTCCAGGCACTCGCGCGTGCTTTCCACCTTATTCCCATCGGGGCGCGAGTAGGCGGTCTCCAATGACATCGTCCCATCATAACCGTCGTCGCGCAAGGCTGCGAACTGGCCGTGGAAATCAATCATACCTTCACCCACAGGAACGTACTGAAGCTCTCCTGTGGCGGGGTCTTTCTTTACGTCTTTGATGTGCATATGGGGGAAAAGTCCACGGACTTGGCGATACCCGTCGGGGTAGGGAACCTCGCCGAGCCTGACTGCGTTGCAAGGGTCCCACATGCCACGCAAGTGGGGCGAATTGATTTCCCGAAGCATCCGGCCCAGCTCTTTCCCAGTCCCCACGTTGCATTCGTGCTCATTTTCAAGGAGCAGAGTGATGTTGTTCTGAGCGGCAAGCGCGGCTGCGCTGGCCAGGCGTTCGCGGACGTAGGGGAAAGCCTTTTCCGGTTCCTCCACCCTCCAATAACTGAAGACTCTCACCTTTGAAGTGCCGAAGAATCGGGCGAGCTTGAACACCCGCCGGAGGAGATTCTCTGTGTCCTCATCCGTCAAATCAGCGGCCATGAAAGTGTCACTTAAATTGGGGTGCGGAGAAGGCATTCCGGGCAAATGATATTTGAAAATCGGCGAACCGATCTCCGAGACCTTCAAGCGATGTCGTTCGATCAACTGTTTGGCGCGGGCCAGTTCGGCGGGGGTGAGATGCATGATGTTCCTGCCCCAGATCTCGCGCAATTCACAGTAAGCCAGCGAGTAGCTGGCAATAAAGTCGAGCGCCTGGCCGAGGTCCTCAGCTATTTCATCCGTAATGACGCCCAATTTGAACGGTAAGGACTCTGTCCCGGCCTCCGCCCTGCCGAGTCTCGCCCCGGCGCTCAACACGCCCAGCGCCAGGCAGAACTCCCTTCGGTTCCACTGCTCTGTCATCGTAACCCCCCGATCGGGTTGCCGCGGCCTTTGCGGGCGCGGTGCCTGCGCCGGGTGGACTCGGGTGCGGGTGCAGGGCGGCGTCATGATAACAATGACCGGCGGCGGGTTCAATAACGGATGTTTAGCTGTCAGCGTTTCCCAACGCCGGCAGCCGTCCGGAGCTGATGGGAGTGATTATGGCAGACCAGGCCACAGGAGTTCGTCGCATGGTTGTAGGAGATCGGCGCCCCGCCGTTTGGGGCCACTACGTTGGCATCAAAATTCACCAAGCGTTCGCCAGAAATAGTGCCGGATTGTGCGCCCATCCCGTGGGCCGTATGGCATACCGAGCACGAGAACCCGTCCTGCTTAACGTGGCGGGCGTGTTCGCTGAAGCTGGTGTTATTCATGATCTGCGTGAGATCGTGGCACTTGGCACACAAAGCATACGGGCCGCCGCTGGCGCCGCCCTCGACGCTTAAGGTCGGGTTCGGGAACAGATTTGTAACGAGCTTGCCCGGAAGCGGCGACTGACTGAACTCATACCGGCGCTCCAGGATGTGCGGAAAGATTGATCCATGCGGTCCGCTTGGTCCGCTGCCGCCGAATTCTCGATTGTCGTCGCTATTGTGGCAGTCGGTGCACAGGATTCGGGCGCCCATGCTGCGCCCCAACGTCCTGCCATCAAGATTCAGCATGTTCGTACGGAGGCTGGGTTGCGGGAACGTGCTGCTGCGATCGTGGAACACCGGATGACTCGAGGTGGCAAACGAGCTGAATTCCGGAATAACATTCAGACGGTCGCTGGCAGAAACCACTCGAAAGGGTAAATAGCCGAAATTGATGCTCATTTTTTTGCCCGTGCTCGTGCCATGACAGCGCAAACAATTCTCATATTGGTTGACTGCCGGACTGACCACGGTTTTCCCGTCAGTTGCGCTGATCCCCGTAACCATGGTCTGCGAAGGACGTATGGTGGGCGCAGCGGGAAAGATAGCGACCCGATTGGTCGAGTGCGGATTATGGCAGTCGACGCAGGTAACATGGAGGTTTTGATTCAACAACACGGCCTCATTGGCGCGGTGTGGCGTGTTCCCCACCGAAAACGCATGACCATATTTAGGCGCCACCATTTCGGCAAGAACATTGGAGATGGCGGGAGAGATATTCGAGCTACCGTTGTGGCAGACGAGGCAGGTCTGGTCGTCAACCGCGCGCAGCAGTGAGTTTTGCCCCTGAGCGTTATGCTCAGCGTGGCACGACGAACAACCATTCTTGGCCACTGTGGGGTAAGGCCCCAGGGATGCCTGCGTCGGGCTCGTGGTAGCCCGGCTTGCAACCCCAGAGCTGGTGGCAAGAGATATCTGGGGCGCCACCTTGTTTGCCGCGGTGGCGTGGATGCCCGTCGACCACCCTGCCAGCGGATTGGTATTGCTCGCCGCTGCCCTGGCGGTAAGCTGCGATCCCACTGCGTTCATGGCGTTATGGCTCGCTTCAAGGGAGTTGGTCAAGCCCCTCCCCGACCCTGTGGGGATCGTACTGTGGCAGGCCAGGCAGAGCGCGCTGCTGGAGTTGTTGATCACCAGGAAATTACTGTTCGGGTCGATGTTCTGCACGTGAGGATTGTGGCAGCTTGTGCACTCGACATTTCCGTTGATGAGCCGCACCTTCCCAGTTTGATCGGCAGTGGAGGGCGGGTTGGCGGTCAAGGACTGAACCAGAACATCATAACCACCATTATTCGGAGACTTCAATGGAAGGATGAAGTTGATCGGATGCATCGTGGAGAGGTTGGTACCAAACACGTCCGTTGGATACATCTGCCCACTCATCGGAACATTCCCGTAAGGGACCAGTGCGCCGGGCGACCCGGCCACCGTGCCATCATGGCAACTGAGGCATAGGGTGCTGTCCGTGCCCAGGGGCAGGGAGGGGTTAGGCTTGTCAACCAGTGTCGTACTGGTGTAAACCGTGTAAGCCTGGACGCTGGAGAGCTTCTGGTCCCAGAGCGGAGTTTGGGCGACGCCGGCGGTGCCATTCAAGCCGGAGTGCGGAGCATGGCAATAAGAGCAGGAGCCGGAAAGAGTCCCCTTGATCGGCGATGTACCCGCCAGCGACAGGTCATGCATGCCGATCACATCTGTCTGCCTCTGCGCCAGCGCGGCGCGGGCGAGACCCAGGAGAGCCACCACAAAGACACCAAGACACCAGGACAGGAGCCGGAAGTCAGGAGCCAGGAGCCAGGAGAAAGGCAGTCCCATTCTGACTCCTGATTTCTGACTTCTGTCTCCTCGTCTTTGTGTCTTGGTGGTGGTCATTCTTTTGCGTCCTAGTGGT
Organism: Terriglobia bacterium; assembly: GCA_050008675.1. Lineage (GTDB taxonomy): Bacteria > Acidobacteriota > Terriglobia > UBA7540 > UBA7540 > CAVROP01. The sequence goes on from JBEKME010000057.1 coordinate 13,664, forward strand.
AATCATTCTTTCCCGGCGCGAAGTACTGAAAAACCTGAACGCGACGATGGTAGGAGTCGACCACAAACACGCGGTCGTTGCGATCGATAAACAAACCAGTGGGCAACTGAAATTCTCCGAACCCCGCACCCTTCTGCCCGAAGTAATAGAGCAGCCGTCCTTCGCGGTCGAAGACCTGCACCAACCCACTCAGCCCTTCGACAACGTAGAGGTGCCCCTCGGAATCCCTACTGATTCCCTTGGGCCGAAACATATACCCCAAACCGTCCCCCATCTGCCCGACGGCGTATTCGAACTTTCCGGAACGATCCAGAACCTGCACCCGGAAGTTCATGGCGTCGACGACGAGCAGGTCTTGCCCGTCCAGCCGCAATTCGGTGGGAAAGTTGAATTGTCCATCGCTCGAGCCGGCCGCGCCGATCTTCTGCAATACCGTGCCCTGCATATCGAGCACCCAGATCTGGTTGCGCAAGGTGTCCGTTACGTAGATCCGCTGGGCGGGGGAATCGACCGCGATTCCGGTGGCCCGTTTGAAATATCCCTCACCTTTAATACTGCCGATAACCCGCCGAAATTTTCCATTGGCATCGAAGCAGAAGATTTTTCCCGAGTGCGAATCGGTTACGTAGATGTTGTCGCCGGCATCCACGGCGACGCATTGGGGCGAAGACAGCCCATCGACGTCTTTGACACGGGAAATGAACTTGTATTTGTGCTGCGTGAAATCAAAGATGTGAATGCCGCTCGCGCCGGGGTCAGTCACGATAATACGATTTTGGGAATCGGTCACCACGCTGTAGGGGGCGATCAGGGCGTGGTAATCGGGTTCGCCCGCCACGATGTCGAGCAGGCGGCCCCAGAAGCGGCGCTGGGTTTTGACTTCCCGCTCGGAGTTGACGCTGCCTTCGTACAAGAGCTTGCGTCCGCCCTCCAGCTCCAGTTCTGGCAGGGTCACAGGGCCTGCGGGTTGCGATTTCGACCGTGCCGCGACGACGCCGGGAAGCAGCAGGAGGAACAGTAGACAGTAGGCAGTAGGCAGTAGGCAGAACAACCGAGGGCGAATTGGCCTCTGTTCACCCGATCTCCCGATCACCCGATCACCCGATTCCGTAGCCGCCCTCAAAAGAAATTGAACCATCTCGAGATCCCCACGTAAAACGATCCTACCATCGTCGGCGGGGTTCCGGAAACGCTGAATCCCTGGACTAACCTGCCGTACCCTGCCATGAAGCTCAGTTTGCGAACGTTGTAAGTCATAAGGAAATTGAGGTTTTCATTGTTATTGTTCGAGGTCGTCGAATTACTCTCGGTCGCGCTGAGGGCCTTGGAGAACATGGCGGTCAGGGTCAGCCCGCGAATCGGATTCGCTCCGAGTCCGGCCGAGTATGATCTGCCGTTATAGAGCACCACGGCTGCCGGATTGACGGCGGGCAGGGGAACCGGAGTGGTCACCAAGCCCGTGGAGGTCAAAAGCGCATTCCCGCTGGACTCCGAGTAGGTGCCACTGATGCTGAACAGGGGCAAGGCAAGCGAGGTCGAGTAGCTTTGGCTGGAATTGGCGGAGCCGGGCTGGTTGGTCAGCATGCTCCTGGCGCCGCTCGCGTAAGCCCCCCAATACGACCGGCGACCGATCCTGCGCCCCAGGCTGGCGGTATAGTTGTAGCCCGAGGTGGTATAGGCGATCAGTACGGTTTGGGTGCCCTGCGAGTAGCCGAAGCCGCCCGCTACGGTCCAGCGATGGATTTGATGCGTGTAGTTGGCGGAGGCGTTCAAACCCAGCGTCCTCTCGTGGGTTGTATCCGTCGAGGTCCACGTCACCCCCAACACACCATTGAAGGAACCGCCCAGCAGCGTGTTGGAATACATTGACGTCCCGTTGTAGGAGTCGGATGCGAGCGAGGTTCCCAAAAAGGTTTCTTGTTGGCGTTCCACGAACGCATTCAGATGCAGGTGCTGCGCCGGCATGTCGTAATTGGCATAGCCCGTCAGGCTGAGATCATCTGACGACTGTTGCCCCTCGTTTTGCGGCACACTGACCCCTGAGGTCAGCAGCGTGTTATAAAGCGTCCCCTCCAGGTTATCGGTGTAATAGGTGCTCGCCCCCACATTCAAGTGCGCCCGCGGAGCGAAACCGATCGCGCCCGACAACGTGTCGACAGTGGTGTTGTATCGATCGCTGGAGGTAGTGTCGCCCAAATCGGTGCTGAGGTCTAATCGGGTGGCGGCTGCGGAAATGCTTCCATTCCATGGCAAGTTGTGTCCGACGCCGAAGAAAAACGAATTGCCGCCGGAATTGGAGTTTTGCGCCGGTTCGCCCGTGAGGAACTCTGGCGTGAGTGTCTGCGAACCAGTGTACTGATAACCTCCGTTCAGGTTGAACCCCGCAACTCGATAGCCCGACGTCACCGAAAACATGTCCGAGTGCAGTGTCCCTTGCGTATTGGCCCCGTAAATGGAATAGTCGCTGTTCGCATTCGAGAAACTGATATGCAGACTGGGTAAATTGTCCAGGTGAAGGCCCCAAGTGACGGCAAACGTATCACTGTTCCCATGCGTGGTGTAATTGGCCAAGCCCGGAACATTAAAGTTCCCGCTGCTGTTGAACGACGTGGAATAGCTGATCGAGCCGCCATAATGGCTGCCGCTGAAGATCTGGGCGCTGGAGTTCACGCCGCTGCTGGCGGTAAGCGACTGAAAAGTGGAGTTATCTCTCGATTGGTTGTAAAACGGTTGAATATCGAACGAGAGAAAACTCGGATTATAGTAATAGCCGAACAGGTCGGCGATGCCGCCGAAGACGATGCTGTGGTCGGAACCGAGGAGGTTCGAAAAATCGTCATTGTATCCCGCCGAGAACGTGCCGTTCAGATTCAAGCTGCCCTCGCCGGCTTTCACCTGCGCCGACGCGCGCGGGGCAAGTGCCAGTACGAACACAGCGAGGATGACGATATTTCTGTTCATAGCTTGGAACTCTGCACACTGCCTTGCAAAGACGAGGTAGTGGGTCACTTGGGTTTTCTGTAGTGGCACGGGCGTCCCGCCCGTGGCAAGCGTAGGGGCACGCCATGGCGTGCCCCTACAGCTATGCCTTCACGATCTTGGCCGTCTTGCTCAGCTTCGTGGCGAGAGCGTTACGAAGTTGCTCGCTCTTTTCTTTCGTCAGTTGCTCGCGTAACGCGTCCTGGATGGTTTCGAACTTCGGCAGGCCGGCAGGAAGGTGCGCCTTCAGCCGCAGGATGGTGTAGGCGCCGGCGTCAAACTCGATGAGGCCGCTCACTTGGCCGGGCTGCATCGCCAGCAGGGCCTTCACCACCGGCGGGGGCAGTTTCGAGCGGTCCGCAGGCGGGTGGTCGCCCATCATCACCCGGAAATCGTCTTCGGAAATTTTCTCGGCCAGCAGCCCGAACTCCTCGTAACTTTTGGTGGCCTGGGCTTGGCGTAGCGCACTGCCGGCGTGCTGACGTGCTTCCTGCAACTGGGCGGCAGTCGCGTTCGGCGGAGGCAGAAAGGAAATGCTCTGGAACGAGAAGGACTCGGGCATGTGGAAGCGCTCGGGGTGCTGGTCAAAGTAGGCCTTCGCCTCGGCGACGGAAACCACCGCCTTGTCCGTCACCTCCAGCTTGAGAAGTTTGTCGATGAGCAATGAACGCTCCACCTTCGCCTGTAACAACTGTGGCGAACCATGGAACTCCCCCTGAAGGAGCTGCTGATATTGCTGCGTGGAAGTAAACTGCCGGCGGAACTCCGCCTGGGCGCGCGCCAGTTCGGCAGGCGGCACGGTCATGTTGCGCCGCTTGGCCTCCTGATACACCAACTCCTCGAAGACCATCATCTTCATCGCGCCGTCGCGGATACCCGCTTCCATGCCCTGGGGAAACCCGTTGTGTAGGCGCGCATACGGGAAGATCGTGAACATTTCGCGGAGCAGGTCGCGGTCCGTCAGCACCGCGCCGTTCACCCGGACAACGGGCCGGCCCACGGGCTGGAAGATAACGCTGGAGTCCGAGGGCGCCTGGATCACGGTCGGGGCGTGGGAGGCCACCTGGGCCCAGCCCGTAGATGTCACCATGAGAAGCAACAGGACTTGCGCTTTGGAACTGGCAATTCGCAATTTCACTTTCATCACTCCATTCCTCAATCACCCGATTACGGGAGTTCACTTGATGGTAGTGGGTCAGTAGGGGCACGCCATGGCGTGCCCCTACGCGATGAGCGCCGGAATCTATTGTGGCATGGCCATCTTGGCCATGACTTGACACGGGCGGGGCGCTCGTGCCACAAAAGGCGGCGGTCATAGACCGCCGCTACAGTGAACCAAACTGCCCCACTACCAGGGGGAGAGAAGTTACTCCCCCTGATCAAAAGGCAGTAAAAACAGATTAGATGGTCGGTACGTTCATCACACCTTCCATTTCGTTCGAAGCCCCACCGTGGCAGTTGCGGCAGAACTGCGCCACTGAGTTGCCATTCGACAGCGGGGTATACTGCCCCTTGATGAAAAACATCGTACCGAAGTTGCCATAGTTGTTGTTGTATACAGTCATGCTGTGTTGATTGTGGCAGGACGTGCAGGTGACGGCGGTTACCACGGAACCAGAATTAAAGCTGGCCAACTTCTGGCTTATACCATTAGTTGCGCCAGTGTTCCAGAAGGAACCTTTATAGTTGGTTATGAACACACTCGAGGCGGGACCGGTCATGTTGATTGCCACGGGGCCGCCACCGATGCAGTCCCACTGATGCCCCGACCCCAACGACTTTGTCGCGCCAGCAGTAGCAGAGCCACCATTGCAAGTGACGACGGCGCTTCCACCCACGGGGTGGTCGTTGCTATAGGAGGTGCCGGCGGTTGGTTTTGCCAACCCGAGGAGCGTTGGAGCGTGCCCGCCAACGATCGGCAGGACCTCAACGGTCTGACCTTCCATCATGCCAACCTTGGTCAATACACCGTCATGGCAGCTCAGGCATAGGAGGATGATGGTGTTAGCGTCACCGATGCCGGCCATGACAGTAGTCGGCAGCGTGACCGGGTACTTTGACGTGTTGCCGTCGCCACTGAAGCTTATGGCATAGCCAAACAGCGGAGTAAGATCCTGACCCCACAGAGCGACCTCACCGTTATTGGGATCGCCGCTCAGGGCAAGGCCGTTGCCCCACGAACCGCTATGCGGAGCGTGGCACATGACGCAGCCACGGCCGTAACCGTTGTGCGCGCCGAGAACGTCACTAGCAGTAGCAGTTGCGTTTGTGTACGTGTTAGTGGAGGTGTACCCGGTGCCCCCATACGGACCGACTGGGGTGGTTTGGGCCATTGCCGCCACCGTGGCGACAAGGACCATAATTATTAGTAGGCTGAGTTTTTTCATTTTACTAGACTAACCTCCAGATTGATTTTTACGTGCTACGCGGCTCCGGGCTTTACCCAGGGCCGCATTTTTGGCTATCCGGAGATAGCCGAAACTTGTGGCAGCGCTATTGCGCCGCAGAATCCTTCTTGGCCGCCAGATCCGGCTTGGCTTCGGGTGCCTCGGGCGCCGGCTGCTTCTGCTCCGGCGCCACTCCAGCGGGCTTGGCAGCGCTCGAATCTTGCCGGCTGGAGGCCGGCGCTACCGCCGCTTTCTGCTCGGCGGCTTCCCGGCGCGCCTTCTCGGCGGCGGCCTGCGCGTCGGTCACGTAACGGAAAACCTGCACCCGGCCGGGAAGGGTCTCCGAAACGATGACCCGATTCGACGGGTCGATGGCAATTCCCCACGGGCCCATGAACTGACCCGGGTAATATCCCTGCCCGCCAAAGTAGATGAGCAGGCGGCCTTGCTGATTGAAAACCTTCACCCGGTTCTGGGCGGCATCGACCACCCAGATGTGGCCGTCGCAATCGACGGCAATCCCCTTGGGCCGCTCCAGATCCGCGGGACCATCGCCGTTCTTGCCGAACGTACTGATAAACTCGCCGTCGGCGTCGAAGATCTCGACACGGTCGTTGAAGGTGTCGGTGACGTATACGTTGCCGTCCTTGTCCACGGCCACACCCTCGGGAAGGGAGAAAGTTCCAGGGTCCGTCTGCTCGTGCTTCCGGCTGGGTTTGCCGATCTGGCGTAACAGCTTGAAACTGTCCGCATCGAAGACATCCACTACATCGTTTCCGGTGTCGGCCACATAAAGGAAGCGGTTCTCCCGATCGATCGCCACACCCCCCGGGCGAACCAGCACCTCCCCTCCGAAAGCCGCTTCTTGCCGGTGCTGGACGTTGAATTCCAGGACGTGGTGCAGTTGGGCGTCCGCGACAAAGAGGCGGTCATCGTCATCCAGCGCCAGACCCACGATCCGGCCAAAGTTCGCCTGCCTGCCGTGACCGATCAACTCGACATGGTCCTTTTTCTCCGCATCGAAGATGAACACCGCGCCCACGCCTTGGTCTCCCGCATAGATCAAGCCCTTCGAATCGACCCCCACTCCGTACGTGCGCATCAGTTGGAAGGGGAGTTTGTCAATTTGGATTTGGTCGGTGGACTGCGTGCCGGCCAGACGATCCATCCAAGTCTGCTTGTGCCCCTTTTTTGTATAGAGGCTGGGATCGATCTTTTCTCCCGTGAAAAGGTCCTGGAACGCGATCCGCGCAATCGCCGGCGGGTTCGGCCAGACGATCTTGGTAATATCGAAATAGGCATGCACCCGCTGATCTGCCAGGTTCACCGGAGGCGGGGTTTGCTCTTTCTTCTTGCCGGCACGGAGTGGCGCCGGCAAAACCAAGGCGAGCGCCAGCAAGCTCAGCGCTGCGATCCCGAATTTCACCCGGCGAAGCGAATCTGGCCTGTTCGACATCTCAATTACCTCCGGTCCGTACGTCCATAAGGTCCAATCCGTTGTTGTGGCAGGTTTTGCAGAAATTCATATCATTCTTCTGGTCTTTCACCAGCATCCCCTGCTCATTCCCAGAGTGCGGCTGATGACAGGTGAGACAATTCATCGCAAACACGGCCTTGGTTTTCGGGATCAAGGTGTCGCCCACCGGGTGGTGCTGCGTCGGGTGTCCCAGGCCATATTTCAGGGGCAAAATGTGTACCTTATTGAAGTAGTTTTCCGGCAGTTTCACCTTGCCATCGAAGATCGCCACCAAGTGCTCGTTTTCCAATTTTTGCGGGTTGGCGTCGGGCCCGTGGCACTCCAGGCAGAGCGCATTCACACTCTGCGCACGGAGCAGATGCGCATTATCGCCACCATGCGGCTCGTGGCATATGGCGCAGCCTTGTTCGAAGGCCGGCTGGTGCAAGTGTTTTTTCTTAAACTGCTCGGCTTGGTCGGAGTGGCAGACCAGACACGCCGCCACGGGGCCGGGCTGCAAGAAGCCCGGCGACCTCCCGGCGTGCGGGTTGTGGCAATCCGTACAGTCGCCCGCCGCTCCCGGATGCTGCACCTTGGCCGCCGCGATCTGCTTCGTCACATCTTCGTGGCAGGTCACGCACAAGGACTTCACATCCTTCTGCGCCAGCACAACCTTCCCCTCCTTGGCAGGCTGATGGCAGGTGTCGCACTGCTTGCCTTCAAACGGATTGTGCAGGAACGCCTGCATCAGCTTCGGCGACTTGGACTGGTGCGGATCATGACACTGAAGGCAGTCGGCTTTGGCGATGGGCTGATTCTGGTGGGCCTTGACCATCGTCTCATCTTTCGCATCGTGACAGTCAAAGCACAACTCGGGCGCGTCTTTGGTCAGGTGATACGCGAATTCGCGTTGCGCTGGGTCGCCGGTCTTGTGAGTGATGTGGCATGTGTCGCAACCCATGTCGAGCGCCGGATGTCGGCTGCCCTCCTTGGGGATGTCCACGCCTATGCTGTGACAAGACAAGCAGAGGTTCTCCTGTTTCGTTGCTCCCGAGGTCGGCTTCAACAACTGGTTCTTGTTTTCCGCCGTGTGCGGATCGTGGCATTTGAGGCACTCGCGCACAGCCGGGCTGTGGACTTTCCCTTTGATGGCGGAGGCTTTCTTGTCGGAGTGGCAGGTGAGGCAAAGGTCCAGAGGGGTGGCGGTGATTAACTTCACCCGGGTGATGTCCCTGTTCACTCGAACTTCGTGGCAACTCAGGCAGCCGCTTGCCATCGCGGAGTGCACCGACTTCCCTTTGGTTTTGTCCCCATGACACTCGAGACATTTCGCCGCGTCGACCTTCGGGTCGAGGGTGGGGTGCTTGGCTGCGTCTAGCCGCAGGACTGTCAGACCGATCGACAGGGCGAACATCAGGACCCTCTTCATAACCGCCATGCTTTTGGAACACCCAGGAGAGTGACGAGCAAAGCTAAGCTCCATCCCCAACTCCGGGCGCTCATTCGAGTTCGTGAGGTCTTTGCTTTCATGGCCCCACTCCTTGCTTGTGGCACTCCGCACACAGATCGAGACCGCTCTTGAGCCCCGCTGGCATGAGCTTGGGGAGAGCCGAGCTGTGGGGGTTGTGGCAACTCAGGCAACTCAGGATGCCATCCTTGCTGCGGGGGTCTTTGCCCGTCAGCGGATGACCCACAACGGGATGGCCTGAAGTGCCCGAGGGATCTAAACCCAACTTGGGAGCCTGGCGATATGCTTCCAGACTGACCACTTGGTTGCCTAACATGGTCACGAGCCTGGTTTCGGTGTTCACCTTCACATTGGGTGGATTCTGTCCATGACAACTGAAACAGAGCGTGTTCACCGGAGCACGAGTTTGTGCCTTGTAGTCGCCCGTGTGCGGGTCATGGCAGACCAGGCATTGCCCTGCCTTGAAGGATCCGTGCTGGACGGGATCTGTATTGGCTTTGTGGCACATCGCGCAAAGATCGCCCCCGGTGGCGACCAAGGTGATGGTTGTCTTGTTTTTTTCAGACGTGGCTTGATGGCAGTTCTCACAACCCATCCCAACTGCGGAGTGGACAAACTTCCCTTGCTTCTTCTCGGGATGGCAGGTTAGACACGTCTCGGGCTTGATGTCCTTTTGTTCGATGAATGGATGGGCGATAGGTTCTTCAGCAGCAACTTGACGTGACAACGAGACAAGAATAGCCCATAGCAAGGAATGGAGAGCCAAATTGACTTTGCGAATGCTAGTTCGCCATCTTACTGGCGCTAATGGTACCGACACCGATGCGAGGAACCTCCCGGCACCTAAGGTACAGCAAATATGTCTCCATTGTTAGTTTTTCTTAATCTTCGATGTGAGCTGTAAGCCATTACAAATTAGAGCCATTCTCCGTTTTCGTGAGGTGTTGATAAATGCAGCATGTGGAAAACTTCCACAGGGTGTGTTAATTTCCTCAATAGTTGACTTTCACCTGTGGATTGGGACACGTTGACACATTGACGGTTAGGCACCTTGCATATTCAGGCCCCAGAACGTGTTTGCCTAATAGTTCCAGGCCAAGAGGGATCTCCGCGGTTACTGGTTCCAAAACGGTGAGATTCTTCTCCCGCAAGGCGGGGTCAGAATGACATATCAATGGATTTCTATGTCCTCTATTGGACCAGGCGCGTGAGCTCCAGGAACGTGACCTTCTGCTGCGCCTCGGTAGAGGCTAGAGGGGAGTAATAGTAGTAGAGGCTGGCCCTCACTCGCGTCTGGGTTCCCTGCGGTATTAAGAAGGAGAACGTTTCGGTTTTTGTCTCATTGGGCGCCAGGCGCGTGTCCGTCACGACCCGGGCGCCTTTGATGAAAACTAAATCCTCACGATTCAGGACGGTGCCACTACGGTCTGCCACAGTGCGACGGTAGATCCGTTGCTCGCTGAAATGATGCCCGGCCAAGGAATCGGCTTGGAGTTCCAAGATCAATTGGCGCAACGATGACCCCGTGGGCACGTAGTGTCCCGCACCACGATTGCTCAGCTTGACGACAACCCGTAGCCGGTCGCCTTCTCTGGTGGTGGAGAGGTCAGCTTTGATGGCCTTGTTCAATTGCTGGATGGAATGGCCGCCGGGAATCTCGTGGAGATTGAGCGTCAGCGTTGCCGATCGTTTAATCCGGGGATCGACCACATCTCCCTCGATGCGGTACATATGGCATGCTTGGCACCCCACATCGCTTCTTCCGTACGTGCTGTTTTTCCACTCGGAGTATGTCGCCAGGACCGGAAAGCCCTGCGAGTTCGAGTACTCGTGGCAGGTGATGCAGGCCAGCGAAGAAGTGTGCAGCGGCGAGAAACGTGTCCCATGAGCTGGCGAAACCAGGTCTTTAGAGGGCCCGCTTTTCACCAACGTGAACTCTACTTTGGCCTTCGGGTTGCCGCCAGTCGTTGTAACCTCCTGGATGGAATGACAGTAGTCGCAGGTGACTCCTTCCCAACTCACCTTTCTGAGCAGTTCAAGATCTCCCGTCAGAACAGCTACAGGGGCGTGACAGGCGAGGCAGTTCTTGCGGGCCTGGACACCGAAATCCGCCTCGGCGCCCTTCAGAGCATCCTGAAAGAGCCGACTCTCCATCGCGGTTGCATGGGCCGATCTCTTCCACCCGTCAAAGATGGCGCGGTGGCAATCGCCGCACAACTCTGCGCTGCTGGGCGGTTTCAGATCAGCGGCCATGGCTGTCGTGCAGAAAAACACCAGCAAAGCGCACGTTCCTCTGCGCATTGGTCACCTCCCGGTGAGCTGCGGCAATCCATGCAGGTTAGTTTCATGCTTGGTTCAAAGAATGACACCCGTTGATGTTTGGTTCGGGCGATGGGGCCATCTCCGGATCATCCCGACTCTAACCTGACCGTAATGACCCGTCAAAAGTCGCGCGTCCAGCGAATCGTCAGCAGGTTAGCGCTGAAGTTGTTGCCGGTGACAATCTGTTCAATGTAATACGTCCGCTGCAGATCCACCGACAGGCGGCCGGCCTTGGGGAAATCGTAGTACACGGTGCCAGTGACCAGCGGCCAAGTGAGGGGTCCGTAGGCAGGCGGCTCGCCACTGATCTGGCCGAGGCCGGTGGAGCGATCGAAGTTACCAGTGAGGCGCAGGCCAAAACGCTTGCTGGGCTTGGCTTCCACCCCGCCCTGCCACACGCGGTCCGCTTCCTGGTCGCGCAGGAAGTCGTTGAGTGGCGCCGTGCCGCGCGCGTAAACGATGTTCCCCGCAGCAAAGATGCTGTCGTAGGTGAAGCCCCCAAAAATCGAAAACCGGTCATTCAAGGCATAAGACAGCGTCACCGTGTTCGAGTGAACGTTGTTCTTAAAACTGGAGTCGATCAACTTGTCGTTGGCGAGATTCAGATCGTCTTGCAGCGATACCTTCGCCATGGGCTGGACACGAAAGATAAGGTGTCCTGCCACCTCGGTGTGAGGCGTGATGGACGTGTAAGATGAGCCGTTGTCGAAGGTGTGAAGGTCCCCACGGACACTGAAGACCTTCGAGGGCTGATAGCCGAAACTGATTTCGGGCGAGGCTGTCTTGGTTCGCAGCGAGGTGGCTGGATCGGCCACGCCGTCTTCGAGCGACTCTACATCCGCCTTGAGCAGATGAATTCCAGGACGCAGGGTGAGCGAATGGGTGGGGGTAAAAAGCATGTTGAAGTCGAAGTCACTCAGCCCATCCCGCCAGACGAAGGAGTCCTGTCCGGAGGAGGGCGTAGTGCTAGTTATAGGCGACGAAGAGGTGGGATTGGTGACCACGCTGAACAGGCTCGCGAAATTCCCGACGGCGTCAGTGCTAAAGCGGGAGTAGCGATAGTCCACATTGATCTCCCACCACTGTCTTACCTTGTAGGTGAAGCCCTGATACACAATGTTGTCAGGTTCAACTACGGTGTCACGTGCGCTCTCGCTGACAGTGTATGGCGCAAGGACGCCGGAACTGTTCGGGGCGGTGCCGTTGTAAGACTGCTCCAGAGTGGCCGGCCCTTGATAACGGTAATAGATGTAGCCGCCGCGCCAATCAAGGTTGGAAAGCGGCTTCCCCGTGAAGGAAAACTCGCTGAGGGGAGTCGTGAGGCGCCGGTACTCGGATTGCGAGAGGCTGGTGAGTGGTTCCTTGGTCGAGCTCGCAACGGGATTGATGCTCAGCTCGGGTGAACTCACATTATTCAGGCTCAGGTATTGCGTGAACGTCTGGTAGCCGAGGTTGTAGTGGAAGAACCAGGAGTGAAACGTGTAGTCGATCCCGCCGGTGAAGCGATTGGTGTTATCGTCGATGGGCGCGTACAGGTAATAAGGGTTGGCTCGCGCGAAGGTGCCAAAGAAGGAAGGCGAATCGAAGAAATCCAGAGACTCGGTAGTGAAGGTGGGGCCGCTGTCAGTGGTGCGATAGTAGTTGAAGTTGAAGCGCAGATTGTTGGTGGCGTGCAGAGTAAAGTCCGCGGAGCCGAACTTGCGCACCGTTCCCCAGTCGTGGTTATCCGTGAGACCCTTGGAAAGCCCCGAGCCCACCGCCGCGATCGGCAGCACCAGGTTGTCATTCTGATTCCAATAGTAGTAGCTCTGTCTCCAGTTCACCCGGAAGTCATAGAGGCGGGTCTTGCTAACGGAGAGCTGCCCGGTTTCGAAAGGCTCGCCTCCCAAACCGGTGACCGACATGGAATAGCTGTCCGCAAAGGGGTTGGCCCCATTCTGGGCCTCGCCGAACATGTTGAAATCCGTCAGGCGAAAGCCCTTCCTCAGATCGGACAACTCCTGAAACATGGGGACGTAGCCCTTGACGTCGTCGAAGCGGTAACCAACCGTCACCGACCCCTGGTTATTGAAGCCGCCAAAGTTCAAGGGAGTTTCAGGGCTGTCCTGCGCCACCAAAACCCGGCCGCAAAACAGAAGCGCCACCAAACAGACAATGAAAGAGTATCTGGATCTCATCGCATATCCCTTCATCGCAGGAAATCGGGGTCAAAGTTGGAACCGTGGACCGTGACGTGGCAGCGGGTGCACTCTCCGCTGGTCTGGAAGCCCAAACGCGAGTGCGGCGCCGCGGCCTGTGTGTGGAATCCGGTGTGGCATTGCAGGCAGAGTTGCCGGCCTTCACGCCGCACCAGCAGCATGCGATTGGTGCTGCCGTGGGGATTGTGGCAGATCACGCAACCCTGCACCCTCGCGGCAGGGTGCTCATAAACATAAGGCCCGCGCTTCTCCACGTGGCACTTGACGCAGGTCTCCCAGTTGGTTTCATTCAGGCTGGCGCGGTTGATGCTGCCGTGCGGGTTATGACAGTCCGTGCACTTCATCAGTTGCTCGGGTACGCGGTGATGCACCGGCAAGGCAAACAGCGCCTGGATGTTGCCATGGCAGGTAAAGCATAAGCTTGGCTCGGACTCCTTCAGCAAGCTGTTGTGCAGCCAGCGGACCGAGTCCCGAAGCTGCGGGACCTGGAAGAAGTTAGCTTGCGCATAGGTGAGGCTGGCCTTGCTTTGATCCTTGGACTCTTTTACGAGGTGGGCCGCATGACACTGGTTGCAGGAGACGCTCGCCGCCGCATGCTGGGAGTGGGCAAACCTCTCCTGATGCTTGCTCGTAATGTGGCAGGTCAGGCAGCGTTCCGAGTTTTCCTTGGGGTTGGCGTGGAACGAGAAGATCAGCTTGGCTCCGGCAGCTTGCTTGGCAGGGTCGCCACCCGCTTCCTGTTGGGCCTCCGCATGGGCTCTGCCCGGCCCATGGCACGCCTCACACCCTGTGACGGTCGTGGGTCCTGCGGCCGCAGGCGGCTTCGCCGCAGCCCCTGGTTTCTCTTTCAGCGTCATCAAGTAGTCCACGAGCTGGTTGATTTGCTCGGTAGGCATGTCGGGCGGCAGCGGTGGCATGACGTCGCCGGCACGGCGGCTGAGCATCCGGTCGAGCAATTCCGCGCGCGTGCGCCGCACCCCGACATCATCGAGAGGTCCAGTGGCCGTCCCGCCTTGGCCGCCAATCATGTGGCAGCCCGCGCACATCATGTCGTCATAAATCTTCTTGCCCGCCGCAACAGAGGGGGAAATTCCCGGCGTGGGGGCGGGAGGGGAAGTCGGCGGTTTCTCGCCCGCAAGCGCGTGAGGGGTCTTCACAAACACTTGGGCTTCCGCGCGATGGCAGCCCGCGCACGTCTCCCAGCCGACGTAGTCGCTTGGCTTGCCCTGAGCAGACGCTCGCCAGGCCACCGACGGCCCCTTCGCCGCCTCCGGCATCCTTTGGGCGAAGACTTGACCAGCCAGCGTGCCGAAAGAGAACACCAGGGCCAGGGACACGAGCAGCGGTCTCAGTTTGCTTCTTGGTTGGGAACTCATCAAGCACCGTCCTCCCTTGCCGGGTTTATCACTTTAGCCGGAATTCTCCATTTCGCCTTCCGGCGGCCAAGAATATGCACCTTTTTCTCTCCAATCTGGAACGCCCAGGAGGGTGACGAGCAAAACCAGACTCCATCCCCCCAATGGCTCGTGTGGTAGCGCCCCGAGCCCTCACAGCGTACTTCCTAAGATCCACTACGCTGGGTGGCGCTCCCTGAAGTGGGAGACTGGCCAGAATGTTACAGCTTAGCAACTTAGATTTCAACCGTGGTGATCGCATCCCCAATCCGTCGATAAGGCATCAGGAAACGTAGCGCCGCCCCTGATGGTAGTGGACAAGACCTTGGGATGAGGCGAGTTTAGGGACTCGAGGAAATTTGCAAGACTCAAAGGATTTGCACCTCCGGAGTGCGCCAGTTGGTTTACACTCGCGGCATGCGCAAGCTCCACAAAGCTTCACCCACCCGGCAGCCGGTCGAGGGTGGCATCGAACCGCTCCCCCAGCGCGCCCCGGAGTCGGACAAGAGCAATTGATAACAGTGCTATTATCAACACTCGTATGTATGAGCGTTAGTATAGACCACATTAAACCGGAATTCGGAAGTTGGGCCTTGGTTTTTGACTGCCACCGGGGGCATCCCGAGCGCCGGGCGGCCCAAGTGAGAGGGTCGCCGCGGACCCTCGGGTCTGCGATTCTGGGTTCGTAACATACGATTCCCCGCCCTTGCCAAGCGCCCTGAAGGGGCGCGGGTAGTGTAGCCGGGGGCAACACCCCGGAAAGCGATTCCCCCTTCCCTAACAAGACCCCGGAAGGGTCACATCGGTCCGCGCGCCGCAGCGCCAACATCAGCTAGCCTGAGTGCGACCCCGCTCTGCGGGTTCGGCGATTCTTGCCTGGTATTTTTCCTGACTCCCGGCCTTCCCTCTTCACCACCTGCCGCCTGCCACATACCACCATGGTCATGAGTTCGCAGTTGGCAGTCGAAGGTTGGCTGCGGCTCTTCCCCCACCTACCGCCTACGAGGAACTAACTACCTGTGTTTTCAACAACATTGCCGCTTTCAACGCGTAACTACCTTTGTTTTCTACAAGATTCCCGCCTTATTCCAGGCTGCGGAAAGCTCATCCTTTGTTTTCATACACATTCCCGCGTCGGTCCTTCAATTTTAAAGTTACTACTATTTCCTCTTTCCCTGTGGAGAAGACAGTCTGTCCCAGGCTGCTGTACGGGCGAAGAGTCCCGCCAGCCCGAACTCCCCTCAAAGCAGCCGGCAGTAAGCAGAAGGCAGCAAGCAGTAGGCAGTCGGCGGAAAGCAGATGCTCTTCATTCTGACTCCTGACTCCTGAAACCTGCTCTTCCCCACCTACCCCCTACGACATACCACCTACCGTATCCATAATTCATAATTCACCATTCACCATTTCCCCCTGCAACCACTCTTCCGTCTTCTGACTCCTGAATCCCGGCTCCTGCACAAGCCACCTAGCATAGTAGCCTATCTTTTCTCGTTTGTCAAGAGACATGGAGTCCGGGTACTGGTGGCATTTGCGGGACACGGGCGCTCGAAGTCGCAGTCATTCCCGCGAAAGCGGGAATCCACTCCGCAAGTCTTCGGAAATAGGCTGTCTACAGACTGGATTCCTCCCGCCATGGCGGGACGGGAATGACAGGCGTTGCGAAATGGATCCCGTTCCAAATGACACCACGACCGGAGTCCGCTTCGGCCCCACAAGGGAGGCCCGCGCACCCGTCCCCGACCCCTCCCCCGGCCAGCCGCGGCCATAGATGTTCGACAACACGGTGCCGGGCTGACCTCTGCTGACCTGCCCCGACCCATCCCGATCTTCCCCGATGCCCTTTATCGGGATACCCGCCACTGCAAGAGCCCCGCCAGTGTCCTGCTACGCTTAATTCTTTACAGGCGTCCGGTTCGGCTCTCTTCTCCGCGGCGGGGGGAGGGTGAGGGGGAGGTACTCGCCCGGTCCCGCCACGCGGGATGGGTCTCGGCGGCATTCTTCGGTGCCGGCAAGATACCGGCGCCACGTCAGTTGGAGTACCGCCAAGGCTGTTACTTCATCACCGAAGCCGGGCAAACCATGAAGCTGAGGGAGACGCTGGTCACGCTTCTGGCTCTGGCGGCCATCGGCCTTGCAAGCTACTTCGCCTATCGCTATGAGACAAGGCCCAACCCGAACTTCTGCAACATCTGCGGCCGCGCCATTCATGGTGGAATGTCTTTTCTCGTCGAGACGGATGGTCACACGGAACACGCTTGCTGCCCTCGTTGCGGGATGCACTACGCGGTAAATCATCCCGGCAAAGTTCAGAAGGTCTGGGCTACGGATTTGAATTCCGGCGAGTCAATTCCCGCGGACACCGCCTACTACGAAGAGGGCGGGAACATCGAATACTGTGCGGCGCAAGGCGAAGCCGTCCAGCGGCAACCCCGGGGCGTTTCTGTACGCGACTACGACCGCTGCCTCCCCACGCTGGTGGCGTTTAAGACGCGCCCGGAGGCAGAGACTCATCAGAAGGAACATGGCGGGCGGTTATTGAACTATGCCCGGGCCGTGCAAAGCGTGAAGGAATAATGCGACTCGCCGCTACATCCCAGCCGACCAAGCAGACGACACAGGGTTGATGGCCTCCGTGATCTTGTTCAACCGCTCCCGCTGGGTCATCGAAGAAGAAGAGTCTAACACGGAGGGCACAGAGAAGAACTCACGGAGGACACGGAGCGCTCGCGGGCTGTCCCCCCGCTCTTCCGCTCCGTGTTCTCCGTGTTGAAGCCCCGAATCACCTCATGGACAAGTGGCTCTGGGGACTCTGTGTTAGAGGTTCTTAAAGCCGTGCCCCTCCCTTTGCAGGTGTGGCCGCTTTCATCAATAATCCAACGCGAAAAGAGCGCCGAGTTTGACAAGCACGAGCGCTGCGCCACCGGCTATTTATGCTCTGCAAGCGGCTTGGCGAGCTCGTCGAGCAGGTCCGCCTTGCCCTCCTCGCGGACAAGGTGCGGAAAGCGTTCGCCGCCGTGATAGTCAATGGTGCACGTCTTGTAGTAATCGTCGTTCAGCACGAGCAAGCGCATAGGCTGAGAGCTGTTCTTGTCGGCCTTCAAGGCGTCGCGGAGCAGATCGGGGGTGAAGGCGCGATCGTTCACTGCCACCACGCGCATGCCCGAGGTGATCCCTGCCTTATAGGCGAGGCCGCCGACGATCGAGTCCTGCACTGCGCCGTCATTGCTGAGGCGCAAGCCGATGGAGTAGACCGCGGCCGCCCCTTCGCCGAAGGGACCGCGACCGGCGCCTTCCGGCGGCCTTTCAGAGTACTCGACCTTCCATCCGCCGGCTTGAATCCCGCCCACCGGGGCCTCGGGCGAGGTTGAAGTCAACCGCTCCTGGAAGAAGCTTGCCCAATCGTAGGGCACGACTTGGTTGAGGGAGCGAACCAGTTCCTGGAAGGTGTAGGGCTTCAGCTCGGGGCCATTGTTCGGGCCGGCGTAAAAGAGACGGCAGAAATCCTCGAAGGATTTTTGGCCGTGGCTCTGGTCGTGGATGAGGGTGGAAACTTCGAGCCACAGCAGCTCGCCTTCGGGGTAATAGTCGGCGCCGCGCCGCCAGTCGGGCCAACCGCCCCGGCCGAAGGCCAGGCCGGGCACCGCGTCTGTGGTGTCTTGGAGCGGCCGCCAAGTGCGTCCAGGGCGGCCCGGACCCAGATCTGCCGCGGTGCTGGCAAGACTTTCGCGGTACTGCTCGGGGGTCGTCAGTCCGCTCCGGGCGGCCAGCAGATTGCCGAGGAAGTCGGTGAGACCCTCGTAGACCCACAGCAGATCGGTCTTCATCGGCGCCTCGAAATCGGGAGTGCTCAGGCCGGCCGGGCGGCGAAACTTGCCGTTCCAGGAGTGGACGAATTCGTGCGCGAGGAGGCCTCCCAGCCGGCGCTTCCCCTGTGGCATGAGCAGGACGCGCTCCTCCGTGCGGCTGTCGTTGGACTCATGGTGCTCGAGGCCGAAATGCGCCACATGATTGCTCAAGGTGAGCAGGAAGTGGTAGTCGCGGTAATGGCGTGCGCCAAAGAGTTTGCCGGTCTCCGTCACCAGATTCGTGAACTCCTTCTGCACCTCCGGGCTCATTTCGAGCGCCGCCTCGCTGTCGGCCGCCATGTCAATCTCGTGCCGGATGGGCTCGCCGGGCGGCGTCACGTCCACGGCGCGATAGTATTCGCCGGCAATCACCGGCGAGTCGACCAAGCGATCCAGAGCAACGGGCTTGAAGGTGATCTCGTCGCCCGCAACACTCTCTTGCGGCAGTGCGGTTCCGAACTTCCACCCTGGAGGCAGGCGCAGGGTCGGGGTGTAGGTGATCTCCGCGGCGGGGACTCCCGTGGGATACAGCACGTTTTGGTTCCAACTGACAATCACTAGCTTGTCAGTGGCGGAACCACCGAAGCCCATGCCGCCTCCGCTGGCTTCGATGTAGTCGAATGTCGCCTCGAGGCTATCCGCGCCCTCGGGCACATCCAGGTGGAAGGTGAACACGTCAAGCAGATCGCGCCGCCAGGGAATCGCTTTGCCGTTCGCCATGAACTTCAGTCCGGCTACGCTGCCCACGGGCCCCGCTGGCCCGTGCACGCCGGGAATCCATTTGGGGTAATAAAGCGTCAGCGGCCCAGGCTTCACCGGCATGACCATGCGCGTGTGGAGCATCTTCTCCGGCGCTTGGGTTGCATCGACTGTAAGGGTGATGGTCGGTCGAGACTGGGCCGGCAAAGCAGCCACGCCCAAAGCAACAACTTCAAAGACCAGTATTGACAGGCGGAAGCGTATCGAATTCATCAGCGTACCCCTTCGTGGAAGCATTGTAACCACCCCCTTGGCTTCGAATGCCAAGCAAATGTCTGAAATGATATTCCCCTTTCCTGCTGACCGCAACCCCGAAGCCGTCCATGAAGCCGTCCATTGTGGTGTCATTTGGGGTGGCATCCCTCACGAACGGCTGGTCATTCCCGCGAAAAGCTTGCCCTGAGCTTGCCGAAGGGCGGGAATCCAGTCCGTAGGCAGGGCATTTCCGAAGGTTTGCGGAGTGGATTCCCGCTTTCGCGGGAATGACGACGGCTCAGAGCGTCCATGTCTCGCAAATGACACCACTACCAAGCTGTCCATGTCATGCAGCCTTGGTGAACTCCAACCCTCGAGATAACGGCGAAATGGGGCCGAGCAGAGTCCAGATGATGCCCGCGCACAGCAGCGGCATGATGCCGAAGCCTATGAAAACGGGCACAAACGAGAAGTGGTCAATCACCAAACCGGTGAGGAGAGCGAAAATCATGCCGCCAAACCCTGAGCCCATACTGGCCAGTCCCCAGATCGAGCCCACCACGTTCTTAGGGTACACATCGGCGGGGTATGCCAGCATGATCGAACCGCACCCGGTGTATCCGAGCATGGCCAGCGACACGAGGGCCATGGAAGTTCGCGCGTCGCGCACCAAAACAGCCGGAATGGCGCTTGTCATGAGCGCGGCAAAAAGCGTGACCGCGCCCTTGCGAGCCACGTTAAGAGAAATCCCGCGCCCGAGCATGAAACCGGAAATCCAGCCGCCCAGAATGTTCCCCAGGCCCGCCACCATAAAAGGCATCCAGGCGTACTTTCCAATGGAGGCCATGCTGAAATGGCGGGCACGCTCGAGGTATTCCGGGAACCAGAAAATGTAGAAGTACCACACGGGATCCAGGAAAACCTTGGAGAGGGTGAAGCTCCAGACAAACCGCGTCCGGAACAACTTCCAGGGAGAAATAAGGGGCGGCGCTACTTCCTGTTTCACACCCGCGGGGGTGTGGTAGACCAACGACCAGATCACTAACCAGAGGTAGCCGAGAGCTCCCACCCAAACAAAAGCCTGCTGCCATCCGTAATGAAGCAAAAGCCAGACCACCACGGGCGGCGCCAGAATCGCCCCCGCGGCGGAGCCGCTGTTAAAGATTCCGGAAGCGAGCGCGCGCTCTTTGGCCGGAAACCATTCCGCCACCACTTTAACGCAAGCCGGCCAGTTGCCGGCCTCGCCCGTCCCGAGCAGGAACTGGTAAGCGCCCAAGGACCACGGCCCGCGCGCCAGTGCATTCAGCATACTGGCAGCAGACCACCAGGCCATGGTCAAGGCAAAGCCCAGGCGGGTTCCCAGCCGATCCAGGACGGGGCCGGAAACGCCATTGGCGATGGTGTAGGCCAGCATGAATGCGAACACCACGCGCGCATAAGTCGCGTGGCTCATGCGGAACTGGTCGATGAGGACCGGTGCGGCCACCGAAAGCGTCTGCCGGTCCAGATAATTGATGGCGGTGGCGAAGAAGGCCAGCGCGATCATCAACCATCGCAAGGAGGGGGTTGAGGATTTCATTTTTCCCACGGCTTTGACCCCCTCACCCGTCCCGCACCGGCTGAAGAAAACGCCGGCGCGGGCCACCCTCTCCCCCAAGGGGGAGAGGGCTGGTATCTGAACGCACTACACAAGGTCCACCCGAATCACTTCATAAACCTGCACCTGAGGAACGGTCAGTTCGACCCAGCCATCACGAACACTCCAGGAAGGCGCCGCCCCGCTCCACATCAGTGCCACAGACTTGGCGGTCCGGCCCTGGGGAAGCCGGAGGCGCACTCGCACATTTTTGACCGGCAGGAATTCTTCCTGAACGAGAAGCTTCTTCCATATGTTCCCGGTATTGGCCAGCAAGTGCAGAAGCAAGGTGTCTGGAGAGGATGCGAACTGGGGCATCAGACCTGGACGGAACTCGAGCTCATAAGTTCGCGAGGAGGCGAGAATCGGATCGAGCAGCGAATGGAAATAAGCCCGCAGCGACTCGTTCAAGGTCTCTTCATAAACGGCTTCCAGGCCCGATCCAATATAGATCACTTGCCCTTTTCCTTGCCGCCGGGTGACTACGGCAGGTCCCAGGGTGCGGCGATGGCCACGGTCATAAGTCTCCCCTATGACCTCTGCCCCGCGGGCAGGTTCAAATGACATCACTTGGGGATCTTGAGGGATTAACTTGCCGGAGGAGGTAACGCGCAGATACAGATCGGGGATCTCGAGGGGTTCACCCGACTTTAAGGTCGCACCGAACAATTCAGAGAGACCATAATTGTTGCGCGGCCTTCCGAATTCATCGGCGACCGAAGTCAGATGAGTTGCCACCAAGGTCCCGCCTCCTTCCACGTAACCCGCCAGCCTCGAGCACTGGGCCTCGCTCAGACACGGAGCGTTCGGCACATACACGAGTTTGTATTTTGCCAAACGCTCTGCGGTCATTTCGTAATCCAGAAATGGCTCGGCGTCGTAACCCATATCCTTCAGGAGCTGCCAGGCCCCGTAGTAGTAATTCCTGTAAGCTTGAGGAATAAGAAACGAGCTTTGGCACCATTGAATGGTTTGTGTTCCCGTCAGGATGCCCGCCTGCGGCATGGGACTGACAGAGCGCAGCAGTTTGCCGTTCTCCTGAGCAAAATCAAAAACGGCTTTGAGACCGCGAATCGAGGGGTCATCCAGGATGTCCTGCATCAGGTAGAATAGGCGATTCAGGCCCCAGTAACAGTAGCCGGCGCCGGCGGCGGTCGCCACCGCCGCATCGAGCTGCAATCTGTTACCTTCCACCGGAGAGCTGTACCAGCCGCGCACGGACTTGTCTTTCAGGTGCTCGCTATTGTATTCCGTGTGCGAGCTGATATAGGTCCAGACCACTTTGCCGGTGGATTGGCCAATGCGGAGGTTGAAGAGCTTCTGCTCCGGCGTGTCCGCCGCCTCAAACATGAAGCCGTCAACGTAGCGGAAGGCGCGCGCTCTCCAGTCCCGGCTCAGGAGTCCGGTATCGTTGTACACAATGGGCACCTCGCGCACCTGGCGCACCATATCGCAAATTTCGTGCATGAAACCGAGCACGACATCTTCCGTCAGCCATTGCTGGTACTCGATCTCCTCTGCGAGGGTCGTTCCGCCGGTTTGCAAGGGAATGTTCTTCCCTCGTGCCTTCTGATATGCCGCTTTGCAGTACTTGCAATGGCAGAAGCGCATTTCCTGCTCCATGCCTTCGTAAGGCCCGTCGAAGTACATCACATCGACCGGGTAGTTGGTGACCACTTCCCTTACTCTCTCCCGAATCTGCGCCCGCAGAGGACTGTTCAGACATCCTTCGTAAAACCGAGTCCAACCCATGTGACGGGTGATGAAGGGCTGTCCCTCGCCGTCGTAGCGCATCCAATCCCGATATTCCGGGTTGTCCGACTGCACGTCCATAAAGGGATGATTGAGCGGGTTGTAGGCTACGACCTTCAGGCCGGCGTCATGAAACAGATTCACCGTGTCCCGGAAGGGGTCGCGCGCGCCCAGCTCCGGATGGTGTGGAAGCTTAGTCTTGGTGGGGAAGAATGCCACGTAAGAATAGGTGGGATAACGCAACGCATCGCAGTTCAGCCGGCGGGCTAGAGCCAGGGCCTTCTCTGCTTCGTAATCCAGCGAGGGATAAAAGGGCGGGGCATAACCTTCGGCAATCATCAGGCGGGCGGACCGGATCCACTCGAAAGCAGCCCGAGTGGCTGCCGTCCCTTCGTTAATGGGTTTGGCGGCTCCCTTTTCCAGAGCAAATCCACTCAGGGCTGTCGTCGCCACTGCCCCTGCACGCTGCAACAGCTCACGCCGGCTAACCTTTTCCATGCTCATTGCGTTGCGGCCTCCCTTTCAAAGTTCACAGTTGACAGTCGACAGTGTCCTTCCCCACCCACCACCTACCACATACTAACTACCGTATTTTCAATAACATTCCCGCTTCCAACGCGTAACTACCTTTGTTTTCTGTAACATTCCCGGTTTGTGCCGGGCTGCTGAAAGCCGATCCTTTGTTTTCATAGACATTCCCGCGTCGGTCCCTCAATTTTAAAGTTACTGCGTTCTTCCTTTCCCTTTTCTAAGCGACATCTTGTCCAGAGGGAGTAAAGCAGTTTGTCGCCACGCTCGCCCCGGGTGACGCGTTGTCGAAGTTTTTTCCTGAATCCTGAATCCTGACTCCTGACTACTGACTACTGAATCCTGAATCCTGAATCCTGAATCCTGCACCATCCGCTTAGTATAGTAGCCTATCTCCCCCGGTTTGTCAAGAGACATGGAGTCCGTTTCGGCCCTACAAGGGAGGCCCGCTCGCCTGTCCCCGACCCCTCCCCTGGCTAGCCGGGGCCAAAGATCTTCGACAACACGGTGCCGGGCTGACCTCTCCCGACCTGCCCCGACCCATCCCGATCTTCCCCGATGCCCTTTATCGGGATACCCGCCACTGCAAGAGCCCCGCCAGTGCCCTGTTACGCTTAGTTCTTTACAGGCGTCCTCGCTCCACACCCATGGCCTATCGTATTCGGCAGCCTTATCGGCGAAATGGGAACGCGGTCTCCGCATTGCCCCAAAGATAAACAGCGAGTACAATCCTGCCGATAGTTACTCGTTCTGCGAGGAGGAACCCGGTGAGGAGGCACTTGGCGCGGCAACTGTCTCACCATCATGTTCCCGACACCGAGAGGAGGCCAGGGGAGGAATAACCGTGCCAGTTCAGGACGTCGCAGTCTCACGGCATCATGGATAACCGCAATGAGACGCTGGTTGACCCCTCCACCACATTCTTGTCTCGACGGGGGCGGCGCGGTTTGGCATACTTGACCCAGGAAGGATGCCATGACCGATGAAATGAAGGGATTAGTTGACAAGGCGGCATCTGCACTCAAGGCTGTTGGAGCGAAAGAGGTGTACGTTTTCGGCTCGGCGAGCAAGGGGAAGATGCGTCCCAACTCCGACGTAGACATGGCGGTTTCGGGCTTGCCGCCGGAGGTCTTTTTCCGCGCCATGGCCGCCGCCCATGATGCCCTGGGGCGCCCGCTGGACCTGGTTGATCTGGACGACGATAACGACTTCACGCGCTACTTGAAGAGCAAAGGGGAACTTTTGCGTGTGGGATAGGCTCGAAGCATGAATCCGCCGAATGAGGATCTGATTGGCGATATTGTCCGCCGCATCGTGGAGACGGCACAGCCGGAGAAGATCATCCTGTTCGGGAGCCGGGCACGGGGCGACGCCCGACCCCACAGCGATTTCGATGTTCTGGTGATCAAGGAATCCAGCGAGCCAAGCTACCGGCCCGACGCCCCGCTGTACCTCGCACTGGCCGGATTAAACGCGCCGGTGGACGTGATGGTGTATACGCCGGAAGAAGTGACTGACTGGAGCGCTGTACCCCAGGCCTTCATCACCACGGCCGTCCGTGAAGAAAAGGTCGTGTATGAAAGAAAAGGCTGATGTCGTGCGGGGTTGGCTGCGAAAGGCGGCAGGCGATTTTGTTAGTGCTGACACCTTACGCCGTTCGACTCCGCTACGACGATTCCTTCTGGCCCACGCTTGAAGTGGCAAGGCAGGCCCAGGCTTCAGGTCTGGCCATTCGGGACTTCGTATTAAGCCGTCTCCCCAAAGAAATCCTGAAAGCCGAAGAATAATGCCTACCCACGACATCATCGATAACCGGAATGAAAAGCTAGTTGGTCACATCAAGGGCATCCTTAGTTCGACCGAGAGAGCGCGATTTGCGGTCGGATACTTCTTCCTCTCCGGGCTAACCAGCATTGCTGGACGGCTCCAGGCGGCGGGTTGCGCATACGTCCCGATGGTTTGAAGCTGTGAAAAAATTATCGGGGGCGAGGATCCGCTCTCCCGCAGCACCATCGTTTTGCGGGTCCTATCGACCGCGGCTGTGATTGATTATGGCCACGACATTCGATTTCCTTTCCTCGGG